>NZ_JBWDOG010000020.1:0-82832 GCF_056269115.1 Patulibacter ginsengiterrae
CGCAGCCGGTAGTAGAGGCTGCCGCGCGCGAGGAACAGCCGAGCGGCGGTCGCCTGGGCGTCGCCGCCGGTGTCGAGGTAGGCCTCGAGCGCAGCACCGGCTTCGCCCCCTCCGACGTCGACGAGCTGCTGCCGACGATCGCCGATCAGATGCCCGGCAACGCCGTGCGGGCCGCACTCGGCCAGGCCCGGACGGTCGAGATCACCGGCGGAACGCTCGTGCTCGGGCTGCCGGCCGGCAAGGGCTCGTCGGTCCGCCAGCTCAACCGCGAGGACGCCCTCGCGGCGATCTCGGCTGGGCTGGAGGAGCTGCTCGGGGTCCGCTATGTCGTCCGCGCCGAGGAGCGCGCCGATGTCGAGACGCCCGAAGAGGCCCTGCTGCCCGAGGACGAGCTGATCCGCCGGGTCGTCCAGGAGTTCGAGGCCGAGGAACTGATCGACGGCTCGGCCGCCAGCGACAGCGTCGGCGCCGGCCCCACCACCCCCGCGAACGGAGACACCTGATGCGTCAGCCCAACATGCAGCAGATGATGAAGCAGGTCCAGAAGATGCAGGCCGACATGGCTGCAGAGCAGGAGAAGCTCAAGACCGAGGAGCTCGAGGTCACGGCCGGCGGTGGGATGGTCAAGGTCACGATCACCGGCGCGCTGGAGATCCGCTCGGTCACGATCGACCCCGAGGCGATCGACCCCGAGGACGCCGAGCTGCTGCAGGACACCATCACCGTGGCGGTCAACCAGGCGATCCGCGAGTCGCAGGAGATGGCCGAGAAGCGGCTGGGCGGCCTCACCGGCGGCATGGACCTCGGCGCGCTCGGCCTGGGCGGCATGGGGCTCTAGTGACCGAGGCGGCGCGCGTACCGGCCCCGTCCGCCGGCCCGGCCGGCGCGGGGCGCTAGGGCCGTGCAGCCCGCCCCGATCGAGCGGCTGGCGGCGGCGTTCGCCCGCCTGCCCGGCGTCGGCCCGCGCACCGCGCAACGGCTGACCTACCACGTGCTCGCGCGTCCCGACGAGGAGGCGCGAGCGCTGGCGACCGCCCTGATCGAGGTCAAGGAGCTGATCGGCGAGTGCCGGATCTGCTTCAACCTCGCCGAGGGCGACCGCTGCGTGATCTGCCAGGACCCGCGCCGCGACCCGACCCTGCTCTGCGTGGTCGAGGGACCGGCCGACATCCTCCCGATCGAGCGGACGCTCGAGTACCGCGGGCGCTACCACGTGCTCGGCGGGTCGCTCTCGCCGGTCGACGGGATCGGCCCGCGCGATCTCCACCTCGAGGCGCTCTACCGCCGCGTGACCGACGGCGATCCGGACGTCTCCGCCGACCTCGGCCCGGCTCCGGTCTTCGCGAGCGGGGGGAGCACCGCCGAAGCTCCCGCCAGCGGCTCGGGGTCCGGCTCGGTCCGCGAGGTCGTCGTCGCGACCAACCCGACGACCTCGGGCGAGGCCACGGCCCTGCACGTCGCCGCCGAGCTGCGCGAGCGGGCCCCGGACGTGGTCGTCTCCCGGCTGGCCTCCGGCCTGCCGGTCGGGGCCGACCTCGAGCACGCCGACGAGGTCACGCTCGGGCGGGCGTTCGCCGGGCGCCGCGTGATCTGACCTCGGTCGAACGTCCGCCGCGATCCGCAACGGCGTCGCGTTGCGTAAAGTCCGCCCCCGGATGTTCTCGCCCAGCGACACCGTCGTCATGAAGTTCGGTGGCACGTCGGTCGCCGACGCCGAGCGGATCAAGCGCGCCGCGCGCCGGATCGTGAAGAAGCGCGAGGCCGGCCAACGCGTCGTCGTCGTGCTCTCCGCCCGCGGCAAGGAGACCGACCGGCTGATCGCCGACGCGCTGGAGATCTCCGAGCGCCCCGCCCCGCGCGAGATGGACATGCTGCTGTCGACCGGCGAGCGCGTCTCCTGCGCCCTCGCCGCGATGGCGATCAACGACCTCGGCCACCAGGCGATCTCGCTGACCGGCTCGCAGGCGGGGATCGTCACCGACACGTCGCACACCAAGGCCCGGATCCTCGACGTCCGCGCCGACCGGATCCTCGAGGCGCTCGACCAGGACCGGATCGTGCTCGTCGCCGGCTTCCAGGGCGTCTCGACCGCGAAGGACGTCACGACCCTCGGTCGCGGCGGCTCGGACACCACCGCCGTCGCGCTCGCGGCCGCGGTCGGGGCCGACGTCTGCGAGATCTACACCGACGTGCCGGGGGTCTTCACCGCCGACCCGCGCGTCGAGCCGCACGCCCGCAAGATCGACGTCGTCTCGTTCGAGGAGATGCTCGAGATGTCGTCGTCCGGCGCCGGTGTCCTCCAGCTGCGGAGCGTCGAGTACGCCCGCACCCACGGGGTGCGGATCCACTGCCGTTCGAGCTTCGAGGACGCCGAGGGCACGTGGGTCGTGTCCGAGGCCGAGGCCAAGATCGCGGCGAGCAAGAGCCAGGAGCAGCGCGTGGAGAACCCCCTGATCACCGCCGTCACCCACTCGACGGTCGAGGCCCGGATCACGCTCGTCGGCGTGCCGGACCACCCCGGTGCGGCCGGCCAGATCGCGACGTCGCTGGCCGACGCCGGCGTCAACGTCGACATGATCATCCAGAACGAGCCGTCGGGAGACGATCCCGCCCGCCCCCGCCGCGCGGACATGTCGTTCACCGTCCCGCGTGAGGATCTGACTGCGGCGCAGGACGCGCTCGAGCCGCTGATGGCGGAACTCGGGATCGTGAGCATTCGGACCGAGCCCGAGATGGGCAAGGTCTCGATCGTCGGTGCGGGGATGAAGACCCATCCCGGCGTCGCTGCCAAGGTCTTCACCGTGCTCGGCGAGCACGAGATCAACATCCAGATGATCTCGACCTCGCCGATCAAGATCAGCTGCGTCGTGCCGGGGAACCAGGTTCCGACGGCCGTCCAGGCGCTGCACGCGGCCTTCGGCCTCTCCGGGGAGGACACCATCCGCCCCGAGGAGCCGTTCGGCGCCTTCTCCTGAGGGGGAGCGGCCGTCTCGCGACCGAGTCGGCCTGCTCCTGAGCGTCGGCGCCCGCGCGTCGCCGCCGGCCGTCACCACCGCCGGCGGCCGGGAGGGCTAGGGTCCCGGCAGTGGATCATGAGCTGAGCGACGAGGACCGGGACCGGCTCGACACCCTCCTGCGGGCGATCGAGGAGCTGGACCCGGACGGCGAGCTGCCCCCGGGCGAGACCCAGGAGACGCTCGACGCGACCGAGCGCAAGCTCGGCCGGCCGCTGCCCCCGCAGCTGCGCGAGTGGTACCGCGCCGTCGGCGGCGGTGCTCGTCTGGTCGGCGGCAACCTGACCTTCTTCCCGCTGGTCCGGCGTCCGGGGATCAAGACCACCGGGCCGCTGGTCGCGACCGCCCGCAACGCGCTCCGCTCGCGCGAGTGGTTCGTCCCGGAGGAGGTCGTGCCGTTCGCTGCCGACGGGGCCGGCGACGTCTTCGGCGTCTGGTTCCCGCGGGGCCGGGCCGGTCGTCCGCTGGTCGTGCTCAGCGGCGCCGGTGACGGCGACGAGGACGTGCCCTCGATGGCCGTGGTCGGGGAGGACCCGTACGCCTTCCTCGCCGGCTGGCTCTCCCACTACGTCTATCCGGACGACGAGGAGATCGCCGAGGAGGTCCAGGACACGCTCGGGCTGCCGGTCGACCTCCAGGGCGACCCGGAGGAGATCAGCCGCAGCGTCGGCCAGCACCTGACGGCGGTCCTGCAGTGGGCGAGCCCGAGCCTGCCGGAGCTCTCCTACGACCCGGATCGCGGCTGGCCGCTGAGCGTCAGCGACGTCCGCGAGCTGGCCGAGGGCGGCTGGTAGACGCCGTCACGTCGCCGATTCGTCCGGGCGGCGAGCGGGTCGAGGGGGTCCTCTCGTACCCTGGAGAGATGACCAGCGACGGGTACCGCATTGCCGTTGTCGGCGCCACCGGCCAGGTTGGCGGCGTCCTCCTCGACGAGCTGGGCGTGCCGAACGACGGCACCCGGGTCGGCGCGGCGGCCCCGACCAAGGACGGCGCCGGGCCCGCCGGGACGGCGCTGCCGGTCCGCGAGATCGTGCCCTTCGCGTCGGCGCGCTCGGCCGGTTCGACGCTGCGCGGGATGACGGTCCAGCCGCTGAACGACGAGACGATCCAGGGCTTCGACATCGCCGTCTTCTCGGCCGGCGGCGCGACCAGCCGCGAGTGGGCGCCGAAGTTCGCCGCCGCCGGGGCGGTCGTGGTCGACAACAGCTCGGCCTGGCGGATGCACGACGACGTACCGCTGGTGGTCAGCGAGGTCAACCCGGAGGCGCTCGACGGCCACCGCGGGATCGTCGCCAACCCGAACTGCTCGACGATGCAGCTGATGGTCGCGCTGCGCCCGCTCCAGCAGGAGGCCGGGATCGAGCGGCTGGTCGTCTCGACCTACCAGGCGGTCTCCGGCACCGGCAAGGCCGCGGTCGACGAGCTGCTGGAGGAGTCGCGCGCGGTGCTCGAGGGGACGGCCGTGCCGGACGCCCGCTCGTACGCCCACCAGATCGCCTTCAACGTGCTGCCGCACGCCGGCAACTTCGTCGACGACCACACCGACGAGGAGCGGAAGCTGATCAACGAGACGCGCAAGATCCTCGGCGACCCGTCGATCCGCGTCTCGGCGACCTGCACCCGCGTGCCCGTGATCAACGGCCACAGCGAGACGGCCAACGTCGAGACCCGCGAGCCGCTCTCGCCCGAGCGGGCCCGCGAGCTGCTCGAGGCGGCCCCCGGGGTGCTCGTGCGCGACGACCCCGCCAACGCGATCTACCCGATGGCGATCGACGCCGACGGTCGTCCGGAGGTCCTGGTCGGGCGGATCCGCCGCGATCCCGGTCACCCGCAGGCGCTCGACCTGTTCGTGGTCGGCGACAACCTCCGCAAGGGCGCCGCGACCAACACGATCCAGCTGGCCGTCGTGCTCCACGAGCGGGGCCTGGTCCGGCCGACCGAGGCCTCCGCGGTACCGCAGCTCGGCTGATCCGGGCGAAGCGTCCGCGCGCCGTCGACGCCGACTCCCGCCCCCGGTAGGGTGGCTGCGTGGCTCAACAGCAAGAGATCAGTCCCGAGGTCCTGGAGCGCCGTCGCGCCGCTCTGACGCAGGTGCGTCAGTGGGGCGATCCGGCGCTGCGGGCCGTCGCCCGCCCGGTCGACGAGATCGACGACGACCTGGTCGGGGAGGCCCGCCGGCTGATCACGATCATGGACGCCGCGCTCGGTGCCGGCCTCGCGGCGACGCAGGTCGGGATCATGCGGCGCTACTTCGTCTACCGCGAGGGCGGCGAGTCGCTGGGGGCTGCGACCGCCCTGATCAATCCGGTCGTCGAGTGGTCGTCCGACGAGCTCGAGACCGGCCCCGAGGGCTGCCTGTCGCTGGCCGAGGTCTGGGTCGACGTCGAGCGCCCGCGCGCGGTCCGCGTCCGCGGGCTGGACCTCAGCGGCCACGAGATCGTGATCGACGCCGAGGGGGCGCTGGCCCGTCGCCTCCAGCACGAGATCGACCACCTCGACGGGGTCCTGATGATCGACCGGACGAGCAAGGAGCAGCGCAAGGCGGCGCTGCGTGAGCTCCGCGAGGGCGCCCCGCGCGACGCTGCGCAGGGGACGCCGGCCGCGGTCTGAGCCAGGCGGTCCAGGAGCCCGCCGAGTCTTCGACGGGCTCCTAGGGCTCGAGCACGATCTTGCCGAGCGCACGCCGCTCGTCGAGCGTGCGCAGCGCGTCCGCGGCCTGGGCGAGCGGGAACCGCGAGCCGATCGGCGGGTCGATCGCACCGGCGTCGATCAGCTTGCCGATCTCGGCGCCGATCTCCGGCCCGAGGCTGGGGACGCCGAACAACCACTCGCCCCAGGCGGCGCCGATCACCTCGGTGTTGCTCAGCAGCAGCCGGTTGGCCTTGATCGTCGGGATCTCCCCGGCGGTGAAGCCGACCACCGCGATCCGGCCGGCGCGCCGCAGCGACTTGAGGCTGTCGGTGAAGCGGTCGCCGCCGACCGGGTCGACGACCAGGTGGACGCCGCCGCCCGAGAGCTCACGGGCCTGCTCGCGCCAGTTGCCGTCGGAGCGGACGACCTCGTCGGCGCCGGCGGCCCGCGCGACCCGCTCCTTCTCGTCGCTGGAGACGACCGCGATCGTCTTCGCGCCGAGGCCCTTGGCGACCTGGAGCGTGGCGGTGCCGACCCCGCCGGCGGCGCCGTGGACCAGCACCCACTCGCCGGCCACCAGCCGCCCACGGGTCACGAGCGCGAACCAGGCCGTGTGGTAGTTGAGGACCAGGGCGGCACCCTGGGCGTCGTCGAGCCGGTCGGGGATCGGGAAGGTCAGGGCGGGGGAGGCGACGGCGACCTCGGCCCAGCCCCCGAGCACGCAGAACGCGGCGACCCGCTGACCGGGCTCGAAGCCCGAGCCCGCGGGAGCGCTGCGGACGACCCCGCCGACCTCGCTGCCGGGAACGAACGGCAGCTCCGGCTTCATCTGGTACATCCCGCGGGTCTGCAGGAGCTCGGGGAACGAGACCCCGGCCGCCCCGACCTCGACCACGACGCCCTCGCCCCCGAGCAGGTTGTCGCCGGGCCCGGGCTCGGGCAGCTCGACGAGCTGCAGAGCGCTGTCCGGGCCGGTCAGCTCGGTGATCTGCTGGGCCTTCATCGGGTCTCCCTCGCGGTGGTGTCGGTGGCGGCGCGGCGGACCGACCCGGACGGGACCGGTACCGCGTGGTACCGGAAGCTACCGCACGGCTGCGGCCTCGGGTCAGTCCGGGGCCGGCTCGGTCATCGCGACCACGGCGAACTGGGCGCCCTGGGGATCGGCGAGGAACGCCATCCGCCCGGGAGGCCCGTCGAACGCGGCGAGCACGACGGAGCCGCCGTGCTCGGTCGCCCTCGCGACCACGTCGTCGGCGTCGTCGACGGCGAGGTACGGGCCCCAGTGCGGCGGGACCCCGTCCCACGTCTCGCCGGTCGCCATGATCCCGCCGTTGTCGTGCTCGCCGACCCGGATCACGCGGTAGCCCTGGGGGCCGAGGTCGGCGAACGTCCAGCCGAAGAGCTCCCCGTAGTAGCGCTCGGCGGCGGGGACGTCACCGGTCCGCAGCTCGTTCCAGGCCAGCGTGCCCGGCTCGTTGACCAGCTCCGCCCCGCGGTGGGCGAGCGGCTGCCAGAGGCCGAAGACGGCCCCCTGGGGATCGGCGATGATCGCCAGCCGGCCCTGGTCCATGACCGTCATCGCCGGCATCAGGACGGTTCCGCCGAGCTCGCCCGCGCGCGCGGCGGTCGTCTCGGCGTCCTCGACGCTGACGTAGCTGGTCCAGCTCGGCGGCGCACCCGCCTCGCGTGCCTGCTGCGGCATCGGACCGAGCCCGGCGACCGCCTTGCCGTCGGTCAGGGCGGTGAAGTAGCTGACGCCCTGGCCGGGGATCGGGGTCTCGCGGAAGCGCCAGCCGAGGACCGCGCCGTAGAACGCCTGGGACTGGTCGACGTCGAGGCTCTGCAGGTCGATCCAGCTGAAGGTGCCGGGTACGTAGCCGTTGCGCTCGGGCATGATGAGCTCCTTGTGCGGGGAGGCAGTGCCCCGTGAGCATCCCGCTCGGCTGGGATCCCAACCAGCCTGCGGTGCCCGCTCCCGCGACCGCCGGAAAGCCGGGCGGGTGGGGTGGGGGAACCCCCACCGCGGCTCGCCAGCCCGCCTCATGGTCGTGGCGTGCGAGGATCGCCAGGATCGTCGTATGAGCTCCCCCGACACCGTCGAGCTGCCCGAGCCGCCGTCGTCCTCCCTGACGACGCAGCTGCTGGGCCGCCTTCCCGCCTTCGCCAGCCGCGCCTGGAGGGACTTCGCCTTCCTGATCACCGGCTTCGTGAGCGGGACGGCGATCTTCTGCATCGCGGTCACGCTGGTCTCGCTCTCGCTCAGCCTGCTGATCCTGATCATCGGGATCCCGCTGGCGATCCTCACCAGCCAGGTCCTCCGCTGGTGCGCCGACGTCGAGCGGCTGCGGGCGCTGATCGTCGACCCCGAGAAGCCGGTCAAGGCCGCCTACCGCGAGCTGCCCAAGGGGATCCTGCCGACGGCCCGCACGATGCTGATGGACCCCCGCCGCTGGCAGGACGTCGTCTACCACGTGATCCAGTTCCCGATCGCGATCGCCGGCTTCTGCGTCGCGACGGTCTCGTGGTCGTTCGTGCTGGCGGGGCTGAGCTACCCGTTCTACTTCTGGGCGCTGCCCCAGGGGCCGGAGCACGATGGCACCAACCTCAACGGCTTCTACTTCGACACCTTCCCGAAGGCGATGCTGCTGTTCCTCGTCGGGCTGCTGGCGATCCCGATCGCCTACGGCGTCTGCCGGGCGACGGCGGCGGTCGCGCTGACCGCGATCCGGGTCCTGCTCGGCGACGACCTCGAGCGGCTGCAGGCCCGGGTCTCGCACCTCGAGACGACCCGCGCCGGCGCCGTCGACGCGCAGTCGTCGGAGCTGCGCCGGATCGAGCGTGACCTCCACGACGGGGCCCAGGCGCGAATGGTCGCGGTCGCGATGGACCTCGGGATGGCCGAGGAGCGGATGGAGAACGACCCGGAGGGCGCCCGCGAGCTGATCCAGGGCGCCCGCGGCGAGGCCCGCCGGGCGCTGGCCGAGATGCGCGACCTGGTCCGCGGGATCGCGCCCTCGGTGCTCGCCGACCGCGGCCTCGATGCGGCGCTCAGCTCGCTGATCGCCCGCTCCCCGGTCCCGGTCCTGCTCGACATCGAGCTCGAGCAGCGCCCGCCCTCGTCGGCGGAGACCGCCGCCTACTTCGTCGTCAGCGAGGCGCTGGTCAACGTCGCCAAGCATGCGACCGCCAGCAGCTGCGAGGTCACCGTCCGCGGCGACGCCAGCGAGCTGCGGGTCTGGATCGAGGATGACGGTGCGGGAGCTGCGAAGATCCTTCCCGGCGGTGGCCTGGCCGGACTCCACGACCGCGTCGCCGCCGTCGACGGCGCCCTGACGGTCACCAGTCCTCCGGGCGGTCCCACGATCATCGAGGCACGGATCCCTTGCGCGTCCTGATAGCCGAGGACCACGCGCTGTTGCGCGACGGTCTCACCCGCCTGCTGCGGGACCACGGCCACGAGGTGGTCGCCGCCGTCGACGCGCCGGACGAGATCGTCCGGCGCGGTCGCGCGTTGCGACCAGACCTGGCCCTGCTCGACGTGCGGCTGCCGCCGACGTTCACCGACGAGGGGATCCGCGCCGCGCTCGAGCTGCGGGCGGCGATCCCGGGCCAGGCGGTCCTGGTGCTCTCGCAGTACGTCGAGCGGACCTACGCCGGCGAGCTGCTGGCCGACGGCGGTGGTGGGATCGGCTACCTGCTGAAGGACCGGATCGCCGAGCCGACCGAGTTCGTCCGGGCCTGCGAGCGGGTCGCCGCTGGCGGCACCGCGCTCGACCCGGAGGTGGTCGCGCAGCTGCTGGCCCGCGGCCGCGACGACGGCGGCCCGATCGCCGGCCTGACCCCGCGCGAGCACGAGGTCCTCGGGCTGATGGCCGAGGGCCGCTCGAACCGCGGGATCGCGGCCGAGCTGGTCGTGACCGAGGGTGCGGTCGAGAAGCACGTGACCAGCATCCTCGGCAAGCTCGACCTGCCGGCGGCCCCGGGCGACCACCGGCGGGTGCTGGCGGTCCTGGCGATGCTGCGGTCCTCGGAGCAGTGACCCGGGGCAGCGGACGCGCGCCCGACCCGGCATCCTCCTAGCCAGTGCTGCGCTCGTCGTCCCGTCCCGCCGCCCGTCTCGCGCTCCTGTTGCTGGTGGCGCTGCTCGGTTGCGCCGCGGTCCTGGTCGGCCTGCGGGCCGGATCCGGGGCGACCGCGGCGACCACCCCGGCACCGGCCAAGCGGTTCGCCGACGGCAGCTGCCGGACGACGGCGATCCGCTTCGGGATCGTGCTCGCGCCCGGCGACCGCGCGGGCCGTGCGGCGGCCGACGTGCTGACCCGCGACATCGCCCGGCAGCTCGGCTGCCCGACGATCACCGTCCCGCGGGCGAGCCAGTCCGAGCTGGTGTCGGCGCTGGCGCTGCACCAGGTCGACCTCGCCCAGCTCGATCCGGCCGCGGTGACCCCGGCCGACCGCCTGATCGCCGCGGTCCCGCTGGGGGCCTACACGACCGGTCGCGAGACCCCGGCCCGGACCCGGCCCTCGCGGCTGTGGGTGCGCGCGGACGGCCCGCGGGCGCTTGGTGACCTGCGGGCCGACGCGATCGAGCTCGGCCCGGGCCTCACCGCCGCCGGCGACGTGCTGCCGCGGACGGCCCTGCTGCGGGCTGGGGTCGCGGTCGGTCGGGCGACCGCGAAGGGCGCCCCGACGCCGGTCCGGCGCGCGGCCGACGACGCCAGCGGCCTGCACGACCTCCGCCGGGGACGGGTCGACGCGACCGTCACCGTCGGCCCCGTCTCGCGCTCGGCCGCCCGCGGGCTGCGCCAGCTGTGGTCCTCGGAGCCGGTGCTCGCGGACCTGGTCGTGATCCGCCCGGGGATCCCCAACGCCGTCCGGCGGCTGATCGTCGCCGCCGTCCGCGACCTGCCGAGCGACGCCCTCGCGCCGCTGGCGGCCCGTCAGGGGATCACGAACCCGATGCCGCTGATGACGGTCCCGCTCGACCTCTACGCCCAGCTCGGCTGGCAGCAGGACGCCCTGATCGCGGCGGGCCTGCACCCCTAGCGCCACCCAAAGTCCCCGCCACGGCGGGGGAAGGTGGGGCGGCCGCCTCGGGAACCGACGACCGCCTCCGGCCCGGGGCCGCCACCCGAACCAGCGTCAGAACGACGAAGGGCCGGCGCGACGCGCCGACCCTTCGATCCTGTCGTCTCGCTCGCCCACGAGCCGGTGGGCGGCGAGCGGTGCTGCTGGGGCTAGGCGGCGACGGCGCCGACCACCGAGGTCGACCAGTCGATCACGGCCGTCGGCTTGACGACGTGCTTGTTGAGGCCGAGCTCCTTCGGATCCAGGCCGAGCGCCAGGCCGACCATCTGCGGCAGGTGCAGGACCGGCATCTGGAGGTCGCGGCCGATCGTCTTGTTGATCACCGGCTGCTGCATGTCCAGGTTCAGGTGGCAGAGCGGGCACGGCGTGACGAGGCAGTCGGCGTGCGCGTTCTTGGCGTCGCCGAGGTGCTGCCCGGCCATCCGCATCGACGTCTCCTTCTGCATCAGGGAGATCGGGAACCCGCAGCACTTCTGGGCGCCGGCGTACTCGACGACGGTGCCGCCGAGCGCCTCGATCACCTGCTCGAGGTACGTGTCGCGCGGGTGCGCGTCGTCGATCCCGATCCGGTCGGCGGGGCGGACGATGTAGCAGCCGTAGAACGGCCCGACCCGCAGATCGGTCAGCGGACGCTTGACCTTGCTGGCGAGCGCGTCGAGTCCGATCTCCTCGACCAGGACCCAGAGGAAGTTCTTGTTGACCAGGCCCTTGGCGTAGGCGAGGCCCTCCGGGGTCAGGTGCTTGTTGACCTCGTCGCGGTACTCGGCGCTGGCGTCGAGCCGCTCCTGGCACTCGCCCTGCGCGCCCTGGCAGGTCGAGCAGATGTTCATCATCAGGTCCGCGCCCTGCTCGATCTCCTGCTGCGCCAGCGCGAACGTGCGGGCGTTGAGGGTGTCGGCCAGCTCCTGGCTGTGCTCGGCGATCACGCCGGCACCGCAGCAGTTGGCGCGGTTGAGCTCGACCAGCTCGATGTCGAGGTGCGGGGCGACCTTCGCCATCGCACCGTGCAGCTCGGGGGTGAAGCCACGGCTGACGCAGCCGGGCCAGTAGGCGACCTTCATGCTCCGGCCTCCGTATCGGTGGTGGTCCTCTTGTCCGCGGCGGCCGCCGCGGCGACGTGCGCGTCGTGCGCCGCGATCTCGGCCGGGTCCTCGTCCGGCTGCGTGATGTAGAGGTTCAGCTCCAGCCGCTGGTCGCGTCCGGCGATCTCCCCGTAGATCCGCTTGATCTGCGCCTGGTCCGGGTTCTTGTGGTGGAAGAGCGCCGTCTTCGGGGTGACCTTGCGGCGCAGCAGCGCCTTCGTGATCACCGGCAGCGAGGCGAACATCTCCTTGGCCGCGGCCGGCGCGAGCTTGCCGCCGTAGGAGTCCGGGACCATGTTCGTCTCGTTGAGCGTCCCGTACTTCTTGACGCTGTTGACGATCGCCATCTCGTGCCGCTCGCCGTTGTTGCGGTCGTTGATGTGGAAGTCCTGCGAGGCGATCCGCCGCAGCCGCATGATCTGGCTCATCGGCGCGACGCCCTTCGGGCACGCGTCGATGCACTTGAAGCAGTGGGTGCAGGCGTAGAGGCCGTGCGGGTCCTCGGCCAGGTTGCTGAGGCGCTCGGCGTGGCGGCTGTCGCGCGGGTCACCGACGAAGCGGTACGCCTTGGCGAGCGCGGCGGGGCCGACGAAGAGCGGATCGATCTCCATCGAGAGGCAGTCGGAGACGCAGGCTCCGCACTGGATGCAGGCCATCGACTGCGTCACGTCGACCATCGACTCACGCGGGACGACGTGCTCCCGCTCGGGCAACGGCTCCTGGGGGAGCAGCCACGGGGTGACCCGCGCCTGCTTCTTCCAGTGGACCGCGTCCATGTCGACGATCAGGTCCTTGATCACCGGCATGTTGCCGAGCGGCTCGACCGTGATCTTGCCGTCCTTGGAGCGTTTCAGCGCCTCGGACAGATGTGTGTTGCAAGCGAGGCCGGGCTTGTCGTTGATCCGGGTCCCGCACGATCCGCAGATCGCCGCGCGACACGAGCAGCGGATGCCGATCGAGCCGTCCTGCTCGCCGCGGGCCTGGAGGATCCCGTCGAGCACGGAGCGGTGCGGCTCCAACTCGATCTGGAACTCCTCGAAGTAGGCGGCGTCGCCGGACTCCGGGTCGTAGCGCCGCAGCCGCAGCGTGAACTCCTGCGGGCCGGCCTCCATGTCGTTGCTCGGGGTGGTGTTCTCGATGGTCGACATCAGTACGTCCGCTCCATGGGCTCCCACTGGGTGAACGTGACCGGCGACTTGCCGATCTTGCCGGGCGCATCGGCCCCTTCACCGTCCTGGGAGACGGTCAGGTGGAAGAGCCAGTTCTCGTCGTCGCGGTCGGGGAAGTCCGTCCGCGAGTGCGCTCCGCGCGATTCCTTGCGTTCCAGCGCGGCCAGGGTGATCGCCTCGGAGCAGTCGAGCATGAAGCCGAGCTCCAGCGCGCCCAGCACGTCCTGGTTGAAGACCGTGCCCTGGTCGTCGATGTAGGCCGTCTTGGCCTCCTCCTGGAGCCGCTGGACGATCTCGTGACCGGTCGTCATGCCCTCCTGGTCGCGGAAGACGGCGCAGTAGCGGTTCATCGACGTGCCGAGCTCCTCCTTGATCTCGGATATCCGGCGGCCCGTGCGGGGGCGGTCGATGATCGACTTGATGTGCCGGATGTCGTCGCGCAACTGCGCATCGGAGACCTTCGGCATCGGCATCGAGCCGGCGACCAGCGCCGCGTGCTCGCCCGCGCGACGGCCGAAGATCAGCGTGTCGAGCAGCGAGTTGGCGCCGAGCCGGTTGCCGCCGTGGACCGAGACGCAGGCGACCTCGCCGGCCGCGTAGAGCCCGGGGACGTCGGTCTCGCCGTTGACGTCGGTCTTGACGCCGCCCATCGTGTAGTGCTGCCCGGGGCGGACCGGGATCGGCTCCTTGGTGATGTCGATCCCGGCGAAGTCGCGGCCGAGGTTGACGATCTCGCGCAGCGACTCCAGCACGCGGTTCTTCGGGACCACGGTCACGTCGAGCAGGACCGAGTCCTTCAGCGGGCCGGTGCCGCGGCCCTCGTTGATCTCCTTCTGCTCCGCGCGGGAGACGACGTCGCGCGAGGCCAGCTCCATCTTGTTCGGCGCGTCGACGCTCATGAAGCGCTCGCCGTTGGCGTTGAGCAGGTGCGCGCCCTCGCCGCGGGCCCCCTCGGTGATGAGGAAGCCGTTGGCCGTCATCGTCGTCGGGTGGTACTGGACCATCTCCATGTCCATCAGCCGTGCGCCCGCGCGGTAGGCCAGCGACATGCCGTCGCCGGTGCAGATCAGGCCGTTGGTCGTCGGCTTGAAGGCCTGGCCGACGCCCCCGGTGGCGAGGATCACGGACTTGGCGACGAAGGTCTGCATCTCGCCGGAGCGGATGTTGCGGGCGACGCAGCCGACGCAGCGGCCGGAGGCGTCCTTCAGCAGCGAGGTGTTGAACCACTCCTCGAAGCGATCGACCGTGCCGCTGTGCTTCATCAGCTGCTCGTAGAGCACGTGCAGGATCGCCTGCCCGGTGATGTCCGCGACGTAGGCCGTGCGCTTCATCGAGGCGCCGCCGAACGCACGGAGATCGAGGTGCCCGGTCTCGTTGCGGTGGAACGTGACGCCGATGTGCTCGAGATGGAGGATCTCGTTCGGCGCCTCCGAGCACATGATCTCGATCGCGTCCTGGTCGCCCAGGTAGTCCGACCCCTTGACGGTGTCGAAGGCGTGCGAGCGCCAGTCGTCGGCCGGGTTCATGGCCGCGTTGATGCCGCCGGCGGCGGCGACGGAATGCGACCGAACAGGGTGAACCTTGCTCAGGATCGCGACGGATGCGCCGGCATTGGCTGCGGCCAACGCAGCGCGTTGTCCAGCCAATCCGGCCCCGATGATGAGGACGTCGTGTGCAGGCATGGGCCTCCTTCGACCAACGACAGGGAACCGCGTCGGATCCTACAGGCGTCACACCGCTTTGGCCTGAACCCTAACCCCGACGCAAACGGTCGGAATCCGGTGGGGCGGGCGATCGATCGACGGCGCGGAATAGCGGAAGCGCCGCCGCTCATTTCCGCCGGTTCTGGACCCCTTCCCACGGGTGATGGGCAGGCGTGGCGCGGCGGGATCGCGGTGGGCGCTCCGGGCGCCGGCATCCGCGCGGTCCCGGCGTCGGATGGACGCGGAGCCGGGGCGCAGCGGTCGATGCCCTACACGCGCGGGAACCGTGAGCTGTCCTCCGACGGCCGGTAGGCGGCGGCCGGCCGCGGGGTTGCGGTCCGGTCTGCCTGCGAGCCCAGCCGCTCGTCCCGGCGGCGGGCAGGGGCGGCGTGCGGTGGGTGGCGGCACGGGTGTGCGGGAAAACATGTGGTCGGCCGTCGTGGGTTTCGTGTCGTTGCGGTCCAAGGTGGTTCGTGGTTGGCGGTTGATTGTTGGGGCTGTCGTTGTCGGCGCTGCCGAGGTGAAGGGGTGCTCGCAAGATAAAGGCGTGGCGGGGCGTGGGCGGTGCTCATGGTGGTCATGGTGTGGTGGGTGGTTGTCGCGCTCTTGGCGGGTTCGGCCCGGCCCCCGCCGCGGCGGACGTCGGAGGTCCCGGCTCGTGTTGGCCGTGGCCGCCGGCGATCGCCGCGACGGGCCCGAACGGACGGTCGGCTCGTCGCTCCCGGCAATGGGAGCCCTAATACGGTCAGTCGTCGCCCGGCACGGCTCGCTCAGCTGTGCTTCACCGGGGCTTTATGTGACAGAGCGCACATAGCCACGGCCGGGAGCAGATCCTCAATCGAGGAGAGGTCGTAAGATCACCCGGCCGTGGCGACCCGAGATTCAGAACGCAGACGCTCGTGGTTGGGGGAGGCGTGGGACTCGACCATCGGCAAGAAGGTGGTGGTCGCGGTCACCGGCGCGCTGCTCGTCGGCTACGTGATCCTGCACATGGTCGGCAACCTGGCCGCGCTCTCCGGGGCCGACTCGGGGACCGGAGGCGAGGCGCAGATCGACCGCTACGGCGAGGCGCTGCGCAGCTTCGGTGAGCCGCTGCTGCCCCACGAGTTCGCGCTCTGGGCGGTCCGCCTGCTGCTGCTCGGCGCGCTGCTGGTGCACATCACCGGCGTCTTCCAGCTGCGGGCCCGGAACCGCTCGGCGCGACCCGCCGGTCACCCGGCCAAGCGCGTCGGCCGCTCGCTGGCCGCGCGGACGATGATGCTCAGCGGCCCGCTGCTGCTCGTCTTCATCATCTTCCACATCCTGCAGTTCACGACGCTGACGATCGACGTCACGCCGCTGCAGCAGGGCGCCATCTACGCGAACCTCTACGAGGCGTTCCAGCGCTGGTACTTCGTGCTGTTCTACGTGCTCGCGGTCGCGGCGCTCGCCTTCCACCTGCGCCACGGGGTCTGGAGCGCGCTGCAGACGCTCGGGCTCGACCGCCCGTCCCGCAACCGGCCCCTGCGGCTGGTCGCGACGGGGATCGCGGTCGTCGTCGCCGTCGGCTTCGCGGTCGTGCCGCTGGCGTTCTGGACCGGCGTGCTGGACGCCCCGCCGAGCGGCCCCACCGCCGCACTCGTCACCACGGAGGTCACCCGCTGATGCTCGACGCACGGATTCCCGAGGGCCCGATCGAGGGCAAGTGGCGCGCCTGGCTGGACGCCCACAAGCTGGTCGGCCCGCGCAACCGGCCGAAGCACACGGTGATCGTCGTCGGGACCGGCCTCGCCGGCTCGGCGGCGGCGGCGAGCATCGCCGCCCAGGGCTTCAAGGTCAAGAGCTTCTGCTTCCAGGACACCCCGCGGCGGGCGCACTCGATCGCCGCGCAGGGCGGCATCAACGCGGCCAAGGACTACGCCAACGAGGGCGACGCCACCCGCCGCCTGTTCGTCGACACGATCAAGGGCGGCGACTTCCGCTCGCGTGAGGCGAACGTCTGGCGGCTCGCGGACGTGTCGCAGAACATCATCGACCAGGCCGTCGCCCAGGGCGTGCCCTTCAACCGCGAGTACGGTGGCCAGCTGGCGACCCGCTCGTTCGGCGGCGTGCTCGTCCAGCGGACGTTCTACTCCCGTGGGCAGACCGGCCAGCAGCTGATGCTCGGCGCCTACAGCGCCCTCCAGCACCAGGTCGCCGAGGGCGGGGTCACGGTCTACAACCGCCACGAGATGCTCGACGTGGTGATCGTCGACGGCGAGGCCCGCGGCATCATCGCCCGCAACCTGATCACCGGCGAGATCGAGCGGCACGCCGCCGACGTCGTGGTGCTTGCCTCGGGCGGCTACTCGAACGCCTTCTACCTGTCGACCAACGCGATGGGCAGCAACGTCACGGCCGCGTGGAAGGCGACGAAGAAGGGCGCCTTCTTCGCGAACCCCTGTTACACGCAGATCCACCCGACCTGCATCCCGCAGACCGGCGAGTACCAGTCGAAGCTCACGCTGATGAGCGAGTCGCTGCGCAACGACGGGCGGATCTGGGTCCCCCGCGATCCGGACGAGCAGCGTCCCCCGGCCGAGATCCCGGAGGAGGAGCGCTACTACTTCCTCGAGGAGCGCTACCCGGCCTTCGGCAACCTCGCCCCGCGCGACATCGCCTCGCGGGCGGCCAAGGTCGCCTGCGACCAGGGGCTCGGCGTCGGCGGCACCAAGCGCGGCGTCTACCTCGACTTCCGCGACGAGATCGCGGCGCAGGGCGAGGACGCGATCCGCGGCAAGTACCAGAACCTGTTCGAGATGTACCAGCGGATCACCGGCGACGATCCGTTCGTCACGCCGATGATGATCTACCCGGCGCCGCATTACACGATGGGCGGGCTCTGGGTCGACTACGAACTGCAGACGACGGTCCCCGGGCTGTTCGCGATCGGTGAGGCGAACTTCTCCGACCACGGCGCCAACCGACTCGGCGCCAGCGCGCTGATGCAGGCGCTGGCGGACGGCTACTTCATCGCCCCGCACACGGTCATGCACTACATGGCCTCGCGGCCGCGCCGGACGGTCGTCGACGAGCAGCACGAGGCGTTCAGCGAGGCCGAGCAGGACGTTCGCGCTCAGCTCGACCGGCTGATGTCGATCCAGGGCACCAAGGCGCCCCAGGCGATCCACCGCGAGCTCGGCAACGTGATGCTCGACAAGTGCGGGATGCTCCGGACCCGCGAGGGCCTGATCGAGGCGATCGCCGAGATCCAGGAGATCCGGCGCAGCTTCTGGACCGACCTGCGCGTCGACGGCACGCTCGACGAGTTCAACCCGAGCCTCGAGTACGCGGGCCGGCTGGCCGACTTCATCGAGCTGTCCGAGCTGATCTGCGAGGACGCGCTGCGGCGCGAGGAATCGTGCGGCGGACACTTCCGCGGCGAGCACGAGACCGAGGACGGCGAGGCGCTCCGCGACGACGACGACTTCGCCGTCGTGACCGCCTGGCAGTACCCCGAGGACGGCATCGACAACGGCAGCTTCACCCCGCACGACGAGCAGTTGACGTTCAACGAGGTCCAGCTCGCGACGAGGAGCTACAAGTGAACTTCCGACTCGAGATCTGGCGTCAGGACACCCGGGACCAGCCCGGCCGGTTCGAGACGCAGCACGTGACCGACATCGACCCCGGGGCTTCGTTCCTCGAGATGCTGGACACGCTCAACGAGGACCTGATCTCCAACGGGGACCGCTCGTTCGCCTTCGACAGCGACTGTCGCGAGGGGATCTGCGGGATGTGCTCGCTGGTCATCAACGGCACGCCGCACGGCCCCAACCGGGTCACGACCTGTCAGACGTACATGCGCGACTTCGAGGACGGCGCGACGCTCTACGTCGAGCCGTTCCGCAACAACGCGTTCCCGGTCGTCCGCGACCTCGCCACCGACCGCTCGTCGCTCGACCGGATCATCCAGGGCGGTGGGTTCGTCTCGGTCACGACCGGCCCGCAGCCCGAGCCGAACGCGATGCCGGTCAACCCCGAGGTCCAGAACGAGGCGATGGACGCCGCGATCTGCATCGGCTGCGGTGCCTGCGTGGCGGCCTGCCCGAACGGGGCGGCGATGCTCTTCACCGGGGCCAAGGTCACCCACCTCAACCTCCTGCCCCAGGGGCAGCCGGAGCGCGGCGAGCGGACGCTGGGGATGGTCGAGGCGATGGACGCCGAGGGCTTCGGCGGCTGCACCAACTTCGGCGAGTGCGCGCGGGTCTGCCCGCAGGACATCGCGATCGACGTGATCGGGATGCTCAACCGCGAGTACCGCAACGCGCTGCGCAAGCGCAAGGACCCGCACGCGCCCAAGATGGTCGCGCAGTAGCGAGACGTCGCCGGCCTGCGGGTCGGCACCCGTCCCCGGGTCGGCGCCGGTGGCGCCGGCCCGGCGGGGCGGGATCGGAGCGGGTCGGCGAGCCCGGCCTAGGCCGGGCCGTCCGGTCTATGCCGGGGCGCCCGGCGTGCCCGGGAGCGCCTTGGCCAGGGCGTCGCGGACCTGGGCGAAGGTGACGAGGCCGCGCATCACGCCGCTCTCGTCGATCACCGGCAGCGCGCCCAGGCGGCGCAGGGGCTCGCTGGCCAGGAGGTCGTCGAGCGCGGCGTCGGGCGACACCCGCGGGGGCTCGCCGGACTCCAGGAGCTCGCGGGCACGGATCTCGGGACGGCCGGAGGCGAGCTCGGTGCGGACCCGCTCGGCGGTCACGATGCCGAGGTAGCGGCCGTGCTCGTCGAGCATCGCCGCCCACGGCACGCCGAACGGCGCGAACGTCTCGTGCTCGGCGTCGAGCACGGTCACGTCGGCGGGCAACCAGGCGGGCTGCTGATCCATGATCTCGCTGGCGATGACCTCGTGGAGCTGCTCGCTGATCTCGCTGGTGACGACGGCGGCCCGGGCGGCCCCCGCGATGAACCAGGCGAGGATCAGGAACCAGATCCCGTTGAAGGTGCCGCCCTGCAGCAGCAGGAAGACGCCGGCGGCGGCGAGCAGGATCGCGAACCCGCGACCGAGCTGACCGGCGGCGACGGTCGCGCTGCGGCGGTTGCCGGTCACGCGCCAGGCGATCGCCCGGGCGAGGCGGCCGCCGTCGAGCGGGAACGCCGGGACCATGTTGAAGACGAACAGGACGCCGTTGATCAGCGTCAGCCAGGCGACCAGCGCGACCGGTGCGGTGGTGTCGAGCGACGACAGCTTGACCGCGTCGACGAACTCGCTCCAACTGCTCATCAGGACGCCGGTGGCGGCGCCGATCAGGCAGATGATCAGCGTGACGAGCGGCCCCGCGGCCGCGACGACGAACTCCTCGCGCGGGGTCCGGGAGTCCCGGCTGAGGCGGGCCACGCCGCCGAGCAGCCAGAGGTCGATGCCCTCGGTCTGGATCCCGAAGCGGCGGGCGGCGAGCGCGTGCCCGAGCTCGTGCGCAACCAGCGAGACGAAGAAGAGGAACGTGGCGGCCACCGCGACGGCGTAGGCGGTGGTCGAGGTCGCGCTCGGGAGCGCGTCCTGGAACCGGCCGCCGAGCAGCCCGATCATGAGGAGCAACGCGATGAACCAGCCCGGGTTGGCCCCGATCCTGATGCCAAAGACGTGCGCGAGCTTCACGGAGCGCGGTGAGGGCATGCTGCTTCCTATCGTCGCAGGTCACCCGCACGGGCGGGACAGGGACGCCCCAGGCTGCCGTTCAGGCGGAAAGCGCGATCGTGAGCGTCCGCAGTCGGTCCGCCGCGCCGGCCGGCAGGTCGAGCACGAAGGCGAGATCCTCGATCGAGGAGAAGAGGCCGACGCCCTCACGGGTGGCGACGATCCGCTCGGCGGTCTCGGCATCGATCCCGGGCAGCGTGCGGAGGATCGCGATCGGCGCGTGGTTGACGTCGACGAGGTGCCCGTGGGATGCCCCGGGCAGGTCCGGCCGACCGACGCCGCGCTGGATCGCCGCGGCCGGATCGGCCAGCGCCTGCCGCCGGGCCTGCTCCCGGTGGAGCTGGCGGATGTCGATCGTGGTCGAGGAGGACTCCGTCTCGCGGAGCGCGGCGACCCGGATCCGGTAGCTGTCGCGGCAGGCGAACGGGAACGCGATCGCCGGCAGCCAGCCGGCGAGGACCAGGCCGACCCCGATGTCGGACACGACGCTCTCCTCGGGGAAGGTCGCCGCGAGCACGAAGCCGACGAACCAGATCAGCGAGAGGGCGGCGCCGATGATGGTCCACCACCGGTGACGCGCGCGAATGCCCGCGGCCATCGGGACCCACACGCAGAACCCCATCGGGACCACGCTCAGCCACATCCACGCGGTGGGGACCGGGGGCACGCTGGTGGGGGCTGCGGGGGGTGGCCAGGCCGGGGACGGCATGCTCGCATCGTACGAGTCCCGGCCGGTCGCGGTGGCAGGCGGCCGAGCGAACGTCCGAGGGATAGCATCGGCGTCGCACCAGCGAAGCTGACCCGGCGGCGCCTCGGCTCCGACTGCACCACTTCGCTCCCGTACGCCAGCAGGAGAACTCGATGACCCAGTCGCCCGTCAACGTCACCGTCACCGGCGCCGCCGGCCAGATCGGCTACGCGTTGCTGTTCCGCATCGCCAGTGGCCACCTGCTCGGTCCCGACGTGCCGGTGAAGCTCCGCCTGCTCGAGATCACCCCCGCGGTCAAGGCCGCCGAGGGCACCGCGATGGAGCTGGACGACTGCGCCTTCCCGCTGCTGCGCGGGATCGAGGTCACCGACGACGCCAAGCTGGCGTTCGACGGGGCCAACGTCGCACTGCTGGTCGGCGCCCGTCCGCGCGCCAAGGGCATGGAGCGGGGCGATCTGCTGGAGGCCAACGGCGGGATCTTCAAGCCGCAGGGCGAGGCGATCAACGCCGGTGCCGCGGACGACATCCGCGTGCTGGTCGTGGGCAACCCCGCCAACACCAACGCCCTGATCGCCCAGGCCCACGCGCCGGACGTTCCGGCCGAGCGGTTCACGGCGATGACCCGCCTCGACCACAACCGCGCGATCTCGCAGCTGGCCAACAAGCTCCAGGTGCCGGTCACCGAGATCAAGAAGATGACGATCTGGGGCAACCACTCGGCGACCCAGTACCCGGACCTCTTCCACGCCGAGGTCAACGGCGAGATCGCGGCCGGTGCCGTCGACGACGACGTCTGGCTCCGCGACAGCTTCATCCCGACCGTCGCCAAGCGCGGCGCGGCGATCATCGAGGCACGCGGTGCCTCGTCGGCCGCCTCCGCGGCCAACGCGGCGATCGACCACATCCACACCTGGGTCAACGGCACGCCCGAGGGCGACTGGACCTCGATGGCGATCCCGTCGGACGGCTCCTACGGCGTCCCCGAGGGCCTGATCTCCTCGTTCCCCGTGGTCTGCAAGGACGGCAAGTACGAGATCGTCCAGGGTCTCTCGATCGACGAGTTCTCCCGCGAGCGGATCGACGCCTCGGTCGCCGAGCTCAGCGAGGAGCGCGACGCGGTTCGGGGCCTCGGCCTCATCTAGGCGGTCACGCCTGAGGTGGCCGTGGACGCGGCGCATCTCGGGCCGGTTGGCGCTCGGCAGGACTGGCGTCCAGCTCTCGGGGTGGGCGGGCCGGTCTCACGACCTGCTTGGTCCACGACCACCTCAGACGCAACCGCGGCGGTTGGTCTGAGGCGGTCACGTCTGAGGCGGCCTTATGCCGTCGCATCTCGGCCCGCGTGGGCCTCGGCAGGCCTGGCGGCCAGCTCTCGGGGCGGGCGGGCCGGTCTCCCGACCTGCTTGGTCCACGACCACCTCAGACGCAACCGCGGCAGTTGGTCTGAGGCGGCCGTATGCCGTCGCATCTCGGTTCGCGTGGGCCTCGGCAGGCCTAGCGGCCAGCTCTCGGGCCCACGCGAGCCGACCTGCTCGGCCTACGACCACCTCAGACGCAACCGCGGCGGTCTCGGTTACGGCGGACCCCGGTTGGCGTCGAACGAGGCCGTCGTGGAGTCGTTTCGCGTCGGTTTGCGGACGTGGGATCATCTTGCGTCGCTATGCGGGGCAAGATGACCCCGCCTCGCGTGATCGACGCGAAACGACCCCAGCTCGTTTCCCCGCCCGCCCGCCCGTGCGCCGGGCGTGGGCGGCGCCTCTCAGCAGGACGCCGGAGCGCAGCGGGCTCGTTCCGTCGACCGCCCGTTCTTCCTGGGGGCATGCAGCCGCACGCATCAGCGATGCGATCGACCCCCTGCCAGGAGGAACCCCGTCCCGCGAATGGTGGGTCTACGACTACCTCGGTCGGGCGCAACGGCGGACCAACCGAACGCCGTGTGTTCGGTTGGTCCGGGGGTACCTGGCCCCGGGGTACGCGGGGGAGAACGACGAAGGGCCGGCGACTCGCCGGCCCTTCGTCGTACTGCGGGGGGGTGCTGCGAGGAGTGGCGGCCCGGGACGGGACACGGGCCATCCACTCACCGAGGACGCTGGCTCAGGCCGCGTCCTTCGGGTACCAGGCGCGGTCACGCTTCTCGACCAGGCCCTGCTCCTCGAGGCCGGGGAGGATCCGGTACGCGTAGTTGGGGTGCACGCCGATCCGGCGGGCGACCTCGGCGGCGCCGAGACCCGGCTCCTGACGGAGGAGGGCGAGAGCCTGGCGGGAGCGCTCACCGCTGCCGCGCGGGCGACCAGCGCTGCGGCCGGAGCGGCCGGGCGTGGCGTTGCTGCGGGTCGAGGAGCGGTCGACGCCGTCGAGGGCGTCGAGCGCGCGGCGCAGACGATCGTGCTCGGCGATCAGCGGGGCGAGCTCGTCCAGACGGGTCTGGATCTCGTCGCGCTTTTCGGTGAGGAAGTCTGACACGTGGTGCCTTCGGGTTGCGATTTGGGGGATCGGCCCGGTGAAGCCATGATCGAGCACGGCTTACCGGTACCTGTACCTACGACGAGCGCACCCTAACACAAACCCGGGAACCATCGGGGTGAAACGCTACCCCTGTCCGCACGGCTACTGAGAGACGAACAGGTCTTTCAGTCGCTCGAGAGATGCGTGCGCCTCGCGGTCGGGAACTCCACCCATCAACGCCTTCGAAGCCACGCGCCCCAGCGGCCCCATCGGGGCTTGGAACTCGTTGGTGTATTGAAAGCGCGTACCGCCGTCGATCGCCTCCAGCCGGTACTCGATCAGGGCTTTGGCGCGGGCGGGGCCGCGCCCTGTCCAGCGAGCGGAGTACGGGGGATCGAGGGCGTCGAGGACCCAGGAAACCGGTACTGGGGCGCCGCGGATCGAGTATTGCTGACGCATCTTGAACCCTACGCGGGGTGGGCCGTCATCGGCGGACATCAGGTGACGATGGATCGTGACCCAGCGCTCGAGCTGATAGGGATCCATGACGACCGTCCACACCTCGTCCGGGGAGGCGGGTAGGTCGACGCTGGCCGCGACGGCGCTCATAGCAACACCCTACCTTGGGGTGTCAGGAACGGCGGTTCGCACAGTCGCACCAGATCAGCGGGCGCGCAGCGGCTCGCTGCGCTCCCACTCCAACAGCGCGTGATCGACCGCACGGTCGAAGCCGTGGGGGCGAACGTGGAGCAGCGTCGTCCAGCGGTCGTCGCGGGCCAGCAGGTCGCCGGTGAGTCCGCCCATGAGGGGCAGGACCAACTCGGCCTCCTCGCCGGCGAGGACCGAGGCGACGCGCCCGAAGATCGGGGTCGAGCTGAGCGGCAGGTGGATCGAGGGGCGCGGCAGCATCATCAGGTCGCGGATCCGTTCGAGGATCTCGCCGTAGCTGAGGACGTCCGGGCCGGCGACGTCGAGGGACAGTCGCGGGTGCGCAGAGACGTCGGTGGTTGCCGCGGAGCGCAGGGCGGCGGCCAGGTCACGCTGGTCGATCGGCTGCGTGCGGAAGCGCCGCCACGGGGGCAGGGCCAGGACCGGCAGACGCTCGACCAGCCGGACGAGGAACCGGAACGACCGCGACTCGGGGCCGATCGCGATCGACGCGCGCAGGGCGATCGCCTCCGGGGCGGCGGAGAGCAGGGTCTGCTCGACCGCGAGTCGGCTGCGCAGGTGCGGGGACGGCGCTCGCTCGGGATCGACCATCACGCCGAGGTAGACGATCCGGCGGACCCCGGCTGCGGTGGCCGCCGCCGCGAACCGCTCGGCCGAGCGCTGTTCGCGGGCCTCGAACGAGTCGCCGGCGGGAGCGGGCTCCATCGAGTGCACCAGGTAGTAGGCGACGTCGACGCCAGCGAGGGCCTCGTCGAGCCCCGCGCCGGTGGTCATGTCGCCGCGGACGATCGGCACGTCGTGTCGGACGCGAGCGGGATCGCGCGCGAACGCGCGCACCGCGTGGCCGTCCTCGAGCAGCGGCGGCACGAGCGTTGACCCGGCGAAGCCCGAGGCCCCGGTGACGAGGATCTGCATCTCCGCGGATGATGACGGAGTCCGCGCGTACGACACGATCGAGCGTGCGACGTCGAGGCGTTCGGCGGGCTCGGTGCCGGTGTCGCGGAGCTCGATGCGTGGTTCGATGTCGAGAAGCTCCGACCGGCTCCGCTCACCAGGTGAAGGGCCACGACGGGCGCGGCCCACACGACCCCAGGAGATCACCATGCCGAAGTTCCTGCTCCTCAAGCACTACCGCGGCGGCCCGGAGCCGCACCACCCCTTCCCGCCGATGGACCAGTGGGCCCCCGAGGACGTGGAGGCGCACATCGCCTTCCAGGGGCACGTGATCGAGCTGCTCAAGGAGAACGGCGAGTACGTCGGCGCGGAAGCGCTGACGCCGGCCCGCACCTGGGTCCGCTACGGCGGCCCGGACGCCGCGCCGGTCACGACCGATGGTCCGCTGCCCGAGACCAGCGATCTCGTGGCGGGCTGGTTCATGATCGACGTCGAGTCGCACGAGCGCGCGCTCGAGGTCGCGGCCTACGCCTCCTCCGAGCCCGGCCCGGGCGGAGCGCCCCTGTACGAGTGGATCGACGTCCGGGAGATCATGTCCGGGGCGCCCACGGGCGACTGACCCGGCGTGGTCGACGAGTCGACAGGGCGGGGGGCTTGGCGCCCGCCCGACCCCTCGCCCGACCCCGCGCCCCCGCCCGAGCCCGCGCTGCGCGGGTTCGAGCGGGACCTCATCCCGCGAGTGCTCGCGGGCCTGGTCCGGCGGGGCGAGGACTTCGACGCCGCCGAGGACGCGCTGCAGGAGGCCCTGCTCGAGGCCCTGCGGGTCTGGCCCGAGCACCCGCCCCGTGACCCGCGCGCGTGGCTGACGACGGTCGCGACCCGGCGGCTCATCGACGCTCGCCGCAGCGAGGCCGCGCGTCAGCGTCGCGAGGAGGTGACGTACGCCGAGCCGCGGGCGGACGGGGCCGGTGGGCCGGGCGGGGCGGGCGGGCCGGTCTCCGTCGAGGAGGGCGACGACAGCCTCTTCCTGCTCTTCTGCTGCTGCCACCCCGACCTCGCGCCCGCCTCCCAGGTGGCGCTGACCCTGCGCGCCGTCGGCGGTCTCACCACCCGCGAGATCGCCGACGCGTTCTACGTGCCGGAGGCGACGATGGCGCAGCGGATCAGCCGCGCCAAGCGCACGCTTGCCGGCCCGCCCGCCCGCCGACTGGACCAGCCCGGCGACCTCGCCGTCGTGCTGCGCGTGCTCTACCTGATCTACGCGGCCGGCCACGCTGGCCGGGTGGACCTGGCCGCCGAGGCGATCCGGCTCGCCCGCCAGCTCACCCTCGCCACCGAGGAGCCGGAGGCGCGCGGGCTGCTCGCGCTGATGCTCCTCAACCACGCCCGGCGGGCGGCGCGCTTCGACGGCGAGGGCCGGATCGTCACGCTCGACCGGCAGGATCGCCGCTGCTGGGACACGCGCGAGATCGCCGAGGGCGTGCGCGTCCTGCAGTCGGCGCTGGCGATGCAGACCGAGCAGCGGCGGCCCGGCCGCTACCAGGTCGAAGCGGCGATCGCGGCTCTGCACGACGACGCGGCACACGCCGAGGAGACCGACTGGCCGCAGATCCTGGCCTGGTACGACGACCTCGTCGCCCTCGCCGACGACCCGGTGCGGGAGGACCCGGCCGCGGTGCTCGGCCGCGCCGTGGCGGTCGGCCACGTGCTCGGCGCCGCCGCCGGGTTGCGCGAGACCGACCGGCTGCGCGAGGTGCTCGGCGAGCGGCACCGGTGGCACGCCGTCCGCGGCCACCTGCACGAGCTCGGCGGGGACCTGCCTGCCGCCGCCGCGGCGTACGCGGACGCCGCCCGGCGGGCCACGGACGTCGCCGAGCGCGACCACCTGGTCCGTCGGGCCGCCCGGGCGCGAGCCGCCGGCCATGAGCGACGCTGGAGCTGAGGCCGTCGAGGCGCAGAACGGGGCTTCTGGCAAGGGCTGCAGGCAACCGTGCGACTTCTGCGCGATTTGCGGAGTTCCTGCGTTGCCGTGTGAACGAAAAGTGACCAAGTAGCGGGAACAAGCTTCACGGGCACCCCTCGGTTGTGGTTCTATGGCCACATGCCGTGACCCCGCGTCGCGGCGCCGCACTCCTCGGCGTTTCGTCGGTCCTGACTCCAGGACCGGAGGCGCCTCGCATTGCTACCCACGGACTCCCGTTTCGGGCGTCCGCGGCTTCCCCTGCAACACCACCGTCCCGGATCTCTCGTACGTGACTCCTGCCCCACACGCTCGCTCCCGTCCCCGAACCGCTGCCGTCGCCCCGACCTGCGGCGGCTGCTTCTTCCGGCAGCACATGCTCTGTGCCCTGGACCGCGACGATCCGTGTGCGACGTACCGGCCAGACCGCGAGGAGGGCCTGCAGCCCCCGCGCCAGATGGCGATCTCGTTCCGGCCGGAGCGTGTCACGGGGACGCCCTTCGCGTTCCCTACGGCTGAAGAGCAGGCGCGACGCTACGCCGCCTAGGCGGTTGGTCTGAGGCGGCCGTGGACGCTTCGCATCTCGGGCCGGCTGACGCTCGGCAGGCCTGACGGCCAGCTCTCGCATCATCCGGCCCGACCTGCTTGGTCCACGACCACCTCAGACGCAACCGCCGCAGTCTTCCTGCTTCCGCGAGCACCTGAGGCTCCGTGAGCACCTGAGGTGCCGAGGTGCGGCTAGGGTCTGCTTTCCTACGCTCGGTCGCATCGTGCTCGTTGCGCTGTCCCTCGGCTGGCCAGCCAGCTAACATTCGCTCCGCCACCGTCGGCACCCTGCCGACGGCCGCGACCCCGCCGCGGGCTACGGGCGTCCCTCTCGGGCACCGTGGGGCAGCATCGAGCACAGGAGTTCCACCATGGGCACCACAGAAGCGCTGGTCTTCGACGCGATCCGCACGCCTCGCGGCAAGGGCAAGAGCAACGGGTCGTTGCACGGCACCAAGCCCGTCGACCTCGTCGTCGGCCTGATCCACGAGACGCTCGGCCGCCACGGCCAGCTCGACCCCAACACGATCGACGACGTCGTCCTCGGCTGCGTCTCCCCGGTCGGTGACCAGGGCGCCGACATCGCCAAGACCGCGGCGATCAAGGCCGGCCTGCCGGACACCGTTGCGGGCGTCCAGCTCAACCGCTTCTGCGCCTCCGGGCTCGAGGCCGTCAACATCGCCGCCCAGAAGGTCGCGTCCGGCTGGGAGGACCTCGTCCTCGCCGGCGGCGTCGAGTCGATGTCGCGCGTGCCGATGGGCTCCGACGGCGGCGCCTGGGCGATGGACCCGGAGACGAACTACAACACCTCGTTCGTCCCGCAGGGCATCGGCGCCGACCTGATCGCGACGATCGAGGACTTCACGCGCGAGGACGTCGACGCCTTCGCCGCCGAGTCGCAGCGTCGCGCCGCGGCCGCCGAGGACGCGGGCTACTTCAAGAACTCCGTCGTCGCGGTCAAGGACCTCAACGACCAGGTCGTCCTCGACCGTGACGAGTTCATCCGCCGCGGCACGACCGTCGAGACCCTCGGTGGCCTCAAGCCGTCGTTCGCGATGATGGGCGACATGGGCGGCTTCGACGCCGTCGCGCTCCAGAAGTACCACTGGATCGAGAAGATCGACCACGTCCACACGCCGGGCAACTCCTCCGGCATCGTCGACGGCGCGTCGCTGGTCGCGATCGGCAGCGAGAAGGCCGGTGAGCGCAACGGCCTCAAGCCGCGTGCCCGGATCCTCGCGACCGCCGTCTCCGGGGCCGATCCGACGATCATGCTGACCGGCCCCGCGCCGGCGTCGAAGAAGGCGCTGGAGAAGGCCGGCCTGAAGGCCTCCGACCTCGACCTGGTCGAGATCAACGAGGCGTTCGCCGCCGTCGCCCTGCGCCTGATCCGCGATCTCGACATCGATCCGGAGATCACCAACGTCAACGGCGGCGCGATCGCGATGGGTCACCCGCTCGGCGCGACCGGCGGCATGATCCTCGGCACGATCATCGACGAGCTCGAGCGTCGCAACAAGCGCTACGGCCTCTGCACCCTCTGCATCGGTGGCGGCATGGGCATCGCCACGATCGTCGAGCGCGTCTAGCGCTCCGGTCCGACTCAGACGACTTCGAAGAGCAAGAGAACGCCATGACCGAGAGCACCACCATCCGCTGGGAACAGGACGGCGACGGGATCGTCAACCTGATCCTCGACGATCCGAACCAGTCCGCCAACACCATGAACGCCGCCTACAAGGCGTCCATGACGGCGACCGTCGACCGCCTCGAGGCTGAGCGGGACAGCATCAAGGGCGTCGTCATCACCTCGGCGAAGAAGACCTTCTTCGCCGGCGGCGACCTCAACGACCTCAAGAAGGCGCGTCCGGAGGACGCCGAGGCCGTCGCGACCAACCTGCGTGAGATCAAGGGCGACCTGCGCCGGCTCGAGAAGCTCGGCAAGCCGGTCGTCGCCGCGATCAACGGCGCCGCCCTCGGCGGTGGCCTCGAGATCGCGCTGGCCACGCACCACCGGATCGTCGTCGACGACCCGAAGATCCAGCTCGGCCTGCCCGAGGTCTCGCTCGGCCTGCTGCCGGGCGGCGGCGGCGTCACCCGCATCACGCGGATGCTCGGCATCGCCAACGGCCTGATGCAGGTCCTGCTCCAGGGCCAGCGGTTGCGCCCGGGCAAGGCGCTGGAGATCGGCGTCATCAGCGAGCTCGTCGCGACGCCGGAAGACCTCCTGCCCGCGGCCAAGAAGTGGATCGCCGAGAACCCCGAGGCCGTTCAGCCCTGGGACGTCAAGGGCTACAAGATCCCCGGTGGCACCCCGAGCAACCCGAAGCTGGCGGCGAACCTGCCGGCGTTCCCCTCGAATCTGCGCAAGCAGATCAAGGGCACCAACATGCCGGCGCCGGTCAACATCATGTCGGCCGCCGTCGAGGGCGCCCAGGTCGACTTCGACACCGCGATCGAGATCGAGGGCCGCTACTTCGTGGACCTCGTGACCGGCCAGGTCTCGAAGAACATGATCCAGGCGTTCTTCTTCGACCTCCAGACCGTGGGCGGCGCCCGCGGCCGGGCGAAGGACCGTGAGACCTGGAAGGCGACCAAGGCCGTCGTGCTCGGCGCCGGGATGATGGGCGCCGCGATCGCCTACGTCTGCGCCAAGGCCGGCATCGAGGTCGTCCTCAAGGACGTCTCGCAGGAAGCCGCCGACCGCGGCAAGGGCTACTCGAAGGCGCTGGTCGACAAGGCGATCGCCAAGGGCCGCTCGACCCAGGAGAAGGGCGACGCGCTGCTGGCGCTGATCACCCCGACCGCCGACGCCAAGGACGCCCAGGACGCCGACCTCGTGATCGAGGCCGTGTTCGAGGATCCGAAGGTCAAGGCCCAGGTCTTCGCCGAGATCGAGCCGTTCCTGAAGCCCGACGCGCTGCTGGGCTCCAACACCTCGACGCTGCCGATCACCGGCCTCGCCGAGGGCGTCTCGCGGCCGAAGGACTTCATCGGCCTGCACTTCTTCAGCCCGGTCGACAAGATGCCGCTGCTGGAGATCATCAAGGGCGCCGAGACGTCCGACGACAGCGTGTCGCGGGCGCTCGATCTGGCCAAGCAGATCAAGAAGACGCCGATCGTCGTCAACGACAGCCGTGGCTTCTACACCAGCCGCGTGATCGGGACGTTCATCAACGAGGGCCTCGCGTTCCTGCTCGAGGGCATCCCGGCCGCGACGATCGAGCAGGCCAGCTCGCAGGCCGGCTACCCGGCGCCGGTGCTGCAGCTCTCGGACGAGCTGAACCTCAACCTCATGCGGAAGATCCGCGACGCGTCGAAGAACGCGATCGAGGCCGAGGGCGGCACCTGGGTCGGGCACCCGGCGGAGCAGGTCGTCGACCGGATGCTCGAGGAGTTCGACCGCGGCGGCAAGCTGGCGGGCAAGGGCTTCTACGACTACGCGGACGGCAAGCGGACGGGCCTCTGGAAGGGCCTGAAGGACGCCTTCCCGCCGGTCGCGGATCCGAGCAAGATCTCGCTGGTCGACCTCGAGGAGCGGATGCTCTTCGCCGAGGCGCTCGAGACGGTCAAGTGCGCCGACGAGGGCGTGCTCGAGACGGCCTCCGACGCCAACATCGGCTCGATCTTCGGGATCGGGTTCCCCGCCTGGACCGGCGGTTCGCTGCAGTACATCAACGGCTACGTCGACCCGCGCGACCCCGCGAAGAAGACGACCGGCCCGGCCGGGTTCGTCGCCCGGGCGCGTGAGCTGGCCGAGGCCTACGGCGAGCGGTTCACCCCGCCGGCGTCGCTGGTCGAGAAGGCCGAGCGCGGCGAGACCTACACGGACGACCTCGCGGTCGCCGCCACGGCCTAGTCCCGAGGACAGCGGAGGGGGCGGACGGTCCGCCCCCTCCGCGGGGTCCACGCGCACCAGAGGCGGAACGGCCATTTCGCCGGCCTCCGTTCTGGAGCAGCGGCCCCTAGACTGTGCCGATCGTGCTGAAGGGACCCGTGTGCGGATAAGGATCCTGGGGAAGTCGCCCGCGTGGCAGGACGTCGACGGCGCCTGTAGCGGCTACCTGATCGAGGAAGGCGACTACCGACTGCTGCTGGACTGCGGCAACGGCGTCTTCGGCAAGCTTCGCGCGCAGATCGACTACGTCGATCTCGACGCGTGCCTGATCTCGCACTGCCACGCGGACCACACGCTCGATCTCGTTCCCTACAGCTACGCGCTGTTCTTCGCCCCGCGCCAGCAGCCGGTGCCGGTGCCGCCGTGGCCGGGCACCGAGACCCCGGCCCGCCCGCAGCTGCACCTGCCGCCCGGCGGCCTCGAGGTGATGCGGACGATCATGACCGCCTGGGGGATGCCGGACCTCGTCGAGCGGGCCTTCCGCGCCGGCGAGTACGCCCCCGAAGCGACCCTCGAGCTGGGGCCGCTGCGGATCCGCTTCCAGCCGGTCCCGCACTTCGTGCCGGCCTATGCGGTCGAGATCGTCTCGACGGTGACCGGCCAGCGGTTCGTCTACGGCGCGGACACCGCGCCGAGCGACGAGCTGGTCGAGTTCGCCCGCGGCGCCAACCTGCTCTTCATCGAGGCGACCCTGCCGCGGCCCGAGCGCTCGGGGCCACGCGGCCACCTGACCGCCGAGGAGGCCGGCGACCACGCCCGCCGGGCCGGTGTCGACCGCGCGGTGCTGACCCACATCTCCGACGAGGAGGACCGCGAGGTGGCCCTCCAACGGGCGACCGAGGCGGCGGGTGGGGTACCGATCGAGATCGCCCGGGCGGACGCGGTCTACCACCTCTAGTCGGCGGTTGGTCTGAGGCGGCCGTATGCCGTCGCATCTCGCCACCTGGTTCGCTCGGCAGGACTGGCGTCCAGCTCTCGCTTCCCGGTGGCGACCTGCTCGGCCTACGACCACCTCAGACGCAACCGCGCGGCTTCGCGGTTCGCGTGCACCGACCTGCTTGGTCCACGAACACCTCGAACGCATCGACGGGTGGTCAGCCCACGCTGACCGGCGCAGGGCTGCGGGCGGGCAGTCTCGCCGGACCTGCTCCTCAGACGCAAACCGCGCGTCGTCGTCGTACCTGGCCGGCATGTGCCGATCGCATCGTCGATGGGGTCCGCACATCTCGCGCCGCGGGGAATCCGTCTTGGGCGGGGGATCCGTCCTGCCGCTCTCGGCTGCCGAGGCCCGGCGGCGCGGGCTGCGCCGGCCGGTCGTTCCCGGCGCGGCTGGCGCGCGAAGGCTCACCGACGTCACGTCGCGTGTCCGATGTCATCGCCTCCCACCACCACACACGCGCTCGGTGGTGTGACCATCAGGACATCGGCGGGGCCAGCAGGGGTAGATTCCGTGCATGCGGTCACGCGAGGGCGACCTGTTCGCGAACTTCGAGCGGATGCGGCGCGAGATGGACGAGCTGTTCGGCGGCGTCCTCGATCGCAGCCTCGGTGGACGTCTGCATCGGGTCGGCTTCGAGCCGGCGGTCGACGTCTTCTACGAGACCCCCGACGGCGGCCCGGCACGGGCGGTCGTCCACGCGGACCTGGCCGGGATCGACATCGGGCGGGTCGGGATCGAGATCCGCGGCCGCGAGCTGGTGCTCGCCGGCAGCCGGGCGGCCGGCGAGGCCGAGGGCCGCGCCTACCAGCAGGTGGAGATCGGCACCGGCCCGTTCCGGCGGGTCGTCCAGCTCGGCGCCGAGGTCGTCGCCGACGAGGCGCGGGCCACCTACCGCGACGGGATCCTGCGCGTGGAGCTACCGCTGGAGCAGCCGAAGCCAGCGCGCCGGAACGTACCGATCGAGGTCAGCGACGACGGGGAGCGGTCGTGATCGAGATCATCGCCGATACAGGGGAAGCCCAGGAGGTCGAGGTCACGGGCTCGGGGGCGCCGAACGTCAGCGGCCCGCTGCCGGTGCTGCCGCTGCGCGACGTGGTGCCGGTCCCCGACACCATGATCCCGCTCGCGATCGGCCAGGAGCGGTCGGTCAAGCTCGTCGACGACGTGCTCGCCGGGGCGCGGCGGCTGGTGATGGTCGCCTCGCGCGATCCCGAGGTCGAGGCGCCGACGCCGGAGCAGGTCCACCTGGTCGGCGTGGTCGGCCAGGTCGTGCGGATGCTGAAGGTCCCCGACGGCACGCTCCGGCTGCTCGTCCAGGGCACCCACCGGGTCCGGATCGTCGACTTCGAGCAGACCGAGCCGTACCTCGTCGCCAACGTCGAGGAGGCCCCGGACATCATCGAGGGCGACGGTGGCGAGGGCGTCAGCAGCGCCGAGCTGACCGCGCTCCAGCGCAGCGTCCAGGAGACGTTCTCCAAGATCGTCGAGGCGGTTCCGTACCTGCCGGAGGAGCTGCAGCTGGCGGTCGCCAACATCGACGACCCGATCGCGCTCAGCCACCTGATCACCGGCTCGCTGCGGCTGCGGACGGAGGAGAAGCAGGCGCTGCTGGAGGAGCTCGACGTCAAGGCCCGGCTGCGGCAGCTGATGGCGATCCTCGCCCGTGAGCTCGAGGTCATCTCGATCGGGTCGGAGATCCAGTCGCAGGTCCAGTCGGAGCTCGACAAGGGCCAGCGGGAGTACGTCCTCCGCCAGCAGCTGAAGGCGATCCAGGAGGAGCTGGGGGAGAGCGATCCGCTCGAGGCCGAGCTCAACGACCTCCGCGAGCAGGTGTCCGCGCTCGATCTTCCGGAGACCGTCGCGACCCAGACCGACCGCGAGCTGCGGCGGCTCGAGTCGATCCCGCAGGCCTCGGCCGAGCACGGGATCATCCGCACCTACCTCGAGTGGATCGTCTCGCTGCCGTGGAACGAGCGGACCCACGACGACCTCGACCTCGTCCACGCGCGGTCGATCCTCGACGAGGACCACCACGGCCTCGACAAGGTCAAGGACCGGATCCTCGAGTTCCTCGCCGTCCGCCAGCTGAAGCCGGACGCCCGCGGCTCGATCCTCTGCTTCGTCGGCCCGCCGGGCGTCGGCAAGACCTCGCTCGGCCGCTCGATCGCCCGCGCGATGGGCCGCAACTTCGAGCGGATCTCGGCCGGCGGCGTCCGCGACGAGGCGGAGATCCGCGGGCACCGCCGGACCTACATCGGCGCGATGCCGGGGACGATCATCCGCTCGCTGCGCGACGCCGGGTCGAACAACCCGCTGTTGATGATCGACGAGATCGACAAGATGGGCTCCGACTACCGCGGCGACCCGTCGAGCGCGATGCTCGAGGTCCTCGACCCGGAGCAGAACAGCAGCTTCCGCGACCACTATCTCGACGTGCCGTTCGACCTCTCGCGGGTCATGTTCATCACGACGGCCAACACCCTCGACACCGTGCCCGGACCGCTGCGCGACCGGATGGAGGTCATCCAGCTGGCCGGCTACACGGCCCAGGAGAAGCTGGAGATCGCCAAGCGCTACCTGGTGCCGCGGCAGCTCGACCGCCACGGTCTGCGGCGCTCGTGGATCCGGTTCGGCGATCCGGCGCTGCGGAAGCTGATCGACGACTACACGCGCGAGGCCGGCGTCCGCAACCTCGAGCGCGAGATCGGCCGCGTGATCCGCAAGATCGCCCGCGAGATCGTCGAGGGCGAGCAGCAGCCGGAGACGAGCGCCAACGGCCGCCCGAAGCGGATCACGATCTCGAGCGAACGGGTCGGGGAGCTGCTCGGCCGCGGCCCCTGGGACGGCTCCTACCAGGAGCTGCGCAAGCGGACCCGTCGGCCGGGCGTCGCGACCGGGCTCGCCTGGACGCCCGTCGGCGGTGACGTGCTGTTCGTCGAGGCGGCGGCGATGGAGGCGTCCGGCAAGACGCCGACGCTGACCACGACCGGCCAGCTCGGCGACGTGATGACCGAATCCGTTCGTGCGGCGCTGACCTGGGTCCGCGGGCACCTCGACGTCGTGGCCCCGGACCTGCCCAGCGGGTGGTTCGCCGAGCACGACATCCACGTCCACGTGCCGGCCGGCGCGACGCCGAAGGACGGGCCCTCGGCCGGGATCACGATCGCGACCGCGCTGGCCTCGCTGCTGTCGGGCCGCGAGGTCCGCGACGACGTCGCGATGACGGGCGAGATCACCCTGACCGGCGACGTCCTGCCGATCGGCGGCCTCAAGGAGAAGGCGCTGGCGGCGCAGCGCTACGGCGTCACCACCGTGATCGCCCCGCGGGAGAACGAGCGCGACGTCGACGAGATCCCCGAGCCGCTCCGATCGCGGATGCATTTCGTCTGGGTCGACCGGGTAGAAGAGGTCCTGGCCGAGGCATTGGCGCCTTCACACTCCCGGAGTGGCGGTTCCACGCCCACGGGACGATAGGCTCGTACCGAGATCGGCCTCACGACCCCGAGACGGAGGACCATGGCGTTCACGACGCAGTCCAAGAAGCAGTTGCGCAAGCAGACGAAGCGCGCCAAGAAGCAGGCGAAGAAGGCGGGCGAGCAGATCGCCGCCCGCGAAGACGCCGTCCGCAACCTGTTCGACAACGAGGAGCTGCACGACGACCTGCGGCAGCTCGCGGAGGCCGCGAAGACGGCCTACGCGCGCGTCGCCGGGACCGGCCCGCAGGCCCTGTTGCAGGACAAGAAGGTGCACAGCGAGCTGCGCAACGCCTCCGGCGCGTTGCTCGACGCGAAGAAGTCGCTGTCCAAGCCGGCCAAGAAGAAGAAGAAGGGCGGGTTCTTCCGACTGCTGGTGCTCGGGACGATCGGCTCGGCCGTTGCCGTCGCGACCGTCCCGGCGCTGCGCGGCAAGGCGCTCGACCTCGTCTTCGGCCCCGAGGAGGAGCTCGACTACTCGGTTGGCACCCCGGCGCCCAGCGGTGCGGGTACCCAGAGCGCGAACGGCTCGGCCGCGTCGGCTGCCGCCGCCGCCTCCACCGCCAGCAACAACTGACGTTGACGCGACCCGGGGCGCGCCGTCAGCGGCGCGCCCCGGACCGCGGCACGGCAGTGGCCGGCTGGCCAGCCAGCCAGGTATCCTGAGCTGGTGGGTACGAACGACTCCGGTCGCCAGCTGGCGACCGACAAGGCGCTGCGGATCGTCGACGCCATGCGCTCCAGCGTGGCCCGGCGCGGAGTCGCCGGCTCGACCTTCGACCACGTCGCGCGAGAGGCAGGCGTCTCCCGCGGGCTCTTGCACTACTACTTCGGTTCGAAGGAGAAGCTGCTCGTCGAGGTCGCCCGTCGCGACTCGGAGGTGCGCTTCGCCGCGATGGCCGCGCATCTCGACCGCGCCACCAACTCGGAGCAGCTGGTGGCCCAGTGGGTCCGCTCGCTCCAGGCGACGGTTCGGCACGAGCCCGAGTTCGTGGTGATGCTGCTCGAGCTCTACACGCTCGCCCAGCGCAACCCCGAGATCGCCATCGAGCTGGCGAGCGTGATGCAGGGGATGACCGAGGCGATCGCCGCGCGAATGCGCCAGCTCGAGGCCGAGGGCGTGATCGAGCTGGTGGCCGGGGCCGAGACGATCGCCGACGTCTTCCTCGGGCTCGGGTACGGGATGTCGCTACGGCTGCTCGCCGATCCCTCGCGCGACCTCGACGGCGCGATCGAGGTCGCGGCGCTCGCCGCCAGCGGCCTGCTGCGCGACGTCGACCGCTCGGCCGCCAGCGGCTGACCGGGCTCCGGGTCAGGCCAGCGGACGCCGGACCACGCCCAGCGCCATCGGCGAGACCGGGACCGGGGCCCAGCGGGGAGCGGTCCGCAGGTCGCGGTGGCGGACCGGCTCGAAGCCCGCCCGCAGGATCGCGGGAACCGTCGCGCGGTGCGTGTGGCAGCCGCCGAACGCGCGCGGCCAGAAGGTCGCGTCGACGGTCCGCTGGAGGCCGCCGAGCCAGCCATCGGTGGCGACGTGCTCGTAGTAGCGCAGCTCACCACCGGGCCGGAGCGCGGCGAAGGCCGCGGCCAGCGACGCATCGACGTCGTGCACCGAGCAGAGCACCAGCGAGCAGACGACAGCGTCGAAGGCGGGGCCGTCGTTCGGCGGCAGCGCTTCGAACGTCCCGTCGAGCACGGTCACCCGCGGAGCGTGGGCGGGATCGCCGGCGAGGGCCGCCGCGGCGGCCACAGCCTCGGTGCGCAGCAGCGGGTCGGGCTCGACGGCAACGACCTCGGAGACCGTCGCCGGGTAGTGGGGGAAGTTCGACCCGGTCCCGGCGCCGACCTCCAGCACGCGCCCCTCGAGCCCTTCGAGCAGCTCCCGGCGGGCCCGGCCGACGTCGGCCGGCTCGTGCCGCATCATCCACGACCAGATGCGGGAGAAGTGGGGATGGTCGACCGTGCTCATCTGTCGACCCTACCGCCGGTCCGGCTACCGCCGGTCCGGCCCGCGGAGGGCCCGCGGGTGCGGGTGAGCCTCAATCAGCCTTGGGGGAGACCCAGGGCTGGGCCAGCCGCCCGGCGAACAGGGCCGGAAGCTCGTCGATCGCGACCCGGACCTGCTCGAGCGAGTCGCGGTCGCGGACGGTGACCGTCTGGTCCTCGAGCGACTGGTGGTCGACGGTCACGCACCACGGGGTGCCGATCTCGTCCTGACGGCGGTAGCGCTTGCCGATCGCACCGCTCTCGTCGTACTCGGTCTGGCCGACCCGGCGGAGGCTGTCGCGGATCTGCTTGGCGAGCTCCGGCTGGCCGTCCTTCTTGACCAGCGGGAAGACGGCGATCTTGACCGGGGCCAGGCGCGGGTGCAGGCGCAGGACGGTGCGGATGTCGTCGGCGCTGCCCTCGACGTGCTCCTCGTCGTAGGCGTCGACGAGGAAGGCGAGGGTCGCGCGGCCGACGCCGGCGGCCGGCTCGATCACGTGCGGGACGTAGCGCTCCTTGGTCGCCTCGTCGTAGACCTCGATCTTGGTCTTCGCGCCCTTGGCGTGGGCGGAGAGGTCGAAGTCGCCCCGGTCGGCGACGCCCTCCAGCTCCGACCAGCCGATCGGGAACAGGTACTCGACGTCGGCGGTGCGCGAGCTGTAGTGGCTCAGCTCATCCTCGTCGTGCGGCCGCAGGCGCAAGTGCGACTCGCGCACGCCGAGCTCGGTGTACCAGCCGAAGCGGGTCGCCTTCCAGTGCTCGTACCACTCGGTCGACTCGGCCGGCGGGACGAAGAACTCCATCTCCATCTGCTCGAACTCGAGCGTGCGGAAGATGAAGTTGCCGGGGGTGATCTCGTTCCGGAACGACTTGCCGATCTGGGCGATGCCGAACGGCGGCTTCTTGCGCGAGATCGCGAGGACCTGCTTGAAGTCGACGAAGATGCCCTGGGCGGTCTCGGGCCGCAGGTAGACCGTCGAGCTGGTGTCCTCGACGGTGCCGATCTGGGTCTTGAACATCAGGTTGAACTCGCGCGGCTCGGAGAGCTCGCCGCCGCAGTTCGGGCAGATGACCGCGGTGGGGTCCTCGCCGGCCTCGACCGCGGCCTCCTGGAGGTGGTCGAGGCGGAAGCGCTTCTTGCACTTGCCCATGCACTGGACCAGCGGATCGCTGAAGCCGTCGAGGTGCCCCGAGGACTGCCAGACGCTTGGATGCTGGATGATCGCCGAGTCCAGGGCGACGATGTCGTCGCGGTCCTGGAGCATCGCCTTCCACCACTCGGCCTTGACGTTCTGGACGAGCAGGACGCCGTAGTGTCCGTAGTCGTAGGTGTTGGCGATGCCGCCGTAGATCTCCGAAGCGGGGAACACGAATCCGCGCCGCTTGCAGAGGGCGACGATCTTGTCCATGGTCACGACGTCGGAGGCCATAGGTCGGAGCGTACGCAATCGCCCCGCTCCACCTCGGTCAGGTCGACGATCGTTCCGGTTGGTATGGCAGCGCGACGATCGCCGCCGCGCGTTCGGTCGCTGCTGCCGACGCGGGGCCAGCGGCTTCCGCACATCGGGGGTCGGATCCGGCCCTGCTCGCGCAGGATCGCCTCGACGACGGTGGGCTCGGCGACGAGTGGATGCACGAGGGGGCGGCGAGGAGGCGAGCCGACCTGCCCTAGCTCGGTCGGAGTTTCTGATTCCGGGGCCAGCGGGTCGTCCACTCGTGTCGACGGCCAATGCAACCGTCGGTAGGGTTCGGCCATGCCCGGACGCCGTTCGTCCCACCCCGCGCCTCCGCCGCGGCTCGACCCGCGGGGGAGGGTGGAACGCCGCGCGCTCGCCGCGCTGGGCGCGACCGGAGGCCCGGAGAGCCGGGTCCGGGTCGGACGCCGGATCCGCCGCGAGGACCAGATCCTCGATGCGCCCACGCAGGCGATGCTCGAGCTGCGCAGGCGGATGCACTACCCGGCCTGGCACGAGCAGGCGGTGCCGCAGGCGCGCGAGACGCTGCGGCACGAGGCGCTGGTGGCCGCGGGGCGGACGATCCCCGTCGCCTCGGTCGAGGACTTCGAGGTCGACGGCGCGGTCGGTCCGCTGCCTGCCCGCCTCTACCGGCCCGGGGGCGTCGCGAATCCGGCCCTGACCTGGCAGCCGACGGCCGCCGCGCTGCCGATGCTGATCTTCTTCCACGGCGGCGGCTTCGTCCTCGGTGACCGCGACTCGCACGACGCGCTCTGCCGGATGCTCTGCCGCAGCGCCGGGATCCTGGTCCTGTCGGTCGAGTACCGCCTCGCGCCCGAGCACCCGTGGCCGGCCGCGCCGGACGACGCCGACGCCGCCTGGCGGTGGGCTGCGGCCAACGCTGCCGCACTCGGTGCGGATCCGGAGCGGCTGGCGGTCGGCGGCGACAGCGCCGGCGGCAACCTCTCGGCGATCGTCGCCCAGACCGCTGCCCGCGAGGAGGCCGACGGCGGCCCGTCGCTGGCGATGCAGCTGCTGCTCTACCCGGCGACCGACTGGTCGACGGAATACGCCTCGCGCACGAGCTTCGGGAGCGGCTTCTACCTCGAGAAGGCCTCGATGGACTGGTGCGAGCGTCACTACCTCGGGGATCCGAACCGCCCGGACATGCCGGATCCTGCCGACCCGCGGGTCTCGCCGCTGCGGGCCGACGATCTCTCCGGGCTCGCGCCGGCGCTGCTAGTGACCGCCGGCTTCGATCCGCTCCGCGACGAGGGTGAGGCCTACGCCGCTGCCCTGGCGGCCGCTGGGACCCCGGTCCTGGCCCGGCGGATGCCCGACCTGATCCACGGCTTCGCCAACACGCTCGGCGTCGGGCGCCGGCCGCGGGCGGCGATGCTCGAGATCACCGCCTTGATGCGGGGGATGCTGGAGATCGCCCCGGCGACCCGGGCTGCGGCCCGCGGTGCGGCCGGCGGCGCGACGAAGGCGGCTCGGCCCGTGGAGGCGGCGCCCGTCGCAGCGCCGGAGGTGGCGGCCGCCGCCGACTGACCCGGACCGGTCCCGCGCAGGACGGGCCTGGATCCGACGCCGTCGGCAGGGCGGGCGGCCGCGGTCGTTCGAGGGCCCGCGGCGTCATCGGCCGGGCCCTCCGCCGGCCGCCTCCGGCGTCCCGTTGGCACTCATCGTGTGAGAGTGCCAACAGTGGGGGGTCTGTCTGGCGACGAGCGTCCTATACTGGACAGGCCATGCCCCTCTACGAGTACCGCCGCCCCGACGGAACGACCTTCGACGTTCTGCAGAAGTTCGCCGACGATGCGCTCACGCACGACCCCGACAGCGGCGTGCCGGTCCAGCGCGTCCTGAGTGCGCCGGCGATCCACTTCAAGGGCAAGGGCTTCCACAACACCGACTACGGGACCAAGAAGCGCCCGGTCGGCGGCGCGGCCTCGGGCTCGAGCGAGAGCAACGGCGGCTCGTCCGGAAGCGGTTCGGGGGACTCGTCCTCCTCGTCGTCGTCGGACTCCGCGGCTTCGTCGTCCTCGTCGTCGTCCGACAGCGGCTCGTCGTCCTCGAGCTCGTCCGACGGCGGCAGCAAGAAGCCTGCGGCCAGCACCGGCAGCAGCGACTGACGCCCGACCGGCGGTCCCGGCGAACGTGCCGATCTACGAGTACCGACGGCCGGACGGGAGCACCTTCGAGGTGCTCCAGAAGTTCGCCGACGAGCCGCTGACCGTCGACCCCGAGTCCGGTGAGCCGGTCCGGCGCGTGCTGCACGCGCCGGCGATCCACTTCAAGGGCAGCGGCTTCTACACCAACGACGTCGGCACCGCGAGGGGCAACCGCGAGCTCGAGCGGGCGGCCGAGGCCGGCGCCGACGCGCACGACGACAAGATGCGCCAGCAGCGCGAGGCGCGGGCGAAGGCCGTCGCCGCGCCGCCGAAGCGGCCGAAGCCGCCGCGGGCGTCCTAGCGGGCCGCAGAGGCCCGCGGGCGACCGCTACTCGTCGACGGGCCGCCGAGGTCCGCGAGCGACCGCTACTTGTCGAACTTCCGGCGGGCCCGCGCGATCTCGCTGGGGGAGATGACCAGGCCCTGACCGCCGTCGGCCGCCTGGCCGTAGCCCGAGGGCTTGAGGACCGCCGAGGACCCGCCGCCGGGCAGGAACTGGCTGATCGCCACGCCGAGCAGCGAGAAGCCGGACATGTCGGTCTGGACCGCCTGCGGGGCCTTCCAGGCGATCAACGGCATCCGCAGGAATCCGACCGGGGACAGCACCCGGCTCTTCATGCCGCTGAGGATCTGCTGCTGGCGCTGGGCGCGGTTGAGGTCGTTCTGGCCGGCGTCGCAGCTGTTCTTGCGGACGCGGGCGAGGGCGAGCGCCGCCGTCCCGTTGAGCCGGTAGGTCTCGCCCTTCTTCAGCCGGAAGGAGGTGCCGCCGGTGTGCTTGGCCTTGCCGACCGTGACGCCGGCGCGGGGCTTCGCGGCGCCGCCGCTGACGTCCGAGGTCAGGCAGGTCTTGGCCTTGTAGTTGATCCCGCCCATCGCGTCGACGAGCTCCGGGAAGTTCTCGAAGTCGATCGTGACGACGTGGTTGACCTCGATCCCGGTCAGCGACTCGACGGCGTTGACCGCGCCGCGGGCCCCGTCGAAGGCGTAGGCGGCATTGATCTTCTGGAGGCCGTGCCCGGGGAGCGAGACCAGGGTGTCGCGCGGGATCGAGAGCTTCGCGTTGGAGAAGCCGCCGGTCCGGAGCAACATGATCGTGTCGGTCCGCGAGGCGCCGCTGCTGCCCTCGGCGCCGGGCTCCTTCGAGCCCGGCGGGCGCGCGTCGGTGCCGAGCACGAGCACGTTGGTCGGCGTGAACGGGGCGCCGCCGCCACCGAGCACGGCGTCGACGGATCCGGTCTGCTGGTGGATCGTCGCCGAGACGACGAACAGCACCAGCGAGAGGGCGACCCAGCCGACGACGAAGGTCAGGCCGTAGCGGAGCAGCCGCTTCGGCAGGCTCCGCTGGGAGCGTCGACGGCGGCGCCGCTCGCGGCGGTCGCCGGGCGGCGGCTCGCCGTGGTCGGGCGCGTCCTGCCCGGCGCCGGCCGCGCGGCCACGACCGATCCGGCGCTGGGCGCGATAGACCGTGTAAGGCGGATCGCCCTGTCGGCCGCTGCCCGACGGGGTGTCGTCCCGCTCCGGTCCGCTCCGGGCGTCGTCGTCCCGCGCCGCGCGCCGGGGCGCGCGACGGCCTCCGCCATAGACGGTGTAGGGCGCGTCGTCGTCCGGGGACGAGCCGGACGGCGCGTCGTCGTCGGGGCCTTGCATCAACGGGATATGGTGGCGCGCGTGCCGGCGCGCTGCGTCATCGGGGTCGATCTGGGCGGAACCAAGCTGCTTGCTGGGCTCGTCGACGAGCGGCTGCACGTGCTCCGCCGGGCCTTTCGCCTGGCCCCTCGATCGGACGATCCGGAGGACCTGCTGCGGCTGGTCGTCGACGAGGTTCGCGAGCTCGTCGCCAGCAACGAAGCGGCCGGGCGCCCGATCACCGGGGTCGGCGTCGGGATCCCCTCGCTGATCGATCGGGCCCGCGGCGTGGCGGTCTCGACGGTCCACCAGCCGCTCGACGGCGTGCCGGTTCGGGACCTGTTGCAGGATCGCCTGCAGCTCCCGGTCACGCTCGACAACGACGCCAACTGCGCGATGCTCGCCGAGTGGCGGGGAGGGGCGGCCCAGGGCTGCTCGGACGCCGTGCTGCTGACGATCGGCACCGGCATCGGGAGCGGTGTCGTGGCCGCGGGGCAGCTGCTGCGGGGTGCGACCGGCGCGGCCACCGAGCTCGGCCACATGGTCGTCGACTTCGACGGTCCGACCTGCCAGGGCGCGTGCACCAACCGCGGCTGCCTCGAGGCGCTGGCCTCCGGGACGGCACTCGGTCGCGAGGGCGAGCGGCTCGCGGCCGACCACCCGGAATCGGCGCTGGCGCGGTTGCGGGCGGAGGGGCGGCCGATCAGCGGTCAGGCGGTGGTGGAAGCGGCCCGCGACGGCGACCGGACTGCCGGAGCGGCGGTCGAACGGGTCGGGACCCTGCTGGGCGTCGGGATCGCCAACGCGATGAACATCTTCAATCCCGAGGTCGTCCTGATCGGTGGCGGGGCCTCGGCGGCGGGCGAGCTGCTGCTCGCGCCGGCACGAGCGGAGGCGCGACGGCGGGCGCGGCCACCGTCGAACCTGGCGCGGGTCGAGATCGCCCGCTTCGGGGCCGAGTCCGGGATGGTCGGCGGCGCGGTGCTGGCCCTCGAGGAGCTGGAGCAGGCCGGCACCCGCTGATGGCTCTCGGGCTGCGACGGTACACGGCATGAGCGAGACGGCGACCGAGGTTCCCGGGCGGCTGGTGGTCTGTGCGACCCCGATCGGGAACATGGACGACATCACCGCCCGGGTGCTCGACGCGCTGCGCAGCGCGGACGTCGTCGCCTGCGAGGACACCCGCCACACCCGGGGCCTGCTCGACCGCCACGGCATCCGCACCCATACGGTCAGCCTCCACGAGCACAACGAGCTGGCCCGGTCGGCGGAGCTGCTCGACCGGATCCGCGCCGGCGAGCGGATCGCGCTCGTCTCCGACGCTGGGATGCCGGTGGTCAGCGATCCCGGGGGACGACTCGTCGCCGCCGCCCGCGACGCCGGTCTCCCGGTCGAGGCGCTGCCCGGCCCGAGCGCGCCGGTGACCGCGATCGCGACCGCGGGGATCCCGGCCGACCGCTGGCGGTTCGTCGGCTTCCTGCCGCGTCGCGCCGACGATCTGGTCGCGCTGCTGCGCGACCCCGACGTGACCGTGGCCTTCGAATCGCCGAAGCGGCTGGTGGCCGCGCTGCGCGCGATCGCGGCCGAGGACCCGGACCGGATCGTGGCCGTCTGTCGCGAGTTGACCAAGCTCCACGAGGAGGTCGTGCGAGGCCCGGTGGCCGAGGTCGCCGAGCAGTTCGCGGCGAGCCAGGTCCGCGGGGAGGTGACCCTGGTCGTGGCCGGGGTGGTCGAGCAGGTCGTCGCCGACGTCGGCCTCCGACGGGCGGTCGACGCGGCCCGGCGCCTGGTCGACGACGGTGCCCGCGCCCGGACGGCGTCACGGGTCGTCGCCGAGCTGACCGGGGTCGGGGCCAACGACGTCTACCGGGCGCTCCACACCGAGCAGGAGTGACCGCCGGCCCGTCCCGATCGCGGTGACGGCGGTCGGGCGATGGCACCGGCTCGCCCGGCGACCGTGGGCGAGCACAGACCGCTGCGCCCGGTCGCTTGGCCCCGGGGCGCGATCGTCCGGCCCAGGCTCAGGCGTGCGCCGGCTCGGGGCCGGACTCGGCCGCGAGCGCCTCGCCCGCCGGGCGCCGCGGCACCCGAAGGACGAAGACGGCGATCACGAGGCCGACGACTGCGAACAGTGCCGCGACGCCGAACGCGTTGGTCATCCCCTCGGTCAGGGCGTGCAGCGCCTGGTCGTGGGCGGAGCCTCCGGCGACCGGATCGGTGCTCGCGGCGCGGCGTCCGCTGGCGAAGACGTTGACCAGGATCGCCACGCCGAGCGCTCCGCCGGTCTGCTGCATCGTCTGGAGGACGCCGGAGGCCGCGCCCGAGTCCTGGGGCGCGACCGAGCTGAGGATCATCACGGTCAGCGGCATGAAGCACATCCCGCCGCCGATCCCGAACAGCGTCATCGGGCCGAGCAGGCCGCCGAGGTAGCTGGAGTCCGGGGTCAGCTGGGTCAGCCAGAGCAGCCCGGAGGTCACGAACAGGAGCCCGATGATCAGCGGGGTCCGCGGCCCCGTCCGCGGCAGCACCCGCGGCATGATCCGCGAGAGCGTGAAGATCCCCAGGGTCAGCGGCAGGAACGCGATCCCGGCGACGAGCGGGGTCAGGCCGAGCACGTCCTGCAGGTACTGGCTGAGGAAGAAGAACATCGAGAACATCGCGCCGGCCAGCAGCAGCATGGTCAGGATCGCCCCGGCTCGATTGCGCGAGGCCAGCAGTCGCAGCGGCAGGATCGGCTGCGAGGCGCGGGTCTCCTGGAGGATGAACAGCGCGATCAGCGCGACCGCGGCGGTGAAGCTGACGACCGCGGTGCTGTCGCCCCAGCTGGTCGACGCCACGCGGATGAACCCGTAGACCAGGATCCCGATCCCGAGCGTGCCGGTGATCGCCCCGCCGAGGTCGAAGCGGCCGCGGTGGCGCTCGGACTCGGCGATGAAGCGCGGGGCGAGCAGGACCAGCGCGATCCCGAACGGCACGTTGATGAACATGACCCAGCGCCAGGAGACGGTGTCGGTGAGGATGCCGCCGAGGATCAGGCCGATCGAGGCGCCGACGGCCGAGACCGAGGCGAACACGCCGAGGGCGCGGTTGCGGGCGGGGCCCTCCGCGAAGGTGGTGGTCAGCAGCGAGAGCGCGCTCGGGGCGGCGAAGGCGGCTCCGGCGCCCTGGACCGCCCGGGCGGCCAGCAGCCACCAGCTGGTCGTGGCCAGGCCCCCGACGAGCGACGCGAGCGTGAAGACGCTGAGGCCGACGATCAGGACCCGACGGCGGCCGATGATGTCGCCGGCGCGGCCGCCGAGCAGGAGCAGCCCGCCGAAGGCGAGCGTGTAGGCGTTGACGACCCACGACAGGTCGGTGGCGGAGAAGCCGAGGTCACGCTGGATGTTGGGCAGCGCGATGTTGACCACGCTGGCGTCGAGAACGACCATCAGCTGGCAGATGACGATCACCGCGAGGGCGACCCCGAGGTGACGCGGAGGGCTGGGGGCGGCGGACTGGGCGCCGCCGGATGTCGGTACGGAACGGGTCGACATGACAGATTCGGGCTCCGTGGTGGAGAATGGGGTGGCCGCGGGACCAGCCGCGACCGACGAACAGCTATAAGTGGAGGGTGCCTCCGCTTACTCGGCGCAGAAGCTTACGGAGGGATCCTCCGTTTTGCAACCCAACGTTCGACGCCGTACGTCCTGACGCCCATGACCGCCACCAGCTCCGCCGACGAACGCCCGCTCCGCGCCGACGCGCAGCGCAACCGCGACCGGCTGCTGGAGGCCGCCGTCGAGACGTTCGCCGAGCACGGGGTCGACGGCTCGCTCGAGGCGGTCGCCCGGCGCGCCGGGGTCGGGATCGGGACGCTCTACCGCCACTTCCCGACCCGCGAGGCGCTCGTCGAGGCGATCCTGCGCCAGCGGTTCGAGCGGCTGGCGCTGCACGCCAGCGAGCTGCGGTCCGCGTCCGATCCGTTCGACGCGCTGCGGGAGTGGCTCCGCGACCTGCTCGTCCACGCGGCGACCTTCAAGGGCATCGCCGGGTCGGTCAAGGAGACGATGCACGACGAGCAGTCGCCGCTCGGAGCGGCCTGCAAGGCGTCCCACGACGGCTGGCGCGACCTCCTGGCCCGGGCCCAGGAGTGCGGTCTCGTGCGCCGGGACGTCGAGCCGATGGACGTGCTGCGGCTGGCCTACGGGATCGCCTGGATGGCGGAGCAGGCGCGCGACGAGCCGCGGGTCGAGGAGATGCTCGGGCTCGTCCTCGACGGGCTCCGGCCCGTCTCCGCCTGACCCGCCGGCGCGGTCCGGCCCGTCTGGCCGGGTCTCCGTCTGGCCCGTCTTCGCCTGGTCCGCGCGGCCGGCGCTCGCCGGGCTCGCGCCGCTCGTTCATCATCCGTCGGCGGACCGGTGCCGCGATCCGGTCGCTCAGAGCGCGTCGGTCAGCTCGCCCAGCCGCTCGGTCAGGCGCAGGTTCTCGCGGTAGTCGACCGGACAGGCGATCACGGTCACCCCGTCGCTGGCGAGTCCTTCGCGGAGCGCGGGCAGGAGCTGGTCGGCGGCGGTGATCCGGACCCCGTGCCCGCCGAAGCTCTCGGTGAACGCGACCACGTCGGGGTTGCCGAACTTGACCGACGTCGCTCGGCCCAGCTCCAGCTTCATCTTCCACTCGATCAGGCCGTAGCCGTCGTCCTCCCAGACCAGCACGCAGAGCGGGATCTGCTCACGGACGGCGGTCTCCAGCTCCTGGGCGTGCATCAGGAAGGCCCCGTCACCGGTTGCGGCGAGGACCTTCGCCTGCGGCCGTGCGAGCTTGGCCCCGAGTGCGCCCGGCAGCGCGAAGCCCATCGTCGAGAGCCCGTTGGAGAGCAGGCAGGTGTTGGCGGCGTAGGTCGGGTAGAGCCGGGCCATCCACATCTTGACCGCACCCGTGTCGGCCAGGACGATGTCGTCGCGGCCGAGCGCGGCGCGCGTGTCGGCGACGATGCGCTGGGGAGAGAGCGGCACGCGGTCGTCGCCCTCGCCGCGGCGCAGCTCCTCGGCGAGCAGCTCCGAGGCGTGGCAGCGGGCTTCGATCGGGGCCTCGTCGTGGCCGGCCATCGGGCTGTCCTCGAGGCTCTCCGTCAGCAGCGTCAGCGAGCGGGCGATCGAGCCGTGGAGGCCGACGGTGACCGGGTAGTGGCGGTCGACCTCGGCCGGGAACCGGTGGATGTGGACGATCGTCGCGTCGCCGTCGGGGTTGATCTTCTTCGGGTCGAACTCCTGCAGCTCGTAGCCGACCGCGAGGATCGTGTCGGCGCTGTCGAAGCCGAAGTTGACGTAGTCGTGGCGCATGAAGCCGACCGCGCCGAGCGCCAGCGGATGGTCGTCGGGGAAGACGCCCTTGCCGTGGAAGGTCGTCGCGACGGGGATGCCGCTCTGCTCGGCGAAGGCCACGAGCGCCCCGGTCGCGCCCTCGCGCGCTGCGCCGTGGCCGGCGACGATGATCGGCTTGCGGGCGGCGTGGAGCACCTCCAGTGCCCGGGCGATCTGGGCGTCGTTGGGCTCGTTCGGGCGGACGCGGTCGATCCGCAGCGGCGTCAGGTCGTCGGGAACCTGGGCGCTCTCGATGTCCTCGGGGATCGCCAGGTAGACCGCTCCGGGGCGCTCGGTCTGGGCCGTCTTGAACGCCTTGCGGACGATCTCCGGCAGCGACTCCGGGGTCGGGACGAGCGCCGACCACTTGGTGATCGGGGCGAACATCGAGACGAGGTCGACGCTCTGGTGGGACTCCTTGTAGGAGCGGTCGCGGCCGACCTGGGCCGAGAGCGCGATCAGCGGGGTGCTGTTGGTCGTCGCGTCGGCCACCCCGAGCTGGAGGTTGATCGCGCCCGGCCCGAGCGTGGCGGAGCAGACGGCGGCCCGCTGCGTCAGCCGACCGTAGATCTCGGCCATGAACGACGCCGCCTGCTCGTGGCGGACGAGCACGTACCGGATCGGGGAGTCCCGGAGCGCATCGACGAAGTGGATGTTCTCCTCGCCCGGGATCCCGAAGACGTACGCGACCCCCTCCTGCTCGAGGCAGCGGACGAGAAGCTGGGCGGCGGTCACGCTCATGGGGACACTCCGGTCGGGACGATCTGGCGAGTCTAGCCCCGGTGCAGGATGGGCTTGGCGGGTGACGCGGGGCTCGTCGTCGGAGCTTCTCGCTCGTGGTTCGCCGTCGGCCGTGGACCGGTGACGAACCGCCGTCATCCGCGTCGAGGGCGTGCCGATCTGGTGCCGATCCAGTGCGTTCGGCCACGGACCCGACGGCGCGTCCTACGGTCGCCTGGTGGTCGATCTCCCGCTGCTCCTCGTCCCCTCGTCCGGCCCGGTCGCCGCGCACTTCTCCTACGGTCGCGGGCATCCGTTCCGCGCGGGTCAGCGGCGCACGCTCGGGTTCGCGGCCGCTCCCGGCTCGCGGGTCGTCGCCGCGTGTGGGGGACCGGTCAGCTTCGCCGGGCGGGTTCCCGGTGGCGGGGCCGTGGCGGTGCGTTGCGGTCGCTGGTCGGTGAGCGTCGGCGGCCTCGACCGGGTCGGGGTACGGGCGGGGAACGCGGTCGCACCGGGGCGGCCGCTCGGGACCGCGGCGGGTGGGGGCATCACGTTGAGCGTGCGGCGGGCGGGCGACCGGATCGGGTACGTCGACCCCGAGCCGCTGCTGCGGGCGGCACCGCCCGCGCGGCGGTTCGTGCCCGTCGGCCCGGCTCCCCGCCCGCGTCCGCTCGTCCGCGACCCGGTTCGGGTGGTCGGTCCTCGACGGCGGCCGGCGCCCGCTCCGCCGGCCGTGCCGGTCGTCGAGCCGGTCGGCGCACCGTTGCCGACGCCGGTCCGCCGGCCGGTCGAGGAAGCTCCGCCGACGCCGTCGCTGGTCTGGCTCGGCCTGGTGCTCGCCGCGCTCGGGCTGCCGGCCGCCCGGCGCGGTGGTCGGGACCGCACCGCGAGGCCCGGGTTCGGCCGTGGCGTCGCTGGCGGGATCGGTGCCGTGGGCGCCGCGCGGCCGCGGCTGGGGGACCGGTGAGGAACGCCGGCCGTCGGACCCCGGACGCCACCGCTCCGGTCGAGCCCGGAGCGCGCTCGCGTCCGGCGCTCCGCCGCCCGAAGAGCGGTCGGGCCCTCGTCATCTGCCCGCGATGGGACGACGACCCGCAGCCGGCCTGGCTGCCGGAGTGGGCGGCAGCAACAGGCCCGTGGCGGCTCGCCGGTACCCTCCAGTCCGGCATGGGCTATTCCGTCACGACCCCGATCTTCTACGTCAACGCGGCCCCGCACCTCGGCCACGCCTACTCGACGATCGTGGCCGACGTGCTGGCACGTCATCACCGCCAGCGGGGGGAGGACGTCTTCTTCCTGACCGGCACCGACGAGCACGGCGAGCCGGTCGCCAACGTGGCCGCCGAGCAGGAGATCACGCCGCAGGAGCTGGTCGACCGCAACGCTCCGCGGTTCGAGGCGATGGGGCCCGTGCTGGAGTCGTCCAACGACTTCTTCATCCGGACCTCGGACGAGCGCCACAAGGCCGCCGTCCAGGAGATCCTGACCCGGGTCAAGGACAACGGCTACGTCTACGAGGGCGAGTACGAGGGCTGGTACTGCCCGAAGTGCGCGGACTTCAAGACCGAGTCGGAGATCGCCGAGGGCAACACCTGCCCGATCCACGGGATCGCCCTGATCCGCGAGAAGGAGACCAACTGGTTCTTCCGGCTCTCCGCGTTCCAGGAGCCGCTCGAGCAGCTGTTCGTGGAGCGGCCCGACTGGGTCGTGCCGGCGGTGCGCCGGAACGAGGCGGTCGCGTTCATCAAGAACGGCCTCCAGGACGTGTCGCTGAGCCGCAACGGGATCACCTGGGGCGTGCCCGTCCCGTGGGATCCGGAGCACGTCTTCTACGTCTGGTGGGACGCGCTCCTCAACTACGTGACGGCCCTGCGCTTCGGCCGCCCGGGCGAGGACCTGTCCGAGAGTCACTGGCCGCCGGTCCACGTGATCGGCAAGGACATCCTCAAGTTCCACAGCATCTACTGGCCGGCGCTGCTGATGGCCGCCGGACTCGAGGTCCCGCGGAAGCTCCTCGTCGGCGGCTTCCTGCTCGTCGACGGCGCCAAGATGAGCAAGTCGAAGGGCAACGTGCTCGACCCGTTCGACGCGATCGAGCAGTACGGCGCCGACGCGGTCCGCTTCTACCTGCTGCGCGAGGTCTCGTTCGGGCAGGACGGGTCGGTCTCGCTCGACGGGCTCAAGCTGCGCTACGAGACCGAGCTGGCCAACGACCTCGGCAACCTCGCCTCCCGGAGCATCGCGATGGTCCGTCGCTACCGCGACGGCGTGACCCCGGCCTGTGAGGTCGACGCGGAGATCGCGGCCTCGTTCGCCGGGCTCGAGGCCGAGATCGCGACGCAGCTCGACGACGGGCAGATCAGCCAGGCGCTCGAGACGATCTGGGAGCGGGTGCGGCGGCTCAACCGCTACGTCGAGGAGCAGGCGCCGTGGAAGCTCGCCAAGCTCGAGACCGCCGAGGACGCCGACCCCGCGGATCTCGACCGCGTCCTGCGGACCCTGATCGAGGGTGTCCGGGTGCTGGGCGTGCTGCTCCACCCGTGGCTGCCGGAGAGCACCGCGACGCTGCTGGAGGCGCTTGGCGCCCCGGACCTCGCGTGGGACGGGGCTCGCCTCGGCGCGGGAACGATCGGCATGATCGCCGAGCTGCCGCCGCTGTTCCCGAAGGACCGGGCGGCGGCTGCGTGAGTCCGGTCGCCGAGGACCGCCGCGGCGGAATCCGATGATCGACAGCCATACCCACCTCGACTCCTGCGAGCCGAGCAACGACGAGCTGGTCGGGAACGCGCGTGCGGCCGGCGTGCGACGGATCCTGACCGTCGGCATGGACGCCGAGAGCTGCCGCACGGCGTTGGCCGCGGCCGACCGGTTCGACGAGGTCTGGGCCGCGATCGGGCGCCATCCCAACGCCGCCAACGGCTACGACGAGACGGTCGCCGCGGACCTCCGGACGCTGGCTGCCCACCCGCGCTGCGCGGCGATCGGCGAGACCGGCCTCGACTTCTTCCGCGACCACACGCCGCCGGACGATCAGCGGGCCGCGTTCCGCGACCAGATCGAGATCGCCCGCGAGACCGGCAAGCCGTTGATCATCCACACCCGTGCCGCCGACGACGAGTCGATCGCGACCCTCCGCGACCACGCCGCCGACGTGACCGTGGTCCTGCACTGCTTCTCGATGCCGGACCGCCTGCACGAGTGCCTGGCCGAGGGCTGGTACGTGTCGTTCGCCGGCAACGTCACCTACCCCAAGAACGCCGACCTGGCCCTCGCGGCCGCGGCCGTCCCGGACGACCGGATCCTGGTCGAGACGGACGCCCCGTACCTGACGCCCCAGTCCCGGCGCCGGGAGCGCAACCAGCCGGCGAACGTGACCGAGACCGCGCGCTTCGTCGCCGAGCAGCGTGGCCAGTCCTACGAGCAGCTCGACGCCGCGGTCACGGCCAACGCCGCGCGGGTCTTCGGGTGGGGCGCGTGAGCGCCGAGGAGCGGCCGGAGGCCGCCCCGTCCGAGCCGCGCAGCCAGCCGAGCATCCGGCGGATGCGGGAGCACGGGATCCGCCCGCGCCACGACCTCGGACAGAACTTCCTGGTCGACGACAACATCCTCGGCGTGATCGCCCGGCTCGCCGAGCTGCGCGACGACGACGTCGCGCTCGAGGTCGGCGGCGGGCTCGGGGTCCTCAGCGAAGACCTCGCCGCTCGGGTCGCGGCCGTCCACGTCGTCGAGCTCGATCGCAACCTCGAGCAGCCGCTGCGGGAGGCACTCGAGCCCTACCCGCACGCCCAGCTGCACTTCGCCGACGCGGTCAAGCTCGATCTCTCCACGCTCGATCCCGCGCCGACGGTGGTGGTCTCGAACCTGCCGTACGCGGTCGGGGCGACGGTGATCCTGCGGACGGTCGCCGGCCTGCCGACGGTCGACCGCTGGGTGGCGATGATCCAGCGCGAGGTCGGCGAGCGGTTCGCCGCCCAGCCGGGCACGAAGGCCTATGGCGCACCGTCGGCGCTGGCCCAGCTCTCGTGCGACGTCCGCGTCCTGCGCGCGATCTCGCGCAAGGTCTTCTCGCCGGTGCCGAACGTCGACAGCGTCCTGCTCGGCCTGAAGCGGGTCCGGCCGCCGGCCCCGAAGCCGGTCCGCGACCTCGTCAACGGGGCGTTCCTGCACCGCCGCAAGGCGCTGGCGCGCTCGGTCTCGCTTGCGCCGGGGGCGCCGAAGGACCGTCGTGATGCCGCCCGGATCGGCTTGGAGGCGGTCGGACTGCCGCTCGACGTCCGCGCCGAGCGGGTCTCCGCGCTGGCCTTCGGCGACCTCGCCCGGGCGATCGCGGTCGCCGAGGGCAACGACCGGCTGGTCGCCGAGATCGACGCCTGGCGGGCCGCGGGGTGAGCGCGGCCGGCTTCGCGGGCTGCCGGACCGTCGCCCCGGCGAAGGTCAACGCGACCCTCGTCGTCGGCCCGACCCGTGCGGTCGACGGCCGGCACGAGCTGGTCTCGGTGATGCAGTCGCTGTCGCTGGTCGACGATGTCGTCCTGCGGCCCCGTGCGGCGGACGAGCTCCGGCCCGAGGGCGTCGAGCCCGGAGCGGACGACGTCCGCTGCCCCGGGGTCAGCGGCGACAACCTCGCCCTCCGGGCGCTGACCGACTTCCGGGCGGCGACCGGCTGGGACGGACCGCCCGCGACCATCGAGATCACCAAGCGGATCCCGGTCGCCGCCGGGATGGCCGGCGGCTCGGCCGACGCGGGGGCGGTGCTGCGGTTGGCGGCCCACGCCAGCGGCCTCGGCGACGGCGTGCTGCTCCAGCGGCTGGCGGCCGGGCTCGGGGCCGACGTTCCGCACCAGCTGGAGCCTGGTCTGGCGGTGGCCGTGGGCGCGGGCGAGCAGCTCGTCCGCTGCGCCGGCGTGCTGCCCGGGGCCGTCGTCGTCGTCCGGGCCCAGGCCGGGCTCTCGACCCCCGCGGTCTACCGCCGGGCCGACGAGCTCGGGTCCCCTCGTGACGGGGCGGCGCTGTCCGGCTGGCGGGAGCGGATCGAGCAGGCTCTGACCGGTCCCGCCGGGCCGGCGCTGCCCGAGTCGCTCTGCGTCAACGACCTCCAGCCCGCCGCGGTCGACCTCGCGCCCGTGGTCGGCGAGCACCTCGAGCGGCTCCTCGGCACCGGTGCCGCACGGGTGATGGTCTGTGGATCGGGACCGACGACCGTCGGCTGGTTCGACGGGGCCGAGCAGGCGGAGGCCGCGGCCGCAGGGCTGCGTGCCGACGGCCTCGACGCCCTGGTGGCGACCCCGACGGCGGGCGCTCCCGTCGTCCCGATCGGGCCGTCCGCCACGTGAGTGCGGTCGCCGCCCTGCTGCCGGTCGTGAGTCCGCCGCTGGCGCAGGTCCATCCGCTCTGGATCGGGCTGCTGATCCTCGCGCCGATCGCGTTCTGGTTCGCGCGGCGGCGCGGCGCGCTTCCCTCGTGGGGGCTGCCGGCGGTCATCGTCGCGATCGCGGCCGGGATCGTCTTCGGCTTCGGGTTCGTCGAGATCCCCACGATCGAGGACCTGCCCCTGCAGGAGTGGGTCGGCAAGGTCGGGAGTGCGGTCGGCGCATGGGCCTACCTGATCGTCGGGGTGCTCGCCTTCGCCGAGACCGGGGCCTTCGTCGGCCTGGTCGCCCCGGGCGAGACCTTCGTGCTCTTCGGCGGCGTGCTCGCCGGGGAAGGCACCCTGGACTACGTGACCCTGCTGGGGATCGTCTGGCTGATGGCGTTCCTCGGCGACCTGGCCAGCTTCTACCTCGGGCGCCACCTGGGACGGTCGTTCATCGAGCGGCACGGCCCCCGGATCAAGATCACCCCCGACCGCCTGGTCCAGGTCGAGGGCTTCTTCGACAAGCACGGCGGCAAGGCCGTGATCATCGGCCGTTTCATCGGCTTCGTCCGGGCGATCGCTCCGTTCCTGCTCGGCTCCGGGGGCGTCACCGCCCGCCGCTTCATCCCCTATTCGATCGTCGGCAGCGGCCTCTGGGCGGCGCTGTTCGTGACCCTCGGCTACGTCTTCTGGCAGAGCCTCGATCAGGTGCTGGCCTGGGCCAAGCAGGGCGCGTTCGCGTTCGGCACGCTGATCGCGCTGGTCGTCGCCGCCTTCGTGATCGCCCACTGGCTCGGCGAGGCCGAGAATCGCGAGCGGGCGCGCGGCTGGCTCCAACGGGCCGCGACCACCCGCGCCGGACGCCTGGTGCTCGCCGTCTGGCGACCGCTCTCCGGTCCGGCGCACTTCGTGTGGGGCCGGCTCACCCCCGGCGGACTCGGCCTCGAGGTGACGACGCTGGTCGCCGTGGTGGCGGTCGGAGGCTTCGCCTACGTCGGGCTCGACGGCGTCATCGACGACCATTCGCCGACGCACACCGACCGCCGGCTGTTCAGCTGGACGGGCCACATCCGGATCGCTCCGGTCGAGGACGCCGCGCAGGTCGGGCTGATCCTCGGGTCGCCGCTGGTGGTCGGGCTCGCGAGCATCGTCGCGGCGCTGTTCCTGGCCCGCCGCCGGCACATCGGCACCGGGATCACGCTGGTGATCGCGGCCGCGCTCGTCCTGCTCGGCAACGCGTTGGCGCACGCGGACGCCAGCCGCCTGGACCCGAGTGGCGGGCTCGATCTCCTGACCGGCTCGCCGCCGCCGTCGACGGTCGCCGGCGCCGCGGTGGTCTGGGTCGCGATCGCGGTCGCGCTGACGCCCTCGGTGCGACGGGTCCCGGGGCGGATCGGCCTGACCGGCCTGGCCGTGATCCTCGCCGCCCTGATCTGTTGCGCGCCGCTCGTACTGCGGGAGACGTACCTCTCCGACGTGCTCGCGAGCGCCGGTCTCGCGGCCGCGATCGCGGCGCTCGTTGCCCTCGTGGCGCTCTTCGTCTCCCACCTGCGCCAGAATCCCCAGGGATGAGTGGCGGATTCGTGACGTACTTGGTCGGCGGTGTCGGCGCGCTGATCGCGGTGGTCGCGGTCGTGGCGCTCGTCTTCGTGCCCGTGGTGCGGATCTACGCGACCTGGTGGCAGCGGATGGCAGCGGTCGTGCTGGCCGCCGTCGTCGTCGGTGCGTTCGCGATCGGCGGCGTCTACGGCGGCCTCGCGTTCGTCGACCGCTTCCTCAGCTGAGCCCGAGCGACCCTCGGGTCGCCTCGCCGCGGATGGCCGTCGTGTCGATCGATCCGACACGATCGAAGGGGAGCAACCCGTCCTCAGGCGTCGGGTCGACCCACGCTCGGTCCTCCACGCGGACGCTCAACCGACCATCGGTGGATCCAGGCGGCGGCGCGTCGTGGTGGTTTCCGGGGATGGCGTTCGGGGCGGGAGTCTGCCGCCCGGGAGGCCTTCCTGGCGTCCCGCGGGGGAGGGGCCGCGCGCCGGTCGCCGGGAGGGGGCCGAGGGAAGACGATCACCGGGCAGTACGATTCGCCTGTGCAGCAGCCCGACCCGCAGGTCGCCAGTGACGCCGGGCCACTCGCCGCGATCGCGGAGGCCGTTGCGTCGGGCGCCGGGCTCCCGGCACTCGCTCGCTCCGTGGCCCGCGCCCTCGACGCCGGTCTGGTCGTCACCGATCGCGGTGGTGCGGTGCTCGCCGTCGCCGCCCGATCCCGCGACGAGGAGCGCCGCCTGCTCGCCGCCCGCGGCGACCTCGAGAACCTGCCCCTGACCGTCGCGGGGGAGACCGCCGGTGGCGCCGTCCTCCAGCACCGCGGTGAGCCCGACCCCGGGATCCTGGCGCTGGTCCTGACGGTGCTCGCGCTCGAGGTCGAACGGGTCCGCGCTCCCGCTCGCGCCAGCCAGGAGGAGTCGGCGACCTTCTGTGCCGAGCTGCTCGCCGGAGACTTCACCGACGGGGCGGCGATCGTCGAGCGCGGTGCCGAGCTGGGCCTCGACCTGGCGGAGCCGACCGGGGCCCTGGTCGTCCGCGTCCATCCGCACGTGGCCGGCGACGAGGGGTGGCGCGCACGGGCCCTGGCCGCCGTCGAGCGTGGCGCTCGCGCCGTCAGCCCGTCCTCGCTGGTCGGAGCGCTGGCTCGTGGCGGCCCCGCCTGCGAGGTGGCCGCGCTCGTGCCGGCCGGGAGCGAGGACGCGATCGCCCGGGCCGCCCAGGCGGCCTTCACCGAGCTCGACGGCGTGCTTCCCGGACACGCCGTCTCGGTCGGCCATGGCCGCCCGAGCGAGCTTCCGGGCGACCTGCCGCGGGCGATGCAGGAGGCGCTGCTCGCCTGCAACGTCAGCGAGGGCGATCCCGGCTCGGCGGTGCTCGGGTTCGAGGAGACGGGGGCCTACCGGCTGCTGCTCTCGGCGATGAGCGAGAACCCCGACGAGCTGCGGCGGTTCTACGCCGAGACGATCGAGCCGCTGGCCGCCTACGACGGGCAGTACGAGACCGACCTCGTCGGCACCGTGACCGCCTACCTCGACGCCGACGGCTCGGTCGCCGCCGCCGCCCAGCGGCTGTTCACCCACCGCCACACCGTCCGCTACCGGCTCGAGCGGGTCCGCGAGCTCTGCGGGCTCGACGTGACCTCCAGCGACGGGCGCGAGCGCCTCAGCCTGGGACTGAAGGCGATGCGGGTGCTCGGCCTCGGCCAGCACGACGGTCCGACGCTCGGCGAGCGTGAGCCGCGGCCCCGCCGGGCCGCCAGCGGCAACCGCCGCACGGCCCGCTGAGGTCGGCCCCGAGCACAGGCTCGGCTCCCGGCCCCCTCGTGTCGGTCGTCGCGTCCCCGGTGGCAGACCCACTCGGCGCCCGGCCGCGGGTCGACGCTGCGCTGACGTAGCATCGGCCGCCATGTCGCTGCGGATCGGAATCGTCACCGGATCAGGCACCTACCGGCTGCCCGGTCTCGAGTCCGGGAGTCGGCGGGACGTCGAGACCCGCTACGGGCGGGTGCCCGTGACGGTCGGAACGGTCGACGGGATCGAGATCGTCCACCTCGCGCGGCACCGCGACGACCACGAGCTGGTCTCGCACCAGGTCAGCCATCAGGCCAACGTGACGGCCTTCCAGCAGCTCGAGGTCGACGCGGTCCTCGGGGTGACGGTCTGCGGCGCCTGCGATCCGGAGGCGACGCTCGGCAGCCTGATCGTCTTCGACGACCTGCACTTCCTGGGCAACCGGCTCGGCGACGGCAGCATCTGCACGTTGCACGACGCACCCGGAGCACCCGGTCGCGGGCACTGGGTCTTCGAGCAGCCGTTCAGCCCCGAGCTGCGGCGGGCGCTGCTCGACGGTGCGGCGGCCGCCGGGTTGGAGGTCGCCGACGGGGGCTGCTACGGCCACGTCGACGGTCCGCGCTTCAACACCCGGGCGGAGATCCGCTCGCTGCGCGCGGTCGGGGTGACGGCGGTCAGCCAGACCGCCGGGCCGGAGACCGTCCTGTTCGGCGAGGCCGGCATCCCCTACGCCCTGATCGGCTTCCAGACCGACTACGCCAACGGCGTCAGCGAGGTCGCCACGCCGGTCGCGACGCTGATCGAGCTGATCGCGCGGAGCACCGAGCGGTTCGGTGCGGTCCTGCGCGAGGCCGTCCCGCGGGTGGCCACGGCGCCGCCCGCCGCGGTCGGGACCTCGCTGGCCTGGGACTGAGCGCGTACGCCACGGTGGGCGAGCCGCACGCCGGCGCCCGCCCGGTACCGCGGGTCGCGAGTCGCCCTTCGACGGACGTACGGGCGAGCGCGTCGCGCACGGTTGCGGCATCCTGTGGGGGACCAGTGCTGGGGAGTGGTGTAATGGCAGCACGGCGGCCTTTGGAGCCGTCAGGTCAAGGTTCGAATCCTTGCTCCCCAATTCCGGCCCGCGCGAAAAGCGCCTGCAGGCGGGCGTTCCCCGGTCCCGGCAGCCCGGCCCTCGTGACATCGTCCGCGTCGGTGGTGACACGGATCCGGTCGGTCCGCCGTCGCGGGCCACGCGTCGCATACCCTGCAACCCGTGAGCGATCAGTCTGCCCCGACCGTCATCGTCCTCGCCGCCGGCCGCGGCACACGGATGCGCTCGTCGACCCCGAAGGTCCTGCACGACCTCTGCGGCCGGTCGCTGATCGGCTGGGTGCTGGGGGCGGCCCGCGACGCCGGAGCCCACCGGGTCGTCGTCGTCGACCAGCCCGCCCGGGTCCTCGAGGGACACCTCCCGGACACCGTCGCCGTGGTCGAGCAGCACGTCGACCGGCACGGCGACGGGACCGCCGGCGCGGTCGCGGCCGCAGCCGACCTGATCGACCCCGACCGCCCCGTGGTCGTGCTCGCCGGCGACGTGCCGCTGATCACGGCCGAGGCGGTCCGCGGCCTCTCCGACGCCCACGCCCGCTCGGGCGCCGCGGCCACGATCCTCACGACGGAGCTGCCCGATCCCCGGGGCTACGGCCGGGTCGTCCGCGACGCCGCCGGCGCGGTCGTCAAGGTCGTCGAGACGAAGGAGCCGGGCGACGCCAGCGAGGCGGAGCTGCGGATCCACGAGGTCAACACCGGCGTCTACGCGTTCTCGGGTGCCCTGCTGCTGGAGGCGCTGCGGCGGGTCGGGACCGACAACGCCCAGGGCGAGCGCTACCTGCCGGACGTGCTGGCGATCCTGCGGGCCGACGGTCACGCCGTCGGCGCGCATCGGCTCGACGACCCGCACCTCGTGCTCGGCGTCAACGACCAGGTCCAGCTGAACGCGGTCCGCGAGATCGCCCAGCGGCAGATCATCGAGGCGCACCAGCGAGCCGGCGTGACGGTCGTCAACCCCGCCTCGACGGTGATCGACCACGACGTCTCGATCGGCCCCGACAGCACGATCGAACCCGGCTGCGTGCTCCGCGGGGCGACGACGATCGGTGCCGGGACGACGGTCGGGCCGCACACGACCGTGATCGACAGCGAGCTCGGCGACGGGGTCAGCGCGATCCACAGCCACCTGCTGCTGGCGGTCGCCGAGGACGGGGTCTCGATCGGGCCGTTCGCCTACCTGCGGCCGGGCGCGACCCTCCGGAGGTCGGCCAAGGCCGGCAGCTTCGTCGAGATCAAGAACAGCGACATCGGCGAGGGCTCCAAGGTCCCGCACCTCTCCTACATCGGTGACGCCGACGTCGGTCCCGGCACGAACCTCGGCGCGGCGACGATCACCGCCAACTACGACGGCCGCAAGAAGCACCGGACCACGATCGGGGCGGGCGTCAAGACCAGCGTCGACACGACCCTGGTCGCGCCGGTCACGATCGGCGACGGGGCCTACACCGGGGCCGGCAGCGTGATCACGAAGGACGTCCCGGCCGAGGCGCTCGGGATCGCGCGCAACCGTCAGCGCAACCTCGAAGGCTATGCCGACATCGTCGCCGCGCGGGTGGCCGAGGAGGGCTGACGAGGTGTCAGTGGCCGGCGGGTGTGCGGGCCGTCCGCACCGGACGTCACCGTACGGATACCCTGGGGCCTCGCGGCGACCCTCGTCGGTCGGTCGTATCCCCTCCTCCTCTCCTTGGAACGCCTCACCGTGAGCCTGACCTCGCAGACCATCGACACCGCGACGAGCCTGCCGCTCGGCTACGACAAGCGGCTGATGCTCTTCAGCGGACGCGCAAACCCCGAGCTAGCTGACGCGATCGGCGACAAGCTCGGCGTCGGTCCGGGCCCCGTCACGCTCAAGACCTTCTCCAACGGCGAGGTCTACTGCCGGTTCGAGGAGTCGATCCGCGGGGCGGACGTCTTCCTCGTCCAGCCGACCTGCGGCAACCCGGAGACGGGCATCAGCGCGAACGACGCGCTGATGGAGCTGCTGGTGATGATCGACGCCGCCAAGGGCGCGAGCGCGCACCGGGTGATCGCGGTCACTCCCTGGTACGGCTACTCGCGGCAGGACAAGAAGAGCGCCCCGCGTGAGCCGATCTCGGCCCGCCTGGTCGCCCGGATGCTCGAGTCCGCCGGCGCCGACCGCGTGCTGACGATGGACCTCCACGCCGGCCAGGTCCAGGGCTTCTTCCAGATCCCCGTCGATCACATGACGGCGATGATGATGCTCACGCAGTACTTCATGGACCTGAACCTCGACGACGAGCTGGTCGTCGTGGCGCCGGACGCCGGCCGCGTGAAGCTGAACAAGAAGTTCGCCAACCGGATGGGCGCCGACCTGGCGATCCTCGACAAGGAGCGGCCGCAGCAGCAGGTCGCCGAGATCGGCCACGTGATCGGCGACGTCGCCGGCAAGACCGCGATCATCGTCGACGACATGATCGACACCGCCGGCACCCTGCGGGCCGCGGGCGAGGTCGTCAAGGCCGCGGGCGCATCACGCGTCTACGCCGCCGCCACCCACGCGGTCTTCTCCGGCAAGGCCTACGAGACCCTGGCCGCCGCGCCGTTCGAGCAGATCGTCGTCACCGACACGATCCCGGTCCGCGAGGGCGCGCCCGAGAACGTCCACGTCGTCTCCTGCGCCAACCTCCTGACCGACTCGATCCGCCGGATCTTCACCGATGACTCGGTGAGCGAGGTCTTCGAGGGCGAGAACCAGCTCTTCTAGGGCACGGGCACCGGGGCCGGGGGCCTTTGTGAGGCACCCCACACCCCCTCCCGGTGCGCTTTGGTGCGTACGTCGCTACGCTCGATAGATGTCCACGACCGCCGCGCAGCTGCTTGCTGAGCGCCTCGGGCTCGACGACGACGAGGTCCTTCGGGTCCTCGACGCCGATCCCCTGTCGGTGCTCACGGGCGAGCTGGAGCACAAGCCGCAGCTGCCGCTGCTCTTGTCGCTCACCAGCGAGCCGGCCGAGCAGGTCGGCCTGCCCACGCTGCACCGCTGGATGCGGACGGCAGGGCCGGCCGGCCGACCGGTCGACCTGCTGACGCGGCGGGAATACGGTGCGTTCGAGGACGCGCTGACCGCGCTGCAGACGCGCGGTCTGGTCATCAGGGCCCCGCGATAGCCCGCCGGGCCGTCGGCGCCGCCGCCGGTCCGTTCCACCATCGCCCGACCCATCGAGGAGGTCCCTCCGTGCACCGAACCACCCGACTCGCGGTCAGCGCCTTCGCGGCGCTCGCCGTGCTCGCCACCCCCGCTGTCGCCGACGCCAAGATGGCCAAGGGCCTGCAGGACGACAGCATGATCCTGAGCCCCGATCCGGTCGTCAGGAGCGCGTTCTGGCGGGACGCGAAGGCGGCGAACGTCAAGTCGGTGCGCGTGCTCGTGCGCTGGAACGGCCGCTCGCAGCACGTCGATCCCGAGACGATCTCGCGGATCCGGGGTGCCGCCATCGAGGGCCAGACCATCGGCGCCAAGCTGCTGATCGGGACCTACGCCACGCTCGGACGTCGCAAGCCGGCCAGCTACCGGATGCACTCGTCGACGCAGAGCGCCTACGTCACGTTCATGGGCGATCTGGCCCAGAAGCTCTCCGACCTGCCGCTGGCGGGCTACCTGACCTACAACGAGCCGAACTACAAGACCGCCTGGCCGCTCCGGCACGAGCGGTCCTGGGTGGCGCTCTCCAACCGGGTCTACAAGGAGATCAAGCGGCAGGACGGTGACGCGCAGGTGCTCGTCGGCGAGACGTCGCCGAACGCCCGCAACCAGTCGGTCGCCCCGGGCACGTTCTTCCGGCGGGCACTCTGCCTGAACCTCTCGTACCGCTCGGCGAGCGGCACCAAGTCGTGCCGGACGAAGCTGCTGGCGGACGGGTTCACGCTCCACACCTACGACTTCGAGCGGCCCCCGACCCGCTCGATCCGCAACAAGGACCAGTGGGTCCACGGCAACCTGGGCAGCACCGTCAAGCAGATCAAGCGCCTGGCGCGGTCCGGCCGGGTCTCGTCGAAGGCGGCCCGCAACATCCAGATCACCGAGTTCGCCTACCGCACGGCGGGCAAGATGCAGACGAGCGACCGTCGCGCGGCGGCCTGGCTGAAGCTGGCCTGGAACAGCGCCAAGCGCCACGGGGTCACCAGCTTCACCTGGTACCAGCTGCGGGACCCGCAGGGGCGGAGCGACTGGAAGTCGGGGCTCCAGACCTCGAAGGGCCACTCGCGCAAGACCTGGAAGACGTTCAAGGCGCTCAGGTAGAGCGGGGAGCGCGGTTGCGTCTGCGGTGGTCGTAGGCCGAGCAGGTCGTGAGACCGGCCCGCCCACCCCGGGAGCTGGCCGCTAGGCCTGCCGAGGCCCACGCCGGCCGAGATGCGCCCTCAGACGTGACCGCGGCGGTTGCGTCTGAGGTGGTCGTAGGCCGAGCAGGTCGGTTCGCGTGGGTCCGAGAGCTGGACGCCAGTCCTGCCGAGGCCCACGCGGGCCGAGATGCGACGGCATACGGCCGCCCCAGACCAACCGCCTAGGAGATCTCGCCGTCGGGGCCGCGGTGCTTGCCGGGCCAACGGCCGAAGGTGTGCTCGAAGACGTGCATGCCGTAGCGGCTGACCGCGGCCGAGGTCGCAGCGAAGATCCCGGCCTGGAGCGCCGCGGCCACGATCGCCCGACCGCCGTCGTCCTCGCGGACGTCGGGATCCGGCAGCGGCGAGCCGTCTACGGCGTTCCAGATCCGATTGAAGATCGTGCCGGCGAGGCGCGAGGCGATGAGCCCCGCGATCAGTCCGAAGGGCTTGAAGAGCAGAGCCATTGCCGCGGAGACTAGCGCGGCCGACCGACGCGACGTGCTAGAGAGCAGGCATGCACCGTCCCTTTGCGGGCGCCGTTCGTGCGGCGACGCTTGCTGTTGTCCTCTCCATCCTGCCCGTCGCCGCCGCGTCCGCGCAGTCCGCTCCGCCCGCCAACGACGACCCACCAGCGGCCAACGGGGCCGCGGCTGCGCGGCCGGCTGCGACGTTGCCGACCCGCGGCACCCGCGCCTTCGCCGGTCAGGCCGATCGCTGGACGGTCGGCGGGCGCTGGCTGATCCGGCGCGACGTCGAGGGCGTCGGCGTCCTGCAGCACTGGGAGCGCCAGGCGTCGCCCGAGGGGTGGACCGCTGGCACGGTTCCGAGCACCTGGACGGCGGGCGACAACGGCGTCGAGTCGATGGCGGGAGGGATCACCTGGTACCGGCGTGAGCTGCGGCTGCCGAAGATCCCGGAGGACCGCGCCGGCGGCCGCTGGATCCTCCGCTTCGAGCGGGTCGCGATCGCCGGCACCGTCTGGGTCAACGGCAAGCTCGTCGGGCGCCACCGCGGGGCCTACGAGCCGTTCGAGCTGCGGCTGCCGGTCAAGGCGGCCCGCAAGGACGGCACGGTCACCGTCGTCGTCCGGACCGACAGCCGCCGCGAGCTGTCGGACTTCCCGCCGAAGGCGACCCAGAAGGACGGGACGCCCGGCGGCGGCTGGTGGAACGACGGCGGGATCCCGCGTGAGGTGGTCCTCCGCTACGCCGACCAACTCGACCTCTCCCCGGTCCAGATCACCCCCGACCTGCCGTGCCGGACGTGCTCCGGCCGGGTCAAGGTGCGCGCGACGGTGACCAACCAGACCGGGGGGACCCGCAAGGCGGACATCGTCGTCCGCGTCGGGGACCGCGCCAAGCGGCTGGCCACGGTCAAGCTGAAGGGCGGCGAGGTCCGTGAGGTGATCGGGACGATCGGCGTGCCGAAGCCGAAGCTGTGGTCGCCGAAGCGCCCGTACCTCTACCTCGCCTCCGTCGAGGCGAGCCTCAGCAGCGGCAAGCGCGAGGGCCAGCTCGTGTCCCGCTTCCGGGCGCGGACCGGCATCCGCTCGGTCCGGGTCGTCGACGGCCGGTTGCAGCTGAACTTCGTCGACGTCAACCTCCGCGGCACCGGCATCCACGAGATGGACGTCGAGCGCGGCAGCGCGCTGACCGACCGCGGCCAGGACCTGCTGCTGCGCCAGGCGAAGGACTTCGGCGGCCTGGTGATCCGGGGCCACTACCCGTTCCACCCGCGGATGCTGGAGGAGGCCGACCGGCTCGGCCTGCTGGTCTGGGCCGAGATCCCGGTCTACCAGGTCCGCCAGAGCCAGATCGGCAAGCGCCGCGTGCGCGACCTGGCGCTGCGGCTGCTGAAGACGACGATCGCCACCAACGCGCACCACCCCTCCGTCTTCACCTGGTCCGCCGGCAACGAGATGACCACCAACCCGGGACCGCCGATCGCCCGCTACTTCCAGGGCGCGCGCCGGGTCGTCGACCAGCTCGACCCCACGCGGCCGCTCTCCTACGCCCGTCAGTCGGGCACGAAGTACGGCTGCCAGACCGCCTACGCACCGCTCGACCTGATCGGTCTCAACGACTACTTCGGCTGGTACGGCGGACCGGCGGACCCGCTCTCGGATCCCTCCCAGCTCGGCGTGTTCCTCGACAGCCTGCGGGCGTGCAACCCGAAGCAGGCGGTGATGATCACCGAGACCGGCGCCGAGGCCAACCGCGACGGCGCCGTCACCGAGCCCGGCACCTACGCGTTCCAGGCTGCATACGCCGCGTATCACTTCGCCGTCTACCGCTCGAAGCCGTGGCTGTCCGGCGCGCTCTGGTGGGGCCTGCGCGAGTTCCGCGTGCGGCCGAACTGGGCCGGCGGCAACCCGCTCCCGACCCCGCCCTGGCACGCCAAGGGCCTGCTCGACCTCAAGGGCGGCAAGAAGCCGGCGTGGACGGTCCTCCACGGCGAGCTGGGGGCCCTGAACCAGCTCGCGCCGGCTCCGACCACGCCGGTGACGATCCCGCCGTCCCCGCCGGGGCGGACGGCAGCCGACGGCACCAGCGAGACCGGCGATCCCGCCGCGCCGCCCGGTGACGGCGCCGCCTCGCCGGGTGCCTGAGGCCCGGCGAGGCCGGTAGCGACCGAGGAGGTCGAGGGCGGGGGGCGAGGACGCGTTTCCTTCGCTAGCATCTCTCGCCGTCATGCCCTCGAACTCTTCATCGCTCGCCGTCGCGTCTCGCGAACCCCAACACTCGCGTGATGCCCGCCGTGCTCGTCGTGCCGGCAGCGTTCCGGGAGTGATCTACGGGGGTGACGCGGCTCCGGTCTCGATCTCCGTCAACGCCCGCGACCTGCGCCACACCCTGGCCGCGTCCGGCGCGGTCATCGATCTCTCGATCGACGGCGGCGCCGCCGAGCCGGTCGTGCTGAAGGAGACGCAGCGCCACCCGGTCCGCGGCGAGATCATGCACGTCGACCTGCTCCGGGTGAACCTCAAGGAGAAGATCCAGCAGATCGTCCCGCTGGAGCTGACCGACGTCGAGGACGCCGAGGGCATCAAGCTCGGCGGCATCCTCGAGCACCTGGTCCGCGAGGTCACCGTCGAGGCGCTGCCGAACGACATCCCCGAGTCGGTCACGCTCTCGATCAAGACGCTGCAGCCGGGGCATCACCTCTCGCTGAGCGACGCGGTCGTGCCCGGCAACGGCTCGCTCGTCGACGATCCCGAGACGGTGGCGGTCAACCTCCGCTCGCCGCGCGCGATCGCCGATCCGGACGCCGAGGCCGACACCACCGAGCCGACGACCGAAGTCGCCGGCGAGTCCTCCGAGGGCGCTTCCGGCGAGTAGCACCGGCCGGGGCCGCGTCGCGGCCCCGGACACCCCTTGCTCTTCTCCCGGCAGACGATGACCCTTCGCGGCGGTATCCCGCCGGTCGACTGGTTGGTCGTCGGTCTGGGCAATCCCGGCGTGCGCTACGAGCGCACGCCGCACAACGTCGGCTTCCAGGTTGCCCGGGAGCTGGCGAAGCGCTGGGACCTCGGGCGCTCGCGGACCAAGTTCGCCGGTGAGCTGTACGCCGGCTCCGCGCGCCCGTCGACCGGCCCCGCTGTCGGCACCGATCCGGTGCGCGTGGCGGTCCTGCTGCCCCAGACGTTCATGAACGAGTCCGGCCGCTCGGTCGGGCCGGCGCGCGGGCAGCTGAAGGTGCCGCTGGAACGCGTGCTGGTCCTGCACGACGAGATCGACCTGGCCTTCGCCGACATCCGCAGCCGGCTCGGTGGCGGGCTCGCCGGCCACAACGGCCTCAAGTCGCTCAAGCGGGAGCTGGGCGAGCCGACCTTCGGCCGGGTCCGGATCGGCGTCGGACGCCCCGACTCGACCGACCCGGAGATCGTCTCCTCCTACGTGCTCGGACGCTGGCAGCAGCCGGCCGACGAGGTCGAGGCGCTGATCGCCGAGGCCGCCAACCTCGCCGAGTCGCTCGTCTTCGGCGAGCGCGAGCTGGCCTGAGCCCGGGCCGCGCCTCCGGCGCGGCGGTGGTGCTCGGCCGCCGGGTGGCGCTTGAGAGGCGGGTGGCGCTCGAAGGGAAGCGCGTGGCCCTGGTGGCCCCGCTCGAGAGCCGGCTGCGGGCGCGGGGCAGGGCGCGCGAGGCGGGTGGGCGCTGGCCGACCGTCAACCGGTTGAGCTTGAGTGCGCTCAGCGCACGCAACCTCAACCGGTCACGAGCCGATGCTCAGCCCGAAGCCGCGGCGGTTGCGTCTGAGGTGGTCGTAGGCCGAGCTGCGACGCCCACGCACACCAGCCGGCCCGCGTCCCCGCTGAGGGGATGCGGAAGCCGAGCAGGTCGGTTCGCGTGGGTCCGAGAGCTGGCCGCCAGGCCTGCCGAGGCCCACGCGGGCCGAGATACGAAGCGCTTACGCGCCCCTCAGCGGGGACGCGTCATGTAGTTCGGGGCCTCAACCGTCATGTGGATGTCGTGGGCGTGGCTCTCCTTGAGCCCGGCCGAGGTGATCCGCACGAACTGGCTGTCGTTCTGGAGGTCCTGGATCGTCGCCGCACCGGTGTAGCCCATCGCCGCCCGCAGGCCGCCGACCAGCTGGTGCGAGACGGCCGCCAGCGGGCCGCGGTAGGGGACCTGGCCCTCGACGCCCTCGGGGACGAGCTTGTCGTCGCCGGAGACGTTCTCCTGGAAGTAGCGGTCCTTCGAGAACGACTGACGGCCCTGCATCGCGCCGAGCGAGCCCATGCCGCGGTAGCTCTTGAACTGCTTGCCGTTGATGAAGACGAGCTCGCCGGGGGACTCCTCGCAGCCCGCCAGCAGCGACCCGAGCATCACCGACGAGGCGCCGGCGGAGATCGCCTTCGCGATGTCGCCGGAGAACTGGAGCCCGCCGTCGCCGATCACCGGCACGCCGGCCGGCCGGGCCGCGCGGGACGCCTCGAAGATCGCGGAGACCTGGGGGACGCCGACGCCGGCGACGATCCGGGTGGTGCAGATCGAGCCCGGTCCGACGCCGACCTTGACGGCGTCGGCGCCCGCGTCGATCAGCGCCTGCGCGCCGGCGCGGGTCGCGACGTTGCCGCCGATCACGTCGACCGACGTCTCGCGCTTGACCCGGCTGACGGTGTCGAGCACGCCGCGCTGGTGGCCGTGGGCGGTGTCGACGATCAGCACGTCGACGCCGGCGTCGACCAGCGCGTGGGCCCGCTCGCGGCTGTCGGGGCCGACGCCGACCGCGGCGCCGACGAGCAGACGGCCGGAGCCGTCCTTCGAGGCGTCGGGGTACTTCTCGGTCTTGGTGAAGTCCTTGAGCGTGATCAGGCCGGCGAGGCGGCCGTCGCCGTCGACCAGCGGCAGCTTCTCGATCTTGTGCTCGCGCAGCAGCGCCATCGCCTCGTCGGCGGAGGTGCCGGGGGAGGCGGTCACCAGCGGCATCGGCGTCATCACCGAGCGCAGCGGCTGCTCGTGGTCGGACTCGAAGCGGATGTCGCGGTTGGTGACGATCCCGAGCAGGTGGCCCTGCTCGTCGCAGATCGGCAGGCCGCCGATCCCGTAGCGGCCCATCACCGCGTCGGCGTCGTTGATCGTCGCGTCCGGACCGATCGTGACGGGATGGCGGATCATGCCCGCCTCCGAGCGCTTGACCGTGTCGACCTGGGCCGCCTGGTCCTCGATCGACTGGTTGCGGTGGAGGATCCCGATCCCACCCTGGCGGGCCATCGCGATCGCCATCCGGGCCTCGGTCACCGTGTCCATCGCCGCCGACAGCAGCGGGACCTTGAGCTGGATGTTGCGGGTCAGCCAGGTGCCGGTCGTGACGGCGTTGGGCAGGACCTCGGACGGCCCGGGAAGCAACAGGACGTCGTCGTAGGTCAACCCCTCGAGCACGAACTTGTCGCTCGGCGTGATCGCCTCGGTGGCGGGAGCGACGGCCGTGGACGTCAGATGCGATACATGGGGCATGGCGGCGGGGTGGGGTCGGCGACGAGGAACCCGGGTGCCGACCCGCCGCTCGGCAGCGGCGAAATCGACGTCCGTCCATAGACGGTATCGCGCGCGGGGGCGGACCTTGGGTGCATCCGCTCCGGTCGCCTGGTCGTCAGTCCGCTTCGGTGGTCTCCGCGGCCTCCGCGCCGGCCCGTCGGCGGAAGAACCAGATCGACGTCAGGATCGCCGCCCAGACCGGGGCGGCGTAGAGCGCGACCCGGTTGTCGGCGTCGAACCCGAGCAGGAGCAGCACGCACCCGAGGAAGCCGAGGGCGACGTAGCCGGTGGTCGGCGCACCCGGCATCCGGAAGCCCGAGCGCGGCAGCCGCCCGGCGTCGGCCTGCCGGCGGTAGCGGATCTGGCAGACGAGGATCGTGCCCCAGGTCCAGATGATCCCGATCGTCGCGATCGAGGTGATGTAGGTGAACGCCTTCGCCGGCACGAGCGCGTTGACGAGCACGCCGATCGCCATCACCGCTGCGGAGACGGTGATCCCCGCGGCGGGGACGTGGCGCGAGCTGAGCTGCTCGAGCCGTGCGGGGGCCTGACCGTGGGCGGCCAGCGACTGCAGCATCCGGCCGGTCGAGAAGAGCCCGGAGTTGCAGGACGAGAGCGCGGCGGTCAGCACGACGAAGTTCACGATCCCCGCCGCGGCCGTGATCCCGACGCTGTCGAAGGCCCGGACGAACGGGCTCTCTCCGACCCGGAAGTCGTCCCACGGGACGAGCGCGAGGATCACGATCAGCGAGGCGACGTAGAAGAGCCCGATCCGCCACGGGATCGTGTTGACCGCTCGCGGCAGGACGGTCTCCGGATCCGCCGCCTCGCTCGCGGTCACGCCGATCAGCTCGACGCCGACGTAGGCGAACATCACCACCTGGAGCGCGAGCAGCGCCTGCCAGAGGCCGTTGGGCAGGATCCCGCCGTGCTGCCACAGGTTGGCGATCGTCGCGGTGTCGCCCGCCGGTCCGAAGCCGAAGATCAGGACCCCGAGCCCGAGCAGGATCATCACGATGATCGTCAGCACCTTGATCATCGAGAACCAGAACTCGGCGGTCCCGAAGACCTTCGCGGAGACGAGGTTGGCGCCGAACAGGACAGCGAGGACGACCAGCGCCGTGACCCACTGTGGGATCGCGATCCAGTACTGGACGTAGATCCCGGCGGCGGTGATCTCGGCCATGCCGGTCACGACCCAGGTGATCCAGTAGGTCCAGCCGGTCGCGAAGCCGGCGAACGGGCCGATGAACTCGCGGGCGTACTCCGAGAAGCTGCCGGCGACCGGGCGGTAGAGCAACAGCTCGCCGAGCGCCCGCATGATCAGGAAGATCACGATCCCGGCGGTGGCGTAGGCGAGGATCAGGCTCGGCCCGGCCTTGGTGATCGCGGTCCCGGCGCCGAGGAACAGACCGGTCCCGATCGCGCCGCCGATCGCGATCATCTGGATCTGCCCGTTCGTCAGGACCCGCGCGTAGTCCGGCCCGTCGGTGGGCGGGCTCGGCGCGGGGGAGGAGACGGGAGCGGGCACGGGGGATCGCCGGTCGTGAACGGGTTGGGGCCAGCTTCTCACGCGTTGCGGCCGCCTTCGCCTCGCTCGGCCGCGGGTGCCGCGGCGACGACGGAGGCGGGCCCCCGGGAGACCTCCGCGGCGCCGGCGGCGCCGGACACGCCGAACGCAGCGGCGTACAATCGAGCGTCCTGCCCGGCGCCGCCCGGGTTGCGCCTGTGGCCCGCCACCGACGCGTGGTGTCGCCCCCGAACCGGTTGGCTCGCATGTCCTCCCTCCGCCCGCTCCTCCGCCACCTCGCCGACGAACCGACCGGGGCCCGGATCGCCCGCGAGGGCGGCCGCGTCTTCGTCGCGACCTCGATGCGGCCGTTCGTGGTGGCCGGAGCGCTGGACGGCGTCGACGGGGCGATCGGGCTCGGCCGCCCGGCGCTGGTCGTGGCCCCGGACGACAAGGCCGCCCGCGAGCTGGCCCGCGATCTGCGGGCCTGGTTGCACCCACGGCCGGTCCGCTTCTACCCGTCGCGCGGGGTCGCCTACGAGTCGCACCTGGCGCCGCCGGCCCATCTCGTCGGGATGCGGGTGGCCGCGCTCGACGCGCTGCTCGCCCACGCGGAGGCGGACGCCGACCCCGAGGGCTGGGCGGCCCGCCACGCCGACGCCGAGCCGCCGGTGGTCGTGGCGTCGGCCGCGGCGCTGTCGGAGACGGTTCCCGATCCGGAGCTGCGTCCGCACGGGTTCGCGCTCAAGGTCGGCGAGCTGCTCGACCTCGACGAGGGCGCGGTCGACCTCGTCCGCTGCGGCTACGAGCGCGTCGACCAGGTCAGCGACCGCGGGCAGTTCGCCGTCCGCGGCGGGATCCTCGACGTCTTCCCGGCGACCGAGGACAACCCGGTCCGGGTCGACCTGTTCGACGTCGAGATCGAGTCGATCCGGGCCTTCTCGGTCTTCACGCAGCGCTCGCTCGGGGAGCTGGAGCAGGTCGAGATCGCCCCTGCGGCGGAGCTGGCCGCCGAGTACCGCGAGTCGGCCGAGATCGCCGCCGAGCTGCGCAAGGACGACAACGACGAGCGGCCCGACGTCGCCGGGCTGCTGCCGGTCGACCGCTTCGGCAGCTTCCTCGACCTGGTCCCGAAGGACGCGGTCGTCGTGCTGGTCGCCGACGAGGAGATCGCTCCCGCGCTCCAGGACCAGTGGGAGGACGTCACCGCGGCCTTCCACGACGAGGACGCCGGGCACCTCTACATCCGGCCGGAGACGGTCCTGAAGGAGCTGGAGGAGCGCGCCGAGCTGCGGATCGCGAGCCTGCTCCAGGACCAGGACCTCCAGCTCCACGCCCAGTCGGGCGACCTCGCGGCGCGCAACCTGACCGCGGCCGAGACCGAGCTCGAGAAGCTGCTGCGGTCCGGCTACCGGACGGTCGTGACCTGGCGCCGCCAGGGCGACGGCGACCGCGCCGCCTACAACCTCTCGCGGGTGCGGGCCCAGTGGGTCGGCGAGGGCGACTTCGACCGCGACCGCGCCGGGTTCGTGATCGCGGACCTCCGCCACGGCTTCATCGCGGCCGGGATGCAGCTGGCGGTCCTGCCCGACCACCGGCTGATGCGTCGGCGCAAGACCGAGGCCGACGACGACTCGCGGCGCCGGGCCGGGCGCAAGGGGGCGCTGAAGAGCTTCGCCGACCTCCGGACCGGCGACATCGTCGTCCACGAGGACCACGGGATCGCCCGCTTCGACGGCTTCGACACCAAGACCGTCGGCGGCGTCACCCGCGACTACCTGAAGCTCCAGTTCGACGGCGCCGACAAGGTCTTCGTCCCCGTCGACCAGCTGGCGAAGATCACCCGCTACGTGACCGGCGGGGGCGCCCAGCCGACGCTCTCCAAGCTCGGGGGCAAGGGCTGGGAGCTGATCAAGACGCGGGCCCGCAAGGCCGCGCACGAGATGGCCGGCGAGCTGATCAACCTCTACGCCGAGCGCCGCGCGCGCCGCGGCCACCAGTTCCCGCCCGACGGCGAGCTGGTCGAGGAGTTCGAGGCCAAGTTCCCCTACAAGGAGACGGTCGACCAGCTCGACGCGATCGACGCGGTCAAGGCGGACATGGAGTCCGAGCGGCCGATGGACCGGCTGATCTGCGGCGACGTCGGCTTCGGCAAGACCGAGGTCGCGCTGCGCGCGGCGGTCAAGGCCGCCGCCGACGGCAAGCAGGTCCTGATCCTGGCGCCGACGACGATCCTCGCGCAGCAGCACTTCGGGACCTTCGCGGACCGCCTCCGCGACCTGCCGTTGACCGTCGACCACGTCTCGCGGTTCCGCTCGGCCGCCGAGCAGCGGGTCGTCGTCCAGGCCTTCAACGAGGGCAAGGTCGACGTCCTGATCGGCACCCACCGGATCCTCGGCCGCGACGTCGTCGGTCGCGACCTCGGCCTGATCGTGGTCGACGAGGAGCAGCGGTTCGGGGTCAAGCAGAAGGAGCTGCTGCGCCAGCTCAAGCTCAAGGTCGACGTGATCGCGATGTCGGCGACCCCGATCCCGCGCACGCTCCAGATGTCGCTGGCCGGCCTCCGCGACATCTCGACGATCGAGACCGCGCCCGAGGGCCGGCGGCCGGTCAAGACCTACGTCGGCGAGTACGACGAGCAGCTGGTCCGCCAGGCGCTCAAGCGCGAGAAGGACCGCGGCGGCCAGTCGTTCTTCCTCCACAACCGGGTCGAGACGATCGACGAGACCGCGAGCCGGCTGCGCGGCCTCTGCCCGGACATGAGCTTCGAGGTCGCCCACGGCCAGATGAGCGACCAGCAGCTGGAGGACCACATGATGCGGTTCCTCCGGGGCGAGGCCGACGTGCTGGTGTCGACGTCGATCATCGAGTCGGGGATCGACATCCCGCAGGCGAACACGCTGATCGTCGATCGCTCGGACCTCTTCGGGCTGAGCCAGCTCTACCAGATCCGTGGTCGCGTCGGCCGTGGTCGCGAGCGCGGCTACGCGTACCTGCTGTACCCGTCGGCGGCGGCGCTGACCGAGGACGCGATGCACCGGCTGACGGCGTTGGCCGACTACACCGAGCTCGGCTCCGGCTTCCAGATCGCGATGCGCGACCTCGAGCTGCGCGGGGCCGGCAACCTGCTCGGCGACGAGCAGTCCGGGCACGTCGCGGCGCTCGGCTTCGAGCTGTACCTGTCGATGCTGGAGCAGGCCGTCGCCGAGCGCGAGGCGGAGGAGGCGGCCAAGTCCGGCGAGCAGCGGACCGAGGACGAGCGCGAGCCGGTCCGGTTCGACGCGCAGATCACGGCCTACGTGCCGGCCGAGTACGTGCCCTACGAGCAGGCCAAGGTCGACGTCCACCGGCGGATCGCGGGCGCCTACGACGTCGCCGAGCTGGAGGAGCTGCGCGGCGAGCTCGAGGACCGGTTCGGGGCGCTGCCCGAGCCGCTGCTGAACCTGGTCGAGCTGCAGCGGGCCCGGATCCGCTTCGGCGAGGCCGGTTGCCGGGTGGTCTCGCTGCGGGGAACGAAGCTGACCGCGACCCCGATCGAGCTGGACGCGGATGGCCTCGCTCGGCTGCGCGAGGAGTTCAGCGGCAGCGGCCTTCAGCCGAAGTACGAGGGCGGGCACTCGCGGATCACGGTGACCGTGCCGAAGGAGGGTCCGGAGCGGCTGGAGGCGGTCGTGGCGGCGGCCGATGGGGTCCGTGCGGCGGCGCTCAGCGTGGCCCCTGTGTGACAGGTCTAACACGACGATTGGGGGTCCTTATGCATGAGCTTATGTCTGGCCGCTACTCTCCCGCCGATGCCTCGACTCAATCGCAATGCACGAACCGCGCTTCTCGTCTGCGCGATCGGTGTCCCTGCCTCTGCCGCGCTCGTTGGCTGCGGCGGCCTGTCCGGTGATTCCGTCGCCGACGCGGACGGAACCCAGATCAGCAAGTCCGACTACGAGAACAGCCTGAAGTACCTGAACGTCCAGGCCAGCCAGCAGGTCCTCGGCGGCAAGCTCTTCAAGTCCGCGACCCCCAAGCTCGTCGTCTTCAAGGCGCCGTTCACGGAGTGCATCGCGGAGGTGAAGAAGTCGGTCCCGAAGGGCCAGAAGGTCACCGACGCACAGGTCAAGGACTACTGCGTCAACCTCGAGAAGCAGCTGAAGACCGCCGCCATGAGCCAGCTGCTCCGCGACGAGATCATCTCCTCCGAGGCCAAGGACGAGAAGGTCAACGTCGACGACAAGGCGATCGACAAGCAGCTCCCGGCCACGATGACGCAGGTCATCGGCGGCAAGGAGAACCTGGCGAAGTTCACCGCGCTGACCGGCCTCAAGGTCGACGTCATCCGCAACCAGGTCAAGGGCGAGCTGCTGGCCCAGAAGCTGCAGGAGAAGATCTCCAAGCAGGCCAGCAAGATCACCGACGCCGACGTCCAGAAGTACTACGAGAAGAACAAGGCGCAGTACACGCAGCCGGAGACGCGCGACCTGCACGTCATCCTCGCCAAGACCGAGGCCAAGGCGAACCAGGCCAAGAAGGCGCTCGAGAACGGCGACAGCTTCGCCACCGTCGCCAAGAAGTACTCGGTCGACGAGGTCACGAAGAAGGCCGGCGGTCAGCTGAAGGGCGTCGCCAAGGGCCAGCAGGAGCGGGCGCTCGAGAACGCCGCGTTCAAGGCCAAGAAGGGCGAGCTGGTCGGTCCGATCAAGACCGAGACCGGCTACTACATCCTCCGCGTCGACACGATCACGCCGTCCAAGGTCGTGCCGTTCGACAAGGTCAAGGCGACGATCAAGCAGCAGCTCACGCAGCAGAAGCCGCAGGAAGCCTGGACGAAGTGGCAGACGGACGTGCTGAAGAAGTGGAAGGACAAGACGGAGTGCCGTGACGGGTACAACGACGTGCCCTTCTGCAAGAACCAGCCGAAGCCGAAGACGACGACGGGCGCCGTTCCGGCCCAGTAGTCCGAGGGGGACCCGGCCCGCCTGGGCAACGGGTCCTCGTCGCGCGCGCCGCCCGGGCGGTAGCGTTGGCCCGGTGGCGCGCGACGAGATCACCGAGGCCCTCGGAGCGTTGGACGACATCACCCGTCGTCTGCGCATCGAGTGCCCGTGGGACCAAGAGCAGAACGAGCGGACGATCGTCCCGCACACGCTCGAGGAGGCCTACGAGCTGGCTGACGCCGCGAACTCGGGGGACGACGCCAAGCTCCGCGACGAGCTCGGCGACGTGCTCTTCCAGGTCCACTTCCTCTCGCTCCTGCTCGAGGAGCGGGGAGCGGGCGACCTCGCCGCCGTCGCGGCCCACTGCCGCCGCAAGCTGATCCGCCGGCATCCGCACGTGTTCGCGCCCGACAGCGCGGAGATGCGCGAGCTGCTGGAGGTCGACGCCGCCGCCCACGCGGCCGAGGGGCGGATCGTCGAGACGGCCGACCCGGCGCTGCGCGACGTCACCGACGCCGACTCGGTGCTCGCCAACTGGGACCAGATCAAGCAGACCGAGGCCGGGCGCGAGCGCGGGATCTTCGGCGAGGTGCCCGAGAACCTGCCCTCGCTGCTCTACGCGCGCAAGGTCCAGCGCCGGGCGGCGAGCAGCGGCTTCGACCCGATCGGGGTCGAGGACGCGCTGGAGGCCGCCCGCGCCGAGCTGGAGCGCCTCACCGAGGCGGTGCGGGCGGGACACGCCCCGTCCGTCTACACGGCGCTGGGGGACACGCTCTTCGCGGTCACCAACGTCGCCCGGAAGACCAAGACCGATCCGGAGATCGCCCTGCGCTCGGCGAGCGCCCGCTTCCGGGAGCGGATCCTCCGGGCCGAGCAGCTGGCGGAGGCCGCGGGGCGCGGCTGGGGTGAGCTCGGCGACGACGAGCGGCTCGGCTACTACGCGCAGGTGGTCTACGCCGACCGGGGTCCCGAGCGCGACCCGTCCGAAGGCTGAACGGGCCGCGGGCGGCGGGAGCGGTGTCCGCACGGACGCCGCCCCCGGTGGCAGAGCGCGTCTCCGGGGTGCTCCTGGGCGCGGCTCAGGCGGCGAGGGCCGTCGTGCGGCGATCCGCGGCGACCAGCAGCGCGTCGGCGGTGCGGTGGTCTGCGACGCCGGTGACCGGCAGTCCCCGGCTGCGCTGGAAGCGCTGCACGGCTTCGACGGTCGGCGCGTCCCAGCGGTCGCTGTTCGTGTCCACGGGCAGCAGGCCGATCGCGACGAGCAACGCCTGGGCGTCGGCAGCGTGGATCGCGGGGACGACGTCGTCCCCGGCGGCCCCGGGCACGAACAACGTCGCCAGCGCGTGCCAGAGGTCGGTACGGACCGGCGACGTGCGGCGGGAGCGTGCCGGGGGGACGGCGAGGGTGTCGGGGGCGAGGCGGAGCGTGGGCATGGTTCGGGTTCGGTCGTGCGTCAGGGGAGCGAGCGTCGCAGTGACAGGTGGGCGACAGCCGGGGTCCGGCTGGGGATCGTCTGGGCGTCGTGCGCGGCGTCGGGACGGGAGGTCGACGCTGACACCGATCGTGCCCGAAGGGCCGCCCGTCCACCATGGGGGATTCCCCCGACGGGCCCCCGGATGCACCCCGAGGGCGGGCCCGTGCCGGCCCGGTCATGTCCCCGACGACGCGTCCCGTGGCGACGCCCGGCAGACTGTCGGGCCATGAGTCAGATCGAGTCCGTCCTCGGCCGCCAAATCCTCGACAGTCGCGGCAACCCGACCGTCGAGGTCGAGGTCGTCCTGTCGTCGGGGGCGACCGGCCGTGCCGCGGTGCCGTCCGGCGCCTCGACCGGCGAGTTCGAGGCCACCGAGCTGCGCGACGGCGGCGCGGCCTACCTCGGCAAGGGCGTGACCCAGGCCGTCGGCCACGTCAACGGCGAGATCGCTGCGGCCGTCAAGGGCCGCGACGTGAGCGACCAGGCCGGCCTCGACCAGGCCCTGATCGATCTCGACGGCACGCCGAACAAGTCGCGCCTCGGCGCCAACGCGATCCTCGGCGTCTCGCTCGCCGCTGCTCGCGCCGCGGCCGCCGACGCCGGCGTCCCGCTCTGGAAGCACCTCCAGGTCGACGCGCCCGGTGCCGGCGTCACCCTCCCGGTGCCGATGATGAACGTGCTCAACGGCGGGTCGCACGCGGATAACTCCGTCGACTTCCAGGAGTTCATGATCGTCCCGTTCGGGTTCGAGACGTTCTCCGAGGGGCTGCGGGTCGGCACCGAGATCTTCCACCACCTCAAGGCGCTGCTGCACGACCGCGGGATGGCGACGTCGGTCGGCGACGAGGGCGGCTTCGCCCCGAACCTCTCCTCCAACGAGGAGGCGCTCCAGGTCCTGGTCGACGGGATCGAGAAGGCCGGCTACCAGCCGGGTGAGCAGGTCGGGATCGCGCTCGATCCCGCGACCTCGGAGATCTTCAAGGGCGGCGTCTACGTGCTGGAGCACGAAGGCCGCAGCCTGACCGCCGCCGAGCTGGCCGAGTACTGGGCCGACAAGGCGGGCAAGTACCCGATCCTCTCGATCGAGGACGGCATGGACGAGGAGGACTGGGACGGCTGGAAGACGCTGACCGAAGCCCTCGGCGACCGCGTCCAGCTCGTCGGCGACGACCTCTTCGTCACCAACCCCGAGCGCCTGAAGCGCGGGATCGACACCGCCACCGCCAACTCGATCCTGATCAAGGTCAACCAGATCGGGACCCTGACCGAGACCCTCGAGGCGATCCGGATGGCCCGCGCCGCCGGCTACACCGCGGTCATGTCGCACCGTTCGGGCGAGACCGAGGACACGACGATCGCCGATCTCGCCGTCGCCACCGGTTGCGGCCAGATCAAGACCGGCGCCCCGTCGCGCTCCGATCGCGTTGCGAAGTACAACCAGCTGCTCCGGATCGAGGAGGCGCTGGGCTCGGCCGCGGTCTACCCGGGGAAGAGCGTCTTCCGCTCCTAGCGGTTGGTCTGCGGTGGCCGTGGAAGCGGCGCATCTCGGGCCGGGTGAAGCTCGGCAGGACTGGTGTCCAGCTCTCGCATCATCCGGCCCGACCTGCGTGGTCCACGACCACCTCAGACGCAACCGGGGCGAACGCGCGTTCGGGGGTCGTGCAAGCGATCTTGCACCCCGTCCGCGCGCTCCGGTGCAAGACGCTGTGCGGCGCGAGGAACCCGCCGGGTCCCGGCGAAAGACCCCGTCGTGAGCAGCGCCACGACCTCCGGACCCCGTGCCGGGCAGCCGCAGTCTCGTCCGAGCATCGCCGTCAACAAGGCGCGTCTCGGACGGGTCGCGCTCGTCCTGCTGCTGCTCCTGATGGCCTCCAGCTACGTGCGCCCCGCCCTCGACTGGGTGAGCGCCCGCAGCACCGCGGGGGAGCAGGAGCAGCGGCTGGTGAAGCTGCAGGCCAGCGCCAAGCAGCTGAAGGCGGACAAGGCCCGCCTCAGCACCGCGCGCGGGATGGCCGTGGAAGCACGCCGACTGGGGATGGTCCGCGAGGGTGAGCGGGCCTACGTCGTGCGTGGGCTGCCGAACGACTGACCCGCCTGGGCCCACGGCGTCGCGGATCGTCCCTGGACGGTCGTGACGTGGCGGGCCGATGGCAGGTCGTGCAGGACAGGGGTTGGTGGGCCGCGGGAGGCGGCCCGCTAGCCTCAAGTCCGTGCGGTTGATGCTGGCGGTCGAGCAATGGCGGAGCGGTGAGCGCTACCTGGCGACCCTCGAGGGGCGCCCGAGCCTGCGGGCCGAGGCCGTCGCGATGGCGACCTACGACGAGCTGCGCCGGCGACTGGGCGGGGCCTTCACCACCGACGAGCTGGTCGCGCTCTACGAGCGCGGCACCGGTTGGGCGCTCGACCTGGCGGCGCAGGTCGCGCCGGAGGACCCGGACGCGTGGGACGCGCGCGTCGCCGACGCGGCCTTCTACCGCTACCTCGGCCAGGCCCAGGACTGGGGCGGCGGACGGCTGATCGTCCGCGAGGACTGAGGAAGCCGGGAGGGCGGCGCGGAGATGCCGCCCGAGACCCCGCTCTGACCGGCTGAGAGGCTCAGCCGGCGGCGTCGGAGGGGGACGTTCCCGGACGGAGCGCCGGGAACGGTACGGGCCTGGAGCTCAGCCCTGGTCGCCGGCGGACTCGCCCGCGCGGCGGATGATGATCTGATCGCCCTCGATCGTGACCTCGACCGGGCGGTGGCCGGCCCAGTGCTCGGCGTAGAGCGCGGAATCCGCGACGGCCGGGTCGAGCCACAGGCCGTAGCCCTCGTCGCCGTGATCGAAGGTGCCCTCGAAGACGGTCGTCGACGACGTGCTGCGGCGGCGACGGCGGCCTCCGCGGCGGCGACGGGACTTGCCGTCCTCGTCCTCCTCGTCCTCCCCGGCAGCGGCGCGTGCTGCTGCCTGAGCGGCGCGCTCGGCGGCAGCGGCGGCCTCCTCGGCGGCCTTGCGCTCCTCTTCGGCCTTGCGGGCGGCCTCGGCGGCCTCCAGCTCGACGGCGATCTGGGCGTCGTCCTCGGCGCGGAGGTCGACCTCCTCCGGGGCGACGATCGACTGCGGATCGTCCGGCGCGGCGGCCGTCAGGTCGTTCTTCGCCTTGAAGTCAGCGATCTCCGGACCGGTGACCTCGAGCTGGTGCGCGACCCATGCGTCGGTGCGGCCCTGACGCACCCAGGTGCGGATCTGGTTGAGATGGGGACGAAGCGAACGGCGTGCCATGTATGCAGGCCAATCTACCGCCCATAGGGTCCCGGGCGCGTGCAGGTCGCGCGCGACGCGGTCGCAGGACCGTGCGCAGAGCTAGGTGAAGACGATCGTCAGGACCCGGAACATGACCAGCGTGACGAGCACCGCGGTCAGGGTCAGGACCGCGAACAGCATCAGGTAGCGGAGGCCGCGGCGGCGCTTGACGGCGTCGAACTCGCGCATCGCCTCCCGGCGCTCGACGTCGCGCAGCATCTTCTCGCGCTGGCGCTTGGCGATCTCGGTCTCACGCGCGAGTCGCCGCTCGAGCTCGTCGAGCGACCCGCGGTGGCGTTGACGCGGCGAGGTCACGAGCCTGAGCGTAGAGCATCGCGGCAGACCCGCCACAGCCCGCGCCGCGCGTGCCGGGCGCCCCGCTGGAGCCGTCGCAGGCGTGCGGCGGTCGCCCCGTTCGGGGCGATCGCGAGGACGCGGGCGTAGCCCTCGGCCACCAGCCGCTCGCTGACGGAGCGGGTCCAGCCGTCGGGCGTCAGCGCTGCCAGCAGGCGTCCGTAGCGGTCGACGGGCTCACGATCGAACCGCAGCCGGACCTGCCGTCCCGCGACCCAGGCGCGGTTGACGCGGGCTGCCGCCGGGCCGAAGCAGCCGACCGGCTGGCGGGGATGGACCGACTCCGGTGCGTCGACGCCGAGATAGCGGACGTCGGCCCGGCGGCGGCGTCCGGCGTCGTCGAAGCGGACGACGACGGTGTCGCCGTCGAGGACCCGCTCGACCGTGGCCCGCGCCCCGGGAGCGGCCAGCAGCGCGGCGACGCGCGACGGGGAGGCTGCGCCGCCGGACGGGTCCGACGACGACGCGCAGCCGCTACGCGCACCGACCCAGCCGCCGACCGCGGCGGAGACGAGCAACAGCGCGGTCGAGGGGTACCATGGAGGAGCGGCACGGGGCACGGGGGCGAGGTCTATCGCGGGGGTCGTCCGCCGACGCCGTCGCCGCGCGATCGGCACGAGATCGGCACCGGATGAAGACGATGCGTCGCAGTACAGGGCGTTTCTCGCCGACGATCGGGTACCATCCGCGCCTCGCCGCTTCGGCTCGCGCCGTCGAATCCCCCGTCGAGAAACCCCGCAGGACCACCGACCGCAGCGTCTTCAGGCGCCACGGACGCGGGGTCAACATCAACCGCGAAGGACCGACATGGCTGTTCAGACCGCATCGACGATCGACCGCGTCACGGAGCTGCTCGGCGACGAGGCCTCGTCGCTCCTCGAGCACCGGTCGCAGACGATCGACGCCTCCCAGCTGCACCTCCCGGGCAGCGACTTCGTCGACCGCATCTACTCCGCGACCGACCGCAACAACCGCACGCTGGGCAACCTCCAGCGGCTGTTCGACCATGGCCGCCTCGGCGGCACCGGCTACGTCTCGATCCTGCCCGTCGACCAGGGCATCGAGCACTCGGGCGCGGCCAGCTTCGCGCCGAACCCGGCCTACTTCGACCCGGCGAACATCGTCGAGCTCGCGATCGAGGGCGGCTGCAACGCCGTCGCCTCGACGCTCGGCGTGCTGGGCGCGGTCAGCCGCAGCCACGCGCACAAGATCCCGTTCGTGGTGAAGCTCAACCACAACGAGTTCCTGTCGCTGCCGGAGACCTACGACCAGATCAGCTTCTCGTCGGTCCAGCGCGCGTACGACCTCGGCGCCGCCGCCGTCGGCGCGACGATCTACTTCGGCTCGCCGGAGTCGAACCGCCAGATCGTCGAGGTCGCCCAGGCCTTCGAGGAGGCCCATCGCCTCGGCATGGCCACGATCCTCTGGTGCTACCTGCGCAACTCGGCCTTCAAGGTCGACGGCGTCGATTACCACACGGCCGCCGACCTGACGGGCCAGGCCAACCACCTCGGCGTCACGATCGAGGCCGACATCATCAAGCAGAAGCTGCCCGAGCTCAACGGCGGCTTCAACGCGATCAAGGTCGGGAAGACGCACCCGCTGGTCTACAGCGAGCTGACCACCGATCACCCGATCGACCTGACCCGCTACCAGCTGGCCAACTGCTACATGGGCCGCGCCGGCCTGATCAACTCCGGCGGCGCGTCCTCCGGCGAGAGCGATCTCGCCGAGGCCGTCAAGACGGCCGTCATCAACAAGCGCGCGGGCGGCACCGGCCTGATCTCCGGCCGCAAGGCGTTCCAGCGCCCGCTGGCCGACGGGATCGCGCTCCTGAACGCGATCCAGGACGTCTACCTCGAGCCGCAGATCACGATCGCGTAAGACCGCGGGTCGTCTGAGGCGTCCGTGGACGCTTCGCATCTCGGCACGCGTGGACCTCGGCAGGGCTGGCGCCCAGCTCTCGGTCCACGCGTGCCGACCTGCTCGGTCCACGAACACCTCAGACGGACCCGCGGGGT
>NZ_JBWDOG010000021.1:0-70967 GCF_056269115.1 Patulibacter ginsengiterrae
GCCTTCAACGCCCGCTTCGACCTGACGATCCTCGACCGTGAGGCGCGCCGGCACGGCGTCGTGCCGCTGATCGACCGGATCGGCGGCTCCGCCCCGGCCTCCTCACCCGCCCCGGGCCCTCTCCGCCCTCCCCTTCCGGTGACGGGCGCTGACGCGGTCCCCTCGGGCCGACGTACGCCTGGCGTCACCCCACCGCCGTCGCCTCCGGTCGCCCGCCGCGGCTCCCCGTCGTCCCCAGCCACTACGGTGGGGACCGATGCCCCCCATCACCGCTCCGTCGTCCGACGCCGCCCCGGCCAACGCGCCGCCCGGCACGCCCGCGATCGAGGTCCGCGACCTGCAGATGGCCTACGGCTCGCACGCCGTCCTGCGCGGCGTCGACCTGGCCATCCCCCACGGCGAGATCTTCGCCCTGCTCGGCCCCAACGGCGCCGGCAAGACGACGATGGTCGAGATCCTCGAGGGCTTCCGCGAGCCGATCGGCGGCAGCGCCCGCGTCCTCGGCGAGGACCCCGCCAAGGCCGGCGCCGCCTGGCGGACCCGCGTCGGGCTCGTGCTCCAGGCCTGGACCGACCACGCCAGCTGGCGGGTCGGCGACCTGGTCGGCCACGTCGGCCGCCACTACCCGAACCCCCGACCGGTCGACGAGGTCCTGCGGCTCGTCCAACTCGAGGCGGAGACGGAGAAGAACGTCGGCTCGCTCTCCGGCGGCCAGCGGCGGCGGCTCGACGTCGCGCTCGGGATCATCGGCCGACCCGAGGTGCTGTTCCTCGACGAGCCGACGACCGGCTTCGACCCCGAGGTCCGGCGCGGCTTCTGGACGCTGGTCCAGAGCCTCGCCGCCGACGGCACCACGATCCTGCTGACCACGCACTACCTCGACGAGGCGGAGTTCCTGGCCGCCCGGATCGGGATCCTGCTCGGGGGTCGGCTCCAGGCGCTCGGCACCCCCGACGAGCTGGCCGCCCAGGCCCGCACCGAGGCGGAGGTCCGCTGGACCGAGGACGGCCAGCCGCGGGTCGAGCGGACCGACGACCCGTCGCGGCTCGTCTTCGACCTCCACCAGCGGGCGACCGCGCCGATCCCCGGGCTCGAGGTGATCCGGCCGACGCTCGAGGACACCTACCTCCAGATGGTCGCCGAGCACCAGCGCGAGAGCGACGGGTCAGCGGAGACCGGCCGCGAGGAGCTGGCCGCATGAGCAGCGAGACCCGCAGCGTGCTGCCGTCGGTCGTGTCCGTCGGCCTCGACCGCGCCCGGATCGAGTGGGCCGGCCTCTGGCGCGCCAAGGGCCAGCTGTTCGCCCAGGTCGCGCTCTGGCCGATCATCATCGTCGCGATCGCCAGCGGTGGCGGCGACGACATCGCCGGCACCGACGTCAGCCAGTCGACCTTCCTGATCCCCGGGTTCCTCGGCGTGATCGTCGTCCAGTTCGGCTTCATGCGGTTCGCCCAGGCGATCGCCGTCGACCGTCAGGACGGCAGTCTGCTGCGGGCCCGATCGCTCCCCCGCGGGATCCCGACCTACCTGATCGGCCGAACCGCGGTCACGTTGCTGCTGACGGTGATCACCGTCGCGCTGGTGCTGATCGCCAGCGCCGCGTTCGTCGGGCTCGACCTGCCGTCGACGCCCGCGCGCTGGTTCACGATGGTCTGGGTCACGCTGCTCGGCCTGGTCGCGACCGGGATGGTCGGGGTCGCGGTCGGCGCGCTGCTGCCCAACGGGCGCGAGGCGATCGGGTTCATCTCGATCCCCTACATCGCCCTGATCTTCGTCTCGGGCGTCTACGCGCCGCTGTCGAAGTCGCCGGAGATCGTCCAGGTCATCGGCAGCCTCTTCCCGATGCGCTGGATCGCCCAGGGACTGCGCTCGTCGCTGCTGCCCGACAGCGCCCAGACCGCCGAGCTCGGGGGCAGCTGGGCGCTCGGCGAGGTCTTCCTCGTGCTCGGGGCGTGGAGCGTGCTCGGCGGGATCCTCGCCGTCTGGCTGATGACCCGGGCGGCGCGGCGCGAGTCGGGATCGACCCTTGAGCAGCGGCGGCTGAAGGAGGCCGGCAAGCTGCGCTGAGGACGACCGGGACGGGGTGGCGCGGCGCGTTCGACGCGCCGCGTTCCCCCGCCGGGCAGGGAGGACCCGTCGAGTCCGGGGCGGGCCTCAGCCCCCGAAGGTCATCACCACGACGGCGACGGCGTAGGGCAGGACCGCGCAGAGGGCCATTCGGGTACGCATGCTCCGAGCTTAGGGCCCCTCTCGCTTTCGCGCGGTCCGTGGCGGCCGGCGACGAGTCAGATCTCGTCTCGCGCACCCTCAGTCAGGTCTCGACCTGACTCTCGGGTGTCCGAGACGACCTCCTCGGGTCGCCACCCGCCACGACTCCACGGGAAGACGAGAGGGACCCTTACGCCTTCCCCATCAGGGCGCGCTCGATCAGGTCGACCGATTGCTCGAGCTGCTCGAGGCTCGCGTCCTCGACCTTGGAGACCCCGACCTGCTTGTTGACCCAGGCGTTGATCTCGCGCTGGGTCGCGCGGCGGGCGCGGCCGAGCTCGCTGACCAGCCGGTGGCGGGTCTCGCGCAGCCGCTGGCGCTGCTGCCAGAGCGGGACCTCGACCGAGGCGACCGGCGGGCCACCGGACGGGCCGACCGCTGGCCTCCCGGGCAGCGACGCCATCGGCGACGGGGCCCCGCCGCCGATCGGCTGCATCGCCCGTTCCGCGGTCCTCAGCGGCGTCGCTCCGCCGAACAGGTCGAGCTGAGCGGCCGGCGCCATGTCGGCGTTGAGCGCCTTGAACTCCGGCGCGAGGCCCATCTCGTCCTCGGCCTTCGCCGCGGGCTCGTCGAGCATCGCCTCCATCGCGTCGGGGTCGGCGTCCTCCTTGCGGCGGAGGAACGGGACCAGCTCGCGGTCGATCTCGGCCGCGTGGGCCCGCAGCGTCGGCTCGGCCGGCATGTACAGCCACGAGCTCTCGATCGGCCGTCCCGGCATCGTCCGCACGAAGCGTCCGACGATCTGGCGGAAGATCATCGCCGTCTTCGCCGCCGTCGCGTAGACGCCGACCCGCAGCCGCGGGATGTCGACGCCCTCGCTGACCATGTTGACCGCGACGATCCACGGTTCGCTGCTGTGGGTGAACGCCTCGAGCTTCTGGTGGGCCTGGGGATCGGTGTGCATCACCACCACCGGCGGCGTGCCGGTGATCCGGTGCAGCGAGGCCGCGACGGCCCGGGCGTGGACGCCGTCGGAGGCGACGACCAGGCCGCCGGCCTCGGCGTGCGACGTCTCCCGCAGGCCGAGCAGGCGGCGGTGGGCGTCGCGCAGGATCTTCGGCAGCGCGCCCTCGAGCTCGGCCGAGATCGCGGTCCGGTAGCGGCGGGCGCGCTGGTCGCTGGAGACGGCGTCGGCGAACGAGGCCTCGACGGTCTCGTCACCGGACTGCCACGACATCGACCCGTCGAACGGGATGAAGGTGACCGGCCGGCAGACCCCGTCGCGAACCGCGTCGGCGTAGCCGTAGGAGTAGTCGGGCTGGGTGACCCCGTCGCTGTCGTACTGGACGCCCGGGATCGCGCTCGCGTCGGAGCGGAACGGCGTCCCCGAGAGCAACAGCCAGCGCTTCGCCCGGCCGAACGCCTGCGAGAAGCCCTTGCCCCACGCCAGCTCGTCGCCGAGGTGGTGGGCCTCGTCGGCGAGCACGATCGTGCTCTCGGTGCACTGGCCGGCCCAGCGCTCGGCGGACTGCGCCACGCGGGCGTAGGTCACGGCCACGCCGTGGAAGCCGGCCGGCGGGGTCAGCTCGGTCGCGTCGGGGGCGAGGTGGACGCCGAGGCGGCCGGCCGCCTCGGCCCACTGACGGGTCAGCGGGGCGGTCGGGCAGATCAGGGCGATCCGGTCCGCCTCACGCGCGTAGAGCAGCCGGACGGCCTGCTCGAGGGCCGGGCGGGTCTTGCCCGCGCCGGGCGCAGCGGCGACCAGGAAGGCACCCTGCTGCCACGCCGTCATGGCTTCGAGCACCTCGTGCTGCCACTGACGAAGACCGGGGGGAACGGGAAGAGACGCAGACAAAAGCGACGACCAATCTTGGCCCACCGAGCAGACGGACGGGGCCACGGTCAGGACCTCCCCGCAAGCGCCGGGTTTCGGCGCCCGCGGGTGGCCCGCCGGGCCCCGCCGACGTCTCCTCAGCCGCCGACGCCCACCGCCGGCCGGGCCGCCGCCCGGTATGCGGCGTCCAGCACCCGGACCACGTCGTGGGCCAGCCGGAGGCTCTCCTGCGCGGGCTCCGCTCCGGTCCGCAGGCGGTCGAGGATCTCCGTCATCTCGTTCTCGTAGGCCGCATCGACGGTCAGCGTCGGCTCGCCCTGCGGATGCGGCCATTGCTGGACGATCCGCCCGACCTCGAAGCCCCCACCAGCGGTGCGGACGTCGAGCTCGACCCGGCCGGGGAGCGGGAACAGCGACAGCGTGCCGCTGGTGCCGACGAAGTCCAGCCGCCACAGCTCGACCCAGTCGCCGGCCTCCCAGGCGGTCACGTCCATCGTCACGAGCTTGTCCGGGTAGCCGAGGATCACCGCGGCGACGTCCTCGAACATCAGCCCGCCGACCCGGGTCACGTCGCCGGGCGCGGGCGGGTCGAAGAGGTCGCGCTTGACGACGTCGGAGGCGACCTCCGTCCCGCCCTCCAGCCGTGCGACCGCCCCGAGCACCGTCTCCGGCGTCCCACAGGCGTCGAGCAGCAGCTCCAGCAGGTGGCAGCCCTCGGTGTAGAGGACCCCGCCGAGGTCGCCGGGAACGCTCTGCCAGAGCTCGTCGCCGCAGCCGTTGGGGCAGCCGCCGTGGGCGCGGACGGCGGTCACGTGCCCGAGCACCCCGGTCGCCAGCAGCTCGCGGGTCCGGATCACCGCCGGGGCGTGGTGCAGCTCGTAGCCGACGGTGACGTCGACCGGCAACGCCGAGAGCCCAGCCACCAGCGCGTCCATCTGCTCCAGGTCCGGGGCACCGGGCTTCTCCAGCAGCAGCGCCCGGACCCGCGGCGCGGCCTCCAGCGCGACGCCGGGGACCTCGGTGTCGAGGCCCTCGACCACGGCCAGGTCGAGATCGAGCTCGAGCGCCTCCGCGACCGAGGCGAACCGCCGCAGGCCGGTCGCGGCGGCGAACCGCTCCGCGAGCGCGGCGTCGGGCTCGTGGAAGCCGACGACCTCGACGTCCGGCTGCGCGCGCAGCAGCTGGAGCCGGACGAAGACGTGCGGGTGCCGGATGCCCAGCAGGGCGGCGCGGATCGGGGCTCCCGCGGGAGCCGGGGCGCCGGACATCAGCCGCGGGCCTGGCGGGCGTGGCCGATCAGCGCGACGATCGACGCGACCGCGGCGTCGATGATCGCCTCGCCCTTGGCGGCGGTCGCCAGCTGCGGGTCGCCGAGCACCGGGCTGTCGGAGATCTCGGTCCACGGCGTCGGGGTGACGTCGAAGGTCGGGGTCGGGACCGGGTGGTTCGGCCGCGCGTGCTCCATCCGCACCTGCTCGGGCGCCAGGTGCAGCATCAGCGAGGTCTCCATCTCGCAGGCGTGGAAGTAGGTGCCGTGCCAGCGGGGCGCCTCCAGGACCTCGGCGGTGACCTCCGCGGTGCCCGGGTAGGTCAGCGTCAGGACGGTCATCTCGTGCTCGTCGTAGAGCCGGCGGGCGGCGAGCTTCATCGCGTCGAGGTTGCCCATGTGGCCGTTGATCAGGGCCAGCACCTCGATCCCCTGGCGGCGGAGGCTGACGCCGAGGTCGACCAGCATCCCGGTCAGGGTCTCGACCGAGAGGCTGAGGGTGCCGGGGTAGCCGGCCGTCGACCAGGCCTGGCCGTAGGCGATCGGGGGCAGCAGCAGCGCCCCGTCGATCCGCGCCTCGACCGCCTCCGCGACGCCCAGCGCGAGGTCGTTGTCGGTCCCCAGCGGCAGGTGGTCGCCGTGGTTCTCGATCGCCCCGAGCGGCAGCAGGGCGACCGGCCGCCCCGCGAACGCGGCGACGGCCTCGGCGGAGGTCAGGCGGTCGAAGCGCATGCGCTCAGTCTCGCGCCCGGTAGGCGCGCAGGGCCGCGGTGAACCGCTCGGCTCGCTCCTGGACGTCCTCGTAGCGCCCCGCGGCCAGGGCCGGCCCCGGGCAGAGCTCGCCGCCGGCGCCGACCGCGAACGCGCCGGCCGCCAGCCACTGGTCGAGGTTGTCCGCCGAGACCCCGCCGGTCGGCATGTAGGTCAGGTCCGGCAGCGGAGCCCGCAGCGCCTTCAGGTGCGACGGGCCGCCGAGCGAGCCCGGGAAGAGCTTCACGACGTCGACGCCGAGCCGGCGCGCACGCATCACCTCGGTCGGGGTGACCGCACCGGCCATCGTGACCGCGCCGGTCGCCTGCATCGCCGCGATCAGCTCGTCGTCGAGCCCCGGGGAGACGAGGAACCCGGCTCCGGCCGCGAACGCCTCCTCGGCCTGGTGCGGATCGAGCAGGGTGCCGGCGCCGAGCAGCACGTCGTCGCCGTGGCGCTCGCGGATCGCCCGCAGCACGCCGGGGACGTCGGGGGTCGTGTAGGTGACCTCGATCGCGCGGACGCCGCCGGCCAGCAGCGCTGCGGCGGCGCCGAGCGCGGCCTCGGTCGAGGGCGCGCGGAGGGTGGCGATCACGAAGGCGTCGCCGAGCTGGTCCAGCAGGGTGGTGGTCGTGGTGCTCATGCGGGGGCTCCGAAGCTGAAGTGACGGCGGGGGTTCTCGACCATCGCCTGGTGGACGATCGCGTCGGCCTCGTCGGGCGTCCGGCCGCGCTCGACCAGCCGCTCGCGCAGGCGCGGCAGCCAGTCGGTGAGGATCCAGGGGATCCCGGGACCGCGCTCGTAGGAGCGCATGTCGCTCTGGCGGGCGAGGTCGCCGCCGACCAGCAGCTGGTCGAGGAAGCCGCCGTCGACGAGGTCGACGAACATGTCGATCCGGCCGCTCTCGGGGCCGTACTTGACCTTCGAGAGCTGGTCGACGAGGACCATCGCGCCGCTCTCGGCGACCTTCCGGTGCAGCCACGGATCGAGGTTGCGGCTGAGGTGGGCGATCGTCACCCGGCGCGGGTCGACGCCCTCCTCACGCACGATCTCGAGCTGCTCCAGCGCCATCGTGCCGGCCTCGGTGTGCGAATGCAGCGGGGCGCCGGTCAGCAGGTGCGCGCGGCAGGCGGCGCGGATCACGCGCTCCTCGGCCTCCGAGATCTGGTTGTAGCCGGTCCCGAACTTGATCACGCCGGCGCGGACGCCGGTCTCGCCGATTCCCTCGGTGATCTCGCGGACCATCACCTCCTGGTACTGCTCGGTCGTCCAGCCGGCGGTCGGCTCGTGGAACCAGAGGCCCTTGTTGAAGCCGCCGCAGGCGATGATCTTGACGCCGGTCCGCTCCGAGATCAGCCGCAGCGCCGACGCGTCGCGGCCGTAGTCCCAGGCGCTGGCCTCGAACATCGCCGCGCCGCCGGCGTCGCGGAAGAGCTCGGTGTCGGCGATCGCCTTGTCGACGTCGAGCACGACGAGATCCGGATCCTTCGCCGCCATCCACGCGGGCGGGCTGGCGACGAGGTGCTCGTGGGAGAGGGTCGAGCCCAGCTCCTCCGGGGCGATGTCACCCGTGACGGTACGGATCATGCGGGGGGATCTCCTGCGCTGTTGCGTTGGTGGAAGTCGAGGGCCAGCGCGCGCGCCTCGGCGTAGCGGGCGGCGCGTTGGCGCCAGGCGGCCCGGTGCTCGGGGCGCGGCGTGCGGCGGCGCTGGACCCGGGCGACGGTCGTGGGATCGAGCTCGAGGCCGGCGGCCGGGGCGGCCAGCAGGGCGGCGCCGACGGCCGAGACGTCGGTCTGCTTGAGGACCTCGACCGGGCGCTCGAGCACGTCGGCGAGGATCTGGAGCCAGGCGTCGACGTGGGTCCCGCCGCCGGTCGTCCGGATCGGCCGGTCGCGGTCGCCGCCGAGCGTCTCGAGCACGTCGGCGACCTCGAAGGCGATCGCCTCGAACAGCGCCACGGCGATCTCGGGCGCACCGGTGTGGGGCGTCAGGCCGAGCAGCGTGCCGCGCATCTCTGGGATGAAGTCCGGCGTTCCGGTGCCGGCGAGCTGGGGCACGAAGACCAGCGGGTCGGCGGGATCGGGGACGACCTCGCTCGGGAAGTCGATCCGGCCGCCGGCCAGCGACCGCAGCCAGTTCAGGGCCAGGCCGCCGGTCAGCAGCGAGGCCAGCGCGTAGCCGCCGGCCGCCCCCGGGAACGGGTGGTAGGTGAGCTGGCCGCGCCAGGCGGGATCGGGCGGCTCGCTGCCGAGCGCGGCGATCACGGTCACCGAGGTGCCAAGCGAGATGCAGACCGCCCCCGCCGCGGTCGTGGCGGCACCGATCGCGGCCGTCGCCATGTCACCACCGCCGGCGACGACGGGGATCCCGGCCGGCAGCCCGGTCGCGGCGGCCGCGGCGGCGGTCACCTGGCCGGCGACCTCGGCGGCGTCGAGCAGCGGCGGGAAGATCCGGCCGGGCAGCCCGGCGCGCTCGATCAGGTCGAAGCGCCACGCGCGGGTGGCGACGTCGAGGAAGCAGCAGTTGGCGGCGTCGGTCGGCTCGGTCGCGACGACGTCGGTCAGGCGCAGGCGGACGTGGTCCTTGGCGCTGAGCCAGGCGGCCGCCCGGTCCAGCAGCTCCGGCTCGGCGTCGCGCAGCCAGAGCAGGCTCGAGACCGACATCGCCGTGGTCAGGGCGTTGCCGCCGGCCTGCTCGATCGCGGCCCGCAGCTCGGGACCGAGCCCCGTGATCTGAGCGGCCCCGCGGGGGTCGGCCAGCAGCGGCGCCGGGCGCAGCGTCCGGCCCGCGTCGTCGACCAGCACGACCGCGCTCATGTTGCCCGAGAGGCCAACCGCGACGACCGTCGCGAGGTCGGAGTCGAGCGCGGCGATCGCCGCGCGGGTCGCCGTCCACCAGCCGTCGGCGTCGGCCTCGACCACGCCCGCGGTCGGGTGCAGGGCGTGCTCGGCGCGGGCGACCTCGACGACCTCGCCGTCGGCGCTCAGCAGCAGCGCCTTGACGCTCGACGTCCCGATGTCGACGCCGAGCAGCAGCGGCCGGCTCACCGCGCTCACCGCTGGTTGTCCGCGAGCGCGGGGACGGGGTGCGGCGTGCCGTCCCCGTTCGCGGGGAGCACGGTGATCTTGACCCGGTAGGCGTCGGCGCGGACGAAGCTCTCGACGAACTCGGCGGCCTGCCCGTCGGCCACGAAGGCCGTCCGGCGGACCACCAGCACCGCGGACCCGAGCGGCACGCCGAGCGTCGCCGCGAGGTCGCGGTCGGCGGTCCCGGCGGTGTACTCCTCGTCCGCCCAGCTCGGCCGGCCGGCGTCGCCGTAGCGGGTCGCGAGGTACTGGTAGAGCGAGGCCGAGGCGATCTCGTCGCCGTCGAGCTCGTCGTAGACCGCGACCGGCAGCCACGAGCTGAGGTGGACGACCGGGCGCTCGTCGGCCAGGATCGTGCGCTCCAGCGCCCAGACCGGAGCGCCCTCGGGCACGCCGAGCGCGGTCGCGACCGTCGCGGTCGCCGCGACCCGGTCGCAGCGGCGGACCAGCTCGCGGGTCTCGTGGCCCGCGCGTCGCAGGTCCTCGGTGAAGCTCGGCAGCCGCCCCGACTGGAGGTCGCGGGTGAAGCTGCCCGGCTTCGGGCTGGCCTTGAAGGTGCCCCGGCCCTGGACCCGGACGACCAGCTCCTGGTGCTCGAGCTCGCGGAGGGCCTGCACGGCGGTGCCCCGGCTGACCCCGACGGCGCGCGCGATCTCCGCCTCCGACGGCAGCCGGGTACCGGTCGCCTCGGCCTCGAGCAGCCCGATCAGCTGCTCGACGATCTGGCGGTAGATCGGTACGCCGGTGCTCGTGTCGATCGGCGCCAGCCGCGATGCGGACAGGCTGTTCTCGGAACTGCTCATGTGTCCTCCCGGCCCCCGGTCCCGCGAATCAGCCTGCGTGTGACGAGCATCATGACGATCAGGATCAGTCCCTGGGCGATGTACTGGGCGGCCGAGGGAACGTTCAGTGTCTCGAGGATCGTGTTGAGGAACACGAGCACCAGGACCCCGGCGAACGGTCCGGCGAGGCCGCCGATCCCGCCGACGAAGGCAACCCCGCCGATCACCGCTGCGGCGACCGTCATCAGCGTGTAGCTGTCGGCGGCGTTGACCGAGGCGGTCCCGGAGTAGGCGGTCAGCTGCATCCCGGCGACCGCGGCGCAGAGGCCGGCGATCACGTAGGCGCCGATCACCTTGCGGTCGGTCGCGATCCCCGAGAGCCAGGCGGCCCGCGGGTTGGCGCCAGTCGCGTAGAGGCCCTTGCCCCAGGTGGTCCGGTAGAGGACGAAGGCGACGATCGCCCAGAGCGCGAGCCAGACCAGCAGCGAGACGGGGATCCCGAGCAGGCGGTCATCGGCGATCGAGCGGAAGGCCGGGGCCACGTTGCCCTTCGGCTGGCCCTCCGTCCAGACGTAGTAGATGCCCTGGACGATCGTGCCGACCGCGAGCGTCGCCAGCAGCGGCGCGATCCGCAGCTTGCTGACCAGCAGGCCGTTGACCATCCCGACCGCGCCGCCGGCGGCCAGGGTCAGCAGCACCGCGAGCGCGATGTTGCCGTTGCTGCCGTCCATCACGACCGCGGAGACGATGCTGGCCAGGTTCATGACCGGGCCGATCGAGAGATCGAGCCCGCCCGCGAGCATCACGACGGCCTGGCCGACGACGGCCATCCCGAGCTGGGCGTCCTGCCCGATGATGTCGAGGATCCGGCTCGGCGCGAAGCCGTTCTTGGTCGTCAGCCCGAGGGCGATCACGAACGCCAGCGCGAGCCCGTACGAGACGAGCAGGCCGCGGTGACGGGAGAGCGACTGGAGCCGCCCGGCGGGTGCCGGTTCGGTGCTCATGCCGTCGCCTCCTCGTCGTCGCCGTTGCGGCGTCCGAGCAGGCGGATCCCGGCGATCTTGAGCTCGCCGCCCGCGGCGTTGTAGAGCGCGAGCGCGACGATCAGGATCAGCCCCTTGGTGATGTACTGGTAGTAGGAGAAGACGCCGGCGAGGTTCAGCAGGTTGTCGACCAGCGCCAGCAGCAGCACGCCCGGGATCACCCCGAGGATCGCGCCGCGACCGCCGGTGACGGCGATCCCGGCCAGCAGCACCGCCGTGATCGAGTCGAGCGCGAACGCGTCGCCGATCAGCGGGTCGCCGGAGAAGACGCGGCCGACGAGCGCGAGCCCGCCGAGCGCGGCGCAGAGACCGCTGAGGGCGTAGGCCGCGATCAGCACGCGGTTGCTGCGGAGGGCGGCGCGGCGGGCGCCGGAGGCGCTGTGGCCGACGGCGTAGAGCGACTGCCCGAAGCGGGTCTCGCTCGTCCCGAGCCAGATCACCACGACGACCAGCAGCGCGAAGACGAAGACCATCGGGATCGAGCCGAACGACCAGGTCAGCTGCTCGAGCAGGCCGGTCGGGACGGCCCCGCCCGGCGAGTCCATGATCAGCAGCGCGCCGCCCTTGACGATCCCCATCGAGGCCAGCGTCATCACCAGCGGGTTGATCCCGGCGACGACCCCGATCCCGTTGGCGGTGCCGATCGCCAGGCCGGCGACGAGCACCAGCACGACGTTGAAGGTCCCGGATCCGTCGATCCCGATCGTGGAGGCGGCGAGCACCGTCGCCAGGCTCACGACCGAGCCGACCGAGAGGTCGATCCCGCCGGTCAGGATCACGATTCCCTGCCCGGCCGCGACCAGCAGCAGTGGGGCCATCCCCAGCAGCAGCGAGCTGACGTTGGTGCCGGAGCGGAACGGGACCGAGATCGCGTAGGCGACGACGACCGCGACGATCGTGATGATCCAGATCGGGATCGTCGGCCGGAGGTTGGAGCGGGTGGTCGCCCCGAGCACGGCGCTCATGCGGCCTTCCGCCCGGTCGCCAGCGCCATGATCCGCTCTTCGGTCGCCTCGGCGCCGTCGACGACGCCGGTGATCCGTCCCTCGTACATGACGTGGATCTCGTCGGCGAGCCCGAGCAGCTCGAGCATGTCGGTCGACACGAGCAGCACTCCCATTCCGTTCTCGGTCAGCTCGCGGAGGAGCCGGTAGATCTCGGCCCGGGCCCCGACGTCGACGCCGCGCGTCGGGTCGTCGAGGACCAGGACCCGGAGGTCGCCGACGAGCAGCCAGCGCCCGAAGAGGACCTTCTGCTGGTTGCCGCCGGACAGGTCGGAGACCCGCTGGAAGGTCGAGCTGTAGCGCAGCTGGAGCCGCTCGATCACCGGGTCGATCGCCCGCGACTCGCGCGACGGGCTGACGATCCCGTGCGGGTGCAGCCGCCGTTGGGCGGCCGTCGCGAGGTTGTCGCGGATCGACAGCGGCAGGAACAGCCCCGCCTCGCGCCGGTTCGGCGGGACGTAGGCGATCCCGGAGCGGAGCGCCGCGCGCGGGTTGCGCAGGCGGGTCGGCCGGCCGTCGACCTTCAGCTGGCCGGCGTCCGGGGTGCGGACGCCGACGGCGAGCTCGGCGACGGTGTGCTGCCCGTGGCCCTCAAGCCCGGAGATGCCGACGATCCGTCCCGGTCCGACCGCGAGCGAGATCTCGTGGACGCCGTGACCGCTGACCGCGTCGAGCTCGAGCAGGACGTCGGCGCCGTCGGGCGCCGGGGCCGCGCGCGGCGGGTAGAGCTGCTCGATCTCGCGACCGACCATCGTCCGGATCAGCCGGTCCTCGTCCCACTCGGCGACGGGCGCGGCGTCGACCAGCGCGCCGGTCCGCATCACCGCGATCAGGTCGGAGAACTGGAAGACCTCGTCGAGCCGGTGGGAGACGAAGATCACGGCGGTACCCTCGGCCGTGAGCCGCTGGACCGCCTGGTGCAGGAGCCGGACCTCGCCCTGCTCCAGCGACGAGGTCGGCTCGTCGAGGATCAGCAGCTTGGGGGTCGTCGCGATCGCCTTGGCGACCTCGACCAGCTGACGTTCGGCCGCACCGAGCGAGGCCACGGGCCGGTCGGGCTCGATCTCGAACCCGACCCGCTCGAGCGCGTCGAGCGCCCGGGCGCGGACCGCGCGGTGGTCGGTCAGGCCGATCCGGTTGCGCGGAGCGCGGCCGAGGGAGATGTTCTCGCCGACCGTGAGGTTCGGGAAGAGGCTCAGCTCCTGGTGGACGATCGCGACCCCGGCACCGCGGCTGTCCGCCGGGGTGCCGCGGAGGACGTGACCGTCGACCGAGAGCTCGCCCTCGTCGGGCACGACCTCGCCGGCGACCATCGCCATGAACGACGACTTGCCGGCCCCGTTCTCCCCCATCAGCGCCAGGACCTGGCCGGCGGGGATCTCGAGCGAGACCCCCGCGACGGCCTGGGTGGCGCCGAACCGCTTCGAGACGTCGGTGCAGCGGAACATCAGGTCGCTACTTCGCGAACAGCGACTTGGTCTGGGCGTCGCTGAGGCGCGTGTTGACCCAGAACGAGTCCGGCAGGTCGGGCCGGGCGAACTTCTCCAGCGTCTCGTCGGTGATCACCGGCGGCGTGAGGATGTTGTCCTTCTCGAACTTCTCGCCCTTGAGCGCGGCCAGCGTCGTCTTCAGCGCGTCGTCGGCCAGCCAGGTCGGGTTGGTGACGCCGATCGAGTCGAACGCGCCCTTGCCGCGAAGGTCGAGCCACTCCTTCATCAGGCCGTTGTTGTTCTCGCCGACCATCGGGACGAGCGGCTTGCGGGCGGCCTGGAAGGCCTGGATCGCGCCGAGGGTCATGGCGCCGCCCTGCGACCAGACGCCGTCGACGTCGGGGTGCGAGGAGAGCATGTTCGACACGGCCCGCTTGGCCTGCGCCTCGTCCCAGCTGGCGTGGCTGTCGGCGACGATCTCGATCCCCGGGTACTTCTTGAAGACGTCCTTCGCCCCGCCGAACCGCAGCGAGTCGGTCGAGAGCCCGGCGATCCCGTTGAGCGCGTAGATCTTGCCCTTGCCGTCGAGCGCCTTGGCGAGCCACTCGGCGCCGACCGCGCCGAACTTCTTCTGGTCGACGGTGACCAGCGACGTGTACTCCTTGGTGTCGGCCTCGGCCGAGAGCAGGATCACGGGGATGCCGGCGGCGCGCGCCTGCTTGATGACCGGGACCGTCGCCGAGGGCGAGATCGGGGTCATGATGATCGCGTCGACCTTGCGCGAGATCATCGACTGGACGTTCGAGATCTGCTTCTGGACCTGGTTGTCCGACTGCGTGTAGACGACCTTGGAGATGTCGGCCTTGTTGCGCTCGGCGCTGGCCTTGAACTCCTGGTAGAGCTGGACCGACCAGCTGTTGCCCAGCCAGTAGACGTCGTAGCCGATCGTGAACGGTCCGCTCTTGCCCTCGGGCGCGGCGTCGTTGGAGGTGTTCGACACGGAGGAGCTGCCGCAGGCGGCGAGCGCCACGACGGCGGTCAGCGTGAGCGCGGCCGCCAGCAGGCGTCGAAGGACCCGGTTGAAGTGGGAAGTCATCGTCGTTCTCGGTTTGGGTTCACCGGCGCAGGCCGCCGATCGATCGCCATCCTGACACAAGACCAGTCGACTAGTCAACCTGTCGACCGTACAGGGAATCAGCCATTCGTCTGTGCCGTCGCTCCGCGCGAGCTCCGAGTTCCGTCCCGGCCACGCCGGATCGCCCGTCATACACAGCACGAACGACCGTTTGTCGGGTGTTTCTCGCTCGCGCGGTAGCCGACGCGAGCGTGACGTGCTCCCGCTAGGGTGCCCGCCCATGGTCATCGCACTCGTGATCCTGGCCCTCGTGGCCCTCGGCCTCGCAATCGGGCTCTGGGCCCGCAGCCGCGAACAACAACCAGCCCCGCTCAGCGCCCCGGTCGACCCGCTCGCGGACGGCCCCGGCGGCCCGCTGGACGGCCTCGGGCTCGGCGCCGTCGTCGCTTTCGGCGGCCACGACTACGTGGTCCGCGGCCAGATCCGCTTCGACGAGGAGGGCTACGTCTGGTCGGAGTACCACCTCGACGCCGGTGGCGACGAGCGCACCTGGCTCTCGGTCGACCTCTCCGACGGCACAGACGTGGCGTTCTGGCGGCCCGCCGAGGGCGCCGGCGAGTTGGAGCCCTCCGGGCCCGTCACCCACGCCGGCCGGACCTACGCGAAGGTCGAGTCGGGCAAGGCCCGCTTCGTCTCGACCGGCACCACCGGCGTCCCCGCCGGCGGGGACGCCTGGTACGTCGACTACCAGGCCGAGGGCGGCAAGCGGCTCGGCTTCGAGCGCTGGTCCGAGCACGGTTCGTGGGAGGTCTCGACCGGCGAGGTCGTCGCCGCCCACCTGCTCGAGGTCTACCCGGCGGGGCGGACCGGAGCGGACGCGTGACCGCCCCGACCCGCCCGGTCGGCGGGCGACCAGCCCCGCGCCACGCGCCCGTCCGCCGAGACGCCTGACGTGCTGCTCCAGCTCGACGTCCCGTTCCGGGACGCGGCCTCGACCGACCTCGCCTGGTCGTTGCTGCCGGGCGCGGCCGCGCCCGCGGCGCTGGCCACGCTCGCCGTCACGACCGGGGCCGTCGCCCTGCGCCTGCACGTGCTCGGCGCCTCGCACGCGGTCGAGGTGCGGACCGGTGACCGACGCCTGACCGAGGTCGTCGCCTGCGACGCCCCCGACGGTCGCTCGCTGCCCAGCGCCCCGGCGGTCGTCGATCACGACGGCCTCCGCTACCGCTTCCAGGCCGAGGTCCAGGAACGCGGCACCGCGGGCGTGGTCGCGCTCGGCGAGCTGCTGCGGGCCACCTGGGACCGGCGACCGGATGCCCTGCTCGCCGCGTTTCCCGGGGCCCCGGGCGCGCTGACCGCGGTCTACCTGGCCCACCCCGACGACGCGCCGAACGACACCGCCGGCTGGGAGACCTGGCACCTCTACCCCGAGCGCGGCGAGGCCGTCCGGACCCGCAGCTCCGTCTCCGTCGCGGCCGCGGCTCCGGCGGCGCCGGTCGACGCCCGGCCCCGACGACGGGAGCTGGTGCGATGAGCTTCGAGAACAAGGTCACCGCCGCGATGGCGGCCGCGGTGCTCGTCGCCGTCGTCGCCGTGCTCGTGATCGTGACGACCTTCTCGTCCTGCGGGTCGTCGGTCGACGGCTACGTCGACGACCACTACACGCGCGCCGGCGAGCGCGACGGGGCCAGGCACTACACGAGCGGGGACCGGATCGAGAAGGTCGTCGCCGACATCACCGACGCCTGGAAGCCCGCCGACCGGCTGACCGATCCGGGTGGGGTCTTCCTGCGCTACGCCGACAGCCTCGTCGCGGTCCGTCCGGGCTCCTACGGCGGCAGCGAGATCGACGTCGACGATCCGGAGCGCGCCTACGCGCACTGGTATCCGTACGTCGGCGGCTGGTTCGGCAACTACTCCGGCGCCGCCGAGGGCTTCCGCGGCGGCGGACCGGGGAGCGGCAAGTGAGCGCCCAGGCCCAGGGGCGTCGCGGCCCGCTGCTGACCCTGTTGCTGGTCGTCGCCTTCCTGCTCGCGGCCCCGCTCGGCGCGCGCGCCCAGGACTCGACGGACGCCAACGGGGCCTCCACGGAGCCTGTCATCACCGCCGCCGACACCAACGACGGGGTGCTGCTCGAGGCCGCCGACCGCGTCGAGCTGGCCTCGGTGCTCGCCGAAGCGACCGACGAGAACGACGTCTGCTTCGGCTACTACGCCACCCTGGACACCCCCGATGGAAGCTACGAGGACAGCGTCTCGAACGCCGGACCCGACGTGCGGGCGGAGGACGCCATCTGCCCGAACGGGGCGATCGAGCTGCAGGTCGACCTGACCTACACCTGCAACTCGTGCGAGTCCGAGGACTCGGCCTCGTGGGAGGTCACCTCGACCGTGCCCGGCCTCACCACCGACGTCATCGAGCACCGGCTCGACCTGATCGCGCCGCTCGCCAAGGCCCCGCCGCTCAACCTCGTCGGTCGTCCGAGCGGGGGCGGCCTGCTGCTCACCGACGACGGCGACCGGGCGCTGCGCGACGCGACCGCGGCGCTGCCGCTGACGCTCGACGCCCCGGTCGCGGCCAACCTCCCGGCGAAGCAGGCCGCCGCCAGCGGTGACCACCTGACCGGCGACCCCGGAACCGACTGGCTGCGGGGCAAGGTCGCCAAGCTGGTCGCCGCGCTGCTCGCGCTGCTGATCGCGCTCGGGACGATCTCCTTCCTCTGGCCAGTGCGGCCGCAGTGGCCCTCGCGCCGATGAGCGTCCCGCACCGCTTCCTGCCCTCCACGACCCCACCCACCGCCTGATGACCGACACGCTCAACGACCTCCTCAACGGCCTCGCCTCCGCCACGGCCTACTCCGTCGTCGGCCTGCTGGTCCTGGTGGCCGGCTTCGTCACCGTCGACCTCGCCACCCCGGGCAACCTGCGCCGACAGATCTGGGAGGACCGCAACCGCGATCTGACCGTGGTCCTCGCCTCGGGCCTGATCGCCAACGCCGTGACGATCGTCGTCGCAATCTGGTCGTCCCACGACGATCTCGGCAAGGGCCTGCTCGACGCGGCCGGCTACGGCCTGCTCGGCGTGCTCCTGATCGGGCTCGTGTTCCGGGTCGTCGACCGGCTGACGCCGGGCGACCTCGGCGCGATCGTCGCCGACGACGAGCACCACCCCGCCGTCTGGATCACCGTCGTCACGCACCTGGCGGTCGGCGCGATCGTCGCCGCCTCGATCTCGTGAGGGCCGGCGGGAATCGACGCGCGGCCACACCCCGATGAGGCGCGGATCCCGCGCGCTGCTGCTCGGCGCTGCCGGGGCCTGCGCCGCCTGCGCCCTGATCTACGAGCTGGCGCTGGTCGCCCTCGGCGGCGTCCTCGTCGGCTCGTCGGTGACCCAGACCTCACTGGTGGTCTCGCTCTTCGTGTTCGCGCTCGGGCTCGGCGCGCTGGCCGCCAAGCCGTTGCTGTCGCGGCCGCTCGGCTCGTTCGTGGTGATCGAGACCGGGGTCGCCGTGGCGGGTGGCTTTTCGGTCCTCGTCTGCTTCGCCGTCTTCGCCTACGCCGGCTTCTACACGCCCGCGGTCGTCGTGATGTCGCTGGTCTGCGGGGCCCTGGTCGGGGCCGAGCTGCCGCTGCTGATGGAGCTGCTGCAGCGGGTCCGCCGGCAGGACCCGGCGCGAGCCGTCGCCGACCTGACCGCGGCCGACTACATCGGCGCGCTGGTCGGCGGACTCGCGTTCCCGTTCCTTCTACTGCCGCTGCTCGGCCAACTGCGCGGGGCGTTGGCCGCCGGCCTGCTGAACCTGGTCTGTGCCGCGGTGATCGTGCTGATCGTGTTCCGCGGCGATCTCTCGCGAGGGGCCCGGGCCGGCGCGGTCGCGGTGCTGCTGCTCGGGGCGGTCACGGTCGCGGCGGGCCTCGGCTACGCCGGGCGGTTCGAGGTCTCGGCCCGGCAGCAGCTGTTCGACGACCCGATCGTGGTCAGCGAGCGCACGCCGTACCAGGAGATCGAGATCACCGAGAGCGCGACCTTCTCGGGCACCAAGGACGTGCGGCTGTTCCTCAACGGCGACCTCCAGCTGTCGAGTCGCGACGAGTACCGCTACCACGAGGCGCTGGTCCACCCGGCGATGAGCACCGCCGCCGCCACGGCCGGGCCTGGCCCAGCGGCCCGCGGGCCGCGACGGGTGCTGGTGCTCGGGGGCGGCGACGGGATGGCGGTGCGGGAGATCCTCCGGCATCCGAGCGTCGAGCAGGTCCGGCTGGTCGACCTCGACCCCGCGATGACCCGGCTGGCGCGCGAGGACCAGCGGCTGCGGCGGTTGAACCGCAGTGCGCTCGACGACCCGCGGGTGACCGTCACCAACACCGACGCGTTCACCTGGATCCGCAAGCTGCGCGGCACCGATGCCCGCAGCTGGGACGTGATCGTGCTCGACTTCCCCGACCCCGACGACCAGGGCCTCGCGCGGCTGTACAGCGCCGAGCTCTACGGGATGGTGCGCACCCGAGCGCTGGCCCCGGGCGGAGCGATCGTCGTGCAGTCGGGCTCGCCGTACTTCGCCCCCGACGCGTTCTGGTCGGTCGGCCGGACGCTCAAGCTGGCCGGCTGGCGCGGACGCCCTTACCACGTCGACGTGCCGACCTTCGGCGACTGGGGCTTCTGGCTCGCCGCCCCGTCCGACGTGCGCCGCGACCCGCCGCCGCTGACCCTCGCCGGTGCCCCGGACGGGCTCCGGTTCCTGAGCCCGGAGGTGCTGCGCGCGGCGGCGACGTTCGCCCCCGACCGCGGGCCGCGGGACGTCCGTCCCACGACCCTCGACCGGCCCGCGATCCTCGACTACACGCGCAAGGGCTGGGCCGCCTACTAGCCGCGCCTCGGTCCAGCGGGCCCGCGCAGCCGGTCACGAGCGGCAGCAGCCGGCCGCTCTCCGGGTCGACCAGCTCGGCGAGGCCTGGGCGTAGACGACGACGTGGACCCCGTCGCCGATCCCGAGCGCCCCCGCCGCCGCCCGCGGAGTGGCGTTCTGCGGAGATCACACGGCGCGATCTCCACTTCCTTATTTCTGATCAGAATTTATACATGCCGCCTTCTCGACCGCGGGGATCGGGTCGGAGCACCGTCCTGGCCTATGCTCGAGGTGATGCTGCTCGCGATCCTCCTGGGCCTGCTCGCGATCGTGGCGGTGGCCGTGTTCGTGGTCGCGCTGCGCGCCTCCCGACGCTCCGGGGAGCCGGGGCCCGGGGCGACCCCGGCCGTCGCTGCCGCCGGATCCACCAGCCCGCGTCCGCCGCGGGTCAACCGCGCGCTCGAGCGGCTGGCGATCGGCGCCGAGGTCACCTACGACGGACAGCCGTGGTTCGTGCGGGGCACCCAGCGGGTGACGCCGGCCGACGGCCCCGCCTGGACCGTCTGGCACCTCGACGACAAGGGCCAGTCCGGCTGGATGGCGACGACCGACGGCGACCTCGAGCAGATCGTGATCGGCGTCCGCGCCGAGCACCCCGAGACGGTCGACCCGCTCGCCGAGCGCGTGCACTGGCGGAACCTCGACTGGCTGCCGCTGGAGCCGCCGGTCGTCGCTCCGGCGGTCGCGACCGGCCAGCGCCAGGGCGCAGCCCACGACCCGATCGAGGAGATCGCGGCCGGCGCGCTCGAGTACGTGGCCTTCGGGCGCGAGGCGCTGCCGCGGCGGCGCCTGATCTGCGAGCGGACCGTCGGCCCGGACGGTGCCGGCCCCTGGAACGTCTGGATCGGCGACCGCGCGCCGGCCTCGCTGATCGACGTGCCCGCGCTGGGCACGGTGCCGCCGGCCTCCTGAGGTCAGCGGCGCGCCGAGCTTCAGCCCGCGAAGACGTCCCCCGCCCCGACGATCGCCTCGGCCTCGATCTCGACCAGCAGCCGCGGATCGATCAGCGCCGCGACGCCGAGGATCGAGCTGGCCGGGCGGACCTCCCGCAGCAGCTCGCCGTGGGCGGCGAGCACGGCGTCGCCGTTGACGGCCACGTCGACCACGAACATCCGCGTGCGGACGACGTCAGCAGGCCGGGCCCCGGCCTGCTCCAGCGCCTGGGCGATCGTCTCCAGCGCCAGCTTCGCCTGCTCCCCGGCGTCCTCGGGGATTGGCGCGTCGTCGCCGCGCGCGGCGGTCGTGCCCGAGACCAGCACCCGATCGCCAACCCGAACTGCCCGCGAGTAGCCGACCTCGGTCTCCCACGGACCACCCGAATGGAAGCGCTGGACCCGGTCCTGATCGCGACTCATGCCCCAGAGACTAGGCGGGGTGGGGCAACGGCGATGAGCGGCGGCGACGCGAGATGACGCCACCCGGCCACGCGACGCGAGATGCCGCCGTTCCTGCTGCCGGCCGAGAACTCCCAGCCCCGACCGGTCGAGCTTGCGCCTGCCGCGGCAAGGCCGGCCGAATCGTGAGACGGAGCGTGGGTCCGAGAGCTGGGCGCCAGCCCTGCCGAGGTCCACGCGGGCCAGATACCTCAGACAGGACCGCGGCGGTTGCGTCTGAGGTGGTCGTGGACCAAGCAGGTCGGGGCGGGTGGTGCGAGAGCTGGCCGCCAGGCCTGCCGAGTGCCAACCGGCCCGAGATGCGAAGCGTCCACGGCCGCCTCAGACGTAACCGCCTAGTGGCGGAAGTGGCGCCGCCCCGTAAAGACCATCGTCGCCCCGACCGCGTCGACCGCGGCCACGACCTCTTCGTCGCGAACCGAGCCACCCGGCTGGATCACGGCGCGGATGCCGGCGTCGAGGCCGACCTCGACGCCGTCGGCGAAGGGGAAGAAGGCGTCGGACGCCATCGCCGCGCCGGTCAGGTCGAGACCGTGCTCGCCGGCCTTGTCGATCGCGATCCGGGCGGAGTCGACGCGGCTCATCTGGCCGGCGCCGATCCCGACCGTCGCGCCGTCCTTGGCGTAGACGATCGCGTTCGACTTGACGTGCCGCATCACGCGCCAGGCGAAGAGCATGTCGCGCCACTGGTCCTCGCTCGGCTGGGCGGCCGAGGCGACCTTCATCGTCTCGCGGTCGACGACGACCTCGTCGGCGTCCTGGACGAGCACGCCACCGGCGACGGGCCGCACGTCGAGGTGCTCGAGGCCCTTGAGCGACGCGTCGTCGCCGCGCAGCAGCCGGACGTTCGGCTTGCGGGTCAGGATCTCGAGCGCGTCGTCGTCGAAGGCCGGGGCGAACAGGACCTCGACGAAGAGGCCGGCGAGCGCCTCGGCCGCGGCCTTGTCGACCGGACGGGTCAGCGAGACGATCCCGCCGAAGGCCGAGACCGGGTCGCAGGCCAGCGCCCGCTCGAACGCCTGCAGGCTCGACGTGCCGATCGCGGCGCCGCAGGGGTTGTTGTGCTTGACGATCACGCAGGCCGGCTCGTCGAACTCGCGCGCGATCGCCCGCGACGCCTCGAGGTCGAGCAGGTTGTTGAAGGACAGCTCCTTGCCGTGCAGCTGCTCGACGCCGCCGAGCAGGTGCGCGCCGCCGGGCGAGCCGGCACGCCGGTAGTAGGCGCCGCGCTGGTGCGGGTTCTCGCCGTAGCGGAGCGTGCGGTCCTTGACGTAGCCGCGCGAGAACTGCGGCGGGAACGGCACGCGACCGCCGGCGGCGGGGCGCCCGGCGGGGTGGCCGAGCGGCAGCTGGCTGCCGTTGAACTCGTCCTGGTCCTGGAGGAAGCCGCTGATCGCCGCGTCGTAGCGGGCGGTCGTGGCGTAGGCCTGGAGCGCGAGGTTGCGGCGGGTGACGAGCCCGAGCGAGCCGTCGCCGGACTCGCGCAGCTCCTCGATCACGGCGGGGTACTGCGCCGGGTCGGTGAGGATCGAGGCGTAGGCGTGGTTCTTGGCCGCCGCGCGGATCAGCGAGGGGCCGCCGATGTCGATGTTCTCGATCGCCTCGGCGTTGGTCACGCCGTCACGGGCGATCGTCGCCTCGAACGGGTAGAGGTTGACGACGACGAGGTCGATCCAGTCGATCTCGTGCTCGCGCGCGGCCTCGGCGTGGGCGTCGATCTGACGCACGCCGAGGATCCCGGCGAAGAGCCGTGGGTGCAGGGTCTTGACCCGGCCGTCCATCATCTCCGGGAAGCCGGTGACGTCGTCGACGGCGACGACGGGCAGGCCCGCGTCGGCGATCGCCTTGGCGGTGCCCCCGGTCGAGACGAGCTGGGTGCCCTGGTCGTGCAGCGCACGCGCCAGCTCCACCAGCCCCGTCTTGTCGGACACCGAGAGCAGAGCTCGGCGAACGGGGACGCGGTCGGGCGGGGTGACGTCGAGAGGATCCAGCATAGGCGCGCGTTCGAGGATACGGGCCGCCGGGGATCCACAGTCGCGAGCCGCCCGCCGGTGCGGTCACCGGACCGCTACGCCGGACGCTCGGACATGCGAAAGGATCTGGAGCATGAAGCTCCGCCCGCTCACCGTTCCCCTGCTCGCCGTCGCCGCGCTCGGACTCAGCGCGTGCGGCAGCGACGGCGAGACCAAGGACGTCACCGACAAGGTCGAGCAGCAGGGCAAGGACCTGCAGGACCGCGCCAAGCAGGTCGAGGAGCAGGTGCAGGGGGCCGGCAAGGCGCTCCAGGACCGCACCTCAGGCGCCCGCGACAGCGCGCAGGCGGCCAGCAAGGACCTCCAGAACCGGGCCAAGGACGTCCAGACCAAGGTCCAGGAGCTGAACGAGAAGGTCCGCAGCGGGGAGATCAGCGCCGCCGACAGCAAGAAGAAGGTCGACGAGCTGACCAGGGGGCTCCGCGAGGACACCCAGAAGCGGGCTTCGGAGGTGCTCGACCGGCTCGAGAAGAGCAGCAACCTGCCGGCCGAGGCGAGGAAGCAGCTGGACGCGGCCCGCAAGAAGATCGAGGAGCTGCAGAAGTAGGCCGCAGCGGCGGGCGGCACCCGCCGCGTCGCTAGCCGTCCAGCGTGCCGCGTGCCGCCCGGCGCACGGCCTCCGGCAGCAGCCGGTGCTCGATCGGACGCAGCGCGTGGTGGACCGCGTCCGCGTCCGGCTCGCCCTCGAGGCGGATCGCGTCCTGGAGCAGGATCCGGCCGGTGTCGACGCCCTCGTCGACGAGGTGGACGGTGACGCCGAAGACCCGCACCCCGTGCTCGACCGCCTGCTCGATCGCGCGGATCCCCGGGAAGGCCGGCAGCAACGACGGGTGGACGTTGACGATCCGGTCGGGGAAGGCGCGGATGAAGACCGGGGTCAGGATCGCCATGTAGCCGGCGAGCACGACCAGATCGACCCGCTGCGCGTCGAGCCAGGCGGCGATCGCCGCGTCGCGGTCCTCGCGGGCGTCGTAGTCCGACCGCGGGAAGACGCGACGGCCGATCCCGGCTTCGTCGGCCCGCTCGAGGGCGCGGGCCCCGGGCTTGTCGGAGGCCACGGCGACGATCGCGACGGGACGCTCCCCGGCCACCGTCTCCGCGGCGGGGCCGGCGAAGGCGTCGAGCAGCGCCTGGAGGTTGGTGCCCTCCCCCGAGGCGAGCACGCCGACGCGGAAGGGTTCGCTCGCTCGGTCAGCCATCGCCGGCCGAGGATACGGACCCGGACAGGCTCGCCTGGTCGTCGACGACCTCGAGCACCGGGTAGTGACCGCCGGTCGCGGCGATCAACCCCGATTCGAGCAGCTCGTCGACGCGGGCCAGCACGTCGGCGGCCCGCAGGTCGGCGTGCCGCCCGTAGACGGGCAGGCCGTCGTAGCCGTTGGCCAGCAGCTTCTGGGAACGCCCCCCGCGGACGATCTCGACGACCCGGGTCCGGCCGACCGCCGGATCGGCGTCGCGGACCGCCTCGACGATCGAGGCGTCGACCGCTTCCCGCAGCTCGCCCTCGATCGGGCGGCCCCCGCTCAGCCGTGCCGCGGCCGCCTTCGCCTCCGCCGACTGGCGGCGCCCTCCCGCCCGTGCCGACGCGGCCGTCTCGGCGTCGGGCAGCAGCAGCGGCACGCAGGCGTCGCAACAAGCCACCGTCGGTGCTCCGCCGGTCTCCGTGGCCGGGTCCCCGAAGTGCCGGAGGACCGCCTCCCGCCGGCAGGTCTCGCTCTCCACGAACTTCCAGAGCGCGTGGTACTGCGTCCAGCGCTTCTGCTGCGCCTCGCGGGCGAGCTCCTGGATCTCGTTTCGGACCCGGTCGTCGTAGGGGCCGAGCAGCCGTCCCTTGACGCGGTCGGGCGGGCCCGGAGCCGGTTGGACCATCCCCGCCTGCGTCAGGTGCCCGAAGACGGCGCGGGCGGACTCGGCGTCGCCCGCCCCGCCGCCCAGCTCGCTCACGGCGAGGTCGAAGCGGTTCTCGACCGACCCGCGCTGGATCGCCCCGGCGATCCGGTCGAGGGTCGGCTCGTCGACCTCGGCTCGCTCGATGAAGTAGCGGTGGAGGCCCTTGTCGCGTCCGTCGGCGAGCAGGATCGCACGGCCCGGCTCGCCGTCGCGGCCGGCGCGGCCCGCCTCCTGGTACCAGGCCTCGATCGAGGGCGGCGCACTGTCGTGGACGACGGTCCGCACGTCTGCCTTGTCGACCCCCATGCCGAAGGCGTTGGTCGCGCAGACGAGCGGGACCTCGCCGCTCATGAAGCGCTGCTGGGCCGCGTCGCGGGTCCGCCGGTCGAGCCCGGCGTGGTAGGAGACGGCCTCGACGCCGAGCGCCGCGCCGAGATCGGAGGCGAGCCGGTCGGCGTTGTCGCGGGTGCCGGCGTAGACGATCGCCGGCAGCGCGTCGGGCTCGCGGAGCGCCGCCAGCAGCCGACCCCGACGCTCGACCTGGCCGGCGCAGCGGCGGACGACGAACGACAGCGCCGGCCGGTCGAAGCCGGTCCGCACGTGGACGGGATCGCGGAGGTGCAGCCGGCGCTCGATGTCGAGCGCGACCTGGGGCGTCGCCGTCGCGGTCGCCGCCAGGATCGACTGGACGCCGAGCCAGCGCGCGGCGTCGGCGAGCCGGAAGTAGTCGGGGCGGAAGTCGTGCCCCCACTGGCTGACGCAGTGCGCCTCGTCGACCACGAACAGGCCGACGCGGGCGTGCCGGATCCGCTCGAGGAAGGCGGCCGACCCGAACCGCTCCGGCGCGACGTAGAGCAGCCGCACGTCGCCCGCGACGGCGCGGGCGAGGGTCGCCATGTTCTCCGCCGGGTCCTGCTGGCCGGAGAGCAGCGCGGCCGGCGGCCCGCCGCGGGCGACGTCGCTGCGGGCGACCCGGGCGTTGAGCTGGTCGACCTGGTCGCGCATCAGCGAGACCAGCGGGGAGACGACCAGGGTCAGGTCGTCGCGGCAGAGCGCCGGCAGCTGGTAGGTGAGCGACTTGCCGGCACCCGTTGGCATCACGACCAGCGCGTCGCGCCCCTCGAACGCCGCACGCGCGGCGTCCTCCTGGCCGGGCCGGAAGGCGGGATGGCCGAAGATCCCCTGCAGCTTCTCGCGCAGCAGGTCAGGGGAAGCATGCTCGGCCGACATCGACCCTCCACGGTAGTGACGCCCCGAGACGAGAGCGCTGCGAGGGGCCTCTTGGCACGAACTCGGTGCGGCGTCGCCGCAGATCCCGTCACCGGTCGCCCGTGCTCAGCCGCCGATCGCGTGCTCGACGTAGCGGCCGACGGTCGTGAAGCCGAGCTTGCGGTAGACCGGCGCGCCGTCGCCCGAGGCCTGCAGGACCGCGGTCGTGTGGCCGGCCTCGCGGGCCAGGCGGAGCGCGTGGACCGTCACCGCGGTGCCGTAGCCGCGGCGGCGGTGGTCCTCGCGCGTGACCACCCCGTAGAGCCCGGCAACCGCGTCGAGGTGGATCTCCGCCCCCGCGACCGGTTCGTCGCCGACGTAGCCGACGACGAACCGGCTGCGGCACGCGGGGTCGAGGATCGCGTCGGTGGCCAGCGCGTAGAACCGCGCGACCGGGTCGGCCGGCGGCTCCCAGTTGGCGGCGACCAGCCGGCCGTACTGCTCGACCTGCCGGGCCGTGCGCACGACCTCGACCCGCAGCTCGTCCACGCCCGACCGCACGACGGCGTCGAGCGGCACGGCGTCCAGCGGCGCGACCATCGCCTCCTCCGTCTCGCTGACCGGCGCACCGGCCCGGACGAGCAGGTCGGAGAGGTCGTCCGGCGCCGAGGTCGGCGCCACCCACCACGAGAACGGACGCCCGCTGGCCCGCAGCTCGGCGACCACGGCCGTCGCCGCCGCCACGCCGTGCTCACCGCCGAACCGCCCGCGGGAGACGACGTTGAAGGTGTCGTGCCCGAGCCCGCTGTCGGCGATCCAGACCATCCCCGTGCGCGTCGCCGACGCGCCGGGGACCGCTGCGTGCAGATGGGTCGCGTGGCTCGCGAGGTTGTCCTCCATCTGCTCCAGCAGCAACATGCCTGCAGTGTCACCGACGACGACGCCGGGGCGTCGTGTCGTCTCCGTCCCCCGGCGCGGCGCCGGAGCGCTAGGCCGGCGCCATCGGCAGCGCGTTCTCCAACGCGAACTTGCCGAGGTGCTGCTCGGTGCCCTCGAGCGGGTACTTGCCGCTGAAGCAGGCGTCGCAATGGTCGCTGCGCTCGCCGCGAACGGCCTCGTAGACGCCCTCGAGCGTCATGTACGCCAGGGAGTCGCAGCCGATGTGCTCGCGGATCTCCTCGATGGTCCGCTCGTGCGCGACCATCTCCTCGCGGCTGGACATGTCCACGCCGTAGTGACAGGGGTTGCGGATCGGCGGCGCGCTGATCCGGAAGTGGACCTCGCGGGCGCCGGCGTCGCGCAGCATCTTGACCAGCTGGCGGGTCGTGTTGCCGCGAACGATCGAGTCGTCGACGACCACCAGGCTCTTGCCCTCGACGACCTCGGGCAGCGGGTTGAACTTCAGCCGCAGGCCCTGCTGGCGCAGCTCGTTGCCGGGCTGGATGAAGGTCCGCTGGACGTAGCGGTTCTTGACGAACCCGTCGTCCATCGGGATCCCGCTCGCCTGGGAGAACCCGCGCGCGGCGGGGATCCCCGAGTCGGGCACGGCCACGACCAGGTCGGCGCCCTCGACCGGGGCGTCGCGAGCGAGGATCTCGCCCATCCGGACCCGGCTGCGCTGGAGCAGGTTGCCGTTCATCCGCGAGTCGGGTCGCGCGAAGTAGATGTACTCGAAGAGGCAGAACGCCTGCCGCTGGCCGGGCTGGACCATCCGGCTCGTCACCCCGCGCTCGTCGAGGATCACCAGCTCGCCCGGCTCGACGTCACGGACGAACTTCGCCCCGATGATGTCGAGCGCGCAGGTCTCGGAGGCGACGACCCAGGCGTCGTCCTCGATCCGGCCGAGCACCAGCGGGCGGATCCCCTGCGGATCGCGGAAGGCGTGGACCCGGTCGCGGTCCATGACCACGGTCGAGTAGGCGCCCTTCAGCTTCGGCATCGCCTGGACGATCGCCTCCTCGAGGCTGTCGGCCTCGGCAGTCGCGAGCAGCGCGGCCATGATCTCGGAGTCGGTCGTCGCCCGGAAGCTCACGCCCTGCGCGTCGAGCTCGGTGTGGAGGTCGATCGCGTTGACGAGGTTGCCGTTGTGGGCCAGCGCCAGCTCGCGACGATCGTTGCGGTGGACGGGCTGGGAGTTCTCCCAGTCGTTGCCGCCGGTCGTCGAGTAGCGGGTGTGGCCGACGGCCATGTCCCCGGAGAGCGCGCGCAGGTCGTGCTCGTTGAAGACCTGGCTCACCAGCCCGAGCGCGCGCTGGGTGATGATGTAGCCGCCGAGGTCAGCGGCGGCGATGCCGGCTGACTCCTGCCCACGGTGCTGTAGCGCGTACAGCCCGTAGTAGGCGAACTTCGAGACGTCGCGCCCGGGGGCATAGACGCCGAAGACCCCGCACTCGTCGCGGGGTCCCTCACGGTGATCGGGCATATCAGAGGCCATGAGTGAGCGACCGGTTCAGGGAGCGAGGAGTCACCGGGACGCTTTCTCCGAGAGTAACAGCCGGTTCACCTTTCCCCGACCGGCAGCGCAGCACCCTCCCGCCGCGACCGCGTGCCCGCCCGCCGATCGACTTCCGCCCGCCGCGAAACCTCCCTGCAACGCCGGACATTCTCGGGGCCGGGCGAGGTCCCTGCAGCGATTCGTCCGCGCGCCCCCGCGATCGGGCCGCGCGGAGTCGCGCGCTAGATTCGACGGGTGACTCCGCGCCCCCCGCTCACGCCCGGCCCGCTCTCCCCCCGCCGCAAGGTCCCGCGGGAGATCAAGCGTCCGTCGTACGCGTTGCTCGGCGAGCCGGGTCCGACCCAGCCCCCGCGTCCCCGGACCGCGGCCGAGCTGGAGGGCATGCGGCACGCCTCCGACATCGCCAGCGAGGCGCTGGCGGCGGCGGCCGCGGCGATCGCCCCGGGCGTCACCACCGACGAGCTCGACGCGGTCGCGCACGAGGCGATGATCTCGCGCGGGGCCTACCCGTCGACGCTCAACTACCACGGCTACCCGAAGTCGATCTGCGCCTCGATCAACGAGGTGATCTGCCACGGGATCCCCGACCTGCAGACGACCCTCTTCGAGGGCGACATCATCTGCATCGACGTGACCGCGTACATCGACGGCGTGCACGGGGACCTCAACCAGACCTTCCCCGTCGGCGAGGTCGACCAGCACTCCAAGGACCTGATGGAGGCCACCCGCCGGGCGCTCGACGCCGGCATCGAGGCGGTCAAGCCGGGCGGCCAGGTGCGCGACATCGGCAAGGCGATCGAGCAGTTCGTCCGCAACCGCTTCGGGATCGTGCACCAGTTCGGCGGCCACGGGATCGGTCCCGCCTTCCACGACGGCCTCCACGTCCAGCACAACTACGACCGGCGCGCGACCGAGCGGTTCTTCCCCGGGATGACGCTGACGATCGAGCCGATGCTGACGCTCGGCAAGCCCGAGGCGCGGATCTGGGAGGCCGACGGCTGGACCGCGGTCACCGTCGACGGCTCGCGCTGCGCCCAGGAGGAGCACACGATCCTGGTGACCGAGTCCGGGGCCGAGGTCCTGACCACGCACGTCCCGCTCTGAGGCGGAGCGGGCTCGTCCCGCGACGGTGATCGAGGCCCGCTCGACCGGACACGAACCGCGACACGTCACGCGCGCGACGTCTACGGTGGCAGAACGCACGACGCACGTACCAGGCGTCGCCGGCCGTCCCAGGAGGAAGTACCCGCATGTTCGACGGCTCCCATCACCCCCGCCGCACAGCCCGATCGCTGACCGCCCTCGTCGTCGCGCTCGCGGCCGGCCTCGGCCTCGCCACGAGCGCGTCCGCCGACCAGCGCTTCGGGCCCTCGGCGTCGCTCACCACGGCCGCCGGCCACGCGGCCGTCGGCCGACAGGCCGCCCCGCGGATCGTCGGCGGAACGGCCCTCCCCAACACCAGCTCGGCCCCCTACACGGTCGCGCTCCAGACGAAGTTCACCGCCAATGAGGTCGGTCGCTGCAGCGGAACGGTGCTCGATCCGCTCCATGTCCTGACCGCCGCGCACTGCGTCGTCCACGAGGGCGGGATCGCGGCCCCGGAGAACGTGCGCGTCGCCGCCGGGGCCAGCGACCTGGTCAGCGATGCCGGTGTCGCACTGGCGACGATCGCCGGGGTCGCCCGGGTCCGCGTCCACCCGCACTACGTCAGCTCCCAGTTCGCCGACGACGTCGCCGTGCTCACGCTCACCGCTCCGCTCGACCTGACCACCGGCAAGGTCGCGGCGCTGCCGATGGCTCCGGTCGGCACCACCGTCGACACGGGACGATCGGTCCGCGTGACCGGCTTCGGGATCAGCAGCACCGGCTCCGACGACTTCGGCACGCTCCGCAGCGTGACGACCCGCGCCGTCACCGCCGCGCTCTGCGGGACCACCGCCCCCGCCGCGATGCTCTGCACCTACCGCGACAAGCACGCCGCCTGCGAGGGCGACAGCGGCGGCACCGCGACGATCGGGTCGCCGCGGGCACTGATCGGCGTCACCGATCTCGCCGTCAAGGACTGCGCCGCGGGCCTCAACCTGTTCGCGAACGTCGCCGCCCCGGAGCTCCGGACCTTCATCGACGCCGCGGTCCTCGAGCAGGACCTGACCCGCGACCAGATCCCGATCGCTCCCCGTGGCGGCCGGCGCGTGGTCACGACCGGGAGCGCGGCGGCCGGACGGACGCTCACCTGCCGAGCCGGGAGTTGGACCGGCTCCCCGAAGTTCCGGTACGCGTTCTTCCGGATCAAGGGCAAGCAGGAGCAGTGGACCAACCCGAGCAAGAAGCGGACGCACCAGCTGCGCGCGTCCGACCGCGGCTGGCAGGTCGGTTGCGCCGTCGAGGCCTCGAACGCCGGCGGTACCGGGGTCGCGTTCTCGCGGACCGTGCGGACCGTGCGCTGAGGCGCTGCGCCCCTCAGTGCGCGTGCTCGGTCCGTGGCGGACCGGGCACGCCGCGCCGCAGCCGGAGCAGCATCAGCGCCCAGACGGCGACGAACAGGGCCACGATCGCGTAGCCGACGATCGTCATGTCGATCCCCTCCGCCCAGGCGAAGATCCCGCCCGTGAGGTCGAGCTGCTCGCCGGTGATCGAGATCGCCTGGATGATCCCGATCGACAGCGCGACGGCGACCGAGAGCCCGGTCACGACCACGTCGTAGGTCGACTTCAGGCGGCGATCGGTCGTCGCCCGGTCGTAGGTGACGCGCATGAACAGGCCGTTGACCGTGTCGCACATGCACATGCCGGCCGCGAAGATGATCGGCAGCGCCAGGATCGCCGTGACCGGCAGCCCCGCCGCGACGCCACCGCCGGCCAGGACGAGCAGGGCGACCTCGGTCGCGGTGTCGAAGCCGAGGCCGAAGAAGAACCCGAGCGGGTACATCTTCCAGGCCGCGTCGACCCGCCGGATCAGCGGCCCGAAGACGTAGGCGAGCGGCCCGTGGACGAGCGGGCCGTCCGGCTCCGGAGCCTCGTCCCCCTCGGCCGCGCTCACGAGCGCGCGCCGCCGCCGCAGCGCCGCCCGCAGCAGCGCGACGTTGGCCAGCGCGATCACGAGCAGGAAGACCGTCGAGACGATCGGGCCGATCAGTCCGGTGACGACGTGCAGCGCGGAGTCCTCGTCGCTGACCGCCGAGCCCAGCGCGTCGACCCCGAAGGCGAGCAGGATCGCCAGCGCCAGCACCACCGTCGAGTGCCCGAGCGAGAACCAGAACCCGACCGACAACGGACGGCCGCCGTCGCCGACCAGCTTGCGGGTGACGTTGTCGATCGCGCTGATGTGGTCGGCGTCGAAGGCGTGGCGGAGGCCGAGCGTGTAGGCCAGCAGCCCGGTCGCGACGCCGAAGGTGGCGCCACCCGAGAGCACGTGGTCTCCGCCCGATCCCGCCCACAGCAGCCCGAAGCCGACGACGTGGAGGACCACGATCAAGGTCACCATCCCGGCGATCCGGACCCGGTCCGAGGCCGGATCGGGCCCTGCGCCCGAGCGCCGTCGCTCCCCGGAGACACCGCTCCCGCGAGCGCCCGACGATCGGCCACCGAGGGCCGTCGTCGAGAGCCGTGCCGTCGTCTTGCGCATGGTCCGAAGACGCTAGAAGCTGGCCGGGGGGCCACCGTTGTCCAGACGTCCAACTGCGAGGCCGGTTCCCGGCGTTCCCCAGGCCCGGCCCGCGCGACCGGCTTGGACATCGGGAGCAGGGCGCACCGCGAGGCGCGACCTAGGATCGATCCTCGATGCGCCTGAGCCCTCGCGAGCAGGAGAAGCTGCTGATCCACCTAGCCGCCGACGTCGCCCGACGGCGGCGCGAGCGTGGCCTGCGGCTCAACCATCCCGAGGCGGTCGCGCTGATCACCGCGGAGCTGCTGGAGGGCGCGCGCGACGGCCGCACGGTCAGCGAGCTGATGAGCCACGGCAAGCAGATCCTGCGGGCCGAGGACGTGATCGACGGGGTCCCGAGCATGATCCCCCAGGTCCAGGTCGAGGCGACCTTCCCCGACGGCACCAAGCTCGTGACCGTCCACGACCCGATCGTCTGAGGCGGCCTCGCGATGCTGCCGCCCGACCCCGCCGCCGACGTCTCGTCGCCCGCGACGCCGAGCCCGCTCGCCGGTGCACCGGGGGCGACGCCGCAGCTCGACGCGCCGCCCCACCCGATCGTCCCCGGCGAGCTGCTGGCCGGGCCCGGCGACGTCGTCCTCTCCCCTGGCCTCCCGCGGACGGCGCTGCGGATCGTCAGCACCGGCGATCGGCCGGTCCAGGTCGGCAGCCACTTCCACCTCTTCGAGGCCAACCGCGCGCTCCGCTTCGACCGCGAGGCCGCCTACGGGATGCGGCTGGCGATCCCCGCCGGGACCGCCGTCCGCTTCGAGCCGGGCGAGGTCCGCGAGGTCGAGGTCGTACCGCTCGGCGGCCGCCGGATCGTCCGCGGCTTCCACGGCCTCGTCGAGGGCGCGCTCGACGACCCGGCGGTTCGCGCCCGGGCGTTCGAGCGGGCGCAGGCCCAGGGTTTCCTCCGGCCCGAGACGACCGCATGACCCGCGACGTCCAGCCGTCCCGCACGACCGAGGCCTGCCGATGAACGACCGTCTCTCCCGCCACCGCTACGGCCGGATGTACGGCCCAACCGTCGGCGACCGCGTGCGGCTGGCCGACACCGTCCTGACCGTCCGCGTCGAGCAGGACCTGACCGTGGCCGGCGAGGAGGCCGTCTTCGGTGGCGGCAAGTCGCTGCGCGACGGGATGGGCCAGGGCACGATGAGCTCCGCCGAGGGCACGCTCGACACCGTGATCACCGGCGCGCTGATCGTCGACCACTGGGGGATCGTCAAGGCCGACATCGGGATCAGGGACGGGCGGATCGCCGGGATCGGCAAGGCCGGCAACCCCGACACGATGGACGGGGTCACGCTGCCCGTCGGGGGCGGCACCGAGGTGATCGCCGGCGAGGGCCGGATCGTGACCGCGGGCGGAGTCGACAGCCACATCCACTGGATCAGCCCCCAGCAGGCGAACGAGGCGATCGCCTCCGGGATCACGACGATGATCGGCGGCGGCACCGGGCCGGCGGCGGGCACCAAGGCGACGACCTGCACGCCCGGCGTCTGGCACGTCCACCAGATGCTGCTCCAGACCGCGGCCCTGCCGGTCAACATCGGGCTGCTCGGCAAGGGCAACGTCTCGGCGGCCGCCCCGCTGGAGGAGCAGATCCGGGCGGGGGTCTGCGGGCTCAAGCTGCACGAGGACTGGGGATCGACGCCACAGGCGATCCGGACCTGCCTCGAGGTCGCCGACCGCTTCGACGTCCAGGTCGCGATCCACACCGACACCCTCAACGAGGCGGGGTTCGTCGAGGACACGCTGGAGGCGATCGCCGGCCGCGCGATCCACACCTTCCACACCGAGGGCGCCGGCGGCGGGCACGCCCCCGACATCGTTCGCCTGGCCGGCGAGCCGCACGTGATGCCGTCGTCGACCAACCCGACCCGGCCGTACACGACCAACACGCTCGAGGAGCACCTCGACATGCTGATGGTCTGCCACCACCTCAGCCGCGAGATCCCCGAGGACGTCGCGTTCGCGGAGTCGCGGATCCGCGGCGAGACGATCGGCGCCGAGGACGTGCTCCACGACCTCGGCGTGCTCTCGATGATGAGCTCGGACTCGCAGGCGATGGGGCGGGTCGGCGAGGTCTGGACCCGCAACTGGCAGACCGCCCACAAGATGCGCGAGCAGCGCGGGCCGCTCGACGGCGACGGCTTCGGACGGCTGGCCGGGCCGGACGGGACAGCGACCGGCGACGTGGTCGACCGCGGCGACAACGCGCGGGTCAAGCGCTACGTCGCCAAGGTCACGATCAACCCGGCGATCACCCACGGGATGGCCGAGGAGATCGGCTCGGTCGAGGTCGGCAAGCTCGCCGACCTGGTCCTCTGGGAGCCGGCCTTCTTCGGGGTCAAGCCCGAGCTGGTGCTCAAGGGCGGATCGATCTCGTGGGCGCAGATGGGCGATCCGAACGCCTCGATCCCGACCCCCGAGCCGGTCCTGATGCGACCGATGTTCGGCGCGCTCGCGGGCGGGGTCGGCGGGCCGGCCTCCACGGCCGTGACCTTCCTCTCGCAGGCCGCGATCGACGACGGCGTGCCGGAGGCGATCGGCCTCGAGCGCCGCGTCGCGGCCGTCCGCGGGACCCGCACCATCGGCAAGCGCGACATGGTCCACAACCACGCGACCCCGCAGATCGAGGTCGACCCGGAGACGTACGTCGTCACCGTCGACGGCGAGCGGGCCTACAGCGAGCCGGCCGCGTCGCTGCCGATGACGCAGCGGTACTTCCTGTTCTGAGGGTTGGCGGGATCTCGCCGCGACCGAGCGCGCCAGGAGTCCCGTTGGTGTGGCGAACCTAGCGTCGCCGCGGCTCGGTCATGGCTTCGAGCTCGCGCGCGATCGCCGTAACGTCATCCAGCACCCCGGTCGCCACCGCGATCACCAGGTCGTAGGCCTCGTCGTTGGTGCAGGTGAGCCGTCGCCCGTTGAGGCCGAGGAAGGCGATCGTCCCCGCCAGCGCCAGACGCTTGTTGCCGTCGATCAGCGGGTGGTTCCGGGCGAGCGAGTGCAGTAGCGCTGCGGCCTGCTGCTCCAAGGTCGCGTAGGCGGGTGCCCCAAAGGCCGAGGCGCGAGGTCGGGCCAGCGCGGACTCCAACAGTCCGTGATCGCGCACGACGACGTCGCCGAGGATCGCCCGGTCGGCGACGTACAGCAGCTCGTCCAGCGTCAGATAGATCACTGCCCGAGGCGCTCCAGCGCCTCGGCGTATCGCGGCAGCTCCTCGTCGAGCACCTGGTCGAGCAGCTCGCTGCGGCTGTGGTTCTCGACGTACTCGCGGACCGCCTGCCGCGCCACTTCCTGCATCGAGCGGGATTCGAGCTCGGCCCGACGACGGAGAGCGTCCGCTTCCTCATCGGTCAGTCGCAACGTCATCGCCATGTCCCGACGATACCGCCCGCGATACCACTTGTCATCTCGTGTCGCCGGTCACCTACGAGCGATATGGGCCGACCCCATCAGCGATGAGCCCACCCCCATCAGGGCCAGGAAGAAGTCCGCCTCGATCTCAGCGCCGCGGGCGACCCCGGACTCTGCATCGTGGTCCTCCGTCCCGACCACCCCACGTCGGCCTCAGGCCAACGACCCCAGGACCGCCTGCGACTCGACCAGGCCGGCGTCGCTCGGCTCCTCGCCCTCCTCCAGCACGCGGGCGCGCTGCTTCGCCCGCCACGCGTGGTGGGCCTCGGCGGGCTTCTGGTAGCCGTAGCGCTCGCGGGCCTCGGCCGGGGTCAGCGTCTCCTCCCGCTGGGGGGCGATCCCGAGCAGGATCGGCGCCACGATCGGCTTGGTCCCGGGCGAGAGCTGGCCGATCAGCAGCAGCTCGAGCCGCCGGCTGGCGTGGACGACCCGGAAGCTGAGCTTCATCACCGGCGTGACCAGCGCGTCGACCAACCGTGACTGCTCGAGCCCGCCCATCTTGCGCATCCAGCGCGGCATCGTCGCGATCGTCGCCCGCCGCAGGACCGCGTTGACCAGCCACCGCCCCGGCCCGAGCGCGCGCGGCATCGGTGGCAGCATCACCTCGGCGTTGAGCAGGTGGTCCATCATCGACTGGGCCGCCTCGGAGCCGGCGATCCGCGGACGCATGTAGGCGAAGTACTCGCGGATCCCCTCCCGCGACGACGGCACGTCGGTCGGGTCGCAGGTCTGCAGCTCGGCCGCAACGGCGCACTCCGCCCAGTAGCGCGACTCGTCCTCGGCCGAGAGCTTGCCCGGCCCGTACCTCTCGTACGCGTAGAGGATCGAGTGCCACGCGGTCAGGTGGATCCAGAGCTGCGAGTGCGGATCGTTGGCGTCGTACGGATTCCCGCTGAGCGGCTCGATCCCGACCGCCTTCGAGTGGACCTTGACCAGGACGTCGGCGGCCTTGCTCGTCGCCCGCGTCGAGCCGAAGGCGACCAGCGCGAAGTACCGGAGCGTGCGGTCGTAGCGGGTCCGCGGCCGGTAGCGCACGTCGCTCGTCTTGTCGACGGCGGCGATCAGGGCCGGATCGAGCTCCTCGATCACGACCGATCGCTGGAAGCCGACGGTCAGCGAGGTCGGGTAGCTCCAGACCCGCCAGGTGACCGACTCGGGGCCGAAGAAGCCGTAGTCCTCGTGGGGCTCGACCGGCGTGCCCCGGCGCAACGTGAGTGGCATGCGGAACAAATACTACATCGGTGTAGTAATTGCCAGTGCTGGTGCTTCCGACCGGCTTTCTGGCAGGCTCCATCCCCGATGCCCCCGGCCCGCCGCCGCCCCTACACGCCGCGCATGTCGCCCGAGGCCCGCCGCGAGCAACTGCTCGACGCGGCGATCCAGGTGATCGTCCGCGACGGCTACCGGGGCGTCTCGATCGACGCCGTCGCGCGCGAGGCCGGCGTCACCCGGCCGGTCGTCTACGGGGTCTTCGACGGCCTCGAGCCGCTGCTCTACGCGCTGCTCGACCGCCAGGAGCAGCGGGCCCTCCAGCAGCTGGTCGACGTGCTGCCGACCGACCTCGGGGCCCAGGATCCCGACGCCTTCGTCGTCGCGACGGTCCGGCGGATGATCGAGATCGTGACCAGCGACGCGCTGACCTGGCGGCCGATCCTGCTCGCCCCCGACGGGACGCCGCAGGCCGTCCGCGAACGGATCGAACGCGACCGCGAGGTCCTCCGCCAGCGGGTCGCGCTGCTGCTGGAATCGGGCCTCGCCCTGCGGGGCGGACCGGAGCTCGACGGCGAGGTGATGTCGCACGCGCTGATGGCGATCCTCGAGCACTTCGCCCGGCTGCTCGTCGTCGACCCCGAGCGCTTCGACGCCGACCGCCTGACGGCGACGGTCAGCGCGGTGCTCGCCGCCCTCCGCCCCTGAGGGCCCGCCGACGACGAGCGCCCCGCGCCCCCGCCGCGGCGATCCTCGGTGCGCCCGTCCTCGATGCGCCCGCGCGCCCCGAGGACGAGATCCTCAGCGGCTGCCGACGAGCACGCGGCGGGTGCGGGTCCGCAGCGTCTCCCGCCGCGGGGCCTCCGGCTCCGGAACGCGCGGCGGCGACGGCAGCTGGCCCGCGTTGTAGTCCTCGACCAGGGCCGCGACGGTGTCCTGCGAGCAGCCCTTGTTGGTGCCGATGAAGCCGGTCGGACCGCGCTTGATCCAGCCGACCACGTAGGTGCCGGGCACGACCTCGGCCGTCGCCGACCCGACGACGCGACCGTCGTCGTTCGGGACCGTGCCGGTCGCGGCGTCGAAGGGCAGGCCGGCCACCGGCAGGCCGCGGTAGCCGATCGACGCGACCACCAGGCCGGCCTCGATCCGCTCCGAACCGCCCGTGCCCTCGTCCGGCTCGCCCACACCCGCAGCCTCATCCGGCTCGCCCGTGCCCACGGCGCCCTCCGGCAGCGGCGCGGTGCGCGTGAAGCGGACCGCCTCCAGCGTCTCGTCACCGTCGATCGCGGCGGCGGCGAGCCGGTAGCGCAGCGTGATCCGGCGGCCGGACCGCGCCGGCGGATCCAGGCTCTGCAACAGCTCCAGCTTCTGGTCGTCGCCGGAGAGCCCGGCGACCTCCTCGGCGGCGATGCCCACGCTCACGCCGGGCGTCGCCCGCAGGCCGACGAGCTCCGGCAGCGTGAACGCCGAGTGCTCCGGGCCGCGGCGGCCGACCACGACGACCTCCTCGATCCGGCTCGCCCGCAGCGCCTGCAGCGCGACCGGCGAGATCTCGGTCTCCTCCAGCTCCTCCGGATCGAGCGTGAGGATCCGCGCGACATCGAGCGCGACGTTGCCGTTGCCGATCACGACCGCCCGCCGGTGCGAGAGGTCGACGGTCCGGTCGGCGTGATCGGGATGGCCGTTGTACCAACCGACCAGCTCGGTCGCCGAGAGGACGCCGGGCGTGTCGGCCCCCGGGACCTCGAGCCGCCGGTCGGTGGCCGCCCCGACCGCGTAGATCACGGCGTGGTGCGTCTCCAACAGCTGCTCGTGGGTGACGTCCCGGCCGACCTCCGTGCCCAGGTGCATCGTCAGGCCCGGGTGCTGGCGGATCTGCTCGAGCTGGCGACTGACCCGGCGCGTGCGCCGATGGTCGGGCGCGACCCCGTTGCGGACGAGGCCGTCCGGAACCGGCAGCCGCTCGTAGACGGAGACCTGCGCGCCCGGGATCGTGAGGACCTCCTCGGCGGCGTACATCGCCGCCGGACCGGAGCCCACGATCGCGACCCGCAGCGGCTCACCGCGGTCACGGACGGTCAGCGCCGGCCGCACCTGGGCCAGCAGGTTGCGGCGTCGCGGGACCCGGTGGTAGGCCGCGTTGATCAGCGCGAACGCGCGCTCGTGGTCCTCGAGCTCGGTGTGCGGCTTGATCGCGTCGACCGGGCAGGCGCTGACGCAGGCGCCGCAGTCCATGCAGGTCGTCGGATCGACGTGCAGCATCTCGGCCAGCTCGAACGCCGGGTCGTCCGGCGTCGGCTGGATGCAGTTGACCGGGCAGGCGAAGACGCACGAGCCGTCGCCGACGCACGACTGGGTGACGACGTACGGCATCAGGGGTTCCCTCGAGTCACGGTGGGCGGTCGGGCGCGCTAGGCGATCAGGCTCGCGCGGCGGTCGGGCTCGCCGCGGTAGCGGGACGGCTCGCCGTCGATCCCGAGCCGCTTCCAGACCCGCCGGCCGGCGCGGGTCATCAGGCCGACGTCGGTCGCCAGCGCCCGCATGTCGCCGAAGTACGAGGCCATGATCCGCTGCGAGTGCGGGCTCTCCCAGAACGCCTCGCGGTAGACCTCGTCCGGGATCTGGAACCGGCGCTGGATCGACCGCGGCATCGTCATGATCTCGCCGGCCAGCCAGCGCATGATGATCGGGAAGGCGACCGACAGGAACGCGCGCTGGGCGCGGCCGAGCCGCGGGATCCGCAGGCGCAGGAACTCGTCGGCGAACGAGATGTGGCGGGCCTCCTCGGCGATGTGGATCTCCATCGACCGCAGCACGGCGGGCGGCATGTCGATGCCCTCCCGCAGGATCGACTTCTGGTAGTGGTCGATCGGCTCCTCGCCGGCGAGGATCCCGATCATCAGGATCACCGGCAGGTAGCCGCCGGCGAGGCCGATCACCGGCGCCGTGGCACGGAACAGCGGACGCATCCCGGGCACGTCGGTCCCGGAGCGGTTGACCAGCTCCTGGAACATCTGGATGTGGTTGCACTCCTCCGTCATCTCGTGGAGGCAGTAGCGGAACTCGGGCGAGCCGTTGCGCAGGCCCATCGCGTAGTGCATGAGCCCGCGGATCAGGATGCTCTCGAACGCGCCGCCGACCTTGACGGCGTTCATCACGCGCCAGCGGCCGATCTCGATCTGCCGCTCGAGCGGCTGGGCCTGGTACCAGGCGGTCGCGCCGAGCGGATCGTTCTCCGCCCGCAGGACCCAGCGCGGGTCCTGCTGGTCGATCTTCATCTCCGGGGCGTCCCAGTCGATGTCCTCGTAGGGGTCGAAGTGCACGTGCACCGAGCCCTCGGACAAGGTCCGCAGCATCGCCTCGTAGGCCTCGTCCGCCCCGCGGGTCTGCGGTGCCGTCGTCGTGCTCATGTCCTGCTCCCTGCTCGTTCGATGTCCTGCTGCCCCGCCATCGCGGCCACGATCGGCCCCGCCTGCCGGAACACGCGTCCGAAGTTCAGGATCAGGTCGTCCTGATCCAGCGACAGCTCCCCGCGCACATGCGCGACGAGCAGCTCCTGCACCGCACCGATCACGGCACGGCTGACCAACTCGGTCTCGACCGACTCGGTCACCCACGGCCCGAACGCCTGCGCGGCGGCGGCCCGGACGACCTCCGCCAGCCCGCCGATGATCGCCCGCCGCTGGTCCTCGATCTCGCGGCTGACGCCGACGACCTCGACGAACAGGATCCGCGCCCGACGGGGGTCGTCGGTCAGCGAGCAGACGACCGCCCGCGAGGCCGCGTCGACCCCGGCGTCGAGGTCGCTCTCGACCAGGGCGATGCCCGGAGCGGCGGCCGCCAGCAGATCGGCGACGATCTGCTCGGCGAGCGCCACCAGCAGCGCCTCCTTGCCGGCGAACGACTCGTAGAAGTAGCGCTCGGTCAGGCCGGCCTGCCGGCAGACGTCACGCACCCGGGCGCCGTGGAAGCCCTCGGCGGTGAACACCTCGAGGGCCGCGTCGAGCAGCTGCTCGCGCCGCTCGGCGACGCGCTGCTCGGGGCTCTTGCCCCGCCACGGACGCACCAGCTCGGACGCGCCCTCTCGACTCTTGACAACCATGGGGGTCAGGATGATGCAGCTGACAACGCCACATGTCAAGACAAAGCTACGGATCCGTAGTCGAACCGTTGGTCGATCGACTACGGATCCGTAGCCAAAGCCCGTCGTCCACCGACTACGGATCCGTAGTCAGGGCCGGGGAATCCGCCGCCGCCGACGCTCGGCTCCGGCCCGCCGGCGCGGATCGCGGCGGACGTCGGCCGGCTTGCGGTCAGATCGCCAGCAGCGCCCCCGCGGCGGCCTCGTCCATCTCGGCGGTCCGGCCCGCGGCGACGGCGTTGCCCGCCTCCAGGACCACGTAGTCGTCGGCCAGCCGCAAGGCCATCTCGACGTACTGCTCGGCCAGCAGCAGCCCGATCCCGTCGCGACGGCGAAGCTGGACGATCGCCTCCTCGATCTCGGCCACGATCGAGGGCTGGATCCCCTCGGTCGGCTCGTCGAGCAGCAGCAGCCGTGGCTTGGTCAGCAACGCGCGGGCGATCGCCAGCTGCTGCCGCTGGCCGCCGCTGAGGAAGGTCGCCGGGCGCGCGAGCAGCGGCTTCAGGCGCGGGAACAGGTCGAGGACCTCGTCGAGCTCCGACCGCTTCGCCCCGCGCCGCGACTCGAGCACCACCAGCAGGTTCTCCCGCACCGAGAGGCCGCCGAAGCCGGACCGCTCCTGCGGCGCGTAGCCGATCCCCGCCCGGACCCGCTCCCACGGCGGCAGGCTCGTGATCTCGCGGTCGTCGAGCAGGACCCGTCCGCGGCGGACCGGCAGCACGCCCATGATCGCGTTCATCAGCGAGGTCTTGCCCGCGCCGTTGCGGCCAAGCACGCAGCAGCTGCCGCCCTCGTCGAACTCCAGCGAGACCCCGAACAGGACCGTGGTGCGGCCGTGGGCGACCTCGAGGTCGGTGGCGGTCAGCCTCATGTCGGCTCCCCGTTCGTGGTGGCCGCTCGCGAGACGCTGTTGCGGTCGTCCTTGGCCCGCCCGATGTAGACCTCCTGGACGACCGGGTCGGCCTGGACCTCGGCGACCGTCGCGTCGGCCCGCAGGACCTTGCCCTCGTGGAGCACGGTCACCCGGTGGGCGAAGCGCCGCATGAAGTCCATGTCGTGCTCGACGACGAGCACGGTCCGGGTCTCGGCGACGTAGCGGATCAGCTCGCCGGTCCGGGTCCGCTCGTCCGGGCTCATCCCCGCGACCGGCTCGTCGAGCAGCAGCAGCCGTGGCCCCTGGGCCAGCAGCATCCCGATCTCCAGCCACTGCTTCTGGCCGTGGGCGAGCGTGCCGGCGGGCCGGTCGACGAGCGGCCCGAGGCCGGTCACCTCGAGCGCCTCGGCCACCTTCGGGGCGATCCCCCGCGACCGCCGCAGCTGGTGCCGCAGCCCCATCCGGAAGCTCGCCGCGACGTCGAGGTTCTCGCCGACGGTCAGGGCCTCGAAGACCGTCGCCGCCTGGAACGTCCGCCCCACGCCCTGGTGGACGATCTCGTGCTCCTTGCGACCGACCAGCGAGGTCCCGTCGAAGACGACCGAGCCGGTGGTCGGCCTGGTCAGGCCGGTGATGATGTCGACCAGGGTCGTCTTGCCCGCCCCGTTCGGGCCGATCAGGAAGTGGACCTCGCCCTCGCGAGCGTCGAGGTCGACGTCGGTCAGGGCCCGGAAGCCGCCGAAGCTGACCCCCAGCCCGCGGATCTGGAGCAAGGCCTCGCCGGCCTTCTCCGGCGGCGTCTGCGGCGGATCGTTCGGGCGGACGGCGGTGGTCCTGGTCATGTCGCCTCCTCGGCGGTCGCGGGGGTGGTCGGTCGGGCGTCGTGACGGCCGGGGCGGCGGACCCGTCCGGCCTGCTCGCACAGCCACTCGGCGAAGCCGGCGATCCCGCGCGGGGCGAACGCGACGACGAGCACGAACAGCAGCCCCTGGGCGTAGAGCCAGGCCGAGGGGAACTGCTCGCTCAGCTCGGTCTTGGCGAAGTTGACGAGGATCGCGCCGGCGATCGCCCCGACCAGCGAGAGCCGCCCGCCGACCGCGACCCAGATCACCATCTCGATCGAGGGCACGACCCCGAGCGAGGTCGGCGAGATGATCCCCACGATCGGGACGAACAGCGCGCCGGCCAGGCCCGCCATCCCGGCCGAGGCCGCGAACGCGAGGACCTTGACCCGGGTCGGGTCGTAGCCGAGGAAGCGGACGCGGTCCTCGCCGTCGCGGACCGCCACCAGCAGCCGCCCGTAGCGGCTGCGGACCAGCTGCCGCGCGAGCAGGAAGACGGCCCCGAGCGTCACGACCACGATCAGGTAGAGCGTGCGCTTGTCGCCCGGATCGGCCAGGTCGAGGCCGAAGAACGTCATCACCGTGAGGCCGTTGGTGCCGCCCGTGACCTGCTGCTGGCCGATCAGCAGGATCACGAACGCGGCGGCCAGGGCCTGGGTCAGGATCGCGAAGTACGGCCCCCGGACCCGGCTGCGGAAGACCAGCAGCCCGAGCAGCGTCGCCGCCAGCATCGGCAGCAGGACCACCATCGCGAGCGTGAAGACCGGCGAGGCGAACGGCGCCCACAGGCCCGGCACCTGCTCGGCCCCGGTCAGCGCCATGAACGCCGGCGGCTCGCCCTTCGGGGCCTCGGCGAGCTGGAGGTGCATCGCCATCGCGTAGCCGCCGAGGCCGAAGAACAGCCCCTGGCCGAGCACGAGCATCCCGCCCCGCCCCCACGCCAGCGCGATCCCGACCGCGACGATCGCGAAGACCAGGTACTTGGCCAGCAGGCCGAGCCGGAAGTCCCCGAGCATCGACGGGGCGACGACGATCAGCAGGAAGGCGACCAGCGCGAAGGCCAGCCGTCCCGGCAGGTCCTCGCGGGTGCCGACGACGTAGCGGCGGACGCCGCCGAGTGCGGTGCTCATGCCAGACCCCGGGTCTCTTGGGCGACGATCCCCTGCGGCCGCAGCTGCAGGAACGCCACGATCAGGACGAAGACGATCACCTTCGCCAGGCTCGCCTCGGTCCAGTACTCGATCAGCGAGTTGCAGAGGCCGAGCACGAGCGCCGCGATCACCGCCCCGCGGAGCTTGCCGAGCCCGCCGGCGACGACGACCAGGAAGGCGTCGATGATGTAGTTGGTGCCAAGCGTCGGCCCGACCGATCCGAGCTGGGTGATCGCGACGCCCGCGACGCCGGCCAGTCCCGAGCCCAGGAAGAACGTGCGGCGGTCGACGCCGGTGGTGCCGATCCCGCTGGCCGCGGCCAGCTGCCGGTTCTGCATCACCGCCCGCATCCGCCGGCCCTGCTTCATCCGGCTGACCACGACCCAGGCTCCGGCGGTCGCCGCCAGCGCGAGCAGCATGATGAAGAGCCGGTTGTAGGGCATGTCGATGCCCAGCAGGGTGGTCCCGCCGTTGAGCCAGCCCGGCGTCTTGACCTCGACGTTCTGCGCGCCGAAGAGGTCGCGGGCGAGCTGCTGGAGCATCAGCGCGACGCCCCAGGTGACCAGCAGCGTGTCGAGCGGGCGGCCGTAGAGCCGGCGGATCAGCAGCGCCTCGAGCGCGAGGCCCATCAGGCCCGCGACGACCAGCGCGACCGGCAGCGAGAGCAGGAACGCGGTCGAGACCGCGTCCGGCCCCAGCACCTGCTGGAGCACGTACGTGGTGTAGGCCCCGGCCATGATGAACTCGCCGTGGGCCATGTTGATCACGCCCATCTGACCGAAGGTGAAGGTCAGGCCGAGCGCGACGAGCAGCAGGATCGAGCCGATGCTGAGCCCGACGAAGACTTGGGAGAAGAGCTGGTCCATGGAGGGCTCCGGAAGGGGGCGGACGGGACGGCGCCCGGGAGCGCGCCGGCGACGCGCTCCCGGGCGTGGGGTCCTAGAGGCCCTTGGCCCAGGGGTAGGTCTTGAGGTAGGGATCGGGCTTGATCGGCCCGTCCGACTCCCAGACCGTCTTGATCAGGCCGTCCGGCTGGATCACGCCGATCCGGGCGGTCTTGTAGATGTGCTGGTTGTCGCCGTCGATCGTGACCTTGCCCTCGGGGGCGTCGTAGGTCAGGCCCTTCGAGGCGGCCTTGACCTTCTCGACGTCGGTCGAGCCGGCCTTCTCGACCGCGGCGGCCCACAGCTTCACCTGCAGGTAGGCGGCCTCGATCGGGTCGTCGGTGACGCGCTTCTGGCCGTACTTCCTCTTGTAGGCGGCGACGAAGTCGGCGTTCTTCTGGCCCGGGGTCGTCTGGTAGTAGTTCCAGGCCACGATCTGACCCTCGACCTTCGAGGCGCCGATCCCGCGGACCTCGTCCTCGGCGATCGAGACGGAGACGACCGGCAGCTTCGTCGCCGGCAGGCCCGCGCCCTCGAGCTGCTTGAAGAAGGCGACGTTGGAGTCGCCGTTGAGCGTGTTGAAGACCGCGTCCGGCTTGGCCGTCTTGACCTTGTTGACGATCGTCGAGAACTCGGTCGAGCCGAGCGGCGCGTACTCCTCGCCGACGATCTTCACCCCGTTGGCGGCGGCCCAGGCCTTGATCTCCTTGTTCGCGGTGCGCGGGAAGACGTAGTCGGAGCCGACCAGGAACAGCGACTTGGCGCCCTTCTCCTTCTTCAGGTACTCGAGCGCCGGGATGATCTGCTGGTTGGTCGTCGCGCCCGAGTAGAAGATGTAGGGCGAGGACTCCATCCCCTCGTACTGGACGGGGTAGTAGAGCAGCGACTTGTTGCGCTCGAAGACCGGCTTCATCGCCTTGCGGCTGGCCGACGTCCAGCCACCGAAGGTCGCGGCGACCTGGTCCTGGCTGATCAGCTTCTGGGCCTTCTCGGCGAAGGTCGGCCAGTCGGAGGCGCCGTCCTCGACGACCGGTTCGACCTGCTTGCCGAGCACCCCGCCCTCGGCGTTGAGCTCCTCGATCGCGAGCAGCTCGGCGTCCTTGACCGAGACCTCGGAGATCGCCATCGTCCCGCTCAGCGAGTGGAGGACCCCGACCTTGATCGTCTTGCCGCCGTCGGCGTCGGCCGACGCGGTCGAGGCGCCGTCGTCGGCCCCGCAGCCGATCGCGCCGATCGCCGCCACGCTGACCGCTCCAGCCAGTAGCCATCCTCGTACGTTCCCCAGTTGCCGTCGTACCTGCACGGTGGTCTCCTCGTTCGGTCGGCGGGACCACACGGGCCCCGCCGCTTGGCGGTCGACCGGTCCCCGCCCACGGCGGGATCCCGACCGAGGCCCGTGACCTCCCAACCCGCCGGCGCCGCCCTGTCAACGGCGCCGGCGGAGCGGTGGGCCACGAACCCCGATCAACTCTGGAGCGCGGACGACGACCCGCTGGTGGCCGGATGGCGCAGGTCGCCGCGCCGCGGAGGCGGGGTGAGGTGGTGCTCACCTCACCCGGGGCGGTGCTAGGGGTGAGCCGGGGTGACCGGGACCGGCTCGATCACCCGGGGTGAAGTACCCCAAAGCCTTCCCCGCCGAGGTCGTGGCACCCCGATACTGCGGAGGTGCAACACGACGATCACCAGCGGCGACCATCCCCGCGCTTCGGGCGCGAAGCCCACGCCGCGCTGATCGCGGCCGGCTCGCTGCTGCTCGCCCTCGGCGGGGTCTGGGTGATCTTCGCGCTGGGGCGCAGCGACGGCGAGCCGCTGTTCAGCGTTCGTCCGCTCCCGATCCTGACCTATCTCGGGTTCTCGCTCGTCTACGCGCTCGCCGCTTACGCGATCCGCCGCTGGCGCGAGGGGCCCCACGCGGCGGAGCTTCGCAGCCGGGCGCTCAGCGAGACCGTGCTGGTGGCCCTGGTCGCGGCACCGGTCGTGGCCATCGTCGTCGTGATCGGGGGGTTCGCCATCGAATGCATCCCTTCCGGCTGCCCCTAGCCCGAAACGCTCCCCGCGGGCCCGGCCCTCACCCCAGATCGCACGCCTGCTCGGGCCTCGACCCGGACCAGCGCGGCCACCGGACCAGCCCGGAGGCGGTGACCAGCAGGCCGAGCCCGGCCGCGACCGCGGGCACGACCAGCGCCGCGCGGTACCCGTCCAACAGGCCCGCCGCCGAACCGTCGCCGCCGGTCGCCGCCAGGTTGACCGCCGTCACCACCGCCAGCCCGAGGGCGGCACCGAACTGGACCGACACGTTCAGCAACCCGCTGGCCAGCCCCTGCTCGTGCGCCTCGATCCCGTCGGTCGCCGCGATCGTCAGCGGCCCGTAGGTCAGCGCGAACGCGATTCCGAGCAGGAGCATGGTCGGGAACATCAGCAGGTAGCTCCACTCCGCCCCGACCGGCAGGAACAGCAGGTAGGCGACGAGCCCGGTGGCCATCCCGGCGACCACCACCCGCAGGTTGCCGAAGCGTCGCACCAGCCACGGGGTCAGCGTCGGCGCGAGGATCGCGTCGATCCCGGCGACCAGCAGCGCCAGCCCGGTCTGCATCGGGGTCCAGCCGCGCAGCTCCTGCAGGTACAGCACGGCCATGAACTGGAAGCCGACGAACGACCCGATGAACAGCAGCGCGCCGAGGTTGGCCCGGACCAGCGGCCCGGAGCGCAGCACTCCGAGCCGCACGAGCGGTGCCGCCGACCGACGTTCGATCGCCACGAAGGCGACCGCCAGCGCAGCGCTCGCGGCGACCGCCGCCGCCGTCGTCAGCCACGGGACGTCGGGCGCGCGCACGACGGCGAAGACGAGCAGCAGCATCGCCGCGGTGACGGTGATCGCCCCACCGACGTCGATCCGCTGCGGCCGGCGCTCCGGCCGGGACTCCCGCGGCAGGAGCCGGGTCGCCGCCACCAGGATCGCCGCAGCGACCAGCACCGGTGCGAAGAACACCCACCGCCAGCCGATCGAGGTCAGGACTCCCCCGGCGACCATCCCGAGCGAGAAGCCGGCCGCAGCGGCCCCGGCGTAGACCAGCAGCGCGCGGTTGCGGGCCTCGCCGGCGGCGAAGCTGGTGGTGATGATCGAGAGCCCCGCCGGCGCCATGAAGCCGGCGCTGACGCCGGTCACGAACCGTGCCAGGATCAACATCCAGCCGTCCTGCGCGAGGCCCCCAAGGCCGGAGAAGACGACGAAGATCCCCAGCCACAGCAGGAACATCCGCCGCCGGCCGAACAGGTCGGCGGCACGTCCACCGACCAGCACGAAGCCGCCGTAGCCGAGCACGTAGGCGCTGACCACCCACTGCAGGCTCGCGGTCGACAGGTCCAGCTCGCGGCGGATCGAGGGCAGCGCCACGCCCATCATCGAGACGTCGAGGCCCTCGAGGAAGATCGCCCCGCTGAGGACGAGCAGGATCGCCCAGGCGCGGGCACTCATCCCGGGCAAGGCCCCCACGGGCGGGGCGACGGGTACGGACATGCGGATTCCTCCTGGACAGGCGGCGAGACGAAACGGATGCAAGAGGCCGCACCGGCCGCAGTTCCTCGACGGCCGGTCGGTTACCTCTAGTACGTAGGCCCATGATGCGTCACCATTGGCGCAAATGGAAGACGGCACTTCGAAGTCACCGACTGACCTCTGCACGACCGACGACGACTGCGACGCGTTCCAGTGGGACACCCGCGAGGACTGCGAGGTCCGCCAGATCCTCGACCGGATCGCCGGCAAGTGGTCGCTGCTGACCGTCGCGCTGCTCGACGGCCGGTCCCTGCGCTTCACCGAGCTCCAGCGCAAGATCGACGGGATCAGCCAGCGGATGCTGACCGTCACCCTCCGCCAGCTCGAGCGCGACGGCCTGGTCAAGCGGACCATCCATCCCGTCGTCCCGCCGCGGGTCGACTACGAGCTGACCGCCCTCGGCGGAACCCTGCTCGACACGATCCAGTCGCTCGTGGCCTGGACCGAGACCCACCAGAACCAGATCGCCGCCGCCCGCGCCGCCTACGACGAGCGCACGGCAGAGGAGCAGCTGGTGGCCGGCAAGGGCTGAGCGAGACCCGAACGCGAGCGTCGACTCGCGCCGGGCGCGACGCGGTCGTCGCGGACGGCGGTCGGTGGTGGCTCCGGCCGTCAACCCCGGGGCACGCTCGAGGCCCCGGCCTATACTCGCCGTTCAAGGACGTCAATCGAGAGGGTCTCCTTGCCCCACGTTCGTTCGTCCCCACTGTCCGCCGCCTCCGCGACGCCCGACGGTGCATCCCCGGTCCTCGCCGAGCGCGAGCCGTCCACCGCCAGCGTCTCTCCGGACGAGGGCATCGTGCTGCGCGAGACCCCCGACGGCACCGGCGACGGCGTCCTGGCGACCCGCCCGTTCGCGGCAGGCGAGACCGTGATGGTCGGCTTCCTGATCGGCGCGCTGTCGGGCAACGACTCGCACGCGACCCAGGTCGGGCGCGACCGCTGGGCCCGCCACGGCGGACTCGGCCCGAAGGTCAACCACTCCTGCGCGCCGAACTGCGGCGTCCGCCTCAACGCCGGCCAGGCGTTCGACTTCGTCGCGCGCGAGCCGATCGCCAGCGGGCAGGAGCTGACGTTCGACTACGCGATGCGGAACCTGACGATCGACCACTTCCCCGCCAGCTGCCTCTGTGGTGCCGGCGAGTGCCGCGGCTCGGTGACCGGCTGGAAGGACCTGCCCGCCGACCGCAAGGCCGCCTACGGCGAGCTGGTCGCGCCGTACCTGCGCGCGATCGACCGCGAGGCGCTGGAGCCGATCGCCGGCTGATCCCCGGTGACCGATCCGCCTAGCCGACCGCGGCGGGCGGCCCGGTCACCACGGCGATCTGCTCGCGCAGCGCCGCCAGCCGACGTTCGAGCGCGGCCGGGTCCTCGCCGTCGGCGACCGCCCGCTGGACCCGCGCCGCGGCCTCCGCGACCCCGCTCGCCCCGACGGTCCGGCTGGCTCCGACGATCTGGTGGGCGACCCGCCGCAACGACGGCCCGTCGCCGTCGCCCAGCGCCCGCTCGGCCCGCTCCAGGTCCTCGCGCAGCGACGCCGCGTAGGTCACGAGCAGCGTCCGCTCGAGGTCCTCGTCGCCGCCGGTGACCTCGGCCAGCACGTCGCGGTCGAAGAGCGGGCCCGGGCCGTCGCCGATCGGCTCGGCCCAGTCGACGTGCGGCAGCCACCGCCGCAGCGTCCCCGCCAGCGCCGCCATCGGCGCCGGCTTGGTGACCAGGTCGTCCATCCCCGCCGCCCGACAGCGCTCGTCCTCGCCCCGCAGCGCGCTCGCGGTCAGGGCCACGAACGGGACCCGCGCCCGCCCGGCGATCGTCCGCTCCTCCGTCCGCCAGCGCCGGACCAGCTCGTAGCCGTCGACGTCGGGCAGCTGGATGTCGCTGAAGACCAGGCCGTAGCGCTCGCCGCGCAGCCGTTCCAGCGCCGCCTCGGCGTCGCCGGCGACGTCGGTCACGAAGCCGATCGTCTCGAGCTGCCGCCGGAGCACGGCCCGGTTGACGGGGTGGTCCTCGACCAGCAGCACCAGGCTGCCGTCGGCGCGGGCCTCGTCGCGGCTCGGCAGCCGCCGGCGGGCGGTCGGTCCGCCACTGCCGGCCGAACCGAGCCGTCGCTCGCCCTCGGCGGAGACGGGCAGCGTCAGCACGACGCGCATCGTCGTGCCCGCGCCGACCGCGCTCCGCATCGTCAGCGCGCCGCCCATCGCCTCGGTCAGCTGGCGGGCGATCACCAGGCCGAGACCGGTGCCGTCGCTGCGCGCGCGGGCCTGGGCGAACGGGGAGAAGAGCCGGATCTGGTCCTCGGGCGAGACCCCGATCCCGTTGTCGGCGACGGCGAACACGAGCGACTGGGCGACCGCGTCGCCGGCCCGCCCGGCCTCGACCTCGACGGCCAGCTCGACCGCCCCGCCCGGCGTGTACTTGATCGCGTTGCCGACCAGGTTGCCGAGCACCTGCCGCAGCCGCTCGGCGTCGACCCGGTGGACGGCGGCCAGCGCGGGATCGACGCGGATCCCCAGCGTGACGCCCTTGGCGGCGGCCGTGTGCCGGTACTGCGCGGCCAGCTCCTCGACCAGCCGCCCGATCGCGACCGGCTGCGGATCGAGGTCGAGATGCCCAGACTCGATCTTGGAGAAGTCGAGAACGTCGCCGATCACCGCCAGCAGCGTCGACGCCGACCGCTGGGCGACATCGACCAGCTCACGCTGGCGCCCGTCGAGGTCGTCCAACGCCAGCACCTCGAGCGTGCCGGTGACCGCCACCAGCGGCGTCCGCAGCTCGTGGCTGACCATCGCCAGGAAGGCGGACTTGGCGCGGTCGGCCGTCTCCGCCGCCTCCCGCGCGCGGCGCGCCTCGCGCTCGGCCGCGACCCGGCCGGCGAGGTCGCCCTGGACGGCGTCGGCCATCTCGTTGAAGTCCCCCGCCAGCTGGCGCAGCTCGCGGACGCCGCCCGGCCGCGCGCGCTGCGACCAGTCGCCCTCGCGGATCCCGCGCGCGACCGTCGCCAGCCGCTGGAGCGGACGGACCACCGCCCGCGCCGAGTAGACCAGCGCCGCCGCGACGGCGAGCACGAACAGGGCCAGGATCGTCATCTGCGCCCCGAGCAGGCGGCTGGTGCGGGCCTGCAGCGCGTCGGCGCGGCGGCCGGTGCGCTGGTCGACGAGGCTGGTGAAGCGCTCGACCGCGGCCATGATCTGGTCCTTCTGCCGGTGGTAGCGGCCGTCGACCAGCCGCCGGTACTGCGCGGCCACGGCACGCGGGTAGCGCCCGTCGACGCCGCGCGCGATCCGCGGCGCGACCCGCGCCATCACCTGCACCTCCGTCACCGCCAGCTCGTTGGAGTGCCGCAGCGACGTGTTCAGCGCCCGGAACTCCTCCGGCGAGAAGTGCGCCCGTCGCATCAGGTCCGGCAGCGAGATCGGCGGGCCGGTCCGGACCTCGGCGCGGCCCCGCGCGAGCACCCGGTCCCAGAACGAGCTGTCGTAGCGGAGCGGACGCGGGGCGTCGCCGCGGCGGATCGCCAGGATCTGGTCGTAGTAGTCGCGGTAGCGGCGCTGACCGGTGGCGACGTAGAGCCGGACCATCCGCGTCAGGTCGTTCGAGGTCTGCCGCATCTGGTCCGCCAAGCGGAACGAGGCCATCCGCGCCTGCTCGGCGGTCGTCCGGTCGTTGGCGGTCCGCAGCTGGAGGATCGTGACGAACAGCAGCGCCAGCGCGAGCACCACGACCGCCGCCAGCAGCGCACCGAGGCCCTGGCGGACGGAAGGCGACCGCAGGCCGCCGCGGCCACTCATCCCAGGACCGCCAGCAGCCGCCGCGCGGTCAGCGGCTTGCTGATCGTGCCGCGGAGGCGGACCCCCGCCGCACGCGCGTCCTGCTCGGCCGCGACCAGCCGGTGGCCCTCCAGCCCGCTGACGATCACCACCTCGGCGTCGACCCCGCGCGCGACCAGCTCGCGGAGGAAGCCGACCCCGTCGAGCCCCGGCATGTCGAGGTCGCAGAGCACGACGTCCGGGACCGGCCCGTCGGCGACCAGCGCCAGCGCCCCGTCCCCGTCGGCGGCCTCGAGCAGCCCGTCCGCACCGAGGTTGGCGAGGATCTGGAGCATCGTCCGGCGCTGGAAGGCGTGGTCCTCGACCACCAGCACGGTCCGGTCGCTCAGGGGCATGGTCGGTCCTTCGGGTCGCGGTGGCGCGAACGGCCACCCAGGTAGCCCAGCTCGCGGCCGCGGGCGACCGCCTCGCGCCGGGTGCCGACCGCGAGCTTCGCGTAGAGGGTCCGGACGTGGGTCTTGACGGTGTTGCGGGACAGCCGCAGGCCGTCGGCGATCTCCCGCAGGCTGCCGCTGCCGGCGAGCGCACGCAGGACGTCGTGCTCGCGGTCGCTCAGCGGCGCCGGCGCTCCGGCGGTCGCGGGTCGAAGCGCGCGGACCCCGCCGACGGCGGCCAGGGCCGACCGCAACGACCCGGGATCGCGCGCTGCGTCGAGCCGGGCGCGGGCGCGGCCGGCCGCATCGCGGGCTCCGTCGCGGTCGCCGTCGGCGGCGCAGGCCCGCGCCAGCTCCAGCAGCAGCGCCGGCAGCATCAGCGACGAGTCGCGCCAGCCGTCGGTCTGGTCGAGGGCCGCACGGCAGCGATCGGCCGCCTCCGCCGGCTGCCCCCGGGCGACCAGCAGCCGCGCTCGGGCGCAGACCACCGGCAGGCCGTGCGGGTCCGTCCCGGACGGACCGGCACGCAGCGCGACCTCGGCGCCCTCGACCAGACCGACGGCGCCGTCGACCGCGCCGCGCTCGAGCGCGACCAGCGCCAGCACCGCCCGCGACAGCGAGCCGACCAGCGGCAGCCCGACCGACGGCAGCAGCTCCTGTCCGGCGAGCGCCCGCTCGGCCAGCAGCGTGGCGGCGTCGTGCCGGCCCCGCAGCAGCTCGTGCCAGGCGGTCAGCGCCTCGACCACGGTCCGGGCGGGCGCGGCCCGCGGCAGCTCGTCGAGGACCCGCTCGGCCGCGACGACCGCCGTCCCGAGGTCGTCGAAGCAGACCATCGCGCTGAGCGTCTCGGCGGCGAGCGCGAACGAGCCGGTCCCGTCCGGCATCGGCCCGGTCCAGCCCGCCGCGGCCCCAGCCGCCAACCACAGGTCGCGGGCGGTCCGGTCGCCGTCGACGGCGGCGACCAGCGCGCTGACGTAGGCCAGGCGGGCGTCGTCGCGGACCACCGTCGCCGGGAACCGTCCGAGCCAGTCGCGAGTCCGCTCGCCGAGGGTGCCGAAGCCGACCAGCCGCAGGCTGTGCCGGGCCAGCAGCTCGGCGGCCGGATCCCACGCGCGGGCGGCGAGGTAGTGCTCGACCGCCTCGTACAGCTCGTGCTCGCCGCCCTCGCTCTCCAGCCAGCGCCCCGCGCGCAGGTGCAGCTCGCGAGCGCGGGTCGGGTCCTCGTCCTCCAACCGTCCGCGGAGCACGTCGCGCAGCAGCGGGTGGCAGCGGAACCAGGTTCGCGTCCGGTCGAGCGGGGTCAGCAGCAGCGAGGTCCGGGTCAGCTCGCGGAAGGCCGCGCGGGCCTGGTCCTCGTCGCCGCCGAGCGTGCGGGCGCCGAGGTCGGCGGTGAAGCGCCCGAGCAGCGACGTCTCGCGCAGGAACCGCCGGTGGTGCTCCGGCCGGGAGTCGAGGACCTCGTCGGCGAGGTGCCCGAACAGGCCTTCGTCGCGGGCGCCCAAGCGAGCGAGCACGCGCTCGGCCGGGTCCCCCTGTCGCAGCCGCAGGGCGACCAGGTGGAGCGCCGCCGGCCAGCCCTCGACCCGCCCTTCGAGGGTGGCGATCGTCGCGTCGTCGAGCGTCAGGCCGAGCCCCTCGCGGAGGAACCGGGTCGCCTCCCCGCGATCGAGCCGCAGCGCATCGGTGCGGACGTCGAACAGCTCGCCGCGGATCCGCCGGCGACCGAGTCCGGCCAGCTCGGACGGGCGCCGCGAGCCGAGCGCGACGGCGTGCGGTGCCGGCCAGCGGTCGAGCACCCAGTCGAGGCCGTCGGCGGTCCGCCGGTCGTCGAGCACGAGGTGGACGTCGTCGAGCACCAACGCGACCGGCTCGGGGGTCTCGGCGAGCGCGTCGAGCAGCGCGACGAGGACCTCGTCGCGGAGGTCCGCGTCGCCGGAGCCGGCGGCCTCGAGCGCCGGCTCGAGCCGGTCCCCGAGGACCGGGTGCAGCGCGGCGAGCACGGCCGACCACAGTCGGGGGCCGCGATCGTCGGCGTCGACCGCGACCCAGGCCGTCCGGGACGGATCGGGACGGACGGCCGCCCACTGCGCCAGCAGCGTGCTCTTGCCGTACCCGGGCGGCGCGCTGACGTCGAGCATCCGGGCGCCGCTGCGAGCGATCCGATCGAGCAGCCCGCTCCGCGGCACGTGCTCCTCGCCCGGCGGTGGTCGGTGGAACTTCGTCTGCGGGAAGACCGCCCCGGACACGGCGGGCGGAGTGGCGGGGTGCGAGACCACCACCCCAGTTCACCCGAAGGTTGCGACCGGCGGTAGGGGCCGCTGTCCAACCGCACGGGCGGCGACTTGTCCGTCCGGGACAGCGGCGGGCTTCCCTTGGGGCTCCCGACGCGCTAGCCTCGGTACATCGATGTCCCACTGATGGGACAGCGCCAGACGCCCCGACGGAGGACCGGATGACCGCAACGCTCGATGCGTCGCAACGCGCATCGCTCCAAGACGTGGAAGGGCAGCTGGCCCAGTGGCAGACCTCGATCGAGGACGCCGCCGAGGAGGGGGCGATCGACGACGAGCACCGCCTGCGGCTGGCCGAGACGCTGCGCCGACTCGCCGCGGCCGTCAACGACGGACTCGCGCCCCCGATCGATCCCGACGCCGCCAACGAGATCCGCGAGCGGTTCCTGCGCCTGCTGACCCTCGACCCCGCCGACCGCGAGCGCCCGCTCGACGTGGCCGACCGGGCGCTGATGGAGACGGAGGCGATCCGGCACATCGTCCGCGACCTCCTCGACGGCAGCCCGCCGGCGGGCCTGACTGCCGCTACTGCGATCGCCCAGATCACCGGCTGGGTCCCGCGGCTGGGGGTCGCCGAGCTGGCCCGGCTGCTCGGCGTCGACCGCCGTTCGATCCCGCGCCTGCGGGACAGCGCGTCGCCGCCCGACCGGCGGCTGCTGATGGTCTGGAAGCTGGTCGCGCTCCTGCACCGAAGCTGGACGGACGAAGGCGTGGCCGCCTGGTTCGACCGGCCCCGGACGGCGCTCGACGGCCGGACCCCCGCCGACGCCCTCGACGACGTCGACCTCGAACAACAGCTGATCGCGCTTGCCCGCCGCAGCCGCACCCAACGCGCAGGCTGAGCTCTTCGGGCTCGCCGCCGCCGAGCCCCGCGAGCTCCTGGCCTTCCGCCAGACCGACTACGACGTCCCGTTCTGGGCCCGGAACAACAGCTACGACGGTCGCTGGAACGTCGCCGGCGACCCACCGACCCAGTACTGGTCGCTGCATCCCGACGGCGCCTGGGCCGAGTTCCTGCGCCAGGAGGAGCTGCGCGACGACGCCGAGGTGTCCGCCATCCGCCGCCCGATCTGGGTCTGCCGGATCATGATCGGCGTGCTCGTCGACCTCCGCGCCAGGCCGGAGCAGGAGCAGCACGAGATCACCCCCGCCGAGCTGGTGGGCGACGACTGGAGCGCGTGCCAACGGCTGGCCGGGCGCCTGCGCGCCGCCGGCGTCGGCGGGGTCCTGTCCCCGTCGGCCGCGCTCGACGGCCACGACAACCTCACGATCTTCGGGGCCCGTCGCGCGATCCACCTGCACCGCCGCGCCGTCCTCCAGAGCACGGTGCCGGCGGCGGTCGTGGCCCGCGGCCAACCGCCGGCCGGGCTGCTCGCGCAGGTCAGGCCGGTCGTCCCGCGTCCCGGCGACGCCCGGCTCTTCGACTAGGCCGACCGGACGGCGCAGGCCGAGCCGCGACCGTTGTCCCGCGGGACAACGACCCGCGACGATCGGGCGGCCAAGATGGGGACCGGCCTTCCCGCCGCCCCGCCATGTCCGCGCTGCCCCGCCTCCTCCAGCTGGCCGATACGGCCTTCCCGACCGGGGCGTTCGCGCACTCGCTGGGGCTGGAGGGCGCGCACGCGGCCGGTGAGCTGCGCGACGAGCACGACCTCGAGCGGCTGCTGCGACGCCAGCTCGACGGACTCGCCACCAGCGACCTCGTCGCGGTGCGGGCGGCGCACGGGCTGGTGGCCGACCTCGCCCGCGATCCGCTGCCGGGCCTCGCCGCCCTCGACCACGAGCTCGACGCGACCCGCGCCACCCGCGAGACCCGCGAGGCGACCCGCGCGACCGGCGAGCGGTTCCTGATCGCCGCCGTCGCGCTGCTCGACGATCCCGGGCTCCGGGCGCTCCACGACGCGGTCGCCGCGGGCACGACCCCGGGCACGCTGCCGGTCGCCTGGGGCGTGGCCACCCGCGCCGCCGGGGTCGCGGTCGAGGACGCCGTCGAGGCCGCGGCGTCGGCCGCGCTCGCGGCCCTGGCGGCCGCCGGGCAACGGCTGGTCCCGCTCGGTGGCGTCGCCACCCAGCGCGCGCTCTGGCGGGCCGCCGAGGCGATCGACGAGGCGATCGCTCGCAGCTCGGCGATCGACCCGACCGCGCTCTGCTCGTTCGTTCCCGAGCTCGACGTCCGCTCCGCCCAGCACGAGCGCCAGCGGGTGCGGCTGTTCATCTCGTGAGCCGTCCCCACCGCGCCGCGACCGGCCCCCGCGACCGTCCGCCGCCGGTCGCTCGCGGCCACCGTCCGCCTGACTCGCCCCTGACCACCGACCGATCCCGCCCGAGAGCCATCCGATGCACGACCCCAACCAGGCCCACTACGCGTCCTACCCCGTCCGCCGCAACGCCACGACGATGCGGATCGGCGTCGGCGGCCCGGTCGGCTCCGGCAAGACGGCGCTGGTCGCCGAGCTCTGCCGGCGGCTGGCCGAGCGCTTCCCGATCGCGGTCGTGACGAACGACATCTACACCCGCGAGGACGCCGAGGCGCTGCTGCGGGCGGCGGTCCTGCCGGCCGAGCGGATCGTCGGAGTCGAGACCGGCGGCTGCCCGCACACGGCGATCCGCGACGACATCTCGATGAACGCGCGGGCGATCGAGGAGCTCGAGGACCGCTTCCCGCAGCTGCGATTGGTGCTGGTCGAGAGCGGCGGCGACAACCTCGCCGCCAACTTCAGCCCCGAGCTGGTCGACTGCGCGATCTACGTGATCGACGTGGCCGGCGGCGACGACGTGCCCCGGAAGGGCGGTCCCGGCCTCACCCGCTCCGAGCTGCTGGTGATCAACAAGGTCGACCTCGCCCCGCTCGTCCACAGCGACGTGGCGATGATGGTCCGCGACGCCGACGCGCTGCGCGCCGGGGCGCCGACGCTGCCCGTCTCCGTCATGCACGGCGACGGCTTCGCCGCGGTCGTCGACTGGGTCGTCGGCGTCGTCGAGCGGCGCGAGTGGACGGCGGCGACCTCGACCGCTCGCGAGGACCACCACCATCGTCACGACGACGGTCTGCCCGACCACCGCCACGACGCCCCTGCCCCCGGCCGTCACGGCCACGACGCGGCCGGGGAGGACGACCATCGCCACGTCCACGCCCACGGATCGGCCTGACCCGCCGGCGTCGGCGCTCGGCGGGCCGGCGGCGGTTCCGAGGGCGACCGCGCCTGCGGGCCCCGGACCGACGGCAGCTCCGGCGGCGAGCCCGGTGGCGAGTCCGGTGGCGAGTCCGGGCCCCACGACGGACGTCGCCACGAACACGGCGGCGGGCCCCGGCCCGACGACCGACGTCCACCGCCACGGCCGGCTGCACCTGCGGCTGGCGCTCCGGGGTGGCCGGGCGGTCGTCGCGGCGCAGGAGGTGGTGTTCCCCGCCGGCACCGTCCGGATCGTCGACGTCGACGGCGACGGAGTCGGCGAGGTCCAGGTGACCAACCCGTCGGGCGGCCTCCTGGCCGGCGACCGGCTCGACACCAGCGTCGAGGTCGGAGCGGGCGTTCGGGCCTCGCTGGTCACGCAGGGCGCGAACCGGATCTACGGGCGGGCGGCAGGCGCAGCCGCAGCGGTCGCCGCCGCCGCGACGCCGACGTTCCTCGACACCCGGATCGTCGTCGGCGACGGCGCCGCGCTGGAGTGGGCGCCCCACCACCTGATGCCCTTCGCCCGCTCGAGCGTCCACCAGCGGACGCTCGTCGACGTCGCCGCCGGCGGCGCCCTGCTCGCCTGGGAGTCGCTCGCCGCCGGCCGCAGTGCCCGCGGCGAGCGCTTCGCGTGGGACCGGCTCGACACCCGGCTGCGGGTCGTCCGCGCCGGGCGGCCGCTGCTCGCCGACGGCGCCCTGCTCGGCCCCGGCGGCGAGCCGTTCGACGGCGCCGATCTCGTGGCGACGGTCGTGGTGGTCCTGCCCGAGGACGATCGGGCCGGCCCCCGCTTGGCCGACGACCTGCACCGGGTACTGAGCGCCGCCCGCGGCACCCTGGCGTCGGCCTCGGCCGTCGACGATTCGCTCGTCGTGGCGCGGCTCGTCGCCCGCGACGCCCCCGCGCTCTACCGGGCGCTCCACGGCGTCCGCGAGCGGGCTCGTCCGGCGATCGGACTGCCCGCTCCCCGGCGGCCGATCTGCTGACCCCGGCGGTTCTGACCGGGGCCTCCATCCGATGTTGTCCTGCCCCGTCGCTACCTTGGATTCGTGAGCTGGCATACGGAACGACTCGCGGCGTTCGACATCGAGACCACGGGCATCGGTCTCGAGGACGATCGGATCGTCACCGCCGCGGTCAGCCTCGTCGGGGGCGGGCTCCCAAGCGAGTCGCGGACCTGGCTCGTCGACCCCGGCGTCGAGATCCCCGCTGGGGCGACCGCCGTCCACGGGATCACCACCGAGCAGGCGCGGGCCGAGGGCCAGGCGCCGGCCGAGGCGATCGAGGAGCTCACCGCCCTGCTCGCCGCCCAGCAGACGGCGGGAATCCCGATCGTCGCCTTCAACGCCCGCTTCGACCTGACGATCCTCGACCGTGAGGCGCGCCGGCACGGCGTCGTGCCGCTGATCGACCGGATCGGCGGCTCCGACCGGCTGCTGGTCGTCGACCCGTTCGTGATCGACAAGCAGGTCGACCGCTTCCGCCGGGGCAAGCGGACCCTGGGCGCGATCTGCGAGCACTACCGGGTCCCGCTCGACGAGGCCCACGCGGCGGGCGCCGACGCGCTCGCCGCCGCCCGCGTCGCCTGGCGGCTGGGCAGCACGCTGATCGACATCGGCGGCACCGATCTGGCGTCGCTCCACCTCCAGCAGGTCGCGTGGGCCGCCGAGCAGGCCGCGTCGCTGGAGGAGTACTTCCGCAGCCAGGGCCGGGACGAGCACGTCGAGCCGGTCTGGCCCTGCGTGCCGGTGCTGCTGCCGGCCTGATCGCTCGACGACCCCGTCCCGGTCGTTCCCGGGGCGCCGTCCGACGGGGGATCCTTCCCGCAACCACCCGCCGCGCGCTCAGCGGATCCGGATCAGCGTGAGGGCCGGCCGCGCGCCGGCGACGGCCCGGGCCACCGACCTCGGCTCAGGCCGCGTCCGGCAGGCCGTACTGGGCGACGATCCGGTCGTAGTTCAGGCGCAGCAGCTCGATCACGTCGCGGACGTCGTCCTGGTCCTCGATCCGGCGGGCGGCGATCCCCGGCGCGTTCGGGAAGACCGGGTGGTCGACCACGCGACCCTGAGCCCGCAGTTCGAGGCCGAGCTGCTTCTTGAACGAGAAGTGCGCGGCGTGGTCTCCGTGCAGGTGACCGACCTCGGCGCGGCCGACGGTGAACGAGAGCTCGCCGCGCTCGCCGATCCCCGAGGCGACGCCGGGCCAGGTGAGGACCTCGTCGCTGATCTGCTCGCTTGCGGTACGGGTGGTGGTCATGGCGCTCGTGCCTTCGGTGTAGGGAACGAGACGCATGCTGCACCTTCAAGCGCGCTTGAAGTCAAGGGCGGATGTGGGTGCAGAGGGCGGACGCGGGTGCAGACCAGCGCGCCGAGGCCGAATGACCCGGGCCCGCGGGGGACGGCAGCCTCCGGGGTCATGTCGCCCCGGTGTCCGTGGACCGGGGTCAGTTGACGTCGCTATCCGACGCCAAATGACCCCAGAACGAGGGCACCGACGCAAAGGACCCCGGTCGCCACCCGAGCGGTCGCCGGCGCACACTGGCGCCTTGCGTCACCGCTCCCGAGCCGCCCTCGCCCCACGCGGAGCCAGTCGCCGCCCGAGCGGCCCCCAACCCACGCGGACGCCAGTCGCCGCCCGAGCGGCCCCCAACCCACGCGGACGCCAGTCGCCGCCTGAGCCACCCCGAGCCGTCCGAGCGGCCGGCGGCCGGGGGGCCCGCTGCAAGCGGCCCCGGCGTCCCGCCGCCTCGAACCCTTAGGCGAACAGCCGCGCCAGCGCGGCGTGCGCCTCGCGCAGCTCGGCGAGCGTCGCCGACGCCGACTCGTCGCCGCAACGGGCGGAGAGCTCGTCGCCGCCGACGGTGCCGATCACGGTCACCGAGACCTGGTCGGCCAGCCCGGCGAGGGTCTCGGCCGAGGCCGAGACGACGAACCCGCCCGGCGCCTCGCCGAACAGCGAGGCCCGCGCGTCACCCTCGCCGGCGAACGGGGCGAGGTCGATCGTCGCGCCGTAGCCGCCAGCCAGGCAGGCCTCGGCGACGGCGACCAGCAGGCCGCCCTCGGCGATGTCGTGGCAGCTCGCCAGCTCGCCGCCGCGGACCGCCTCGCGGACGGCGACGATCCCCGCGACCGCACGCTCGACGCTCCACGCCGGCAGACCGTCCGGCAGCGCACGACCCTCGAGCTTGGCCAGCTCGGACAGCTCCAGCTGCGGCGCGAACGAGCCGACCAGGGCGATCAGGTCGCCGTCGCGCTGGAAGCCGAGCAGCGCGGCCTTGGTGACGTCCGGGATCTTGCCGACCATGCCGACGACCGGGGTCGGGTAGATCGGGCCGGCGGTGCCCTCGTTGTAGAGCGAGACGTTGCCGCCGACGACCGGCGAGCCGACCGCGCGGCAGGCGTCGCCGAGACCGCGGACGGCCTCCGTCAGCTGCCAGGCGATGTGCGGCTTCTCGGGGTTGCCGAAGTTGAGGTTGTTGGTCAGGCCCAGCGGCTCGGCGCCGACGCAGGCCAGGTTGGCCGCGCACTCGAGCACGTTCCAGACCGTCCCGACGTACGGATCGGCGGCGACGCGACGGCCGGAGCCGTCGATCGCGACGCCGACGCCGGAGACGGGCGTGCCCTCGGCGACCGGAGCCGCGTCGGGGGTCTGCGTCCGCACGCCGGCCGGCCCCGGGACCTGGAGCACCGCGGCATCGGACTCGCCCGGGCGGCGCACCGTCCGCGACTGGACGATGCTGTCGTACTGCTGGAAGAGCGGCTTGCGGTCGGCGAGGTTCGGGCTGGCCAGCAGCGCGAGCAGCGCCTCACGGGTCGACGTGCCGTCCTCGATCCGCCGCGGCGGCGCCGGGTAGACCGACTCCGTGGGCTTCTCGGGGAAGATGTCGTAGAGCGGGCAGTCGTCGACCAGCGCCGGGATCGGCATGTCGCCGACGAGCGTCGCGTCGTCGTAGATCCGGAAGTGGCCGCTGTCGGTGACGACGCCGATCGCCGTTCCGTGGACGTCCCACTTGTCGGTGATCGCGATCACGTCGGCGACCTTGTCCGGCGTCACCACGCAGAGCATCCGCTCCTGCGACTCCGAGACCATCACCTCGAAGGGCTCCAGGCCCTCCTGGCGGCGGGGCACCAGCGCGACGTCGAGGTCGAGGCCGACCTCGCCCTTGGAGGCCATCTCGGAGGCGGCCGAGGTCAGGCCCGCGGCACCGAGGTCCTGGAGCGAGACCAGCAGCTCACGGTCGAGCAGCTCGAGCGAGCACTCGACGAGCTTGCTCTCCTCGAACGGGTCGCCGACCTGGACGGTCGGGCGCTTGTCGGCGTCGTCGTCGCCGAGCTCGGCCGAGGCCAGGACCGAGGCCCCGCCGATCCCGTCGGCGCCGGTCGAGGCCCCGAAGAGCACGATCACGTTGCCGACGCCGGTCGCCGCCGAGAGCGTCAGCTTCTCGCGGCGGACGAGACCCAGCGCCATCGCGTTGACCAGGCAGTTGGTCTCGTAGGGGCCCTCGAAGTAGAGGTCGCCGCCGATGTTCGGCACGCCGATCGAGTTGCCGTAGTGGCCGATCCCGCGGACCGCGCCGTCGAGCAGGAAGCGCGAGCGATTGGAGTCGTCGACCTCGCCGAACCGCAGCGCGTCGAGCACGGCGATCGGCCGCGCGCCGAGCGCGAAGATGTCGCGCAGGATCCCGCCGACGCCGGTCGCCGCGCCCTGGAACGGCTCGACCGCCGACGGGTGGTTGTGCGACTCGACCTTGAAGGCGACCGTCCAACCGTCGCCGACGTCGACCGCGCCGGCGTTCTCTCCCGGCCCGAGGACCATCGCGGGACCCTCCGTCGGGAGCGTCCCGAGCAGCTTCTTGGAGTGCTTGTACGAGCAGTGCTCGCTCCACATCAGCGAGAACATCGCCAGCTCGACCTGGACCGGCTCGCGACCGAGCTTCTCGACCACCAGCGCGTACTCGGACGCGGTCAGGCCGAGGGCCTTGGCCTGCTCGAGGCCGGGGGCGTCACCGTCGGGCGTGGCGCCGTCGGGCAGCTCGCGGGCGACGGGCAGGGCGGCGGCGGAGAAGTCGTGCGTCATCGCGGAGGAAGGCCTGTACTCGGGAGCGGGCGGCGGCGGACGGGCCGGAACGGGCAGCGAGGCCGATGTTCCGGACCGCACCGATCGTACCGAGCGCCCCCGTGCCGACGAGGTCACCCGGTCCCGCCCGCGGAGGAGTCGCCCGATCGCCAGCGGGCACGGGACGGAGAACCGCCTGCGTCGGGCGCGGATCGGGGCTCCGCTCGGCCGCCGCGCCGGGGGACGACCACCGCCGCTGCCGGCGGGAGTATCTTCTCGCTCCGAAAGGCAGCCGTTCCCCCATGAACCTCCAGCAGCTTCGCTACTTCCTCGCTGCGGTCGACCACGGCTCGTTCAGCGCCGCGGCCGACGAGCTCCAGCTCGCGCCACCCTCGATCTCGGAGCCGATCCGGCGCCTCGAGTCCGAGCTCGGACTCGTGCTCTTCGAGCGCGAGGGCCGGCGCCTACGGCCGACCGACGCCGCCGGTGCGCTGGTCCCGCGCGCCCGACACGTGCTGCGCGCGCTCGAGGAGGCCGGCCAGACGATGGGCGACCTGCGCGAGCTGCGCGGCGGCGTCGCCAGCTTCGGCCTCTTCCGCAACGCCGACCACTACGACATCGAGGGTCTCGCCGACGCCTTCCTGACCGAGCACCCCGGAATCCGGCTGCGGCTGGTCGGGCAGAGCTCAGCCGAGATCGCCGACGCCGTCCGGGACGGCCGCCTCGAAGCGGGGCTGGTGGTCCTGCCGGTCCTCGACGACGAGCAGCTGAACGTCCGTCCGGTGCTCCGGGACGAGGTCCTCTTCGTCAGCGGCGACGAGCGCCAGACCCGTCGCCGGATCGACATGCGCCGGCTCTGCGAGCGCCCGCTCGTCCTCTACGCCCGTGAGGACCCGACCCGTCGGCAGCTCGCCGCGCGGGCGCAGCAGGACGCGCTCACGCTCCAGCCCGTGCTCGAGGTCGAGCGGGTCGAGGGCGCGCTGCGCTGCGTCGCCGCGGGGATCGGCGACTCGGTCGCCGCCGGAACGGTGCTGCTGCGGGCCGCACCCGAGCTCCACACCGCCGGGCTCGAGCCACCGCTCCACGACACGATCGCGGTCGTCACGCGGCGGGACGCCCAGCTCTCACCGGCCACGCGCGCCTTCCTCAACGTGGTCGAGCGGCGACTCGCGGCGCTGGCCGGCGCGTCGCCGACCACGGAGCTGGTGCCGGGCTGAGCCCGGCACCGGCGGGCGGCGTCAGGCCGCGACGCCGCTGAGCAGCGAGCGGAACAGGACCAGCCCGTCCGCCGACCCGGTCAGCGGGTCGACCGCGTGCTCGGGGTGCGGCATCAGGCCGACGACGTTGCGGCCGGCGTTGCAGACCCCGGCGACGTCGTCGAGCGAGCCGTTGAAGTTGTCGCCCGCGGCGTAGCGGAAGACGACCTGGTCGTTCTCGCGGACCTCGGCGAGCAGCTCGTCGGGCGCGTACCAGCGCCCGGACTGGTGCTTGGCCGGGATCGAGAGCAGCTGGCCCGGCTGGGCGGCCGCGGTCCAGGCGGTGTCGGTCGCGACGACCTCCAGCTCGACCTGACGGCAGACGAACCGGCGGTTCTCGTTCTGGAGCAGCGCGCCGGGCAGCAGGCCCGCGGCGCAGAGGACCTGGAAGCCGTTGCAGATGCCGAGCACCGGACCACCCTCGCGGGCGAAGTCGGCGATCGCGTCCATCACCGGGCTGAGCCCGGCGATCGCGCCGGCCCGCAGGTAGTCGCCGTAGCTGAAGCCGCCGGGAACGACGACCGCGTCGACGCCCTTGAGGTCACGGTCGCGGTGCCAGAGCAGCTCCGCGTCGCCGACGTGGTCGGCCGCCAGCAGCGCGTCGACCTCGTCGCAGGAACCCGGGAACTGCGGAACGCCGATCCTCATGCTCCGACCTCCGTCGTGGCCGTTCCCGGCTTCGCGGACACCTTGCCCCACCCACCCCACTGGGGAACGCCGATCCGCATCAGGCGTCCAGCACGATCTCGTAGTCCTCGATCAGCGGATTCGCCAGCAGCTTCTGGCAGATCGCCTCGAGCTCCGACGGGTCGGCCGCGTCGAGCTCGACGAGGCGCCCGATCCGGACGTTGCTGACGCCGTCGAAGCCGAGCTGCGGCAGCGCCTGCTCGACGGCGGTGCCCTGCGGGTCGAGGATGCCGGCCTTGGGCCGGATGAGGATGCGGGCGTGAGGCATCGGAAGCTCTCGAGACGGTCGGCGGCGGACGAGCGTCGCCCGCGAACCCGCGGACGACGAAGACGACACCGAGGACGATATCGGCGCGCGCGGCCCCGCGAGTCCCTGCCCCTACGGTGACCGGACGCACCCCCTGCGCGTTCACGGCCTGCGAACATCGGTGACGGTCCCGGTCGTCATCGTGGCGACCGCTGGCGTCGCGCCCTCCCCTTCTCGCGCGACGCCGCCCTCCCCCGCTTGATGTCTGCGCGCCCCACACCGTCGCCGGTTGCTGCCCCGACCCCGTCGCGGCTCCCGATCGCGATCCTCGCCCTGGCCGTCGCCGCGTTCGCGATCGGCAGCACCGAGTTCACGATCATCGGCCTGCTGCCCGACGTCGCCGACGGCCTCGACGTCTCGATCCCGCGCGCCGGGCTGCTCGTCTCCGCCTACGCGCTGGGGGTCGTGATCGGCGCCCCGCTGCTGACGGCGGCCGGGACGCGGATGCGCCGCCACCACCTGCTGATCGCGCTGATGGGGCTGTTCACCGTCGGCAACCTGCTGTCGGCGATCGCTCCCAACTACGAGCTGTTCTTCGCCAGCCGGGTGCTCGCGGCACTGCCCCACGGGGCCTTCTTCGGCGTCGCCTCGGTCGTCGCGGCCAAGCTCGTCGCGCCCGAACGCCGCAACGTCGCGATCGCCACGATGTTCACCGGCCTCGCGCTGGCCAACGTCGTCGGCGTCCCGCTCGGCACGCTGCTCGGGCAGCAGCTCGGCTGGCGCGCCAGCTTCTGGGCGATCGCCGTGCTCGGCGTGGTCAGCGTCCTCGCCCTCGCGCGGCTGGTGCCGCCGATGGAGCGCGGTACCTCGTTGCGGGCCGAGGTCGCGGCCTTCCGCAACCCGCGGGTCTGGCTGGCGCTCGCGATCACCGTGCTCGGGTTCGGCGGCCTGTTCGCCGTCGTCGGCTACATCACCCCGCTGATGACCGACGTCGCCGGGCTCTCCGAGGGCGCGGTCCTGCCGGTCCTCGCCGTGCTCGGCCTGGGGATGGTCGCCGGCACCCGGCTCGTCGGCCGGGTGACCCGTGGGCGCCAGCTGATGCACGTGATCCCCGCCCTGCTCGCCGTGATGTCCGTGGTGCTGCTGCTGTTCTCGCTGCTCTCGCCGCACCCGCTGCTGGCCGTGGTCCTGCTGTTCCTGCTGGGGACCGTCGCCTTCACCGTCGCGACCCCGATCCAGGCGCTGATCATGGACGAGGCGCCGAGCGCGCCGGCGCTGGTCTCCGCCGCCAACCAGGCCGGCTTCAACCTCGGCAACGCGCTCGGACCGGCGCTCGGCTCGGTCGCGATCAGCGCCGGACTCGGCTACGCCTCGGTCGGCTGGGTCGGGGCCTGCATCACCGGCAGCGGCCTGCTGCTGGCGCTGCTGTTCGCCCGGACCGCCGTCCGGCCGGAGCGTCACGCCGCCGAGCCCGGCTCGGTCTGCGCCTCCGGCGACTGAGCGCCCGGGAGCCCGGACCCCGTCAGTCGCCCGCCGCGATCGCGTGGAGGGCCGCGCGCAGGGCCGGCGAGTCGTCGCGACCGTCGAAGACCAACACCCCCGTGCGCAGGCTGCGGGCCGCGACCACGCTGCCGTCGACGGCGGCGACCACCACCGGCTGCTCCGGGACGACCTCGCCGGCCCGCCGCGCGAGGTCACGCAGCTCGAGCTGGTCCATCGCGGTCGGGGGCCGCAGGGTCACGGGGGTCTGGTCGGGGGTGGGCGGATGGATCTCGGTCGACACGGCGGCCTCCTTCGTGGGGAGTCATCACCGTGCCAGCGGGCCGCCCCGGCCACCAGCCGGATTCGACATGCGCATGCCGCAGCGGCATGGGTGGACGGACCCGCGACGGGGTACGGTGAACGCATGGACCTGCTCCAGCTGCGGGTGCTGCGCGAGGTCGCCCGCTGCGGGTCGATCTCGGCGGCCGCCGAGGCGCTCGACTACACGCAGCCGGCGATCTCCCGCCAGCTCGCCGCGCTCGAACGCACGGCGGGACGCCCGCTGGTCGAGCGGACCGCGCGCGGGACCCAGCTGACCCGGATCGGCGAGATCCTGCTGCGGCGGGCCGAGACGATCCTCGCCGAGCTCGACGGCGCCCGCGCCGACCTCGCCCAGATCCAGGAGCACGACGCCCACCCGTTGCGGATCATCGCCTTCGCGACCGCGCTGGCCTCGTTCGTGCCCGACGCGATCAACGACTTCCGGCGACGCTCGCCCGACACGGCGGTCGAGGTCCGGCTCGGCGAGTCGCAGATCGGCGACGCCAGCCTCCGCGGCGACCGGCTCGACGTGGCCCTGACCAACCTCAATCCCGGCCGGACCTTCGCCGACGCCCGGGTCGTGCCGCTGCGCGACGACCCGATCTGGTGCTGCCTGCCGGCCGACCATCCGCTGGCCGGCCGCGACGCGATCCCGATCGGGCTGCTCCGCGAGCTGCCGTTGATCCTGACGGCGACCTCGCTCTGCGCCGACCGCGAGCTCGTCCTCGCCGCCTGCGCCACGGCCGGGTTCACCCCGCGCGTCGCCGCTCACTCCGACGACTACGCGACGACCCAGGGGCTGGTCGCGTCCGGGGTCGGGATCGCCGCGATCCCGGAGATGGGCCTGCCGGCCGTCCGCTCCGACGTCGTCCTGCGGCCGTTCGCCGACGCGTTCCACCGTCGCGTGGTGGCGCTGGTCCCGGGCGACGCCCCGCCCCGCCCGGAGCGCGACCAGCTGCTGGCCACGCTGACGGCGGTCGCCGGCCGCTGGTCGAGCCGGGCGGTGCTGCCCGCGGCCGCCCGCCGCTCGACCGACGCCGTCCGCCGGGACGCTCGGGACGATGCTCCCGGCCCGGTCAGCGGCGTCGTCGCGCCGGCTCGCTGAGCGCCGGAGCGGCGTACATCCCGTCGCCCGCCGCCAGCGTCGTCCCGGGCGGCACGATCTCGTCGATCCGGTCGAGCACGTCGGCGCTGAGGGTCACGTCGGCGGCGCCGAGCTGGCTCTCCAGCTGCTCGAGGGTCCGCGGCCCGATGATCGGCGCGGTCACCGCGGGGTGCGCCATCACGAAGGCCAGGGCGAGGTGGATCAGCGGCAGTCCCGCCTCCTCGGCCAGCGCCGCCAGCGCGTCCGCCGCCTCGAGCTTGGCCTGGTTGGCGGGCATCGAGAGATCGAAGCGCCCGGGCATCAGCTGCGCCCGGTGCGAGGCGGACGCGTCGTCCTGGCCCTTGTGGAAGCGGCCGGTCAGCCAGCCGCCGGCCAGCGGGCTCCACGACAGCACGCCCATCCCGTAGCGCTCGGCGACGGGCAGGACGTCGGCCTCGATCTGGCGGACGAGGATCGAGTACGGCGGCTGCTCGCTGACGAACCGCCCGAGCGCGTGCCGCTCGGAGGCCCACTGCGCCTCGACGATCTCGTGGGCCCGGAAGGTCGAGCAGCCGAAGGCGCGGATCTTCCCCTGCTGGCGGAGGTCGGTCAGCGCGGAGAGCGTCTCCTCGATGTCGGTGTCGGCCTCCGGACGGTGCACCTGGTAGAGGTCGATCCAGTCGGTCTGGAGCCGGCGGAGGCTGTTCTCGACCTCCTGGACGATCCAGCGGCGGGAGTTGCCGCGCTTGTTCGGGTCTCCGCCGGAGGCGCCCAGCGGGACGTCCATCGGGCCGTGGAACTTGGTCGCCACGATCACGTCGTCGCGGCGGGTGGGCGGGCCCTGCTTCAGCGCCTTGCCGACGATCAGCTCCGACTCGCCCTGCGAGTAGATGTCGGCGGTGTCGATGACGTTGATCCCCGCATCGAGCGCGGCGTGGATGATCCGGACCGACGCGTCGTGGTCCGGCTCTCCCCACGCGCCGAGCATCATCGTCCCCAGGCAGAGGGGGCTGACGTACATGCCGGTCCGGCCGAGGTTGCGGTAGTCCATGTCCGCAACCTACGCCGCGCCCCGCGTGCCCCCGTCGCGGACGGGGACCGGACGGGCCGCCACCCGAAGCGCGGGGCCGCGGCCGTGTGCTCCGTGGGCGGGCGCCGCCCGCCCCGCCGCTCAGCTGGTCGCGCCGGTGCGCTCGAGCCAGGCCGAGAGCGGCTCGCCGGTGATCCGCTCGTAGGCCTCGGCGTAGCGCTCGCGGGTGCCCTCGACGACGTCCTCGGGGATCGCCGGCGCGGGCTCGGTCTTGTCCCAACCGGACGAGACGGCCCAGTCGCGGACGTACTGCTTGTCGAACGACGGCGGCGTGGTCCCGATCTCGAACTGATCGGCCGGCCAGTAGCGGGACGAGTCCGGCGTCAGGGCCTCGTCGCCGAGGATCAGCTGGCCGGTGGCCGGGTCGAGGCCGAACTCGAACTTGGTGTCGGCGAGGATCACGCCGCGCGAGCGGGCGTGCTCGTGGGCGTGACGGTAGAGCGCGATCGAGGCCTCGCGGACGCGGGTGGCCAGCGCCTCGCCGTTGCCGTCGGGGGCGACCTCGTTGAGCAGCTCGACCGTCCGGGCGAAGTCGATCGCCTCGTCGTGCAGGCCCATCTCGGCCTTGGTCGACGGCGTGAAGAGCGGCACCGGCAGCTCCTGGCTCTCCTGCAGGCCGGCGGGCAGCTCGATCCCCGAGACCCGGCCGGTGGCCTGGTAGTCCTTCCAGCCGGAGCCGGTGATGTGGCCGCGCACGATCGCCTCGACGGGGAGCATGTTCAGCTTCTTGACGACCACGCCGCGGCCGCGGGCCTCGTCCGGCACGCCCTCGGTGTAGGAGATGACGTGGTTGGGGACGATGTGGCCGGTCTGGTCGAACCAGAACGCGGAGACGCCGGTCAGGACCGCCCCCTTGCCCGGGATCACGTTCGGGTGGACGACGTCGTAGGTCGAGACGCGGTCGCTGGCCACCAGCAGCAGCTGGTCACCGAGGTCGTAGATGTCGCGGACCTTGCCGCGGGCGACGAGGGGAAGGCTGTCCAGGCTGCTCACGCTGCGAGGCTATCGCGCGACCGTGGGGGGAGGCCGTCGCGGCCGCGCACGGCCCCCCGGTCGTCGGTGGCCCCGCACGGCCACCCAGGTCGCGGGGTGGGCGCCGAATGGCTGGTTTGGCGCATTGACGCTTGCTTGAGGTTGACCCGCGATACTTCGCCGCCGCCGTACACCCGATCGGGACGAGGCGCCCCATCTTCGCCTCGACACGCATGAACCGCACCCCTGACACCGGTGGCTTCGGCCGCTACATCGGCACCACGATCTTCTTCAGCCGCTGGCTGCAGGCACCGCTCTACCTCGGGCTGATCGTCGCCCAGGTGGTCTACGTCGCGCACTTCGCCAAGGAGCTGCGGCACCTGATCGTCGACTTCAACCACCTCTCCGAAGCCGACATCATGCTGATCGTCCTCGGCCTGGTCGACGTGGTGATGATCGCCAACCTGCTGATCATGGTGATCATCGGCGGCTACGAGACCTTCGTCTCGCGGATCCGGATGAACGACCACCCCGATCAGCCCGAGTGGCTCTCGCACGTCAACCCGAACGTGCTGAAGGTCAAGCTGGCGATGTCGATCATCGGCATCTCCTCGGTCCACCTGCTGAAGACCTTCATCGAGGCCGGTCAGGTCACCGCGACCGGCACGCCGGTGGTGACCAACGACACGATGATGTGGCAGACGATCATCCACATGGCCTTCATCGCCTCGGCCGTCGCCCTGGCCTTCATCGACTGGCTGGCCCAGAAGTCGGCGCACCCGCCGGCCGCCCCGGCGCCGACCGTGGTCGCGGCCCCCGTCGGCCCGGCACCCGCTCCGGTGGCGACGGTCACCCCGGCCCACGGTGGGGTCGTCCCGACCCCGGTCACCGCCGCACCGGCGACCGAGTGACCACGGCGGCGCCCGGGGCGCTGGGCGGCCTGGTCCGGGAGCCGGCGGCGAAGATCCTCCCGGCCGGCTACGCGTTCGCCCGCGATGCCCGCCCGGCGGA
>NZ_JBWDOG010000022.1:0-68743 GCF_056269115.1 Patulibacter ginsengiterrae
CAAACCGAACTACCGCCGGTCGGAACCGATGCGGCCCAGACGGGGCGGGGCGGGGGCGGCCCGGTCCGGGCCGGGGCGGGGCGGGGCGGGGCGGGGGTCGGGTGCGGGCCGGGTGCGGCGGCGGGTGCTGGGTGCCGGGTGCGGCAGCGGGCGGCTCGGGGCGGGGCGGGGCTCTGGGGTCATCTTGCGTCGCCCGGGACTTCTGGGGTCGTTTCGCGTCGCTATTCGACGCAAGATGACCCCAGGTGGGACGCCCGACGCAAGATGACCCCGGAAGACGGAACGGTCGCCCCGTGCCGCCTCCGACTCCCGCCGCCTCCGACTCCCGCCGCCTCCGACCCTCGTCCCGCCTCCGACCCTCGTCCCGCCTCCGACCCTCGTCCGCCTCCGGCCCCCGGCCCCGCCTCCGCCCCCCGCCTCGCCTCCGACCCTCGCCTCCGACCCTCGCCTCCGACCCCCGGCCCCGCCTCCGACCCCGACCCCCGCCTCCGACCCCGACCCCCGTCTCCGACCCGGCCCCGCCTCCGACCCCCGGCCCCGCCTCCGACCCGCCGCACCTCTCCGCGGTAGGTCGACCGCCCCGCGCCCCCTACGAGTCGCCCCGAGCCCCGCAATCCCCCTTGGAAGCGAGCGATAGCGCCCGTGTGCGCTTAATCACCATATTCCAGTCGGAATTAGGGCATTATGGTCTGTTCCGCGTCGTCCCGACCGCCTGCGACCGCAGGCCGGGGCGCCGAGGACGAGTCAGAACCGTGATCCAGATCGACGCGCTCACCAAGACGTTCCGCCGCAACGGCAACGACGCCGTCGTGCTCGACGACGTGTCGCTGCGCGTGGACGCCGGCCGGATCGCCGGGGTGATCGGGCCGTCCGGGGCGGGCAAGAGCACGCTCGCCCGCTGCATCAACCTGCTGGAGCGGCCGACCAGCGGGACGGTCACCGTCGCCGGGCAGGAGCTGACCGCGCTCGGCGAGCGCGAGCTCCAGTCCGCTCGTCGCCGGATCGGCACGATCTTTCAGTCGGCGAGCCTGCTCAGCGCCCGGACCGTCAGCGCCAACGTCGCGTTGCCGCTGGAGCTGGCCGGGGTCGGCCGGCAGCAGCGGCGGGCCCGGGTCGCCGAGCTGGTCGAGCGGGTCGGGCTCGGCGACCACGCCACCGCCTACCCGGCCCAGCTCTCCGGCGGCCAGCGTCAGCGGGTCGGGATCGCTCGCGCGCTGGCGCTGCGGCCCGACGTGCTGCTCTCCGACGAGGCGACCTCCGGCCTCGACCCGGACACGACCGGCTCGATCCTCGCGCTGCTGCGCGGGCTGCGCGACGACCTCGGCCTGACGATCCTGCTGATCACCCACGAGATGGACGTCGTCCGCGACATCTGCGACCAGGTGACGCTGCTGCGCGACGGGCGGGTGGCCGAGTCCGGGACGGTCGTCGACCTCGTGACCGACCCCGGATCGGCCCTCGGCCGCGGCCTGGTGCCGGTCCGCCCCGCGGCCGCCGCCGGCCCCGGGCGGCGGGTCTGGCGCGTGACCTACGCCGGCCGCGCGATCGACCCGGGCTGGATCGGGGCGCTGGAGCGCGAGCTCGGCGCGCCGGTCGAGCTGGTCGGGGCCGCGGTCGAGGCGATCGACGGTCGGCCCGCCGGGCACGTGACGATCGCCGTCGAGGCGGCGACCACCGACCTCGCGGTGCGGCTGGCGCCCCGCGGGCTGCACGCGCAGCCGATCGGCGGTCGGATCGACGACGCCACCCCGCCGCCGGAGCTCGCCGAGCTGCTGACCGCCCCGATCGTCACGGAGGACGCATGAGCCTGCCGCTCGCCGAGAGCACGCCCTGGGGCGAGCTCTGGCCGCTGATCCAGCCCGCCCTCGGCGAGACGCTCCAGATGGTGGTGCTCGCGACCGCGATCACCGGCGTGCTCGGCGTCGCCCTCGGCGTCCTGCTCCACGTCACCGGCCGCGACGGCCTGCGCCCGCAGCGGGCGGTCAGCGCCGTCCTCGGCCTGATCGTCGGCGTCGGCCGCTCGGTGCCGTTCATCGTCCTGCTGGCGGCGATCATCCCCTTCACCCGGCTGGTCAACGGCTCGTCGCTGGGGACCGGGGCGGTGGTCGTGCCGCTGGTGGTGGCGATGGTCCCGTTCTACGCCCGCGTCGTCGAGCAGACCCTGCGGGAGGTCCCGCGCGAGCTGGTCGAGATGGCCCGGGCCGTCGGCGCGTCGCGCTTCCAGACCGTCCGCAAGGTGCTCCTGCGCGAGGCCGCGCCCGGCCTCGTCGGCGGCCTCACGATCACGCTCGTCGCGATCGTCGGCTTCTCGGCGATGGGCGGCGCCGTCGGCGGTGGTGGCCTCGGCGCGCTCGCGATCGATTACGGCTACACCCGCTTCGACGGCAACGTGATGATCGCCACCGTCGTCCTGCTGGTGCTGATCGTCCAGCTCTTCCAACTGCTCGGCGACCTCGTGGTCCGCCGCATCTCGCACCGTTGATCCCCCAAGGAGCATTCCCCGTGCACGTACTGCGACCCCGCTCGATCGTGGCCCTCGGCGCCGCGCTGACCCTCTCGCTGGGGATCACGGCCTGCGGCAGCTCCGGCGACGACGCGAGCAACGCCTCGTCGGCCGACGCGCCGCTGAAGGTCGGCGCCAGCCCGGTCCCGCACGCCGAGATCCTCGACTTCGTCAAGAAGGACCTGGCCCCCAAGGCCGGCCTGCAGCTCGACGTCGTCAGCTACGACGACTACATCCAGCCGAACGTGGCGCTCGAGGAAGGCAAGCTCGACGCCAACTACTTCCAGACCGTCCCGTACCTCGAGGCGCAGAAGCAGGACAACCCGTCGTACGACGACCTCGTCTCGCTGCGGCCGGTCCATCTCGAGCCGCTCGGCATCTACTCGAAGAAGGTCTCGGACCTGAAGGCGACGCCGAAGGGCGCGACGGTCACGCTGTCGAACGATCCGGCCAACGAGGCCCGTGGCCTGCGGCTGCTGCAGCAGGCGGGCCTGGTCACGCTGAAGCCGGACGCGCCGGCCAACGCGACCCCGAAGGATCTCGCCGAGAACCCGAAGGACCTCCAGTTCAAGACGATCGCCCCGGCCAACCTGCCGCGGACGCTCGACGACACCGACCTCTCGGTGATCAACGGCAACTACGCGATCGAGGCCAAGCTGACCCCGGCCAAGGACGCGCTGCTGCTGGAGACGCCGAAGGGCAACCCGAACGCGAACCTGGTCGTGGTCCAGCAGGACCGGCGCAGCGACCCGCGGATCGTGAAGCTCGAGCAGCTCCTGCACTCGCCCGAGGTCAAGAGGTTCATCGAGCAGAAGTACCAGGGGTCCGTGATCCCGAGCTTCTAACGAGCATCTGGGCGCGCGGTTGCGTCTGAGGTGGTCGTAGGCCGGCCGACACCGTGCGGTTGCGTCTGAGGTGGTCGTAGGCCGGCCGACACCGTGCGGTTGCGTCTGAGGTGGTCGTAGGCCGAGCAGGTCGCTTCGCGTGGGTCCGAGAGCTGGCCGCTAGGCCTGCCGAGGTCCACGCGGGCCGAGATGCGACGGCATACGGCCGCCCCAGACCAACCGCAGCTACATGTCTTCGAGCTCGCGTCCCTTGGTCTCCTTGACCGCCTTCCAGACGAAGATGATCGAGAGGAACGCGAAGCCGGTGTAGAGGCCGTAGGCCAGCGCCAGCGAGACCGACGAGAGCGATGGGAACGTGGTCGTGATCGCGAAGTTGGCGATCCACTGGGCCGAGGCGGCCACGGCCAGCGCGGTCGCCCGGATCCGGTTGTTGAACATCTCGCCGAGCAGGACCCAGACCGCCGGCCCCCACGAGGTCGCGAACGAGACCACGAAGAGGTTGGCCGCGATCAGCGCCGCGACGCCGGCGGCCCCGTCCAGCGAGGGTTCGCCGTCGACGATCGGGGCGGTCCCGAACAGGATCGCCAGCGCGCCGAGGGTGATGAACATCCCGATCGAGCCGCCCAGCAGCAGCGGCTTGCGGCCGACCTTGTCGACCAGCGCGATCGCGACCAGCGTCGAGACGATGTTGACCACCGAGGTGATCACGCTCGTGACCATCGAGCTCGACTCGCTGAAGCCGACGCTCTGCCACAGCTGCGACGAGTAGTAGAAGATCACGTTGATCCCGACCGCCTGCTGGAAGACCGACAGCAGGATGCCGACCCAGACGATCGGCATCAGCCCGAACGTCGGGCCGCGCAGGTCGCGCACGCGGATCTGCCCCTCGCCCTTGAGCGTGCGCAGGATCTCGCGGATCCGGCTGTCGGGGTCGCCGCCGACGAACCGCTGGAGCACGGTCCGGGCCTCCTTCTCCCGGTGGTGGGCGACGAGGTAGCGCGGCGACTCGGGGATCTGCAGTGCGAGCACGCCGTAGAGCAGCGCCGGGACGGTCGCCGCGGCGAACATCCAGCGCCACGCCTCGAGCCCGAGCCAGAGGTCGTTGCTCGCCTCGCCGCCGGCCGCCTGGGCCAGGAAGTAGTCCGACAGCAGCGCGACGAAGATCCCGACGACGATCGCCAGCTGCTGGAGCGAGCCGAGCCTGCCGCGCAGGTTCGCGGGGGCGATCTCGGCGATGTAGGCCGGGGCGATCACCGACGCCGAGCCGATCGCGGCACCGCCGAGCAGGCGCCAGAACGCCAGGTCGATCCAGGAGAACGCGAGCATCGACCCGATCGAGCTGACGATGAAGACGCCCGAGGTCAGGACCATCACCCGGATCCGCCCGTAGCGGTCGGCGATCCGGCCGGCGTACCAGGCGCCGACCGCCGCGCCGAGCAGGGCGATCGCGACGACGAATCCCTGGACGAACGAGTTGAGCTCGAAGTGGTCCTTGATCGCCGACGTCGCGCCGTTGATCACCGAGCTGTCGAAGCCGAACAGGAAGCCGCCGAGCGCGGCCACCCCCGCGGTCAGGATCACCCGTGAGACGTGGAGCTCGTCGTCCTCCTCCGGCCCCGGGCCTGGTCTGGCGGGGTCGTCTCGGTCGCCGGGGGAGGGGCGAGGCATGCCGGCGATCGTACGCCCTACGCGGGGCGGCGCGGGAACGATTCGCCGCGCCGCTCCGGGGGTCCTCGGCCGCCCGCGGAGCGGCTTCCGTCCGGGTGCGCGCGGGACGGTCGCCGCGGTCTTCGGCGGGCGATCGCGAGTCCCCGTCGAGGGTTTGACCTACTCGCGAGTAGCACCAGTGCCAATGGGGTGGCACTGCTTCCTACTGACCAGTAGGCTGGCGCTCATGTCGAAGACAGTGACGGGCAAGGTCGTTCTCATCACCGGGGCCGCACGCGGGATCGGGGCCGAGACCGCGCGGGTGTTCGCGCGCCGCGGCGCCCGGCTGTCGCTGGTGGGGATGGAGCCCGAGCGGCTGGCGGCCCTGGCCACCGAGCTGCAGACGCTCAGCCCGACCCGCGCCGAGCACGTCTGGTTCGAGGCCGACGTGACCGACCAGGCCGCGGTCGACGCCGCCGTCGCCGGGACCGTCGCCAAGCTCGGCGGGATCGACGTCGTCGTCGCCAACGCCGGGGTCGCCAACAACGGCACGGTCGCGGTCAACCCGCCCGACGCGCTGGTGCGGACGGTCGACGTCAACCTCAACGGCGTGATCCGGACGGTCAGCTCGGCGCTGCCGCACGTGACCGAGCGCAAGGGCTACGTGCTCGTCGTCGCCTCGCTGGCCGCCTTCACCGTGATGCCGGGGATGGCCGCCTACTGCGCCTCGAAGGCCGGGGCCGAGCAGTTCGCCAACGCGCTCCGGCTGGAGGTCGCCCACAAGGGCGTCCGGGTCGGCAGCGCGCACCCGTCGTGGATCGACACCGACATGGTGCGGAACATGAGCGAGGACCTCGGGACGTTCCGCGAGGCCCGCGCCAAGCTGCCCGGGCCGCTCGGCTCGACGACCTCGGTCGAGGCCTGCGCCGAGGCGTTCGCCGACGGCATCGCCCGCCGCAAGCGCCGGATCTACGTGCCCCGCTCGCTGGCGATCTTCCAGGCGCTGCGGACGATCATCATCAGCCCGGTCGCCGACATCGGCCTCAAGCGCGAGGCCAAGAAGATGGTCCCGAAGCTCGAGGCCGAGGTCCGCGCCGTCGGCCGCTCGTTCGGTGCCAGCACCGTCGCGTCGGGCGGCGACGAGCGCGTCGTCGTCGCGCAGGCGGCGGCCAAGCGGCCGGCCGCTCCGGCAGCCCCAGCTGCGGAGGCGCCGAAGGCCGAGGCGAAGCCGGCCGCCGCGGCCAAGGCACCGAAGGCGGAGGCGAAGCCCGCGGCCCCGGCCAAGGCCGGCCCCAAGCCCGGCAAGCCGTCGGGTGACGCCAAGTCCGCCGAGCCGGCGGGGGAGAAGGCGTCGAGCTCCGCTTGACGCGATGACCACGGTGGGGCAGGCTCCCCGCTCTCGGATGCGCGTTCCCTTGCCCACCCTCCCGCAGCTCCCTCAGCTTCAGCTGCTTCCCCGCGTCGAGGCTGCCCTCGACGCGGTGGTCGCGCTCGAACGGGCGCTGCGCTCGCTCCCGACGGAGATCGTGCTGCTCCGCCAGGAGATCGCGATCCTGAGCGACGTCCGCGACGACATGCGCGGGATGCGGACCGACATCCGTGACGTGATCGGGTCGGTCGACCGGCTGCGGGCCGAGATCGGCCTGCTCCCGCCCGACGTCCAGCACCTACGGGGGACCGTCGACGAGATGTACGCGGCGGTCGGTCGGCTGGAGGACCAGGTCGACATCATGGGCGGGTCGCTCGACACCGTCGACCGGATCGCGGCGCGGGTCGTCCACCCGCTTCGCCGCCGGACCCGGACCCGCTCCGGCGGGGCCGACCCGGTGCTGCCGGAGGACGCAGTCGCCGACGGCGCCGAGGACGTCGGCCGGCCTCCGCGGGCGGTCGATCCGCCCCCCGGCACGGGCCCGGGGAACCCGTTCAACTCCGAGGTCGATCCCTGAGCGAGCGGGTCCCCGTCGGCGTCCGGCGGGACACGTCCCGGGGACGAGGGGCCGGTGCAGGACCGGGTGGGGCGCGGTCCGACACGACCTGACACGAGCGGGTGGGCCTGTTAGGGTCGAGGTGGTTGTGCCGGTCGTCGCAGTGCGGCGCCGACAACGCTCTTCCTTCGAAGGTTGAGCGCTGGAGACGAATGCGCGTGGGCTCTGCTCACGGCAGCCGGCATGCGAAACAGCAGGTGCACCGTGCACGAGGATGCCTCCGCGTCCACAGCACGCGCGCCGGAACGTCATTCCCACGGGAAGGCACCTCCATGCTGGAAGACCCCATTCGCCGCGAGCAGACGGACCTCCGCCTGCTGCGCCGGTATCACGAGCACAACGACGTCGACGCACGTGAGCAGATGGTGCGTCGCGGTCTGCCGCTCGTCCGCTCGCTGGCCCGCCCCTACAGCGGTCGCGGCGAGCAGTTCGACGACCTCGTCCAGGTCGGATCGGTCGGCCTCGTCAAGGCGATCGACCGCTTCGATCCCGACACCGGTACTCGCTTCGTGGCCTTCGCGGCCCCAACGATCACCGGTGAGATCAAGCGGCACTTCCGCGACCACTGCTGGATGGTCCACGTGCCGCGCTCGGTCCAGGAGCTGGACGTGAAGGTCAACCGCGCGGCCGAGCAGATGGCCGCGGTCAGTGGCCGAACGCCGACGATCACTGAGATCTCGGTGCGCCTGAAGGAGCCGGTCGAACGGGTCGCGGACGCGATCCAGGGTGGCCAGGGCTACCGCTCGCTGTCGCTGGACCACCCGGCGGGCGAGACTCGTGAGACGCTCGAGACGCTCGGTGAGGAGGACGCCGCGTTCGCGACCGTCGAACGCCGCCAGCTGATCCTCGACGCGTGCCGGGCGCTCGACGAGCGCGAGCGCGAGATCGTCCTGCTGCGGTACTTCGACGGCCTGCTCCAGCGGGAGATCGCCGAGCGGATCGGCGTCTCGCAGATGCAGGTCTCGCGGATCCTGACCCGCGCGCTGGAGCGGATGCGCGAGTACCTGATCGTGCGCGACGCCGAAGAGGTCGCCCGGCTGGCGGCCTGATCGCGGCCGGCCTCGCGCCGACCCTGGCCCCGGGTCCGTCTTCGCGACGGGGCCGAGGCCAAGGCCGGTTGGCCGGTCGAGGGACTCCTAGAGCTGGCCGTTGCCCAGCTGGTCGGGACCGGTCGGATCGGCCGGGCCCGGGGGGACGTCGTCGAGCAGGAAGATCTCCGCCGACGCGTCCGCCTTGGTGTCGATGCCGCTGATGAAGGCCCGCACGCGGCGGCCGGTGGCCTCCTCGACCGGGCGCTTGAGGTCGTCCTCGGTGGCGTACTGGAAGAACAGCCGTACGTCGCGCAGTCGCTGGTACTCCCCGAGCTCGACGAGCTTGCGCTCGGCCGGGGTCTGGGTGTCCTCGAGCACGCAGACGACGGTGTCGGGGCCGGCGAAGAACGTGCGGACCTTGGTCGGGCCACGACCGAACTGGGTCTTGTAGATCTGCGCCATCGCGTTCGAGATGTACTGCAGCGGGCTCTCGTGGCTCGATGATGCGGTGTCGGCGTTGGACGAATTCACGGACGCTCTGGTCGTTGGCATGGAAGGGGGTCGATGCTCGCGTGAGCGGCGCTGAACCACGCCTCAGGCACGGCCCATCATTGTGGCGACTCGGTCGACCCCACGCAACGTCTCCCGGGCAGTGACGAACGGCACGTGAACGTCGATAGATGCGGGGCGACCCGGGTAGTGGAGGCCTGGGTGAGCGGCCAGCGTCGCCGTCACGGCGTTGGCCGACACCCGCTGCACCCCGACCCGGGGGTTGCCGTGCCCAGAACGCGCGGCGACCGCCCCGGGGCGGCGGGCTCGAGCCCGGGTGAGGCCCGGCCGCCGCCGACCCGGAGGCGGCCGGCGGGCCGCTCGCCGACACGTCTCGTGGCCGGTCTCGGGCGACCAGACGGACGATCGCCTCTGCGATCATCGGGGCGGTGAGCACCACCGCCGATCCCGCGACCGTCGAGGAGGTCGCCCCCGGGGTCACGCGGATCGCGCTGCCGGTGCCGACCCTGCTCGACGGGGTCAACGTGCACCTCGTTCGCGGGGCCGGGCCGACCACGCTCGTCGACGCCGGGATCCCGTTGCCGGCAACGCTCGACGCGCTCCAGGTCGCGCTGACCGGCCTCGGGGTCGCGATCGAGGACGTCGAGCAGATCCTGCTGACGCACCACCACTTCGATCACGTCGGCCTGGCGACGGAGATCGCCGCGCTCTCGGGGGCGACGATCGCGGCGTTGCCGGCGGTCGCGGACGTGATCGCCGACCCGCTGGCCCACTTCGTCCGCGAGCTGGAGTGGGCGGAGCGGCACGCGGCCCGCCACGGGGCGCCGGACGAGCTGCTGGACGGCACCCGCCGCTCGCAGCCGCTGATGCGCCGCGTCCTCGCGGGGGAGGTCGGCCACCCGCTGGAGGACGGTGACGTGCTCGACGCGGGAGACCTGCGCCTGACGGTCCGGCACCGTCCCGGGCACAGCCCGACCGACACGATCTTCGAGGACGGCCGGCAGGGCCTGGCCTTCGTCGGCGACCACCTCTGGCACGCGGCGCCGGTGACGCCGGTGCTCGGGGCGGGCTTCGCCCCGGAGGCGCGGCCAGCGGGCGACTACCTGGCGGGCCTCGAGCGGACCCGTCACAGCCCGGCGGCGCGGTTGATGACCGGGCACGGCCGGCCGGTCGAGGACGCACCGCTGCTGGTCGAGGAGCGGCTGCGGGCGCTCGGCCGGCGGGTCGAGCGGGTTCGCGGCGCCCTCACCGACGAGCCGGCGACGACCTGGGAGGTCGGCCTCCGGATCTGGCGTGGCGGGGGCTCGGCCGCCCACGGCCTCTCGCGGCTGTCGGCGCTGCTCGCGGCGCTGGAGCTGCTCGAGGACGAGGGTGCCGTCGAGCAGGCCGGCGCGCCCGACGGCCTCCGCTGGCGCGCCGCGTCCTGACCGCTCAGGCCTGGCCGGCCTCCTCGACCTCGCCCTCGACCTCGAGCAGGACGTCGCGCAGCTGCTCCAGCTGCTCCTCGCTGGGGGCCTCCCAGAGCCCGCGGTCGGCGGCCTCCAGCAGCCGCTCGGCGATCTGCCGCAGCGCCCACGGGCTCGACTTGGTCAGGAACGCGTGCACGTCGGGGTCCTCGACGTAGCGCTCGGTGACCTTCTCGTACATCCAGTCCTCGACCACGCCGGCGGTCGCGTCGTACCCGAACAGGTAGTCGACGGTCACCGACAGCTCCATCGCGCCCTTGTAGCCGTGGCGGATCATCCCGGCGACCCAGCGCGGGTTGAGGACGCGGGAGCGGACGACCCGGCGGGCCTCCTCGGCGAGCGTGCGGGTCTCGACCGTGGTCGGGTCGGCGGAGTCGCCGAACCAGGCCTTCGGCTCCTGGCCGGTGACGGCCTTGACCATCGCGACCATCCCGCCGTGGTACTGGAAGTACCCGTCGGAGTCGAAGATGTCGTGCTCGCGGGTGTCGAGGTTCTTGACCGCGACCTCGATCCGCCCGAACTGCTCGCGCATCGAGGCGTGCGCCTCCGCCCCGTCGAGGCCCTTGCCGTAGGCGTAGCCGCCCCAGGCCTCGTAGACCGCGGCGAGGTCGGACTGGTCGTGCCACGAACGGTTGTCGACCAGCTCCAGCAGCCCGGCCCCGTAGGTGCCCGGCTTCGAGCCGAAGATCCGGGTCGTCGCGCGGCGGCGGGCCTGGGCGGCGAGGGCGTCGGGGCCCGCGTCGCTGCCGTCGGCACTCCGCGATGCGTTTGCCACCGTAGGGGTGGACGACCGACGATCCGCCGCGCCATCGTTCGCGTCGCCGTCGTCTGCCGTTCCCGTCGCCGCCTCGCCGCCGGTGACGTCCTGCGCGAGCAGCTCGACCAGCAGCCGCTCCTCGTCCTCGCGGACGTGCTTGCGGACGAAGTTCTGCTCGTCGGGCTCGTCGAGCGCGGCGACCATCGTGACCGCGTCGTCGATCAGCGTGATCAGCTGCGGGAAGGCGTCACGGAAGAAGCCGGAGATCCGGACGGTGACGTCGATCCGCGGCCGGCCCAGCTCCTCCAGCGGGGTGACCTCGAGCGCGGTCACGCGCCGGGTCTCGCGGTGCCAGACGGGCTTGACGCCGAGCAGGGCGAAGATCTCGGCGATGTCGTCGCCGTGGGTCCGCATGTTGGCGGTGCCCCAGACCACGATCCCGATCTGCTCGGGGGCGCGGCCCTCCTCCTCGACGTGGCGGCGGACGAGGTCGTCGGCCAGCCGCTTGCCGGTGTCCCACGACAGCTCGCTCGGCAGCGCCTTCGGGTCGACCCCGTAGAAGTTGCGCCCGGTCGGCAGCACGTCGAGTCGCCCGCGCGTGGGGGAGCCCGACGGCCCCGACGGCACGTAGCGGCCGTTGAGCGCGCCGACCAGGTGGTCGATCTCCTCGGTCGAGCGACGGATCCGCGGGACGACCTCGCCGGCGGCGTAGCGGAGCACCCGCTCGGTCTCGGCGTGACCGCGGCCGAGCGTGCGCGTGGTCAGGTCCCGGATCGCGGCGGCGTCGGTCGGCCAGCCGGCCTCGCCGAGCGCCTCGATCAGGGCCCGCTGGGCGGCGTCGAGCCGGTCGACCACGTCGCCGGCGGTCGCGGCGGTCCCGGGGAAGCGCTCGACCAGCGCGGCCAGGTCCGGGTCGTCGACGGACGGCAGGGGCCGCGCCGAGGACGCGGTCCCCGACCCGGTGAGGTTGAGTGCGCGAGACGCACTCGAGCTCAACCGATCGCCGTCGCTGCCCACATCCGCGCTGCCCCCATCACCCGCGCCGTCGCCCGCAGCGCCGCGACCCAGCCGCGCCCCGCCGGCCGCGACCAGTGCGTCCTCGTCGAGCCCGAAGGCCCGCCCGACGACCACCCGCAGCCCGGGCAGATCGCCCGAGCCGAGCCGCATGATCGCGACCGCGAGCCCGCGCAGCTGCTCGTCCTCCGGCACCCGGCCGAGCACGTGCAACCCGTCGCGGACCTGGAGGTCCTTGATCGAGCAGAGGTAGGTGTCGATGTCGGAGATCAGGTGGTCGAGGTGGTCGGCCTCGGGTGCCTCCGTGACCCCGAGGTCGTGGTGGAGGTCGGCCGACTCGACGACCTCCCAGATCCGCCGCGCCAGGCCGGGCAGCTTCTCCGGGTCGAGGGCCTCGATCCGCACGTACTCGTCGAGCAGGTGCTCGAGCTCCTGGAGCTCGTCGTAGGTCTCCGCCCGCATCATCGGCGGCACGAGGTGGTCGATGATCGTCGCGTGGACCCGGCGCTTGGACTGGACGCCCTCGCCGGGGTCGTTGACCACGAACGGGTAGATCAGCGGCATCGAGCCGAGGATCACGTCGGGGTGGCAGTCGGCGGAGAGGCCGATCGACTTGCCCGGCAGCCACTCGAGCGTGCCGTGCTTGCCGAGGTGGATCATCGCGTCGGCCCGCCAGACGGCCTCGAGCCAGCGGTAGACCGCGAAGTAGTGGTGCGGGGCGGCGCGCTCGGCGTCGTGGGAGAGCGCGGCGGCGTCCTCCTCGCTGGTCGCGCGCGGCGGCTGGATCGCGACGAAGACGTCGCCCAGCTCGATCCCGGCGACGACCACGTCCCCCTCGTGGACGTACTGCGGGACGATCCCGGCGCGGCCCCCGGCAACCCACTCGCCGGCGTCCTGGCGCCCGTCGGCGAAGACGAAGCCCGGGCCGTGGTCACGCTCGACCAGGCTCCGCAGGCCCTCGGGCAGGGTCCGGAACCAGGCTCCGTACTCGGCTCCCGGCAGGCGGTAGGGGTTGGCCTCGAGCTGGTCGTCGGTCAGCAGCTCCGGATCGTGCCCGCCACGCTGGATCAACGCGTGGATCAGGGCCTCGCCGGCGGCGGTCGCCTGCTCGGCCGAGACCTCGTCGGCCTCGAGCGCGGCCTGGAGCGCGGGGACCGCGGTCGCGTCGACCCGCTGGCCGTCGGCGATCAGGGCCCGCAGCAGGACGACGGCGGAGGCGGGGGTGTCGAGCCCGACCGCGTTGCCGATCCGGGAGTGCTTGGTCGGCGAGCTGGAGAGCACGATCGCGACCCGGCGGTCGGCGGCCGCGGTCCGGCGCAGGCGGCCGTGGCGGACCGCGAGGCCGGCGACGCGGCGGGCGCGGTCCTCGTCGGCGACGTAGCGCATGATCGGCGCGCCGACGTCACGGCGGGCGGTGCCGGTGTCGGTCCTGTCGGCGGACGCGGGAGCGGCCTCCTCGCGCTCCTTGAACGAGACGACGCCGCCGAGGATCCGGCCGTCGAACTCGGGGATCGCGACCTGCATCGCGACGTCCAGCGGCGTCAGGCCGGCGGACGACGCCGCCCAGCGCTCCCGCGGCTGGGTCGCGACGGCCGCCTGGATCACGGGTACCCCGAGCGCCTCCAGCTGGGCGACGTCCCAGACCTGCCAGGCGTCGTTGGCGCCGTCGGCCGGCGCGTCCTGCTCACGCTGGTCGCCGCTGCCGGCGTCGCCCGCGGTCGATCCGCCGGAGGCGAGCACGGTCGTCAGCAGCGCGTCGACGATCGGGGCGGCGGTCGCCCCGTCGCCGTCGCGGAAGCGGTCGAGCGCGGCGATCCGGCCGTCCGGACCGGGCCGCAGCGAGGAGCACCAGACGGGCAGCGGCACGCCCCCCTCGGCGGCGACCGCGGCCGCCAGCGAGGCGACGAAGCCGGTGTTGCCGGCGGTCCGGTGGGAGCGGTAGAAGACGATCCCGACGACCGGGCGCTCGCTGATGGCGCTCCCGTCCGCCCCGTCGACGTCGCTCGCGATCCGCTCGCGGGCGGCGGCCAGCGCCTCGGCGACCGTCACGTCCCCCTGCTCCGGATCCCAGGCGCTGTGGTCGGCGAGTGCCTGCGGCGGCTCGAACCCGTCGCCGCGGACGAGCAGCGTGTCGCCGAGGAACCGCAGCAGCTGGGCGGTGTTCTCGACCCCGCCGTGGCGGAGGTAGGCGTGGGCCTCGGCGACGACGCCGGGCGCGACGGTCGATCGCGCGGCCAGCTCGGCGTCGGGCTCGGCCTCGCCGCCGAGCGCGACCAGGGCGATCCCGTCGCGGACGCAGCGCGCGTGGAGCAGGTCGAAGCCGGCCTCCCAGGCGCGGCGGCCGCCGAGCAGGCGAACGAGCACGACCCGGGCCCCGTCGGCCAGCTCGTCGACGAGCGCGGACGGATCGGGGTGCTGAGCGGGGTTGACGCAGCGGACGACCGGGAAGTCCTCGGGCAGCAGCTCGAGGGCGGCGGCCGTGGCGAGGATCTCGGTGTCGGCGGTGGTGATGAAACGGAGCATCGCGGCTCTCCGGTTGGGTGACGCGACCGTCGAAGCCGCAGGCGGTGACGGACCTTACCGGCGCCGTGCGGCCGGCCCGTCGAGGGCGTTCGAGACACGCTCGCCGGACGCCGGCATGTCGGGCGTGCGAGGATGCGTCTGTGCAGCGGTGGCGGCACCCCGCGCCCGATCCTGATGAGCCGAACCACGGTTCGGACGATCCGGGCACCGATGCGCGGATCTCCGCGTCGAAGCCCGAACCGTTTGGTCCAGGCGCGGTCGAGCACGCCCAGACGGCGGTCGACCCGCGACGCGACGGACCCGTGGCGGCGCGCCGCCGCGACGACCAGACGGACGGTCGGGGCGACGATGCCGGTCCTGACGGTGGCCGTCCTGACGACGCCCGTCCCGACGGTGGCCGTCCCGACGACGCCCGTCCCGACGGTGCTCGTCCCGATGGGACCCGAGCTCCCGCGGGGGCACACGAGCAGACCGTCGTCGCGAACCCGGCCGACCACCTGCTCGAGGAGGGGGCCGACCGGGCCGCGGTGACGCACGGCGGCCAGGACGCGGCGGCTCACGGCCCGACCGCCGCCAAGGCCTCGGACGACCCGCGCGCCGCCGGCGACGCCGACCCGACGGTGGTCGTGCCGAGCGACCGCGCCGGTGCCGGGGACGACGATCCGACGGCGGTCACGACGCCGGCCGACCGGCCCGACACGGACGGCGCCGAAGACGGCGAGTCGGCCGACGAGGCCGAGGCGGAAGTGACGCCGTCGGCGTCCAGCGGCCTCAAGCACATCCTCCTGGGGATCGTGGGGATGGTCGTCCTGATCGTCGCGATCCGGCTCCTGGCTCCGCACGTCGGCTTCCTCGACGACACCTGGCAGAAGGTCCGCAAGGGCGATCCGGTCTGGCTCCTGCTCGGCGTGGTGCTGGAGGTCTTCTCGTTCGCCGGCTACGTCTGGGTCTTCAACGCGACGGCCGCGCGCTCCGGCCTGCGGCTGCCGCGGGTGACGAGCTGGCGGATCACGCTCGCCGGGGTCGCCGCCACCCGCCTGATCGCGACCGCCGGGGCCGGGGGGATCGCCGCCACGACCTTCGCGCTGCGTCGCCATGGCCTCGATGCCCGCGCCGCCGCCGCGACCGTCACCGCCCAGCTGGCGATCGTCTACGGCTGGTTCATCTTCCTGATCATGCTGACCGGGCTGGCGCTGTTCGTCGGCGGGCACGGGCACGCGGCGATCACGATCGTCCCGGCGGCGATCGCGGCCGGGATCCTGCTGACCGCGGCCGGCGGTCGCTCCGTCCTGCGCAAGCTGGCAACGGTCTCTGCCCAGCGCGAGGGCCGCGTGGCGGAGGCGGTCGCCGTGATCCCGGGGACGCTCGACGACGCGGTCGCGACCGTCGTCACGCTGGTCCGCGAGCGCGACAGCGCGATCATCGGCGGAGCGCTCTGGTGGCTCGCCGACGCGGGCGTCCTGTGGGCGGCCTGCCACGCCTTCGGTGCCTCGCCGAACGTGCTCGACGTGACGATGGCCTACCTGCTCGGCCAGACCGCGAACCTGCTGCCGATCCCGGGTGGGCTCGGGGTCGAGGCCGGCCTGCTCGGGATGCTGATCGCGTTCGGCGTCCCCGGCGGCGTGGCGGTGCTGGCCAGCCTCGTCCAGCGACTGATCTCGACCTGGCTGCCGGCCCTGCCCGGTGCCCTGGCGCTGGCCTCGATCGGGCGTGCCTCGCCGGATGCGGAGGTGGTCTCGGTAGACGACGACCCACCTCCTCCCGGGGCCACGGCTACTCCCGCGTAGCCTGGGGTGGCGCCGCGGCCTACGGTTGCGTAGGCTACGGCGATGGCTCGGCGACGGAACAGGACGGCAGCGGCTGCGGCGGCGCTCACGGTGGCGGCCGCCTGGGGGGCGACCTACGCCGGTGACCGGCGACGGATCGCGGCCGATCCCTGCGCCGAGGCGCTCGCGCGGGAGGTCGGTGGCCGCCCGGTCGCGGTCACCGCGGGCGACGGCACGGCGCTGCGCGTCCGGGTGCTCGGCAACGAGGATGCGCCGACCGTGGTCTTCATCCACGGCTGGACCTGCGCGCTCGAGTTCTGGAAGCTGGAGCTGCAGGCGCTCGCCGGTGAGCTGCGACTGGTCGCCTACGACCTCCGCGGCCACGGGGGCAGCGCCCCGTCGGGCGGCGGCGACTACTCGATCGACGCGTTCTCCGACGACCTCGACCGGGTGCTGCGGGCGACGGTCCCGGACGGCGAGCGGGCGATCCTGATCGGGCACTCGCTGGGGGCGATGACGATCGTCGCCTGGGCCGCGGACCACGCCGACGAGGTCACCGAGCGGGTCTCGGCGGTGGGACTCTTCAGCACCGGCGTCGGCGACCTGATCAGCTCGTCGCTGATCCTGCCCGCGCCGAGGGTTGGTCAGCGGATCCAGCAGGAGATCGGCCAGGTCTTCCTCGGGGCGAGCGTGCCGCTGCCGAAGCGGACGACGCCGATCTCCGCTCGCGTGGTCCGCTACGTCGCGCTCTGCGGCTCGGCGACCCCGGCGACCGTCGCCTTCTGCGAGCAGATGGTCCTGCGCTGCCCACGCGACGTGCGCGCGAACACCGGCAGCACCGTCAGCCGGCTCGACCTCTACGAGGGCCTGGCGGCGATCGACGTGCCGACGATCGTGCTCGTCGGACGTGGCGATCGCCTGACCCCGCCGGTCCACGCCGAGCGGATGGCCGAGCGGCTGCCGCAGCTGCTGGACCTGATCGAGCTGCCCGAGGTTGGGCACATGGCGCCGGTCGAGGCCCCGGAGCGCACGATCGACGCGATCCGTCGGCTGGCGTCGGCGGCGGCTGCTGGTGTCGGTGCTGCGGCAACGGACGAGCAGATCGCCGACCGCGGGGTCGCGGCCTCCGGCGTCTGACTGCGGGTCCGGCGAGCTGATGCAGGTTGGCGTTCCCCGGGAACGCCAACCTGCATCAGTGCCGACTCCCCCGCCGGGGACGTCCGGCTAGGCCGCGTCGTCCGGCGCGAGCCGGGCCATCTGGCCGGCGATCAGCTGGCGGACGGGATCGTCCTCCGGCAGTCGCTCGAGCGTGGCGCTGAGGCTGACCGGGTACGGCGCGGCGCGGGGGACGGTGCTCGTCAGCCAGCGCGCGAAGGCGATCAGTCGCTCCCGTGGGTACTCGTCGGGGCGCTGGAGGAGCAGACGGGCGCCCTCCTCGGCGTTGCCGATCAGCATCCGCGCGATCAGGTCGAGATCGATGTCGGTCGGGCTCTCGCGGACCACCAGGCCGACCTTCAGCAGGTCGGTCGCCAGCTGCACGATCCCCTCGCGGATCTGCTCGACCTTCGAGCGGATCTCCTCCGGCGTGCCCTCGACGGGGTGCAGGATCAGGATCCAGCGGCGGGGGTTCTTCTCGACGGCGTCGAGGAAGGTCTCGATCGCCTGGACGAGCACGTCGTCGGGATCCTGGTCGAGCCACGGCGGGCTCGGGATCGCCGCGGCGAGCTCGATCAGCGTCCGCTCCTCCTCGCGCTCGACCAGTGCGGCGAGCAGCTCGGCCCGGTTGCCGAAGAAGTCGTAGACGACCGGCTTGGTCACGCCGGCGGCGCGTGCGACCGACTCCATCGAGACCTGGTCGAACGCGCGGGCGTCGGTGATCAGCTCGAGGGTCTTGTCGAGCAGCTGCTCGCGGCGTTGCTCCGGCGGCAGGCGCGGTGCGGGCCGGCGACGACGGGAGGGGGCACTGGGCCGAGAAGGCACGTCTTCAGTGTGACACGCCCTCCAGATGCACGCAGGCCGCGACGCTTGCCTACGGAACCGTAGGTACGCTACCGTAGGTACGAACCCGTAGGAAGCGGTCCGCGCAGTCTACGCGTCGGGTCAGATTCCCCGCTGGAGACCTTCACGATGCTCTCGATCCTGGCCACAGAGGCACCAAAGGCCGCCGGTAGCGGCGCCCCGATCTGGCAGATAGCCCTGGTCGCCGGGGCCACCACGGTCACGACGCTGCTGGCGCTCTGGCTGGTCGTCGCCTTCCGCGCCGGCCGCGCGCCGCGACTCCGTCAGGCCGCGCTGCTCGTCGGCCGCGTCACCAAGGTCCCGGGCTGGGCCTCGCTGCCGGCCCTGCTCGCGCTCGTCGCGGTCGTGATCGCGCTGTTCGGCGCCGAGTGGGACATCGCCCTCCACATCGACGAGGGGCGTGACGACGGGCCGCTCGGCACCGCCGCGCACTACCCGATCCTGATCGGGCTGATGCTGTTCTTCGTCGCCGGCGTGCTCGCCGTCGGGATGGCCCCGAAGGAGGGGCCGCAGAGCAGCCGCGCCGCGATCCGGGTCAAGGGCCTCTGGCCGGTCCCGGTCAGCGCCGCGCTGATCCTCGCCGGGTCCTCGATGGCCTTCCTCGCCTTCCCGCTGGACGACCTCTGGCACCGGGTCTTCGGCCAGGACGTGACCCTCTGGGGCCCGACCCACATCATGCTGATCGCCTGCGCGATCACCGGAGCGCTCGGGATCGTGCTGCTGATGGTCGAGGGCGCCCAGGCCGCCGGGCACGACCCGCGCCACGCCCGCGGCGTGCTGCTGCGGTTCGTGCCGCTGCCGGTCCTCTTCGGCGTGATCGTGCTCTCCGGGTTCACGCTCGAGATGGACGAGTTCAACTTCGGGGTGCCGCAGTTCCGGCTCGTCTGGCACCCGGTCCTGATCGCGCTCGCCGCCTCGCTCGGGCTCGTCGTCGCCCGGCTCTGGGGCGGTCCCGGCGCGGCGCTGAAGGCGGCGGTCCTGGCCTTCCTCGCGTTCGTGCCGCTGACCCTGATCGTGCACTTCGTCTTCGGGCAGTCGTTCCACGCCCAGCCGCTCTACATCGTCGAGGCGCTCGCGATCGAGCTGCTGGCGATCCGTGGCGCGTGGCGCCGGCCGCTCCTGTTCGGCGCGGTCTCGGGCCTGCTCGCGGGCACGATCGGGTTCGCCTCCGAGTACGGCTGGACGCAGATCGCGTTCCGCCTCCCGTGGACGACCAACCTGCTCCCCGAAGGGGTCCCGCTGGCGATCGTCGCCGGGATCGCCGGCGGCGTGCTCGGCGCGCTGCTGGCCGAGGCGATCACCGGTCGTCTGCGCCCGGGCCGCAAGCCGGTCGCGATCGCCGTCGTCGCCGGCGTGGTCCTGATCGCGGTCGGCCTGCGGGCGCTCGACCACCAGGTCCCGGAGGGGGCGACGGCGACGATCACCGTCACCGACGTCCGCAACGAGGACACGCCCGGCAAGGGGCGGGTCGAGGCGACGGGCAACGTCCAGGTCCGCTTCAACGGCACCGACGTGACCAAGGACGCCGACTGGGTCCGCGCGATGGGCTGGCAGGGCCACGGCGCCTTCAGCAACGTCTTCGAGCGACAGGCCGACGGCTCCTGGCGGTCGACGGAGCGGGTCCCGCTCGGCGGGCGCTGGCGGACGATCCTCAGCATCAACGGCCGTGGCACCGTGCTCGGCGTGCCGATCTACATGCCGGCCGATCCGCCGGTCGACTTCGCCGGCTACCCGCTGAGGACCGAGATCACCCGCGACGTCGTCACGCTCGAGTCGCTGGCCCAGATCGAGCGCAAGGCGGACGCCCCGGCCTGGGCCTGGAAGCCGGCGACGCTGGCGGTGCTCCTGATCAACCTGCTGCTGCTGATCGGCCTCGGCGCCACGGCCTACCGGATCGGGCGCGCCGCGCCGGGCGCGGAGGGCGCTGCGGCGAACGGCGGGGACCAGGCGGCCCCGACCGCCGGAGACGGCCCCGGCGGCCCGCCGACCCGCGAGCCCGAGCCGGTGAGCTCGTGATCACGATCCTGGCCCACCACCTCAGCGGGCCGATCGCCGCGGCGTTCGCGCTGCCGCCGCTGCTGGTCGTCGGCGGGGTCGTGCTGTGGGTCCGCCGGCGGGAGCCCAGCGACGACGTCGAGTTCGATTGGGCGGATGAGCAGGAGCCGGCCGAGCGCTGAGCGCGGCTACGCCGGCGGGCCGGGAGCCGGCGGCGGGAAGCGGACGGTGACCCGCGCGCCACCGAGGTCGGCGTCGCCGATCGACGCGCTGGCCCCGTGGTGGCGGGCCTGCTGGGCGACCAGCGCGAGGCCCAGGCCCGAGCCGGGCCGGTCGGTTCCGGCGGCGCGGACGAAGGGCTCGAAGAGCCGTTCGCGGTCGGGCTCGGCGATCCCCGGGCCGTCGTCGTCGACCTCCAGCCGGACGCCGTCCGGGACCGCGATGACCGTGACCCGCACCGTCCCGCGGGGGCGGCCGTGGCGGGCACCGTTCTCGACCAGGTTGTCGACCAGCATCCGCAGCCCGGGCTCCCAGCCCGACACGGGGACCGGACCTCGCGGCAGCCGGGCGATCAGCTCGACGTCCGGATGCCGCAGGGCGGCGGCCTGGACGCTGTCGGCGACCGTCACGGCGAGGTCCACGATCGCGTGCTCGGCGGGGATCGCGTCTCCACGCGCCAGCGCCTGGAGCCCGTCGAGCAGGTCGACCAGCCGCCGCTGCTCGGCGAGCGCGTCGTCGACGACCAGCGACCGCGTCTCCGGATCGACGTCCGGATGGCGGGCGATCGTAGAGAGCGCGGCCTGCACGCTGGTGAGCGGGGTCCGCAGCTCGTGGCCGACGTCGGCGGCGAACCGCCGCGTCGCCTCCAGCGCCCGGCGACGCTCGTCGGCCGACCGGCCGAGCCGCTCGAGCATCGCGTTGAAGGTGCCGGCGAGCGAGCGGATCTCGGTCGGCCCGGCGACCGGCACCCGCCGGCGGAGGTCGCCGTCGCCCTCGATGCTGGCGGCCGTCGCCCGCAGCCGCCGCAGCGGCCGGAGCACCAGCTCGGCCGCGAGCGAGGTCCCGATCGCCGTCAGCAGCAGCATCGCGAGGCCGATCAGCAGCAGCCGTCGCCGCAACCGGGCCTGGTGGGCCTCGACCTGGGCCAGGCTGGTCGAGGCCTCGAGCCGGGCGAGCCCGCCGAGGCTGTCGTCGCGGAGCGTCTTGGTGAAGACGCGCAGCTCACGGCCGTCGACGGTGCGGGTCGAGAACCCCAGCGGGGCACGCCCCGCGGAGATCGGGACCCCGGCGCGGAGCAGCGTCGTCCGGCCGATCGAGACCCGTAGCGAGCTGCCGGTCGCCCGCAGGACCTGGTCGAGTCGCTCGTCCGCCTGCGGCAGCTCCTGCTCGACGGCCGCGAGCGCGGTGGTGTCGGACAGCTCCACCGTCCGCCGGAGTCGGTCGTCGACCGCACGGCGCTCGGAGCGGTCGGCGTCGCCGGCGACGTAGAGGCCGGCCCCGGTCAGGACCACGGCCAGGACGGTGACCACGCCGACGGTCAGCCGGCTGCGGAGGCTGCGGAGGAGCACGGGCGGCGTCGACTCAGGTCCGCAGGACGAAGCCGACGCCGCGGACGGTGTGCAGGACGCGCGGCTCGCCGTCGGCCTCGAGCTTGCGCCGGAGGTAGCCGACGAAGACGTCGGCGATGTTGGTGCCGGGATCGAAGCTGTAGCCCCAGACCTGCTCGTGGAGGGTGGCTCGGTCGAGGACCTCGTCGGGATGGCGGAGGAACAGTTGCAGGAGCTCGAACTCGCGCCCAGTCAGGCCGAGGTCGCGGCCCGCCCGCCGCGCGACGTGGGCGACGGGGTCGAGCTCGACGTCGCTGACGGCCAGCCGTCGCCGCTCGACCGGTGCCCGCCGCCGCAGCAGCGCGTTCAGCCGGGCGACGACCTCCTCGAGCGCGAACGGCTTGACCACGTAGTCGTCGGCGCCGGCCTCGAGGCCCCGGACGCGGTCGTCGACCTCGTCGCGGGCCGAGAGCACGCAGACGGGAACGTCGTCGCCGGCCTTGCGCAGGCGCCGGAGGACCTCCAGGCCGTCGAGGTCGGGCATCGTCAGGTCGAGCAGGACCGCCGCTGGTCGCTGGCGGGCGAGCGCCTCGAGCGCGGCCCGTCCCCCGGAGGCGGGGACGACCGAGAAGCCCTCGAGCTCGAGGCCGACGGTGACGATCCGTCGGATCGTCGCGTCGTCGTCGACGAGCAGCACGACCGGGCGGCCACCGCCGCTACCGGCGCGTGACACGCTCGCAGTCCCGATCGATCGAGTCGCCGGCGTCGGCGGTCACGCGGTCGTGTCCGCGCCCGCAGGTGATGCTGTCGTGGGTCCGGTCGGCGGCCTGGATCACGTCGTTGCCGTCGCCGCCGGCGATCGTGTCGCTGCCCGGGCCGCCGTTGATCCGGTCGTTGCCGGCGCCCCCGAGCAGGGTGTCGTTGCCGGGTCCGCCGTCGACGCGGTCGTTGCCGCTGTCGCCGGCGACGACATCGTCGCCCGCCCCACCCGAGAGCCGGTCGTTGCCGCCGCGGCCGTAGATCACGTCGTTGCCGCGGCCGCCGGAGAGCCGGTCGTTGCCGGCGGTTCCGGTCAACGTGAGGTTGCCCTTCGGCGCCCGCCCCCGGGACGCCTCGACCGGCGCGGCGGCCGCGACCAGGAGCAGCAGGGCGGCGAGCAGTGCCAGCGGTCGGAGACGTGCGGGGAGACCGGCCACGGTGCCATCCTCGCACGCGCGGACCGGTCCGTCGGCCGTGGTCTCACGTAGCCCTCACGAAGCGTGAGGAGACCGTGAGAGTCACCCCACCGGACGCCGCGGGTCGGCGATAACCGAGGCGGCCCCGCGTTCGACCGAGCGGCGGGCCAGACCCGACGTTCGACCGAGGACTCCCGCATGAAGCTCGCCACCCGACGCCGACGCGTCACCGCCCTCATCGCCGTGACCGCGATCGCAGCGGTCCCAGCGACGGCACTCGCCGCCGACCTCCAGGGAGGACCCGGCAACGAGCGCCTCGTCGGGACCAGCGGCGCCGACCTGATCGACGGCAACGCCGGCAACGACCGGATCCTCGGCCGCGCGGGGGACGACGTCCTGATCGGCGGCTTCGGCAACGACCGGATCGACGGCGGGCCCGGCAACGACCGGATCCAGGGCCTCCAGGGCAACGACCGCCTCCACGGCGGGCTCGGCGACGACTGGATCGTCGGCGACGCCAACGGCACCGGCGACCGGACCTCGTTCGACCGGATCTCGGGCGGTGCCGGCAACGACACGCTCGCGGGCGGCGACTCCCGCGACCGGATCGACGGCGGCAGCGGCAACGACAACTCCTCCGGGCAGAACGGCGACGACCGGATGTCGGGCGGCAACGGCGACGACGTCCAGGACGGCGGCCCCGGCAACGACACGATCTACGCCAACCCGGGCGTCGACGTCAGTACCGGCGGCGACGGCAACGACACGCTCTGGGCGCTGGCCGGCAGCGACGTCCGGCCCGGGCCGAACGGCGAGGTCGACGAGGTCGGCGACACGCTCGACGGCGGTCGCGGCAACGACCGCTTCCGGACCCGCGACGGCGAGGTCGACCGGATCACCTGCGGGGACGGGGACGATCGCGCGTTCCTCGATCCCGTCGACGTGATCGTCGACGCGACGGCGGCGAACCCCAACGGCTCGTGCGAGCGCGTCGAGCGCCGGGCGCCGGGGGCGAAGCAGGACGACGGGGGCTCCGCGCGCGAGCGCCACGAGCCGTCGCACGGCAAGCCGGACGCGAAGGGCCCGAAGGGGCCGAAGGGCCGCGCCTGAGGGGGTGAGCGGAGCGTGCGGCCCGGCCGCACGCCCCGCCGTCGGCCGGGCCGAGCGGCGTGCCCACGACGTCGGATTCCGCACCGTCCTGCCTCGATCCCCCACGTTCGGGGGCGGGACGGTGCGGGCTCGGACGCCGCGGCGGACGCTCGCGTCGCCTCGGGCGGCTCAGTCGTCGAGCAGCTCGAAGACCCGATCGATCGGGCGGGCGAGCACCGCGCGGTCGCCGCGGACGACGATCGGCCGCTCCAGCAGCTGCGGGTGCTCGACCATCAGGGCGATCAGCCGGTCCGGATCGGTGTCGGGCCCGAGGCCCAGCTCGTCGACCTGGACCCCGCGGCGGCGCAGCAGCTCGTGCGGGGCGGCCCCGGTCTTCTCCAGCAGTCCGCGCAGCTCCTGCTCGGTCAGGCCGGTCACGTGGTAGTCGATTCGGTCGAAGTCGACGCCGCGCGCCTGCAGCAGCTTGACCAGCTTGCGGCAGGTCGTGCAGCTCGGCTTCTCGTAGACGGTGATGTCGCTCATGCGGTGGGGCTCCTCGGACGCGTCGCGGTCTGCGGCGCGTGGTCCATCAAGGGTGGCGCGATCGCTCAGGCCGCGGGCTCCGGGTCGACGAACTCGCCCGGCTGCTTCGTGAACACGGCGGTCGCCGCGGCCATCTGGTTCGGGGAGCCGAGCAGCGCGACCTGGAGCTCGGTCTCGAGCACCAGGCTGGCGGCGTCGTCGAGCCGCCAGGCCTCGTCGAGCAGGCGCTTGCCGGCCCGGATCGCGTCGGGCGAACGGCCGGCGATCGCGGTCGCCAGCTCGTGGGCGGCGGCGTAGGGGTCCTCGGCGACGCGCGTCGCGAGGCCGAGGCGGACGGCCTCCTCGCCCGAGACGACCCGGCCGGTGTAGGTGAGCTCCTTGGCCACGTCCTGGCGGACGAGCTGGGGCAGGCTGACGGTCAGGCCCATGTCGGGCACGAGGCCCCACTTGATCTCCATCACCGAGAGCCTGGCGTCGGCGGTCGTGATCCGGATGTCGGCGCCGAGGGCGATCTGGAGCCCGCCGCCGAAGCAGTTGCCGTGGATCGCGGCGATCACCGGCACGGCGAGGCCCCGCCAGTCGACCGAGACGGCCTGGGCGAGGTTGCCCAGCTCGCCCTCGGGCCGCTCGATCAGCTCCTGCATCCCGATCGGGCTGTCCTCCGAGAAGAAGCTCTGGATGTCGAGGCCGGCGCTGAAGCTCGGACCCTCGCCCGAGAGCACGACGGCGCGGACCCCGGGTGTGGTCCGGAGGCTGCGCGCCGCGTCCCGCAGCTGCAGGAACATCGCCCCGTCGAGACCGTTGTGCTTGTCGCCCCGCACCATCCGGACGTCCGCGACGTGGTCGTTGATCTCGATCGTCACCCGTGACTCGGCCATGCGGGCATCTTCGCGGGTTCGTGACGCCGGCGTCATCCAGGTTGCGGGCTGGCGGCGCCGGTGGCGCTGGTCCCGGCACCGTCGGGATCCGGGACGAGCGTCGCCGGCGCGCAGGATCGGTGCTGCATCGGTGCGGAATTGGCACGTTTCGGACGCCCCGTGGCACGTGATCGGCCGTACGCTCGATGCATGCCGCTTCTCAGCCCGGTTCCCGCATATGACCATGGTATGGTGACCATGGTCATGAGCGAACGGACGATCACCGCCACCCAGTTCAAGGCGCGCTGCCTGGCGCTGCTCGACGAGGTCGCCGCGACCGGCGCCCCGCTGGTGATCACGAAGCACGGGCGCCCGGTCGCGCGGCTGGTCGCCCCGGCGGAGGCGGCGCCGCTGCGGGGCAGCGTCAGCTTCCTCGTCCCCGACGACGAGCTTCTCGCGCCGGCCTTCCCGGGCTGGGATCCGGAGCTGCCCGAGAGCGGGCCGTCGGTCTCGTGATCCTGCTCGACACCCACGCCTGGCTGTGGTGGGTCAGCGCTCCCGAGCGGCTCTCGGCCAGGGCCCGGAACGCGATCGAGCGTGCGGACGTCGTCGGGGTCTGCGCGGCGAGCGCCTTCGAGCTGGCCTACCTCGTGCAGCGGGGGCGGGTCGCGCTCGACCGCGGCGTCGACCGCTGGGTGACCGACAGCCTGGGGTTGGAGCGCATCGAGAGCGTGCCCGTCGGCACGGACGTCGCGGTGCGCGCCGGCCTGCTCGAGCTGGAGCGGTTCCCGGGGGATCCGCTCGACCGGCTGATCTACGCCGCCGCGATCGAGCGTGGGGCACGGTTGGTCACCGCCGACCGGCGGATCGGCGACTACGACCCGGCGCGGACCGTCTGGTGACGGCGGACTCGTGGTCGCAGCGGGCGGCTACGGCGTCCAGCTGTCGCGACCGTCGCCGCTGATCGGGTGGCGGGGGCCGATCGGGACCCGCTCGTCGCTGACGACGCTGCCCACGGCCTTGACCCGGGCGAACGCCTCGCGCACCTGGCTGATCTTGCGCTGGGTCCCGTACCCGTGGAGGTCGCTCGTGACTCCCTGGACGTCGAGGCCGGCGGCGCGCCCGAGGTAGAGCGCCCGGGCCATGTGGAACCCCTGGGTGACGACGATCGCGCGGCGGACGCCGAACTGCTTCCGGGCCCGGACCATCGTCGCGCGGGTGTTGGTGCCGCCGTAGTCGGTGAAGATCGCCTCCCCGGGGACTCCCGCCCGCAGCAGCGCCCGCCGCATCGTGTCGGGCTGGTCCTGGTCGCCGTCACGGATGCCGGAGACGAGGATGCGGATCACCTTCTTGGCCTGCCAGAGCTGGACCGCCCGCCGGACCCGGTCGGCGAGCATCGCGCTCATCGTGCCGTCCGCCTCGACGTAGGCGCCGAGCACGATCGCAACCGGCGCGGGCTCGATCTCGCGGACCTTGCCGGTCGCGTCGTTGCCGCGCCAGAGCACGTAGGCGTTGAGACCGGCCACCACGAGCAGCGCGAGGAGGATCAGACGACCGATCCAGCGACACGGTCGCGACCCGCAGAGGAGGCACATCGGGGCCACGCTACCTCGTCGCCGCCGCGGTGGCCGTCGTGGCCGTCGCCGCAATCTCGCCTGCAACTGTGACGAGGGTGGCGCGGGAAGCGTCGCGTCGTGGCTACCGTCCATAGGACCCGATGTCAGAGCCCCGTCCCCCGCGGCCGCCCCGCCCGTCCCTGTCCCGATCCTCCGCTTCACGTCCCGAGACCGCTCGCGACCGTCGCACGGGCGCTGGGCCCCCGCCGCCCCCGCCGGGTCCGCGACGGCGTCCCGCCCCGCGACGGCTGCCGGCCGCTCCCGGGACGCTCGTCGGCCTCGGGATCGCCGCGTTGCTCGTGGTCCTGGTGGCGGTGGCGCTGGTCGTCCGCACGACCCACGACGGCAAGGCCCTGCCCGGCACCCGCGTCGCCGGCGTCGAGCTCGGCGGCACGACCCAGGACGAGGCCGCCGGCCGGCTGCGCCCGGTCCTGACCGCCGATCGCACCCTGCTCCTGCGCTCCGACGACCGCCTGATGCGGGTCCGGCTGGCCGACGCCGGCTACTCGGTCGACCTCGCCGGGACCGCGTCCGACGCGGTCGAGGCGGGGCGCGGCGGCTTCCTCTGGGGCCTTCCGTCGACCCTCGGCGGGCTCGTCTCCGCGCGCGACGTGCCGATCCGGACCACCGTCAAGACCAAGAAGCTGAACGCGGCCCTCGCCCGGGTCGCCGCCAAGGTCGACGACGACCCCTACCCCGGGGCCCTGAAGATCGACCCCGCGACCCGCGAGGTCACCGCCACGACCTCGCGTCCCGGTCGGGCCGTCGATCGCGAGCAGCTGGCCAAGCGGATCCGGCGCGAGGTGCTCGCCGGACGCCGCGGGCCGATCGAGGTCCCGCTGCGGAAGGTCGCGGCGGTCCCTCGTGAGCGGCTCGACGAGCTGGTTGCCCAGACCGAGGAGTACCTGCGGACCCCGCTGCGCCTGACCGGAGCCGGCGCGCCGCTCGAGCTGTCCCCGAAGGAGGTCGCCGGCCTGATTGCCCTCGAGGGCCGTCAGGGCGGCCGTCAGGCCCGGCTCGGGGTCGACGACGAGCGCCTGAAGGGCGTGCTCGATCGCGTCGCGGCGCGGGGCGAGCGCCCCGCGCGCAACGCCCGGATCAGCGCTCCCGCCCAGGGGGCGAGCCTGACCGACAAGGGCGACATCAGCTGGTCCCCGAAGGCGGCCGACGTCAGCGTCCGCCGCGGCACGGTCGGCCGGGCCGTGCGCCGGGACGCGCTCGCGGCCGCGATCGGCAAGGCGGTCCGGGAGGGCAAGCACGTCGTGCGGGTCCCGACGACCGAGACCCAGCCGTCGGTCAGCTCGGCTACGGCCCGCAAGATCGACCAGCTGATCGGCACCTTCACGACCCCGTACGTCGCCGGGCAGCCGCGGGTGACCAACATCCAGCGGATGGCGCGGACGGTCGACGAGACGGTCGTCCCGGTCGGCGGCAGGTTCTCGCTGAACGGGATCACCGGCGAGCGGACGAAGGCCAAGGGCTACGTCGAGGCCCCCTTCATCGCCGGCAACAAGATCGAGCCCTCGGTCGGTGGCGGCGTCTCGCAGTTCGCGACCACGATGTACAACGCGGCCTACTTCGCCGGGCTCCAGATCGACGCGTTCCGGCCGCACAGCCTCTACATCGATCGCTACCCGCCGGGCCGCGAGTCGACCCTGAACTTCCCCGACATCGACATGGCCTGGACCAACGACACCGGCGCGCCGGTCCTGGTCCGCGCCAGCTACGACGACGCCGGGGTCACCGTCACGCTCTACGGCGACAACGGCGGCCGCAAGGTCCAGTCGAAGGCCGGGGACCGCGAGTCGGTCGACGGCGGCAACTTCCAGATCACCGTGACCCGCAAGGTCACGTACAAGGACGGCCGCAAGGTCGAGCAGCCGGTCACGACCCGGTACGAGAACGAGGTCACCGAGGACGAGCCGCAGGAGTAGCGGCGGCCCGGGGGTGGCTCGCGGCCGCGTCCGTCCGGCGAGACCGGGGCGCGGTCCCCGGCGAGGAGGCGGAGAGCGCGGCCGTCCGGGGCGCCGCGACCCGGACGCTAGGGTCGGAGCATGAGCGACCAGATCGGTACCGCCAAGCTCGAGGCCAGCGCTCCGGAGCGGTTCGTGCGCCTGCGCAAGCCGCTGGGCGTGACCAGCTTCGGGATCAACCAGATGGTCCTCGAGCCGGGGCAGCGGATGCGGATCCACCGCCACGAGCAGCAGGAGGAGGTCTATCTCGTCCTGAGCGGGCGGCTGACCCTGGTCGTGGAGGGCGAGGAGCACGAGCTGGGGCCGGACGAGCTGGTCCGGGTCGGCCCGCAGGTCCGCCGGCAGCTGGTCAACCGCGGGCCGGAGCGGCTGTCGCTGCTGGCGCTCGGCGGCTCCGGCGATCACGAGCCCCGCGACGCCGAGGCGTTCAGCGGCTGGGACGGCGAGCCGCAGCCGGTCGGCGAGGTGCCGCTGCCGGACGACCTGCCCGCCGAGGAGCGGCGCGGCGGCTGAGGCGCGGGCGCGGTTCGCGGACGGTCGTCATCGGCGCGGCGGCGGAGGCCGCCCGGGCCCGAGCGGGGACGAGCCGGGCGGTCTGGCGGGGCGCCGCGATGAGTCCGTGTCGCGGGCACCGTCTGAGCAGCACCGGCGAACGCGACGAGGGACGATGACGATGGACGACGACCGACGGACCGCGCAGCTCGAGCGCCTCGAGCCCTTCCTGGGCGAGTGGCGGATCGACGCCCCGGCCTTCCCGCTCCCCGCGGAGCTGGCCGCGCAGGCGCGGTCGAGCTTCACCTGGGCGCTCGGCGGGGCCTTCCTGCTCCAGCGCTCGTCGATCCCGGTCCCCGAGGCGCCCGACGGGCACTCGCTGATCGCCCCGACCGACGACGGCTACCTCCAGCACTACTTCGACTCGCGCGGGGTCGTCCGGCTCTACGCGATGCGCTTCGACGGCCGCGACTGGAACCTCGAGCGTCACGCGCCCGACTTCTCGCCGCTGCCCTTCCACCAGCGCTGGACCGGGCGGTTCAGTGAGGACGGACGGGTGATCGAGGGTCGTTGGGAGACGTCGCCGGACGGTCGCGCCTGGGCGCTCGACTTCGAGCTGGCCTACCTCCGGCTCGACGAGCCGGGGGCGGCCGACGAGCGCTGACGGGGGCGGCGGCGACCGCACGGGCGCCGAGCCGCCCGCTCAGCATCTAGGCAGCGTCGGGCGAACGTGCAAGGGTAGGGGCACCGTGACCATCGGAAGCAGCCTGTTCCTGATCGCCCTCGGCGCGATCCTCAAGTTCGCCGTCACCGCCAGCGTGGCGGGCGTCGACCTGCAGGTCGTCGGGGTGATCCTGATGATCATCGGGATCGTCGGCCTGGTCCTCGGCGTCCTGCTCGTGATGCGGGGTCGCCCGGCCGGACCGCCGCCGCCCCCGCCGCCCGCCGGCTACTGAAAGGCAGGTCCCGCCCGACAGCGTCACGCGGATGGCCTCGGCCGGCCGGCCGACGCCGAACGCGGCGGGAGCGCCGCGAGCGACTACCGACCGGCGACGAACGACTGCGGAGATCCGGACATGAGGGAGCGGCTCGAGTGCGGTCCGGGCAGGACGACGAGGACGTGGCGTGGGGCGGATGCCCAGGAGGAAGGCGACGTCGTCGTGACGCTGGTCAAGGACGCGACTACGGGCTCTCGCGGCCTGAAGATGTGGAGCGGCTGCGCAAGGCGCTCCACGAGCTGCGAGCTCCGGTCGTTCGCGGCTGAGATCCCGTCGCTGTGCGGACGAGCACGCGCGGCTTGCCGACAGTCATCTCGAAGCCCTCGCGGCGAATGTTCTCCACGAGCACGGCCAGCTGCAGCTCGCCGCGGCCGTGGACCTCCCAGGTGTCGGGGCGCTCGGTCGGCTCGACCTTGAGCGAGACGTTGCCGATCAGCTCCTGCTGGAGACGGGCCTCAAGTTTCCGTTTCGCCCTCGTCCGCATATGCTTGGTCGGTGGACTACAACCTGACAGGTCTCGGGACGAGAACCTTCGAGCATCTTGCGCAAGCATTGTTTCTGCGTGAATTCGGAACAGGGGCTCTGGTCTTTGGAGACGGTGCTGATGGTGGGCGCGAGGCGTCATTCGAAGGTGGTAGCAACTACGATGATGGGTCGGGGGTGTGGAACGGCTACATAGTGGCGCAGGCCAAATTCCGTCAACGTGAATCGGGGGCGCGGAGCGATAAGGACTGGTTCTTGGACCAGCTCAAAGCCGAGCTTGAAGAGTTCACGAAACAAGGCGCCAAGCGGCGCTTGCCCGAGTACTACCTCGTCGTGACCAATGTTGCTCTTTCCGGTAACGCGGGCACCGGAGGGAAGGACGCTGCGCTCAGAGTCATACGGCAGACTGGTGTTGGCCGTAAAGGCGTCGACATATGGGACTACAGCAAGTTGCGCTCGCTGCTCGATGCGTCCGAGGACGTTCGGCGAAACTTCGCCGCGTTCATCTCAAGCAGCGATGTCTTGAATGCGGCGCTCGAAGGAGTCGCCGGTTACCGGCCTGATTTTTCGGCCGTAATGACTCGATTTCTTCAGCTCGACTTGCTCGCCGCCCAATACGCGAAGCTCGAGCAGGGTGGACACAGCCCGGACGATCGCATCCCCATTGCGCCGGTTTTCGTCGATCTTCCGCTCAAGACGGATCGGCGCGGGGCTTCGGACGACGAACGATTCATCGCTAAGGTCTATGGCGTCGCGTCGCGTGTCCTTCGACCATCCGCGCAGTCTGTTGACCACAAGGACCGCGCGCCTGGCCGCATCGTGCTCATCGGCGGACCGGGGCAAGGCAAGACCACGCTAGGTCAGTACGCGTGTCAGCTTTTCCGTGCTTCGATTCTGTTGACGCGGCCGCCAGAATCAGTGGATCCCGAGTCGCTCGCGTTGGCAGAGGCCGTGCAGCGGGCGGCCGAAGCTGACTCGTACGGTCTACCCGCGGTGCATCGGTTCCCGGTGCATGTTCCCCTTAGTGAGTTCGCCTCGGCGCTCGCCGAAGCTGCCGAAGTGACCTCGGTACTCACTTTTCTGCGTGCGCGGATCGCGCTGCGGACAGATACGCACCTCGAACTCGAGATGCTGCGTAGTTGGTTGCGGGACTATCCCTGGCTCATCGTGCTCGATGGGCTCGATGAAGTCCCAACCTCTAGCAATCGTGGTCAGGTCGTAGACGCAATCAGGCAGTTCATGATTGAGGTGGCAGAGGCTGATGCTGATGTGTTTGTCATCGCGACGACCAGACCTCAAGGCTACGATGACGAGTTTAATCCGAGCATCTACACGCACCTCCGTCTTGACGAGCTGTCTCGTGCCGGTGCCCTGGAATACGCCGAACGCCTGGTGCGGGTGCGGTTCGGTGAGGAGCCCGATCGAGTGGACCGCGTGCTCCGGAAGCTCTCGGAGGCGGCTGCCGCGGAAGCGACCCTAAAGCTGATGACGTCGCCGCTGCAGGTGACGATCATGGCGATTCTCGTAGATCGTCGAGGGACGCCGCCGCGAGAGAGGTGGAGTCTCTTCTCCGAGTATTACAATGTGATTTTCTATCGTGAGCTAGAGAGGGACTTGCCGAGCAGTACCGTCGTGCGAGAGCAGGCGAGCAACGTCCATGTCATCCACCGGACCGTCGGTCTTCTCTTGCACGTTGATAGCGACACGGTCACATCGACGCAGGCGAAGATGAGCCTTGAGCAGTTCTCGTCTGTGGTGAGCGATCGCCTCGAGATGGAAGGCTACGTCGGTCCTGCGCTCACGCTACTCACGGCGCAGATCGTCGAGGCCGCAGCGCTCCGATTGGTATTTTTGGTCGGGGTGGAGCAGGGCTTGGTGGGATTCGAGATTCGTTCGCTCCAAGAGTTTATGGCCGGCGAAGCTCTTATGGCGGGGACCGAGCTAGCTGTTCAAGAGCGGCTTAGGGCTATCGCTCCGCTGCCGAGCTGGCGGAACGTCTTTCTGTTCGCGGCGGGCAAGTGCTTCACCGAGCGTCAGGAGTTGAGAGACACGATCTATACGATCTGCTGCGAGCTCGACGATGGTGACGATTCGACGCTCCGTCTAACAGCAGCGGGAAGTCGACTCGCACTTGACCTGTTGGAGGAAGGGACCGTCAACGGGCATCCGAGGTACAGGCGAAGCCTGCTTAGAAGAGCGTTCGTTCAGATGGACGGACGACTAAGTGTGAGTGAGGCTGCCGAGACGGGTCAAAGGCTGGCGCTTTTGTACGACGAAGCCGTCGACGACGTCTACCGGGAAGAGTTGAGGGAGACGACACTCGACCCGGCCGGTGTATCCGACCGAGGCCTAGTGTTGGGCTGCTTGGCTGGGTTCGGCGTGCCGTGGGCGGTTGACGCCGCAAGAATGGCCTCGTCCGAGGTGTTGCTTTCGCTGTTTAAACGACTTCCCGAAGCGCCGGTCGACCCCGAGATGGTCGCACGGCTTCACGCTGCGATCGAGTCTTGCGACCTTGAGACCGCGATGGAGTTGCACAACGAGCTGCGTTCGCTCGCAGACGACGGGCTGGCCGAACCATGGGTTGACGCGATCGTAGAGGCTCAGGCACGCAATGCTGACGCCGACCATCGAATCGAGATCGGTCACAGCGGTCGGAGGATGGTGATGGTCGGCGTCCGCGGCGTGGACAGTCTTACGGCTGGAGCCTTCGAGCCGCTTGAGGTGCTCAATGCCCCCCACCCGTCGTGGGAGCCGCTGCAACGGCTCGCGGCGTACGCGGCGGAGCCGTCACCGGCAACCGTTGGTGCAGTGCTCCGATCCATCGCACGAACCTCGCCCGCGACCGTTCCGGTAAGGCCTAGAGGTCGTCACAACGATGACCGTGATTCCGGTTTTCTGCGTTGGCCCTGGCCCATCACGACACTCCTGGTCGCAGCTGTAGATGCTCAGCATCTCGAGATTCTGGCCGCCGAAGTCGAGGCTGGTGCTCACGGCGACGCCTCCCTCTGGCGCGCGAATGAAGAGCGATGGGCGCGGGAGCACTCTAGTTTCAGAGACTTCCTAGCCGTGCCGTGGCTCCGAACAGCCCCTGAAAGGCGGCTTCCGCCGATCCATGCGGTGTATGAACAGTTCGCGGCGCTAAGCGCTGGTAAAGAAGTCGACCTTTCGGTGGTGGCCGTCGCCAACGAACTTGTTGCGTGTAGTGACCCCGTCGCACGAGAGGCAGCGTCGCTGATCCTCTATTGGCTTACCCTTCAAGACCGCGTTCATCGCATCGAGGCGATCGAGTTGGTCGGCGATTGCTCGATTGCGGACATGTGTCGGCTCGTGGGCAGTGATGCCGTGGGGCTCGGTGGGTTTCATGCCCTCGAACTGATACTGGCCGACGAAGACCTCTCAGAGACAGATGCAGCTGCTATTGCTGCTCTGGGAGGGGCATATGACATCGACACGCGAGCAGGATGGGGCGCCGGTCCTCGGCTAGGGCGGCTCGTGGAAGCCGCAACGGCTCAGCGTGAGCGTGCTGGAGAGCCTTTCGCGCATTGGCTGCGACTGCTCATGGCGGTCGGGCAGAGCCCCGAATGGAAGGTGGATCCGAATTCTCTCGTGCGATGCGGCGATTGTGAGGACTCGGAGCTCGTGTTGGCATTCGCTCTTGTGTTCGGGGCGGATCGAGATGCCACCGCTGCGATTAATCGCCTAGCGTTGGCCTGTGAGGGACGGCCTGAAGTTGCTCAGATGGTTGCTTTGGACACAACACGGATTGGATCACCTCGGGCGGAGGAAGGGATTCTCCAAGTTTTGGTGGAAGCGACCAACGACCCGGAAGTCCGGGACGTTTGGAGAGATTCACTGGCCGACCTGGTTTCTCGCCGCCGAAGCCCACTCGACGACCAGACGCGCTGGGCTGACTTCGGTCTCCGGCCCCCGCCGTACTGGAACGAAGCGACCTGAACGTAGCTCCGGCGTCTCGGCACGCTCGGCACATTCTTGGTCGCCCAGTTGCGCGGCCGGGCGCCCCCGCCGACGCCCCCAAGTAGGGGCCGTCGGCCGGGAAGCGTCGCCAGCGGCCCCTACTTGGGGGCGTCGCCGCGCTTCTTCTGCTTGGCGGCCTTCTGGCGCTCGCTGGTGTTGAGGATGTTCTTGCGCAGGCGGACGCTCTTCGGCGTCACCTCGACGCACTCGTCGTCGGCGATGAACTCGAGCGCCTGGTCGAGCGTCATCTCGCGCGGCGGCACGATCTTGACGAGCTCCTCCGACGTGGCGGAGCGGATGTTGGTGACCTTGCGCTCGCGCACGGCGTTGACGTCGAGGTCCTCGGCGCGCTTGTTCTCGCCGATCACGGAGCCCTCGTAGACCTCGTCGCCGACCGAGACGAACAGCGTGCCGCGGTCCTGCATCGAGATCACGGCGTAGCCGGTGATCTTGCCGGTGCGGTCGTTGACCATCGAGCCGGCCTGGCGGGAGCGGATCTCGCCGGCCCACGCCGCCCAGCCGTCGAAGATCGAGTGCATCATGCCCGCGCCGCGGGTCGTCGTCAGGAACTCGGTCCGGACGCCGATCAGGCCACGGGCGGGGATCCGGAAGTCCATCCGGATCCAGCCGGTGCCGTGCCCGGTCATCCCGAGCAGCTGGCCCTTGCGCTCGGCCATCAGCTGCGTGATCGCGCCGAGGTGCTCCTCGGGCGTGTCGATCGTGACCGCTTCCTGCGGCTCCTCGCGCTTGCCGTCCTCGGTCGTGCGGACCAGCACGCGCGGCTTGCCGACGGTCATCTCGAAGCCCTCGCGGCGCATGTTCTCCACGAGCACCGCCAGCTGCAGCTCACCACGACCGTGGACCTCCCACGTGTCGGGGCGCTCGGTCGGCTCGACCTTCAGCGAGACGTTGCCGATCAGCTCCTGCTGGAGGCGGGCCTCGATCATGCGGGCGGTCAGCTTGTCGCCCTCGCGACCGGCCATCGGCGACGTGTTGACGCCGATCGTCATCGCCAGCGACGGCTCGTCGACCGTGATCGGGGGCAGCGGGCGCGGGTCGTCGACGTCGGTCAGCGTGTCGCCGAGCTCGATGTCGGGGAAGCCGGCGATCGCGGCGATCTCGCCCGGGCCGATCTCGTCGGCGGGGACGCGCTCGAGGCCCTGGGTCTTGAACAGGTCGCCGACCTTGGCCTTGACCTGGGTGCCGTCGCGCTTGATCCAGGTGACCTGGTCGCCGCGGCGGAGGGTGCCGTGCTTGATCTTGCTGATCCCGAGCCGGCCGAGGTACGGCGAGGCGTCGAGGTTGCCGATCTGCGCCTGCAGCGGGTGGTCGGGGTCGTAGACCGGGGCGGGGACGCCCTCGAGGATGCCGTCGAGCAGCTCGCTGAGGTCGTCGCCGAGCTCGTCGGGCTTGATCCCCGCGCGGCCGTCGCGGCCGATCGCGTAGTAGACCGGGAACTCGAGCTGGTGGTCCTGGGCGTCGAGGTCGAGGAACAGCTCCTCGACGGCGCTGACGACGTCCTCGATCTGGGCGTCCGGGCGGTCGATCTTGTTGACGACCAGGATCACCGGCAGATCGGCCTCGAGTGCCTTGCGGAGCACGAAGCGCGTCTGGGGCAGCGGGCCCTCGGCCGCGTCGACCAGCAGCACGACGCCGTCGACGAGGGCCAGACCGCGCTCGACCTCGCCGCCGAAGTCGGCGTGGCCGGGGGTGTCGACGATCGTGACCGTGGTGTCCTTGTACTGGATCACGGTGTGCTTGGCGAGGATCGTGATCCCGCGCTCGCGCTCCTGATCGTTGGAGTCCATGATCCGATCGGCGTCCTCGCCACGGTGCAGGGCCCCGGACTGACGCAGCATTGCGTCGACCAGGGTGGTCTTCCCGTGGTCGACGTGAGCAACGATGGCTACGGTACGAAGGTCTTGGCGCGCGGCGGGCATTCGACGAGGAAGGATAGAGGTCGAAGCCCGTACACCCCCTTGACAGTCGGCGACAATGGGGATATAGCGCCATTGGGGCGTCGCGCCGGCCCGTCCCGGAGGGGCCTGAGCGGGGCCCGTCGACCGAATCCCGGCGGGTCGGTCGTGGCGCAACGGCGCTCATCCGGAGGTGCGGCTCCGGGCGCCGCGCGACGGGCTAGGCTCGGGGCATGCGGGTGGTCCTCCACCAGTCGGCCCGACTGGTCGTCGCGGCCCTCCTGGCGTCGCTGCTCTCGACCGCGTCGGCCGGTGCGGTCGTCGGTGGCGACCGCGTCGAGCGGGCCGACTACCCGGCCGTCGTCGCGCTCGCCCGAGCGTGCACCGCGACCCTGGTCAAGCCCGACCGGCTGCTGACCGCCGGGCACTGCATCGGCTACGTCGTCCCCGGCCGGACGGTCGTACGGATCGGCGATCCGCACGACCACTACGTCGCCACCCGGGTCGCCCGCCACCCGCACTTCCGCTACCAGCTGCCGGAGTACCCGGCCGAGCCGTTCCACGACGTCGCGATCGTCGAGCTCGACCGCCCGGTCCGCGGCGTCACGCCGATGATCGTCTCCGGTCAGGTCGTGCGGTCGGGGACGCGGGTCGAGGTCGTCGGCTACGGCACCGGCGACCCGGAACGGCCCGATCGCTACGGCGTGCTGCGCCGGGCCGAGCTGGTCGTCCGCGCCCCGGAGGTCTGCCGGCGGGCGCTCGAGCGGGCGCTCCAGGGCCAGGGAGCGCAGCTCCACTCCGCGGAGATGCTCTGCACCCAGGACCCCGACGGTCGCGCGCCGTACGCGTCGGGCTGCAACGGGGACAGCGGCGGGCCGCTGCTGCGGAAGACGTCGCGGGGGCAGGTCGTCGTCGGCGTCGACTCGTGGGGCGTGGCCTGCGGGGCGAAGGACGGCGATCCCGAGGTCTTCGCCCGCATGTCGCGCGAGCGGTCGTTCGTGATGGCCGCGCACCCCGCGTGGCAGGACGAGCAGATCCGCGAGCCGTGGGACGGGCCCGTGGCCCGCGCCGGCGGCGGTTCCGGCGGCAGCGGACCGTAGCGTAGGGCTCGTCCTGCCGTTCCGACCGAGGTGTCCGTCGATGCTCCGCTTCCTTCCTGCCGCGGCGGTCGCCGTGCTCGCCGTCGTCACCACCGCGCTCGCCCTGCTCGTCGGCGCCGGCTGGTGGTGGGCGGCGGTGCCGCTGCTGCTCTTGACGGGCGTCTCCGCCTACGACCTGCTCCAGGCGCGCCACGTCGTCCTCCGCACCTATCCGCTGACGGGCCACGGGCGCTGGATCGCGGAGAGCCTGCGGCCGGAGCTCCAGCAGTACTTCGTCGAGAGCGACACCGACGGGCGCCCGTTCGATCGCGACACCCGCTCGATCATCTACGAGCGGGCGAAGGGGCTGGAGGCCGAGTCGCCGTTCGGGACCGAGTTCGACCTCGACGTGGTCGATCGCGAGTACCTGGTCCACTCGATGGCGCCGCTGCCGACCCCGTCGGCCGACGGTCCCCAGCCGCGTGTCCTGATCGGTGGCCCCGACTGCACGCAGCCGTACGAGATGGCGCTCCTGAACGTCTCGGCGATGAGCTTCGGGGCGCTCTCGAGGAACGCGATCCTGGCCCTCAACCGCGGCGCCCGGATCGGCGGCTTCGCCCACGACACCGGCGAGGGTGGGCTCAGCCGCTACCACCTCGAGCACGAGGGCGACGTCGTCTGGGAGATCGGCACCGGCTACTTCGGCTGCCGGACGCCCGACGGCGACTTCGATCCCGACCGGTTCGCCGAGCAGGCCGCGCGGCCCCAGGTCAAGATGACCTCGCTGAAGATCTCGCAGGGGGCCAAGCCGGGGATCGGCGGGGTCCTGCCGGGCAGCAAGGTGACGGCGGAGATCGCCGCCGCACGCGAGGTCCCCGAGGGCGTCACCTGCCTCTCGCCGCCCGGCCACCGGGTCTACTCGACGCCGACCGAGCTGGTCGAGTTCCTCGGGCGGATGCGCGAGCTGTCCGGGGGCAAGCCCGCCGGCTTCAAGTTCTGCGTCGGCTCGCGGGTCCAGTTCCTCGCCGTCTGCAAGGCGATGCTGGAGACCGGGATCAGCCCCGACTTCATCATCGTCGACGGCAGCGAGGGCGGGACCGGGGCGGCCCCGCTGGAGTTCGAGGACCACGTTGGCCTGACCCTCACCGAGGGACTGCTGTTCGTGCACGACGCGCTCGTCGGCTGCGGGCTCCGCGACCGGATCAAGATCGGGGCCAGCGGCAAGATCGGGACCGGCGCCGACATCGTCAAGCGGATCATCCAGGGCGCCGACTACGCCAACGCGGCGCGGCCGATGATGTTCGCGCTCGGCTGCATCCAGGCCGAGCGCTGCCACACCAACACCTGCCCGTCGGGGGTGGCCACGCAGGATCCGAAGCGCTACCGCTCGCTGGTCGTCGACGACAAGGCCCCGCGGGTCGCCCGCTTCCAGCACGCCACCGTCCACAGCGCCCAGCGACTGATGGCGGCGATGGGCGTGCACGACCCGGCCGACCTGCGGCGCTCGCAGCTGCGGCGGAGGATCGGCTCGGCGTGGTCGGCGAACTACGGCGAGATCCACGACTGGCTCGCTCCCGGGCAGCTGCTGAGCGACCCGCCGGAGCGCTGGCGGGAGTGGTGGGCGGCGGCCGACGCCGCGCGCTTCGAGGTCGACCTCGCCTCACTTCCCGGCTCGACCAACGGCGCGCGGGACCGCCGCTCGGCCTGAGGCCCGGCCTGGGCGAGGCGGGCGGGGCCCGCGGGGCCCGCGGGGCCTGAGCAAGGGGAAGGCCTGGGCGGCGCGGCGGGCGGGGTGTGCGGGCAGGGCCGGGCGTGGGCGCGGGGCGGGCGGGGTGTGCGGGCAGGGCCGGGCGTGGGCGCGGGGCGGGCGGGGTGTGCGGGCAGGGCCGGGCGTGGGCGCGGGGCAGGTGGAGTCATTTGGCGTCGGTCGCTCCGAGCGGGGTCACGATGCGTCGCTATCCGACGCAAGATGACCCCGGTCCGGGAGCGCGACGCAAGATGACTCCGGTGCGGGCGCGCCCTCGGTTCCTCCGTTCCTCCGTCCTCCGCTGCCCGCTGCACGAGCCGGCGTGACGAACGCCCCAGGACCGCCGAAACTGGTTTGCTAAGGTAATTACTAGTGGAAACTAGTTTGCCTGCCTCGATCACGGACGTGGCCGCGCACCTGCGGCTGTCGATCACCCGTGCGGCACGACGGCTGCGGCAGGAGGCGAGCGGTGGCCTCGGGCCCTCGCTCGGCGCCGCCCTGGCCACGATCGACCGCTTCGGGCCGCTGACCCCGAGCGAGGTCGCGACCCGCGAGGGGATCCAGCGACCGTCCGTCACGCGGATGGTCGCCCGGCTCGAGGAGCAGGGGCTGGTGGCCCGAGAGGCCGACCCGGACGACCGGCGCTCGTTCCGGGTCCATGCGACCGCCGCCGGCAGCGCGCACCTCCGCGAGGTCCGCTCCCGCAAGGACGCCTACCTCGCCCGCCGGCTCGCCGAGCTGACGGCCGAGGAGCGGGCGGTGCTCGATCGCGCCTCGCTGATCCTCGAGCGCCTCGTCGAGCCGGAGGGCCCCCGCGATTGACCCGTACCCTGAGCCGCACCTTCGACTCGCTGCACGTCCCCAACTACCGGCGCTACTTCGCCGGCCAGGTGGTGTCCGTCAGCGGGAACTGGATCCAGAACGTCGCCTCGATGTGGCTGATGGTCAAGCTGACCGGCGACGGGCTCGCCGTCGGCCTGACCGCCGCGCTCCAGTTCCTCCCGCTGATGCTGTTCGGCGCGTGGGGTGGCCTGCTGGCCGACCGCGTCGACAAGCGCAAGCTCCTGATCTGCACCCAGATGGCGCTGATGCTGCCGGCCGTGGTGCTCGCCGTGACCACGTTCGCCGGCGTCGTCACGCCGATGATCGTCTACGCGATGGTCTTCCTGCGCGGGGCGGCGATGGCGATCGACAACCCCGCACGTCAGGCGCTTCCGATCGAGCTGGTCGGGCCGGAGCGGGTGGTCAACGCGGTCGCGCTCAACAGCGTCGTGATCCAGATGTCGCGGATCATCGGCCCGGGGGTCGCCGGGCTGCTGATCGCGGTCGTCGGGATCGCCTGGTGCTTCGTGGTCGACGCGTTCTCGTTCCTGGCGATGATCGTCGCGCTCTGGCGGCTCGATCCCGAGCAGATGGGTGAGGCACCGCGCGCCGCCCGCCAGAAGGGGGCGCTGCGCGAGGGCGTCCGCTACGTGCGGAACGCTCCGGTCCTGCTGATCCCGCTGGCGATGATGGCCGTGATCGGGCTGCTGTCGTTCAACTTCCAGATCGTGCTGCCGCTGATGGCGCACGACACCTGGCAGGGCACCGCGACGACCTTCACCCTGTTGACGATGACGATGGCCGTCGGCTCGGTGATCGGGGCGCTGGTGGCCAGCCACCGGACCGAGATCACGCCGCGACTGCTGGTCGGTGCGGCGGGGCTGTTCGGGATCTTCCAGACGTTGGCGGCGGTCGCCCCGAGCCTGCCGCTCCAGCTGCTGCCGCTGGTCTTCCTGGGGATGGCCTCGGTGACCTTCTCGGCCGGCGTCAACTCGACGCTCCAGCTGCAGGTCGACCCGGCGATGCGGGGGCGCGTGATGGCGCTCTACTCGCTGGTCTTCCTCGGTTCGACCCCGATCGGCGCGCCGCTGGTGGGCTGGATCGCGAGCGTCGCCGGACCGCGGGTCGGGATGGCGATCGGGGGCCTCGCGGCGCTCACCGCGGCGGCCGGAGCGGCCTACTTCTACCGGCGCCAGGCGACGGCTCGCGAGGTCGACGCGGGTGGGGTCGCGGAACGCGGCACGGCCTCGCGTCGGGCGGCACTGGCCCGCACGGGCGAGATCCGGGTCGCGGCGCGCGGCTGATCGTCGGGGAGGGGCGCGGCGCGTCCGGGCTCGACCCGTGTGGGGCCGGCATCCCGTCCTAGTGATGGCTTGATCACTTAATCCCCATTCGGGCTCCGAACCCGCCAGACTCCCGGGCATGTCGTCCTTCTCGATCGCCCCTGTCACCGAGTCCGACCTCGACGAGCTGCTCCTACTCGTCGAGGCCTACTGCGCCTTCTACGAGCAGACCGAGCAGATCCCGCCGGCCGCGCCCGACGCCCTCCGCGCGCTCAGCCTGGCGCTGCTCGCCGACCCCCAGCGCGAGGGGATCCAGCTGCTCGCCCGCGACGCCGACGGCGGACCGATCGGCTTCGCGACGATCTACTGGACCTGGGACACGCTCGGCGCCGCCCGCAACGCGGTGATGTACGACCTCTTCGTCACGCCCGAAGCACGCGGCCTGGGGCTCGCCGACGGCCTGATCGGCGCCTGCCGCGACGCGGCCCGCGAGCACGGCGCGGCCGCCCTCAGCTGGACGACGGCTCCGGGCAACGCCCGCGCCCAGGCCGTCTACGACCGGGTCGGCGGCGACCGCTCGACCTGGGTCCACTACGACCTGAGCGTCTGAGCCCCGGCGGGTGTGACCCTGGCACGCTTCCCGAGGCATGATGCGGTCCGCCCTCCGACGCCCGGCCGGGGGTGCTTCCGGCGCGATGCCACAAAAGCGGGCCCTCGACGTATCTAAGGGGGTATGACCACCAACCAGGGCTCCGGACCGTGACCGCAGCGAGTGCAGCGACCTCCGCTGTGGAGAGGGCCCGCCCCGACGACGAGGTGGAGCGCGTCCTGGGCATCGCCTACCGGTACGCGCTGGGCGTCCTGCGGGACCGCGAAGCGGCGGCCGACGTCGCGCAGGACGTCACCGTCCGCGTCGTGACCGGGCGCGGCAGCCTCCGGGACCCCGACGCCCTCGAGGCGTGGGTCCGGACCATCGCGGTCCGCGCCGCGATCCGCGAGGCCGAGAAGAGTCGACGGCGACGGTTCGCTGAACGCGAGCACGGTGCCCGCGAGGTCCGGCCCGCAGAGCCACCGGAGGGCATTGGCCATGCGATCGCGCTGCTCGACGGGCTGCCACCGCGCCAGAAGGCGGCGCTGACGCTCCGCTACGTGCACGACGTCCCGGACGACGAGATCAGCCGCATCCTGCGCTGCCGTCCGGCGACGGTCCGTTCCCTGCTCTCGCGCGGCCGCGACGCCGTGCGCACGCGACTGAACGAGGACGACCGATGACCACCACGCAGAACGCGCCCGATGACCAGGACGTCCGCGACGCCCTCAGCGCGATCCGCGGCGCCACCCCCGAGGCGCGCGACCTGTCCGCCCTGCGTCGCCGGCTCGCAACCTCTCCGCCGCCGCGTCGCGCTCGCCGTCGGACGCTCGGCGTGATCGCCACCGCTACGGCCGTGGTCGCCGTCGGCATCGCCCTGATGCCCGCCACCGATGATCCGGACCCGCGCTCGTCGGCCGCGCTCGATGCGCTCCGAACGCCCAGCGCGCTGGCGTCCGAGGTCCCGCCGGTCCGGGACGGGCCGTATCGCTACGCGAAGGTCCGGACGCGCTACACGCACGTCGCGACGCGCGGCGATCGGACCGCGACGCTGCGGTCGGAGGAGACGTCCGAATCGTGGGTGAGCGGGGGCTGGAAGGGAAGGCAGAGCACGGTCTACGGTGCCTCGAGCGTGTCCGGCGACCCCGATCTGGGGGTCCATGGGTTCGCCCGGGCCCCGCGCGAGGGCAGCCGTTCGGACGGTCCGTACCTCTCCCCCGACGGGCCGCTGGAGACGCTCGATCCTGCCGACCTCCCGGTCGGGCGCGACGCGATCGGCCAGGCGCTCCGCGACGGCGTGCGCAGCAACCGCTGGGCCGAAGGGCTCCGCCGGGGCGTGCCGTTCCACTTCGAGGGCTCGACGGACTCGTTCGTGGCGTACTCGATCATCAACCTGCTCGTCGACGCGCGGCTCACCGCCGATCAGCGCGCCGCGTTCCTCGACGTCCTGCGGACCGACCGCAACGCCCGCTCGGGCGGTGTCGGTACCGACAGCGACGGTCGGCCGGGCCAGGTCATCGACCTGGACTTCACGGGCAAGCAGGCGCTCCTGGGGGTGAAGAGCCTGCGGGTCATCTTCGATCCGCAGAGCGACGAGATCCTCGAGTGGTCGGCGATCCCGCCCCCGCCCACGGACGACCAGCCGAGCACGGCGAACACCGAGACGGTGCTCAGGTCGGCGTACGTGGCCTCGACGCGCGCTCGGCCGTAGAGGACCGACGACCTGCCGACCGCGTGTCGGGCCTCCCTCGCGAACGGCCTCGGTGACCGCGGGATCGCGGGCGGGGTGGTCGTCGAACGGCTCGAGCCCGGGCGTCCCGGCCCCGACGACGACCACGCGGCTCGCGTCCTCTCCACGACCCGTCCCCGTAGTCCCTACCTCAACCCCCCTCGGAGGGCACCATGTTCCACCACTCAGTGATGCGCGTGAGATCCGCGTCGAGACCCGTCCTGCTGCGGAAGCTCCGCATCGTCCCGGTCATCGTGGCGGCGGGCGTCGTGCTCGGCGCTCCCGCCGGGAGCCTCGCGTCCGCCTCGCCCGGGTTTACCCCCGGAGCCCGGTCGCTCGGCGACTCGCTGTTCCCGACGATCGGCAACGGCGGCTACGACGTCCGGCACTACGACCTCGATCTCGACTACGCGGTCGCCAGCAAGCGGCTCGAGGGGACGGCGACCATCGATGCCGTCGCCACCCAGGGCCTTTCCCGCTTCAGCTTCGACCTGACGGCCTGGAACGTCGTCCGCCGGGTGACCGTCGACGGCCGGCCGGCGAGGTTCGCCGTCGACGCCAAGCGCTCCAAGCTCACGATCACGCCGCCGCGCGGGATCCGCGACGGTCGCCGGTTTCGGACGATCGTGCGCTACGGAGGAATCCAGCGGCCGGTCCCGGGGGCGACCCGCCTGAGGGACGAGGGATGGATCCCCAACGCGAAGACCGGCGCGGTCGTCGTCGGTCAGCCGATCGGTGCGATGGGCTGGTACCCCAACAACAACGTCCCGGCCGACAAGGCGACCTACGCCATCCGCATCACCGTGCCCCGCGGCTGGAAGGCGCTGGCCACCGGCGTCCTGACCTCCCGACGCCACGCGGGCGGGGCCAAGAGCGCCACGAGCACGTATGTCTGGACCGAGACCGCCCCGACCTCGACCTACCTCGTGTCGGTCTCGGTGGGCAAGTTCGACGTCAACTCGCTGAACCCGGCCAAGCCGAAGAGGACCAAGCCCGCCGCGGGGAGCAGGAACAAGCCGCTGCCGTTCTACACCGCGATCACCTCGGCGCTGCCCGCCAGGGGAAGGACCGCGTCGGCTGCCACCCTCGGCCGCTCGTCCGAGATCATCGACTTCCTCTCCTCCTTCTACGGGAAGCGCTACCCGTTCACGTCGCTGGGCGGCATCGTGACCCTCCAGTCGTTCGGCCTCGACCTCGAGACCCAGGGCAAGCCGACCTACGCCATCACCAAGCTCGACCGCAAGAGCGGGCCGTGGATCGAGACCGTCGCGCATGAGCTCGCGCACCAGTTCTTCGGCAACCTGGTGACGCCCGCCCGGTGGCGCGACCTCTGGCTCAGCGAGGGCATGGCCGTCTTCTCCACCTGGGTGTGGTCGTCCACCGGCAGCTTCTTCCCCGTCGCTCCGCGCGACCAGTACCTCGACGTCTACGCCAACCCCGAGTACGCGATCTCGTGGCGCGTGCCGCCCGCCAACCCGGCGCGGCCGAAGGACCTCTTCGACCAGGACGGCATCTACCGCCGTGCGCCGGCCACGATCGAGGCGATCCGGGAGATCCTCGGCAACGACACGACGTTCAAGGCGATGATGCGCCGCTGGCTGACCGACCACGCCTACGGCAACGCCACGACCGAGCAGTTCGTCGCCCTGGTCAAGAGGACGGACCCGGCGCGCAAGGCGCGCTGGACGGAGTTCTTCCGTCAGTGGCTGTACACCAGCTACCCGACCCCGGCGCCCGGCCGTGGCCGGCCGCCGGTCGAGAAGCCGCAGATCCACGTCGACAACTTCGACAGCTACGTGCTGCCGGGCGGGTAGCCCTCACCGGCCGGTCGGTCCCAGAGCACCGGGACCGTGCGCACGATCCTCCGAAGGGTCGCGCGCTGAGCGTGGAGCCTCGCGGCCGTCTCGGGTCAGCGCGCCCGCCAGAGCCCGCGCGTGAAGAGCGCCAGGATCGTGAACAGCTCAAGACGGCCGAGCAGCATCAGGAAGCTCAGCCCGAGCAGCCCCGAGTCGGGGACCCCGGCGTAGGACTCGGTGCCGCCGAGCTCCCCGAGCGCCGGGCCGACGTTGAAGAGGCAGGCGACCGAGGCGGAGAACGCCGAGAGCAGATCGAAGCCGCACCCGGCCAGCAAGGCGGTCCCGCCGGTCAGGGCGACCAGCGCGACGGCCAGGAACCCGAACGCGGCCCGGACGGTGTCGTCGGAGACCGGCTTGCGCCCGACCCGCACGACGACGATCCGCTGCGGCGAGATCTGGCGCTGGATCTCGGCCCGGACCCCGCCGAACAGGACCAGCCAGCGGCGGACCTTGAAGCCACCCGTCGTCGACCCGACCATCGCCCCGGACGCCGACGCGATCAGCACCAGCAGCCGTGCCTCCTCGCCCCAGCGGTCGGGGTCGGCGGTGGTGAAGCCGGTGCCGGTGGTGATCGAGGCCGCGGTGAAGATCCCGTCGAGCACGTTGCCCGGGGCCTCGCTGCCGCTCGCACCGAGCACCAGCAGCAGCCCGATCCCGAGGACGAAGAGCACGTACGCGCGCAGCTCGGCCGCGTGCTGTCCGAGCCCACGCCGCAGCACCAGCCGCCACCAGACGACGTAGCTGACCCCGGAGGCGAGCATCAGCGCGGTCAGCGCGACCTCGACCGGGGGCGAGTCGAAGGCGCCGGCCGACGCGGTCCGGGTCGAGAACCCACCCGTCGAGACCACCGACATCGCGTGGTTGACCGCCTCCCACGGCGAGAGCCCGACGGCGAGCAGCACGATCAGGGCGATCGCGGTGCCGGTCAGGTAGAGCTGGGCCGTGATCCGGGCGGTGTCGCGCATCTGCGGCGCGACGGTCTCCTCGACCGCCCGGCTCGTCTCGCCCAGCAGGACCCGGCGGGCCGCGCCACCGGCCGCCGGCGCGATCGCCACGAGCAGGACGACGATGCCGATGCCGCCGATCCAGTGGCTCAGCGAGCGCCAGAGCAGGACCGCGTGGGGCAGCCCGTCGACGTCGAAGATCGCGGTCGCGCCGGTCGTGGTGATCCCACTGGTGCCCTCGAAGATCGCGTCGGCGAGCCGCGGCGTCGCCCCGCTCAGCAGCAGCGGCACCCCGGCGAAGAGGCTGGTCGCGACCCACGTCAGGCCGGCCGCCATCAGGCCGTCGCGGCCGGTCGGGCTCGGCATCGGCCGCCCCACCCACGAGCGCCGCAGCAGCAGCGCCAGCACGGTCGCGAGCACGGCGGTCGCGCCGTAGGCACCGATCGCGCGCCCGTCGGAGACGACCGCCACGATCGTGCAGACGGTCGCGGCGACGGCCATCGCGAGCGCGCCGGCGGTCAGGGCGCGGCGGGTCAGCGGACCGAAGCGCGCGCCGATCGGCCGTGATCGGCCGCCCCGACGGCCCTGTCGGACCCTCACGCGCCCAGCACCGATCCGAGCTTGGTCGCGCCGCTCCCGGCGGCCAGGATCAGGGCGATGTCGCCGGCCTGGTAGCGGTCGACCTGGCCCGGGTAGCGGACGTCGCCGTCGCGGACGATCGCGGTCAGGCTCGTGTCGTGCGGGAGCGAGGCGGCGATCGGACGGTCCCGTAGCGGGCTGGTCTCGCCGATCCGGTACTCGAGCGCCTCGAGCCCGTCGACGATCAGGGTGCTCTTCTGGGCGCCGGTCCCGCGCGAGGTCCGCAACAGCCGCTCGGCCGCCGCCAGCCGGGGGGCGACCGTGCCGTCGACGCCGAGCGCCTCGGCCAGCGGCGCGAACTCCTCGCGTGAGAGGACCGCCAGCACCAGGCTGATGTCGAGCCGGTCGGCGTGGGTGCAGGCCAGCAGGGTCGAGCGGTCGTCGCCGGCGCAGCTGACGAACGCGTCGCAGCTGTCGACGCCGGCCTCGCGCAGGGCGTCCTCGGACGCGCCCTCCTCCCACAGCACCTCGATCGAGCGGGCCTCGAGCTGCTCGGCCGCCTCGCGCGCGGTGTGCTCGTCCGGCTCCAGGACGATCACCTCGCGGCCGTGCGCGGCGAGCCGGGCGGCGAGGGCCACGCCGATCTGGCCGGCCCCGAAGATCGCGACCCGGTGGACCTGGCGGGCGTTGGGGTCGATCTCGCGGCAGGCCTCCTTGAGCTGCTCGCGCGGGCAGGCGACGATCAGGTGGTCGCCGGGCAGCGGGGTCGTGTCGCGGGTGGCGAGGTGGACGCGGCCGTCGCGCAGCAGCGCCGCGATCTTCGAGTTGGTGGCGTGGGGGCGGGTGACGATCGAGCGGCGCGCGGCCGGCGAGCCGTCGGTGACGATGCACTCGGCGAGCGCCAGGCGCTCGTCGGCGAAGGTCTCGACGCGCACGGCGCCGCGTACCCGCAGGGCCGACTCGAGGTCGCCGACCGCGGCCAGCTCCGGGCTGACCAGCAGGTCGATCCCGAGCGTGCCGGCGACGGTGTCCTCACCGGGCGCGTAGTAGTCGGCGTCGCGGACCCGGGCCATCGTGCGCGGGGCGCCCTGCTCACGCGCCAGCAGGCAGGCGAGCAGGTTGGTCGCGTCGCTGGCGGTCACCGCGACGAACAGGTCGGCCTCGCCGGCCCGGTGCTCGGCGAGGTCGCGGGGGCTGTTGGCGTCCGCGCGCTCGCAGCGGACGTCGGCGCCGGAACGGGCGCGGCGGACCAGCAGATCGCGGTCCTGGTCGAGCACGATCACCTCGTGACCCTCCCGGGCGAGGCGACTGGCGAGGTACCAGCCGACCTCACCTGCTCCCACGATCAGCGCGCGCATCGACCGAACCATGCCGGATCGGGGGGACGGCGGGGGCCTGACGGTCCAGTCGGGGCGGTTCCGGCCCTGTCTCAGGATGATCGGGGCCTGGACCTGGCCGTCGACGCATCGCACGACCACCACCCGGATCCTCAGTCAGACGACCGGTCTGGCTCGCGGAGCCCGTGCGGCGCCCTGCTCGGTCGACGACCACCCCCAGGTCCCCACTGATCCTGAGGCAGGCGCTCAGAACCAGCCGCGCTGCCACACGACCGGCATCCGGCGGTCGTCGCTGAGTGCGCGGCCCGACATCCGCGGGGCCAGCGGGAGCATCCGGCGATCGGCCTCGGCGCGGTCGATCCGGTCGCAGAGCGCCTGCACCAGCTCGGGATCGAGGCCCTCCCGCTCGACGATCGCGCGGGGCGGGTGGTTGGCGTCGATGTAGCCCTCGACGACCCGGTCCAGCAGCGCGCACGGCTCGCGCAGCGGACGCGGCCCGCCGATCGTCTCGGCCGCCCGCTCGACGATCTCCCCGGGCACGGTCGCCGGCGGGGCGTCGCGCTCGACCAGCCAGTGGGCGATCCGCACCAGCCAGCCGCGGGTCAGGTCGCCGAGCGGGGCGAAGCCTCCCGCCAGCTCGTGGGGCCAGCCGCCGCCGAGCGCCCGCATCGTGCGGTCGGCGGAGGACAGCAGCAGCGCTTCGTGGCCGTCGGCGACCAGCTCCAGCGCCAGCAGCGTCGCGCGGCTGGAGACGAGCCGGACGGCGGGATCCTCGTCGGGGACCACCAGCTCCGGCTCGGCGTCGGGATCGGGCGGGGCGGCAGCCTCGGTCGGCTCGAAGACCGGGTCCTGCTCCGGCGGCGGGACGTGGACCGGCGGCAGCGCGACCGGTGGGTCGGCGAAGGCACCGGCCTCGATCACCGTCCGCGCCCAGGCCCGGCGGTCGTCGTCGTCCGCGACCCCGGCCGGGAGCGCGTCGACGAGCACGACCCGCTCGGGACCGAGCGCCTCCGCCGCGGCGAGCGCGGTCAGGCCGGCCCCGAGCGTGCCGTCGAGGCCGACCAGCACCCGCTCGATCCCGAGCCCGGCGGTGAAGTCGCGGAGGGCGACCCGCACGCCCCGCCAGCGGTGGTCCTCGGCGCCCGGCCAGGGGGCGATCCCGTGGACGTTGCCGCGCTTGGGCGTGGCGGCCTGGGCGGGGTCGGCGCTGACCGCCAACGGCAGCACGCGGACGGGTCCGGCGGCGGGCCGCGTGGCGGCCCGCCGGTGCGGCTCGGCGCGGGCGGAGCGGCGCGACCACGAGAGGTCGATGTCGCAGATCACCAGCGCCTCCTCCATCGCCGGGCCGCGGGCGACCAGCATCCCGGCGTGGTCGACGAGGTGGCTGCCGCCGTCGAAGACGAGGTGGTCCTGGCCCCCGACGAGGTTGACGTAGGCGACCGGCACGGTGTGCTCGAGCGCGCGGGTGATCGTCGTCGCCTCCCGCCGTCGCTGCATCCCGGGGGAGTAGGGGGAGGCGTTGAGGGCGACGAGCAGGTCGACGCCGGCCGCCGCGCAGGCCGCGGCCGGCTCCGGCTCCCAGAGGTCGGCGCAGATCATCACCCCGACCCGCGCGTTCGGCAGCTCGGCGACGAACGAGTGGGCGGCGGGCACGAAGTAGCGGCCCTCGTCGAAGACGGCGTAGGTCGGCAGGTGCTGCTTGTCGGCCCAGCCCGCGACCTGCCCGCGGGTGAGCACGGCGGCCGCGTTGTGGACGCCGCGGCGTTCCGGGGTCGGGTGCGGCGCGCCGACCAGCGTGACGAGGTCGGGCGGCAGCTGCTCGGCCAGCTCCTCGAGCGCACGCTGCGCGGCGTGGAGCATGCCCTCGTCGACGATCAGGCTCTGCGGCGGGTAGCCGCAGAGCGCCAGCTCGCCGGTGATCGCCAGCTGGCAGCCGGCGTCGGCCGCCTGCCGCAGCATCGCGGCGATCCGGTCGCGGTTGCCGGCGATGTCACCGACGACGGGGTGGAACTGCAGGAGGCCGAGGCGGAGCGCGCTCATCTCCCACACCGTAGGGGTCGGCGGGTCGCGGGTCGCTGGCTGGGGCCCGACGGCCACCCGGTCGGGGCGACGGGGTCGTCAGCGGCCCGGGGCCGGTGGGGCGTCGGCTGGGCGCGATGGGCGCGCGGGGCGGGCGTTCGGCGGGGCCCGACGGGCGTGCGAGACGGGCGTTCAGCCGGGCGGGAGCGGCCCGCAGGCGAGGGTCGGCAGTCCGACCGGGACGCCGTCCTGCAGCAGCCGCAGCAATGCGTCGGTGTCGAGGTGCTCGGCGGCGAGGTCGCCGAGCGCGTCGAGCCGCCGCTCGCGGACCTCGGCGAAGCGGGCGGTCCCGGGACGGAAGCCGCGTCCACGGCGGCGGGCGGCCCAGCCGAGCAGCGCCTGCCGGGCGTCGTCGTGCTCGAGCAGGCCGTGCCAGGAGCTGCCGAGCGTCGCGCCAGCCACGCAGCCCTCGTCGTCGGTCTGGGCCTCGTCGGTGGCGGTGGCGACGGGATCGCCGGCGAGCCAGCCGGTGCCGCCGTGACGCACGACCCGGCCGAGCCGGATCTCGTAGCCGCCGGCCGCGACGGAGCGGCCGCCGTCGGCCCTCGCCGTGGTTCCGGTCGCGCTCGCGCTGGTGCGGACGTCGTCGTCCGGGCTCCCGCCGATCTCGCCGTCGCGGTCGAGCAGCAGCCGACCGCTCCGGCGCCGGGTGATCTTCTCGGTGTGCATCGTCGTGGTGACGGGCAGCAGCCCGAGCCCGTCGACGGTGCCGGTGCCGGTCTCGATCCCGTCGTCGGCGATCGCCGCGCCGAGCATCTGGTAGCCGCCGCAGATCCCGAGGATCGGCCGGCCGGCGGCGGCCCGCTCGCGCAGGATCCGGTCGAGGCCGTGGGCGCGGAGGTCCTCGAGGTCGGCGACCGTCGCCTTGCTGCCGGGCAGGACGACCAGGTCGGCGTCGCGCAGGACGTCGGGGTCGCGGGTCAGGCGGAGCTCGACGTCGGGCTCGATCGCGAGCGCGTCGAGGTCGGTGAAGTTGCTGATCCGCCGGAGGCCGACGACCGCCACCCGCAGCGGGTCCTCGTAGGCCGCGGCACGGTCGAAGGTCCGCAGCGCGAGGCCGTCCTCGGCGTCCAGCTCGAGCCCGTCGGCCCACGGCACGACCCCGAGCACGGGCCGGCCGGTCAGCCGTTCGAGCGCGGTCACGCCCGGGTCGAGCAGCGACGGATCGCCGCGGAACTTGTTGATCACCATCCCGGCGACGTGGGCCTGGTCGGCCGGGTCGAGCAGGGCGATCGTGCCGTAGTGCGCGGCGAGCACCCCGCCGCGGTCGATGTCGCCGACGACGATCGTCGGCAGGCCGGCGTCGCGGGCCAGGCCCATGTTCACGAAGTCGCCGGCGCGGAGGTTGATCTCGGCGGGGCTGCCGGCGCCCTCGCAGATCACCGCGTCGAAGCGCCCGCGGAGGTCGGCCAGGCTCTCCAGGACTGCCGTCCGGAGGTCGTCGCGCAGCCGTCGGTAGTCGCGCGCGCCGGCCGTGCCGTAGGGGCGGCCGAGCAGGATCACCTGGCTGACGCGCTCACCGGTCGGCTTCAGGAGCACCGGGTTCATGACCGCCTCCGGCTCGATCCCGCAGGCGGCGGCCTGGACGGCCTGGGCGCGGCCGATCTCGAGCCCGTCCGGGGTGACGGCGGCGTTCAGGGCCATGTTCTGGGCCTTGAACGGGGCGACCCGGACGCCCTCGCGGTGGAGCCAGCGGCAGATCCCCGCGGTCATCAGCGACTTGCCGGCGTCGGAGGTCGTGCCCGCGACCAGCAGCGCGCCGGCGGGGGCGGACGGGTCGAGCGGGCGGGTGCGGGGGACGGGGGCCACGGCGAGGGATCCTGACGGACGGCGGGCGGGGCCGACGTGGTCGCGGTCGTCGGGCGCCTGGGCGGGGTGCAGGACGGGGGTGCCGGACGGGCTGATCCCCGGGACCGCGATGTGTTGTCCACCGTGGGGGTGGCGAACGCATCGGGAAGCGCGCGGGCCGGGATCGCCATGTCTTCCCGATGTGTTGTCCACCGTGGAGGTGGCGAACGCATCGGGAAGCGACCACCGGGGCCTGCCCGCCCTACCGCCTGGGACCTGCCACCGCGCCTCGGCCTCGGCCCACCGTCTGCCGCCCCGCCTTCCTTCCCGCTCTACCGCTGCCCGCGCCGCCGCACGGCCCGCCACCCGGCCGGTCCGGCGATCGCCGCGACGGCACAGAGCGCGGTCGAGACCGTGCCGACCCGCAGCGAGAGGCGCGCGGCGCGGTCGAGGTCCTCGTGGGTCGGCTCGTGCGCGTCGGGCCAGTCGCCCAGCAGCGGCCGATCCTCGACCCGGCCGCCGTAGACGTTGCGGCCACCGAGCCGGACGCCGAGCGCGCCGGCGAAGGCCGCCTCGACCCGGCCGGCGTTCGGACTCGGATGCTGGGCGCCGTCGCGGATCCAGGTCCGCCAGGCGCGGGCCGGCGAGCCGCCGACGGATCCCGCGACGCCGCTGGTCACGATCGCGGCCAGCCGCGCGGCCGGCCAGCCGGCCACGTCGTCGGCGCGGGCGGAGGCCCAGCCGAACCGCTCGTGGCGCGGCGAGCGGTGGCCGACCATCGCGTCCATCGTGTTGAGCGCCCGGTGGAGCGCGATCCCGGGGGCGCCGAGCAGGGCGCCCCAGACGAGCGGGGCGACGACCGCGTCGGACGTGTTCTCCGCGACCGACTCGAGCCCGGCGCGGCTGAGGCCGGCGGCATCGAGCGTGGCCGGGTCGCGGCCGACCAGGGTCGGGGCGAGGGCACGGGCGCCGGCGAGGTCGTCGGCCGCGATCCGGTCCCCGAGCGCGCGTCCGGCGCCGGCCAGCGAGCGGCCGCCGAGCGCTGCCCAGGTGACGGTCGCGGTCAGAGCGGTGCGGGCGAGCGGCCGGTCGCGCAGGGCCCGGTCGGCGACGAGCACGGGGCCGGAGCCGAGGGCGATCCCGAGGGCCAGGTAGCCGACGCCGGTGGCCCGTTCGTCGCGCCAGATCCGTCCCTCGAGCGCGGTCATCGTGCGCCCGAAGCCGGCGACCGGGTGGAACCGCCGGGGGTCGCCGAAGGCGCGGTCGGCGGCCCATCCGAGGGCGAGTCCGGCGGCCCGCGGAAGCGCGTCGGTCACGCGGTCCCCGCGGGCGGGGAGGGGAGGCTCGTGTCCGGGGTCTCCGCGGCGATGACCGCCGTCGGGGACGCGGCGCCGGCATCGCCCGCGGTGGCACCCGCCTCCGCGGTCCCGCTCGCGCTGGCCCGCGCGTCGCGCAGCTCCTGCCGCGAGGGCGTCCAGTTGGCGCGCACCAGCCGCCAGCGACCGTCGTGCGCGTGCAGCTCGGTCAGCGACCCGGGGCTGACGTCGATCCGCCACGCGGCCGAGGGCGGGGCGCCGAGTGCGACCGAGATCGCCGCCCGGATCACGCCGCCGTGGGTGACGGCGACCAGCGGCTGCTCGTCGGCGGCGCGCTCGTCCATCCACGCGCCGACCCGGAGGCAGAGCTGCTCGAGCGACTCGCCGTTCGGAGGCGCGAAGGCGGGATCGGTCATCCAGGCGACGACCGGCTCGGGATCCTCCGCGTGGAGATCGGCCAGGGTCCGTCCCGACCAGTCGCCGAAGTCGGTCTCGCGCAGGCCCGCGTCGACCGTCGGGTCGGCGTGACCGAGCGCGGCGGCGGTCTCGGCGCAGCGGCGGGCCGGAGAACGACGCAGCTGGGCCCGGCCCGGCAGGTGCGGGACCAGCGCCCGAGCCTCGGCCGTGCCGCGCGCGTCGAGCCCCTCGTCGAGGGGGAAGGCGGCCGTGCGGACGGCGGCGGTGGTGCCGTGCCGCAGGAGCAGCAGCCGGGCGGTCATCCGACGGCGCCGAGCGGCCGCGGGGCGGGGGCGAGGCCGGTCACGATCGGCAGCAGGTGCTGGCGTCCGAACTCCCGCAGGGCCGGCTCGTCGTCGACGGGGAGGACGGTCTCGGGCAGGGTCGCCAGCGAGAGCGCGAAGCGGATCAGGACCTCCGCCGTCCCGTCGACGTCGATCGGTCGCAGCCGGCCGTCGGCGGTCGCGGCCGACAGGAAGGCGGCGACGAAGGCCCGTCCGAGCCCGAGCACCGGGCCTCCGCCGACGGTCAGGCGCAGCGCGAAGTCCTCCGGCTCGGTCTGACGTAGGCGGGCGAGCAGGGGGTTGTCCCGGACGACCCCGATGCCGCGCACGAAGCCCTCGAGGAACTGCTCCTCGACGTCGGTGATCGGGGCCAGGACCGCGCCGATCACGGCCAGCTCGCGGCGGGCCTCGGCGAGCACCGCGGTCAGGACCAGGTCGTCGCGGACCGGGAACCGCCGGTAGACGGTCATCCGCCCGACCTTGGCCGCGCGGGCGATCTCGTTGACGCTGGTGCGGCGGATGCCGGAGGCCTGGAAGCGCTCGATCGCGGCGGTCAGGATCCGGTCGCGGACGGGATCGCTGCCGTCGATCGTGGGCGCCGCCAGCGCCTGGGCGATCAGGTCCTGCACCGGGGGGGTCGACACGCTTCGATCATGCCAGCCGGATCGCTCGGACGCGTGGCGTGGCGCCGGAGCGTCGGGCATGCTCGCAGCCATGACTCGACGGCTCTCGCGGCGTACGGTGATTCGAGACGGAGCGCTCGCGCTCGGGGCGGCGGCGGTCGGCGGCGGCGCCCTCGGCGGGCTGTCGTCGGCCTGGGCGGCGACCGGCTCGCGGCCGTCGGTGGCGTCGCTGCGCGAGCTGGCCCGGCAGACGAGCGGCCCGGTCGTGACCCCGGCGTCGTCGCGCTACGCGAGCGCGAGCCGGGTCGCGCAGGGAGCGGTCCGGCCACGGCCGGCGGCGATCGTCCAGGCGCGTGACGTCCGCGACGTCCAGGCGACCCTCCGCTGGGGTGCCCGCCGCGACGTCCAGATCGTCCCGCGCAGCGGCGGCCATGGGTTCCCCGGTTGGGCGGGCGGCGATCCGTCGACGGTGGTCGTCGACCTCTCGCGGCTGCGGCAGGTCGGGGTCGACGGCGACGAGGCGGTGGTCGGGGCCGGCGCGCAGCTGATCGACGTCTACGCCGGGCTCGCCGGCCGCGGCCTGACGCTGCCGGCGGGCACCTGTCCCTCGGTCGGCTTCGGCGGGCTGGTGCTCGGCGGCGGGGTCGGGCCGTCGGTGCGTGGCTTCGGCCTGACCTGCGATCGCCTGCGCTCGGCGCGGGTGGTGACCTCGAGCGGGCAGCTCAAGACGATCGATCGCCAGTCCGACGAGGAGCTGCTGTGGGCGCTGCGCGGCGGGGGCGGCGGGCAGTTCGCGGTGATGGTCGACGCGCACCTCGAGCCGGCCCGGGTCGACAAGGTCTCGTGGTTCTCGGTCTCCTGGCCGTGGGCGGCCGCCGACCAGGCGCTGGCCGCGTGGCAGACGCTGGTGCCCAATGCCGATCCGCGGCTCTCCAGCACCTTCTCGCTGCTCCAGGGCGGGGGCGCGACGGTCCGGGCGATCGGGCAGTGGCTCGGGCCGGACGTGGCCGAGCTGCAGCGCGCGATCCACCCGCTGACGGCGATCGCCGGGGCGCAGCCGTCGAGCGGGGTCGCGCCGTACCTCGACGTCCAGCGGCGTTGGGCGGGCTGCCTCGATCTACCGCTGGCGGCCTGCCACACGACCGGCAGCCGGCCGGGCGGGAAGATGCCGCGCGAGACCTGGGCGGGGACCAGCGATTACCTCGGGCGGCCGCTCGACGGGCCGGGCCGGAAGATCCTGCGGGACCGGATCGCGGCCCGCGGGAGCCAGCCGGGCGCGATCCTGCTCGACGCGCTCGGGGGTGCCGTCAACGACGCCGGTGGGCTCGGGACGAGCGGGTCGGCGTTCGCCCACCGCAAGGCGATCATCCAGATCCAGCACTACGCCCAGCCCGGCAGTGGTGGCCTCGCGAGCGCGCGCAGCTGGGTTCGCGGCAACCGCCAGGCGCTGCGTGGCCACACCACCGGCGGCGCGTACATCAACTACGCCGATCCGGGCCTCTCCGGCTATCGCTCGGCCTACTACGGCGGCAGCCTCGCGCAGCTGCGGTCGGTGCGGCGGCGGCTCGATCCGGACCGTCGCCTGCACTTCCCGCAGGACGTGGGGTGAGGGTCGGGGGGCAAGGTGGCCTCATCGGGTGCTAATGTGGCCACATGTTGCGGGAGCTGGGGATCCGGGAGCTGAAGAACACCGCCAGCGCGGTGATCGGGGAGGTCGAGGCCGGGGCGACCGTCGTCGTCACGCGCCGCGGGCATCCGGTGGCACGGGTCGTTCCGGCGTCGCACCCCGCCGCGATCCTGGGTCTGCTCGAGGACGGCGTGGCCCAGTGGAGCGGGCAGCGGCCGCGGTTGCCCGAGCCGATCGAGCTGAGCGGGACGGGGCCGACGGCTGCCGAGATCGTGATCGCCGATCGTGGTCCGCGATGAGCGTCTACGTCGACACCAGTGCGGTCGTCAAGCTGTTCGTGGCCGAGGATCACAGCGAGGCGGTGCGGGCGGCGGTGCGTGGCGCTGAAGGCGTCGTCGCCAGCCACGTGACGTTCGTCGAGGCCCACGCCGCCTTCGCCCGGATGCGGGCCGGCGGGCGCTTGGAGGGCGACCGCCACGAGCGAGTCGCCGCCGCGTTCGACGAGCTCTGGGCGGATCTGGTGGTCGTGGCGATCAGCGATCGCGTGGTCGTCCGTGGTGCAGCGCTCGCCCGCCGTCACGACCTCCGCGGCTTCGACGCCCTCCAGTTGTCGTGCGCGCTGGAGCTCGCCGGGCGGGCCGAGACCGCTCGCTTCCTCTCGTTCGACGCCCAGCTCGAGGCGGCCGCGGCGCGGGAGGGGCTGGGCCTGCTGGCGCGGGCGGCGTAGGGCGGGCCCAGGCTCGCTCGGTGGCGGAGCTCGGGGTTGGCATGGGGCGCGCCGGTTCCTCGGACGGGCCGGTCACGCCGGCTCCGCCCGTCGGATTGCGGTTGGTTCGCGGCGATCTGTGCGACTGGTCGTCCCGTGGCGACGCGCACATTCGCCCGTTCCTACCGGGCGTACGGTCGGGGCATGATGCTCCTCCTCCTGCTGCTGGCCTGCGGGTTCCTGGCCGCCGTCGGCCTCGCCGCCGACGGCCGCCCGCGGACCGTCCGTCCCTACGAGAAGAACGGCTGGCGGCACCGGGCGGACCTCGACGCGCCGTCGTTTCGCGACTGAGCGATCAGCGGGCCTAGCCGAGATCGGTACCGGCGGACCGCGCCCGATCGAACGGGCCGTCCGGTCGGGAGCCTGACCGGCTACTGCTCGGCGTAGGCGTAGCGATCGATCTCACGCCCGTCGGCCCCCAGGGCGATCAGGCGGTACGCGGGGTCCTCGTCGTGCACCGTGAGCGCGACGAAGATCCCGGATCGGTCGTCGATCTCGACAGGATGGCTCTCGCGAGCGGACGACGCCCGGAGGGCACGGACCTCCGACGACAGGACACCAGCGACGAAGGTCACGGTCGTCGAGCCGTCGCCGGCTCCGCTCCGCCCACCCCCTCCCAACATCGCGATCGGGCGGCCAGCGCTCGGTCGCGAGACCGTCGGCGCCAGGGGCCACTCGTGTCCGTTGGCGACGACCTCCTCCCAGTCGCCACCGTGCCGCACGTATATCGACGTCATCGAGAAGAACTGAGCCCGGCCTGATTGCTGCAGGCAGGTGACGGCGGCGAGCTCGCCGACGCGGTCCCGCGCGACCGGAAACCAGCGCTTCGCCGGCCACCGATCCGGAAGCCGGAGCGGCGCGCCAGCCAGAATGGCGGTGGGGTCAGTGGCTCGATCGTCGTTCACGAGTACGCGGCTACTTGTTCAGCCAGGCGATGCCGCGAGGGTAGTTCACTCGCGGTGGTCGAGATCCAAGGTGACCAGGCTCCGCCGTTCCGCTGCGCCCGACAGCTGTAGTGGTGGAGGCCTGATCCAGGGGTGCCATCGGTCAGCGCAGGGGCGCTGGCTTCGCTCCAGCTGACGCTTGTGCTGCCCGTGTCGGTGTCGAGTTCCGCTGAGGCATCGGCAACGGTACTTGGCGGGGTTCGGTCGACGAGGACGTCCCACGCGTCGGAGCTGGCCTCGTGCTGCTCGTCGTCGGTGGCGGTGCCGTGGAGGGTCTGACGACCTTCGGGGACGCTGGCGAGGTCGGCCTGAAGCCGCTCGCCGCGCTCAGCCAGATTGCTGGCCTTCGCGGGCGCTGGCGCCCGGGGCGAGAAAGCAAGAACCCCGGGCCTGACTTCCAGGACCGGGGTTCGCACTTCCTACGTATGGCGGAGAGAGGGGGATTCGAACCCCCGAACGAGTTGCCCCGTTACACGATTTCCAGTCGTGCCCATTCAACCGCTCTGGCACCTCTCCAGCGGACTGGAGAGGTTACCGATCGGACCGGGGTTCGCGTCCGGCGCTTGCCGCGGCCCTGCCGCGGGGCGCCTGGTCACGGGGTGAGCGCCCCGCTCATCGTGGATCGAGGCGGGACGCGCGGGGCAGGCATCGGGGGCGCTGGTGCCGGTTGCGCCGCCCCGTCAGCCGACCCACCCACCCGGCCGGCGCGGAGCTCCCCCGATCCGGCCCCCTTACCGCCGGTGCACCGTCATCGGGATCCCGTGCAGCGGCCGGATCGTGACCGTCGGGTCGAGCACGATCTTGGCGCCGGGCACGAAGTCGAAGCGGAACCGCTGGGCGATCATCGCCGCCAGGATCGTCGCGTTCATCATCGCGAAGCCCTGGCCGACGCAGACCCGGCGACCGCCGCCGAACGGCAGGTACGAGAATCGCGAGCGCTGCTTGGGGGCGTCGCCGAGCCAGCGCCGGGGGTCGAAGCCGGCCGGGTTCGACCAGACCTTCGGGTCCCGGTGGGTCGACCAGATCGAGACCAGCACCAGGCTGTTGGCCGGCACCCGGTAGCCGCCGACGACGTCGTCCTCGTTCGCGACCCGCTGCACGTGCCAGACCGGTGGGAACAGCCGCATCGCCTCCTGGAAGCAGGCGGTCGTCCACGGCAGCCGGTCGACGTCGTCGGCGGTCGGGATGTCGCTGCCGAGGACCTCGTCGACCTCGGCCTCCATCCGCTCGCGCGCGTCCGGGTGCTGGGAGAGCAGGTAGTACATCCACGCGAGCCCGTGGGCGGTCGTCTCGTGGCCGGCGGCGACGAAGGTCAGCAGCTCGTCGAGCACCTGCTGGCGGCTCATCGGCTGGCCGGTCTGCTCGTCGCGCGCGTCCATCAGCAGCCGCAGCAGGTCGTCGCGCTCGCCGTGGCCGTGCTCCAGCCGGTCGTCGATGATCCCGCCGACGATCCGGACCATCACGTCGGCGTTCTGGGTACCGCGGCGCCAGCGCTGCGGCTGGGTCAGCTTGGCGGCGCGCTGGATGCTCATCCCCGGGACGTACTGCCCGATCGTGACGCTGGTCGAGCGTCCGACGGCGCCGGCCTCGTGGAGGGCGTTCCCCAGCGCGGTGCCGAAGGCGCTGGCGTGGTCGGTGAAGTCGTGGCCGACGAGCGCGCGGCCGACGGTGTCGAGGCCGATGTGGAGGATCTCCTCGGCGATCTCGACCCCCTGGCCGTCGGGCCACTCCTGCTCCCAGGCGTCGAGCGCGGTGCCGGCGGCCGCGGCCATGTGGTCGGCGAACGGCACCAGGTGACGCTTGGCGAACATCGGCTGGACGAGCTTGCGCTGGCGCTGCCAGAGCTCGCCGCCGCTGGTCACGAGGCCCTTGCCGAGGACCGGCTCGAGCAGCTCGTACTGGTTCGACTTGCGGTAGTTGTCCTGGTTGGCGACGAGCACGTGGCGGACGGCCTCGGGCCCGCGGACGACGACCACCGGCTGGCCCGGGGTGTCGAGCATCGCGACGTCGCCGTAGCGCTGGCCCATCTCGTCGAGGAACTCCAGCGGGCCTTCCTGCTCGCGGATCTTCAGCAGCCAGCGACCGGCGGCGCGGAGCGACGGGCCGGGCGGCTTCGGGAAGTCGGCCGGGTGCCGGGGCACGTCGACCGGGGTGCTGGCGGGCGCGGCCGTCGGGCTGGCGGTGGCGGGAGGAGGCGTCATGTCGTCGCTCTGGTCGGGGGCGATCGCACCGAGTGTTCCGATCGGTACGTTCTGTTCCTACGGGACCGTAGCACGAGGCGTACCGATCGGTTCAACCTTGCCTACGGTCGCGTAGTCGGGTGCCGGAATAGGCTGGGGCCGTGGCCGACCGACTTCCCACCCGCAAGGGCGCGCGCCAGGCCGACGCGATCATCGACGCGGCGCTGCGGTCGGTCGCGCACTACGGCTACGCGGCGACCTCCGTCGGCCGGGTGGCGAAGGAGGCCGGCGTCACCAAGCGGATGGTCCTGTACTACTTCGCCACCCGCACCCACCTGATCGACCTGTTGGTGCGACGGATCGGCGAGCGGCTGGTGGCGCAGGTGGCCGAGGCGATCGAGGGCTTCGAGGACCCGGCCGAGGCGGTGACCGTCGGCTTCGAGCGGATCTGGTCGGCGCTGACCGCCGACCGGGTGCTGATCGTGGCCTACTTCGGGGTCGTCAGCGAGGCCGCGATCGACGATCGGCTGCGGCCCGCCGTGACCTCGGTGATCGACGGCTTCGCGGCGCTCGCTCCGGCCTTCCTCGACCGGGTTCCGGGGGTCCGCGAGCGGCTGCTGCTCGACGAGGAGGCCTTCGCGGTGCTGGTGATCGCCGGCGTCCGGGGGCTGCTGCTGGAGTTCATCGAGCGCGGCCAGACGCCGGAGCTGGACCGGGCCAAGGCCGCCTTCCAGCGGAGCCTGATCCCGCTCTTCGGCGGCGCGTCGGCCGAGGCGGGAACGTCGTCGCCGGCCCCGGGTGGCGCAGCGACGGCCTGATCCGTCGCCGTCGCCGTCGCCGTCCCCGCACCCGCGCGCCGGCCGGCTCCGCCCGACCCGGTTCACCGGATCAGGCGGCCCGACGGGGCAACAGGCCCGACGGGGCCGCGGGTCGGGCGGGTCGGGCTCAGCCCTGCCAGGCCCCGGCAACCAGCACCGGCGTCTCCTGGCCGTCGGCGGCGACGCCGATCGCGGAGACCTCCGGCGAGCCGACCATGAAGTCGACGTGGATCGCCGAGCGGTTGGCCCGCGCGTGGTCGGCCTCGTCGTCGAGGCACATCAGGTAGGCGGAGCCGAGCGCGAGATGGCTGGCGGCGTTCTCGTCCAGCAGCGTCTCGTGGAAGACGGTCCCGGTCTGGCCGACGCGGCCGTCGCCGTCGACCAGTGCCAGCTCGCCGAGCCGGCGGGCGCCCTCGTCGCGCTCGATCCAGCCGCGGAGGACGTCGACTCCGGCCGCGGCGTCGACCCGCACGACCTGGCCGCCGCGGAACTCGACCTCGATCCCGTCGACGGTCATGCCGCCGAGGGTCAGCGGCTTGGTCGCGCGGACGACGCCGTCGACGCGGGCCGGATCGGGGGTGGTGAAGATCTCCTCGGTCGGCACGTTCGCCTGGTGGGTGATCCCGCCCACGGTGTCCATGCCGGCGGCGATGAACCGCGACGACGGCAGCAGTCCGACCGTCAGGTCGGTGCCGGGGCCGACCAGCCGGATCGCGTCGAACCGGTGCTCGTTGAGCTTGCCGGCGTGGGCGCGCAGCTCGGCCGCCCGCGTCTGCCAGGCGGCGACCGGGTCGTCCTCCAGCCGGCAGACGGTGACGATGTCCTGCTCGAGCCGGCGGAGCGCGCGGGCGGGCGTGAGCGTGGGGAAGACCAGCTGCGCCCAGCCGAGGTTGGGCGCCGGGATCACGGTCCAGTTGAGCTCGCGGCGGTTGATGACCTCGGAGGTCTGGCGCAGGGCCGGCAGCTGGTCGCGGCCGATCCGGGCCGGATCGATCCCGGAGAAGACGCCCGGGCGGACCTGGCCGACCAGCGAGATGTTCGCCGCGCGGGCCTTGCCGAGCGCCTCGACCCGGGCCCCGAGCCACGGCGGGACGACGTCGAGCGTGTCCTCCTGGGCGAGCTCCAGCCGGGCCCGCTTGATCAGCGGATCGAACCAGTTGACGTCGACGTACGAGGCGCCCGCGCGGTAGGCCTCGGCGGCGATCGCCCGGACCAGCGGCTCGTGCCCACCGACATGGCCGTTGACGGCGACCACCTGACCCGGCTGGACGTTGGCCCCGACCCGCACCGCGAGCGCGGCTAGGCGGTCGAGCAGATCGGCGTCGGGTAGGACTGATTCTGGGACGGTCATCGCTCGACGAACGCTAGCGGGTGGCCCGCGACGCCTCGACCGGTCGTCCGTCGTTGGTCCAGCCGCGACGATCGGTCGCGGTGGCGTCGGCGGTGGGGACGGGTGTGACGCGGGCCATCGGGGCGCTCCTCGGTGTTGTTGGGCGGTCGGGCCGACCATAACGCGGGCGCTGCGTGCACCCCGCGGGTGGGCGCAGCGGCGGGTCGGGCGGGGCCGGTGGAGGTCGGGGCGGCTCACACCCCGTAGGCTTCCCCGCATGGCGTCGACGCCGGCAACGCCACCCTCGACTGCGGTCGAGGACTACCTCAAGGCGGTCTTCGCCCTGGAGACGCGTCTCGGGGGCGCGGTACCGACGACCGCCTTGGCCAGTCGGCTCGGGATCACGCCCGGGTCGGTCTCGGCGATGCTGCGACGGCTCGCCGACCTCGGCCTGCTCGAGCACGAGCCCTACAAGGGCGTGCTCCTGACCGAGGAGGGCCGGCGGGTGGCGCTCCGCACGCTGCGCAACCACCGGCTGCTGGAGCTGTTCCTGGTCGAGATCCTCGACGTGCCGTGGGACCGCGTCCACGACGAGGCCGAGCGGCTGGAGCACGCGCTCTCCGAGGACCTCGCCGAGCGGATCGCCGCCAAGCTCGGGCACCCGGCCTTCGACCCGCACGGGGACCCGATCCCCGACCGCGAGCTCGAGATCGCCGAGCCGGTGACCCGCAGCCTGAGCGACGCCGACGTCGGCGACCAGGCGCGGTTCGTCCGGGTCTCCGACGCCGATCCCGCGATGCTGCGGTACCTGGCCGAGCGGGGGATCACCCCCGGGGTGATGCTCGAGCTGGTCGACCGACAGCCGTTCGGGGGGCCGTTGACCGTGCGCCTGGGGGACCACGAGCATCCGCTCGGCCCCGAGCTCGCCGCGGCCATGCGGATGGCGGGTTGAGCGCGCTCCGCCGGTGGAGGCCGGCTGCTCCCGGCTGGGAGATCGCACTGCTGATCGGCGTGATCGCCGTCGCTGCCGCGCTCCGGCTCTGGAACGTCGGCCAGAACCTGCCCTACGTCTACAACATCGACGAGAGCGCCCGGTTCGTTCCCGACGCCGCCTCGTACTTCAGCCAGCGGCTCGGCTTCCGCGAGCTGGTCAACCCGCCGGGGTTGATGGGCGTGCTCGGGGTCGTCGACCAGGTCTGGTTCCGGCTCCAGGGGCTGTCGCCGCGCGAGGCGCTGCTGACGGATCCGTCCCAGGCGTACCTGGTCGGGCGGATCGTGGTCGTGCTGCTGAGCGTCGCGGCGCTGCCGGTCTTCTACCTCGCCGGCCGCCGGCTGGTCGGCCGGACGGCGGCGCTGGTCGCGGTCGGCCTGCTCGCGGTCGCGTTCCTGCCCGTCGCCTACTCGCGGCTGGCCCTCAGCGACGGGCCGACGCTGCTGTTCATGGCGGTCGGGCTGCTCGGCGGGGCGATGGTCCTGCAGGAGTCCCGGACCCGCGGCTTCGTCGTCGTCGGGATCGCGGTCGGACTCGCGGCGGGGTTCAAGTACAACGCCGGGATCGTCGTGCTCGTCGGGCTGGCCGCGGCGGCGCTGCGGATCTCCACCGACGGCTGGGGCGTGATCGTCCGGCGAACGCTGCTGATGGGGCTCACGGCCGCGGTCGCGTTCGTCGTCGCCAACCCCTACGTGCTGATCGACCCGGCCGAGATCTGGCGCGCGATCGAGTACCAGCAGGCGTGGTCCTCCGGCGGCCGCTACGTCGGCGAGCCGATGACCGACGGCTTCCGCTTCTACATCTGGTCGGCGACCTGGGGGGTCGGCTGGGCGCCGCTCGTGGCCGCCGTCGTCGGCGCGGGGCTGCTGGCCTGGCGGCGCTGGCGGATCGCCGTCCTGCTGCTGCCGATGGTCGTGCTCTACCTGCTGGTGATGGGCACGCAGGACCGCTTCTTCGCCCGCTGGCTGCTGCCGATCGTGCCGATCATGTGCCTGACGGCCGGCTTCGCCGTCCAGGAGCTGGTCGCCGTGATCGGCCGCCGCGGGGCCGGTCGGCCGCTGCGGATCGCGGTCGCAGCGGTCGTCGCACTCGGGCTCGGGGCGCAGTCGCTGGTCCACAGCGCCCACATGGCGGACGTGGTCGGCCGCGACGACACCCGGACGGTCCTGCGCGACTGGATGCTGGAGAACATTCCCGCCCGAGAGGGCGTGGTCCTCGAGTCGATGTCGCCGCGGACCTGGAACCCGACCTTCGACGGGTACAACAGCTGGTACAGCCTGACCTACTGGTCGATCTACCACACGATCCCGGCCGTCCAGCGGCGCGACCGTCGGACGCATCCTCAGTCGCGGATCAAGGCCGGCTTCTCGTCGTGGGTGCAGATCCTCTACCCGAAGCTGATCGACGAGTTCGAGCGCTACGGCTACTGCTGGGTCGTCACCAGCTCCTACCAGGCGGGACGGGCCGCGCGGACGCCGGGCCTGGTGCCGGAGGCGACCGCCTTCTACCGGGCGCTCGCCCGTCGCGGGCAGCTCGTCTGGCAGGTCAGCCCGTTCGCTCCGGGCGCGAACGGGTCGAGCACCAAGCGGCCGCTGGGGCCGCTCGAGTCGCCGGTGCCGTACCAGATCGATCGCCAGGCGACGACCTACGAGCTGGCCTACGAGCGGCCGGGACCGGCGATCTCGGTCTACCGACTCGACGGCGGGCGCTGCGCGGCGGGGCCGGGCACGCCGGTCGTCCCGAACGCGCCCTGGAACTGAGACCGAACCGGGGGCTCAGTCGACGGGCGCCAGCGCGCTGCGGACTGTCGCGGCCAGCATCCGGCGCAGCTCGGCCGGGGATGCGTCGCCGGTCCGGAGGTTGGCCGCGGCGGCCATCGTCAGGTGGTGGATGACGTCGAGCATCCAGGCGACCGAGAGATCCCGGCGCAGCTCGCCCCGCTCGCAGGCCTCGGCGAGGTAGGACGCCAGCGGCTCGGTGCCCTGTGCGGCGGTGAGCGCCTCGATCTCGCTCTGGAGCTCCTGGTGGGCGCCGAGGAACCGGTATCGCTCACCGAGCGCGCCGAGCCGGGCGGTCATCGCCACGACCTCGTCGAGCGCGTTCCGGGCGGGCCCGTCGGCGCTCGAGGGGTCCCCGGCGTCCGCCCGTGCCCAGGCGGCGCGTCCGTTGGTGACCCCCTCGACGACGATCTCCTGGGCGTCGTCGAGGACCCGCCGGTAGAGCGCCAGGACGAGGTCCTCGCGCTGGGGGAAGTGGCGGTAGACGGTGGTCCGACCGACCCCGGAGGCCTCGGCGATCTCGCGCATGCTCGCGTCGGGCCGCTCGGCCAGGATCGGCACGGCGGCGGTGAGCACGGCGTCGTAGTTGCGACGGGCGTCGGCGCGGGTGGGGCGGGTGCGATCGGTCACGGGAGCAAACGAGAAGCGGGGCAGTCTTGTACCGTTTCGCCGCGGCCACCGTTGGCCGCCGCGTCCCCATCCTCCCGGAATCCGTAGATGAGCTCCCACCACACCACCACCGGCCCCGCCGTCTCGACGCCGCCGCCCGGCGGAGATCGCGCCGCCCGCCGCGCCAAGGCCCAGGGGAATCCCTGGCTGACCCTCGTCGCGGTCGCGCTCGGCGTGATGATGGTCGGCCTCGACGGGACCGTCGTCGGCGTCGCCAACCCGACGATCGCCAAGGACCTGAACGCCAGCCTGGCCGGCCTCCAGTGGGTCACCAACGGCTACCTGCTCGCGCTCGCGGTGCTGCTGATCCTCGGCGGCAAGCTCGGCGACCGGTTCGGCCGCAAGAAGGTCTTCGTCCTCGGGATCGTCGGCTTCTCGCTGACCTCGCTCGGCTGCGCGCTGTCCTCGTCGATCGAGATGCTGATCGTCTTCCGCGTGCTCCAGGGCGTCACCGGCGCGCTGCTGATGCCGAACACGCTGGCCCTGCTGCGGGCGGCGTTCCCGCCCAGCGAGCTGAACCGGGCGGTCGGGATCTGGGGTGGATCGTCGGCGCTGGCGGTCGCGTCCGGCCCGATCATCGGCGGCCTGCTCGTCGAGCACGTCTCGTGGCAGTCGATCTTCCTGCTGAACCTGCCGCTCGGGCTGCTGGCCGCGGTCGTCGCGATCGCCTGGGTCAAGGAGTCGAAGGACGAGCAGCACAGCGGCAGCTTCGACATCCCGGGCGTGCTGCTGCTCTCGGGCGGGTTGTTCATGATCGTCTGGGCGCTGATCAAGGCCCAGGAGAAGGGCTGGGGCTCCGCGTACGTGCTGCTGTTCGGGCTCGCGGGCCTGCTGGTCCTGATCGGGTTCGTGCTCCGCGAGCACCGCGCCGAGGATCCGCTGCTGCCGCTCGACATCTTCCGCGAGCGGTCGGTCTGGGCGGGCACGGTGCTGGTGATCGTCGGCTTCTTCGCGCTCTTCGGCGTGCTCTTCTTCATCGGGCTCTACCTCCAGAACACGCACGGGTACAGCCCGGTCCAGACCGGCGTGCGGATGCTGCCGCTGACGGCGATGTTCGTCGTCTCGGCGCCACTGGGCGGGTTCCTGACCGAGCGCTTCGGTCCGCGGCCTCCGCTGGTGGCCGGGATGCTGCTGCTGGTGGTCGCCTTCCTCGGCCTCAGTCGGCTGCAGGTCGACACCAGCTACAACGGGCAGTGGCCGTTCTTCCTGATCATCGGGATCTCGTTCGGCCTGATCATCGTCTCCACGACCCAGGCGATCGTCGGCAACGTGCCGGTCGAGCGCGGCGGGATCGCGGGCGGCCTGCAGTCGACGGCCAACCAGCTCGGCGGCGTGCTCGGGACGGCGGTCTTCGGCTCGATCATCGCCTCGTCGGTCGGGTCACGGCTTGGCCAGGAGCTGGCCGATCGTGACGTGCCCTCCGCGGTCAGCGGGGTCGTGTCGAAGGCCGGCGAGCTCGTCTCGCAGGGCGTGTCGCCGACCGACGTGGCCCGAGCGCCGGCCGAGCTGCAGCAGGCGATCACCGAGGCCTCGGGCGGGACCCTGGCGCCGAACGTCGCCCAGGCGGTGACCGACGCCTCGCACGCCGCCTTCATCTCCGGCCTTCACACGGCGATGTACGTCGGCGTCGGCCTCGCCGTCGTCGCGGCGGCGCTCGGGATGCTGATCGGCCGTGGACGCGAGCTGGCGGACGACGAGGTCGCCGCCCACTGACGGGTCGGGGCTGGCGACGGCCGCGCGGTGGCCGGAGTCGTCGTCTCCGGCCGCGACGCGGCCCGGAGACGCGGCGGCAGTGCGCGGGGCGGGGCGTGACCGGGTCGAGCGTGCGGCTCGGCGACGCGCCCGGGACCCTCGCCGACCGTGGGTAGGATTCCCGGCATGTCCGCTACCAGCCGCCTGTTCGGCCCCTTCTTCATCCTCGCCGGGGCGCTGCACTTCGTCAGCCCGCGCACCTACGAGGCGATCATGCCCGACTACCTGCCGCGGCACCGCGAGCTGGTCTACGCCAGCGGCGTGGCGGAGATCGTGGCCGGGGCGGCGACGATGCACCCGCGGACCCGCCGCTTCGGCCGCCGGCTCGGGGTCGCGACCCTGATCGGCGTCTTCCCGGCGAACCTGCACATGGCGCTGAACCCCGAGCGCTACCCGCAGATCCCCGGCGGCAAGCTCGCCCTCTACGGCCGTCTGCCGCTCCAGCTGCTGCTGATCGCCTGGGCGCGCAACGTGGGCCGCGAGCGCGGGTAGGCCGGAGCGGCCCCCGCGGGACCCGGTCGGCGGGGCGTCGGCCGGGTGCCGTCCGTCGGTGGGGGCGCGCAACAGTTTTCGAGGTCGTCGACTGGCACTGGTAGACGGGAGATCCTCGCGGCTATCACGTCCCTATCCCGTTGCGGGAGCGGCGACGGCC
>NZ_JBWDOG010000023.1:0-58017 GCF_056269115.1 Patulibacter ginsengiterrae
GCCGGGGCCGGGGCCGCGGCCGGGGCCGGGGCCGGGGCCGGCGGAGCGGGCACCGCCGCCAGCGGGGCGGGCACGGGCGCGACCGGGGTCGTCCGAGCAGGGGCCGACGCAGGGGCCGCGAACGTCCCGGGCTCCGCCGGCGCGGCGGCGTCGCCGTTCGGTGTGAAGGCCGGTGCCTCCGACGCGGGCACGGACGTCCTGCCGTCGGACGCGAGGTCCGGGGCGGGCGACGGCGGCGCGAGGACGGCCGCGGACGGCCCGCCGTACGACGGCGACGTCTCGATGCTCGGCGGACCGGGCATCGGACCGGGGCCGGGGCTCGGCGGACCGGGGATCGGGGCGGGCGGACCCGGCATCGGGTCCGGGCCCGGGCTCGGCGGGCCCGGCGTCGGGCCGGGGCTCGGCGGCCACGGGGCCGGCGACGGCGGCACGGGATCCGGTCCGGGACCGGGGACCGGGCTCGGCGGCTGGGGTTCGGGCGTCGGCGGACCCGGCTGGGGATCCGGCGTCGGGGTCGGCGGAACCGGGTCGGGCGCGGGCGTCGGCGCGGGGAATCCGGCCGTCGGCGACGCGGGCGCCGGCGACGCCGGAGCGGGAGCACTCGTCGTCGCCGTGGGCGCGGCCGGTGCCGGGACCGATGCCGTCGCCGGAGGCGTCTGGGCCGGAGCAGCGGCCTGCGTCGGAGCAGCGGCCGGTGCCGGGACGACCGCTGCCGGAGCCTGCACCCCACCCTGTTCGAGCCGGGCGATCCGGGCGGCAAGCGCCTTCGCCTGCGGGTCGATCTGGGGCAGCGCGGCCCGGACCAGCAGCAGCTCGAGCTGGGTCCGTGGATCGGCGCCGTCGCGGACGGCCGAGAGCGCCGCGGCGACCAGGTCGAGGACCCGGATCACCGTCGCGCCGGGAAGCTGCTGGGCCTGCTCGACCGTTCGCACGTCGCGATCGGGACTGATCCGCAGCTCGTCGGGCAGGCCACCGGTCATCCGCACCAGCAGCAGCGCGCGGGCATGGCTCTCGATGTCGCGGGTGACCTGGACGAGGTCGCGGCCTTGGGCCGACAGCTCGGCGGCGACCGTGATCGCGGCGGCCGCGTCGCCGGCGGCGATCGCGTCGAGGGCCCGGAACAGCAGCTCGGCGTCGGCCACGCCGAGCACCGAGAGCACGTCGTCGGTGGTGATGTTCTCGCCGGCGTAGGTGACGAGCTGCTCGAGGGTCCCGAGCGCGTCGCGGAACGAGCCGGTCGCGTGGCGAGCGACGAGCGCGATCGCCTCCGGACCGACGCTGATCTGCTCCTGGTCGGCGACCCGGCCGAGGACCCGCGCCAGCTGCTCGGGGGTCGGACGGTGGAAGTCGAAGCGGTGGCAGCGGTCGACGACGGTCGGCAGGACCTTGTTCGCCTCGGTCGTCGCCAGCACGAAGATCGTCCGCGGCGGCGGCTCCTCGAGCGTCTTCAGGAAGGCGTTCCAGGCCGCCGACGAGAGCATGTGCGCCTCGTCGAGGATGTAGACCTTGTGGCGACCGCCGACGGGGGCGAAGGCGACCGAGTCGCGCAGGTCGCGGATGTCGTCGACCGAGTTGTTGGACGCGGCGTCCATCTCGACGACGTCGATCGAGGTCGCCTCGGCGATCGACCGGCACGGCTCGCAGCGACCGCAGGGAGCGACCGTCGGACCCGGCCGGCGCTCGGCCGGCGGCAGGCTCGGGTCACCCTGGCAGTTCAGGCAGGCGGCGAGGATCTTGGCCATCGACGTCTTGCCCGTACCGCGCGAACCGACGAACAGGTAGGCGTGGTGGACCTTGTCCTGCTCGATCGCGTTGCGGAGCGTGCGGACGACGTGCTCCTGCCCGACGACGTCGTCGAACGAGCGGGGTCGATGGCGGCGATAGAGAGACGGCGCGGACACCGGAGTCGAGTCTACGCGGGCGGCCGGCCGCGGCGGTGGTTCCTCTCCCGTGCCCCGGGGTGCTATCGGGCGCCTAGGCGCCCAGCTCTTCGCGGAGACCCGCCAGCTCGGCCCGCAGCGCGGCGATCTCCGCCTCCAGCCGCTCGACCCGGTCGTCCGCCTCGAGCCGCGCGACCCGGTCGGCGAGACCGTCGTCGGGCAGCGGGGCCGACGACGACGCACCGGCCACGTCGTGCCCGACCGCGGCTCCCACCGGCGGCCCGGCCACCGCCGTCCCGGACTCGAGCTCGTCGCCGCCCATGATCTGCTGGACCCGCCCCTCCTTCTGGCCCGGCCGCCGCTCCAGGCGGACGACCAAGCGGCGGGTCACGAGCCGGTCGATCGTGGTCTCCAGCTCGTCGGTGCTGGCGAACGGGTGCAACCGCTCGGTCCGCTGCCGCAGCTCCCCTGGCGTCTGCGGACCGCGCAGCATCAGGACGGCGAGCACGGCCTGCTCGTCGGGACGGATCTGCAGCGTGTCGCCGAGCAGGTGGCGGTACTTGGCCGCGCGGGTGCCGCCGGCGGCGCGCGTCCAGCGGCGACGGGCCAGCTCCTCCAGCGCCCCGCGGATCGTGGTGTCGTCGAAGTCGACGATCGGATCGCGGTTCGTCGACTGGTTGCAGCCCGCGCGCAACGCGTTGAGGGTCAGCGGGTACGTGTCGGGCGTCGTGCGCTGCTTCTCGAGCAGCACGCCGAGGACCCGAATCTGAGCGGCATCCGGCTTCACGCCCGCCAGCCTAGCGCGAGAAGACGATTCATCTTGCCGGTCGTCTCCCTTCCGGCCCGCCGCCCCCGATGACGCGCCCCGGATCGCCGCCGCCGACCGCGATCGCAGACCTCTCGGGCCGCCCGAAGGGCACCGACCGGGACACCAGTCGCACACTCGTCGGATCGTCCGAAGGGCCTCCAATCGGAACGGCAATCGCACACTCGTCGGATCGTCCGAAGGGCCTCCATTCGGAACGGCAATCGCACACTCGTCGGATCGTCCGAAGGGCCTCCAATCGGAACCGCAGTCGCACACTCTTCGGGTCGTCCGAAGAGTGTCCGACGGGTCTCCGCGAGCGGCGCGTCGACCGGCCCTCACCGGCCCGTGTCCCCGTCGACGCGACTCCCGTCGTCCCGCCCCGGCCGCGGCTCGGGTGCGCCGCCGCGGGGGCGCCGCCGACCGGATCGCCCGCGTTGGCCGACGGCGACGCGTGTCGCTCCGGTAGCGTCGCCCGGCGATGACGAGCGACCGCGGGCGCACCAGCGTGGGACGGATCGCGGCGCATCTCGCGGCCGCCTGCGGGATCGGCGTCCTGATCTGGTTGCTCTTCGGGGGCACCGCGTTCGTCAACTACGACAGCGCCTGGTCGCTGAACTGGATGCGGGACCTGCTCGCGGGCGGCCATCGCCCCGACCTGCAGCGGCTGTACTCGCCGACGCCGCATCCGCTCAGCGACCTGCTGTCCGGCCTCCTCGTCCCACTGAGCGATGCCGCCGGTGCCCACGGCGCCGTCGGGACCGGCGCCGAGACGGCGTTGGTCGTGCTCGCGCTGTTCTGGCTCGGCGCGCTCGGGGTCGTCACCTTCCGGCTCGGCGAGGCGTGGTTCGGTGTCGGGGCCGGGATCGTCGCCGCGGTGCTCGTCCTGACCCGCGAGCCGGTGCTCTCCTACGGCCTCCGGACCTACCTCGACCTTCCCTACGCCGTCTTCCTGCTGCTGGCACTGCTGTCCGAGACGCGGCGTGCCCGCAACGGCGCGCGCACGCTCGTGTGGCTCACGCTCGCCGGGCTGCTGCGGCCCGAGGCCTGGCTGCTGGCCGGGGCCTACGTGATCTACCTGGCGGTGGTCGACGTCCGCCGGCCCGCCCCCGCCCACGGGGCCCACGACGGGAGCCACGACGGGGGCTCGAGCAACGGTCGCGCGTTCGAGTCCGACCTGGCGCCGACGCCGCGCGAGCGGGTCGCCGTCTGGTGGGGCCGGCTCGACCGACGGCGCTTCGCGGGCCTGGTCGCGATCGCCGCGATCGCCCCGCTCGGCTGGCTCGTCGAGGGCCTGGTCCTGAGCGGGGACGCGCTCCAGGCGCTGACCGGCACCCAGCAGAACGCCGCCGACCTCGACCGCGTCACCGGACTCGGCTCGGCGATCACCGTGATGCCGCGACGGCTGGGCGAGATCGTGCGCGAGCCGGTGCTGCTGGCCGCGCTCGGCGGCGGCATCCTCTCGCTGCTGCTGCTGCGCCGCCGGGTCGTGCTCGGGGCGGCGGCCGGCGTCGCCGCCGCGCTCGGCTTCCTGGTCCTGGCCGCGACCGGCCTGCCGCTGCTGACCCGCTACCTCGTCTTCCCCGGCACGCTGCTGATCCTGTTCGCGGCCGGCGGCTTGCTCGGCTGGCGGCGGCTGGCGGCCGACGACCGCTGGCGGCGTCCGTGGCAGGCGTTCGCCGCGGTCTGCGTGCTGGCGTTCGTCGTCTTCCTGCCCGGTCAGGTCCACCGGCTCGACCGACTCCAGAGCGCGCTCGCGCTCCAGCAGCGGGTGATCGGCGACCTGCGCGTCGTGACCGGCGAGGCCGTGCGGCCGGCGTTGCGGGCGATGGAGTGCTCGCAGGCCGGCCCCTCGGTCTTCGTCGAGGAAGACGAGAACCTCCAGGCCGCCGTGCGGGAGGTCCATCCCGACGTCGCCCTCCCCAACCACCGCGCCGTGCCCCAGGTCCTGCTCTGGCTCGGGCACGACGGTGGACCGGACGGTGCCCTCCCCGAGGTCGCGGCGCTGAGCCCCGGCAGCGTGCCGGGCGTGACCCTGCTGCCGACCTCGACCGAGGTCGCGCGCGGCTTCATCCTCGACAAGGCCGACAAGGGCAAGGGCCTGCCGGCCCCGCCGCGTGGGAGCGTGCCGGCCGGGGCGCACGGCAGCTGGGCGGCGTTCGGCGACGACGCCCGCTGCGCCGCCGCGCTGCGGTCGCGGCTCGACCGCTGACCGCGGCCGCGAACCAGGTGCGCACCGATCGCCCGCGGCGGGCTCGCTCCGCTAGGCTGGCTCGCGATGGCGCTCCTCCGGACGACGCACCCGTCCGCCGCCCGCATCCGCGGGTGGTTCGGTGCTGCCGTCATCCGGTCGATTACCACCTGAGCCTGCGCGCGACCCGTCCCGCGCAGGCCCGTCGTCCCCGTGCGGACGACTGGTGGCGCGTGCAGGTGCGGCACGTCACGGGTCGATCGGTGCGGGGAATCCAAGGACCCCGATGCTGCACCATCTCGAGCTCACGCTCTCCCCCACCGACCCGACCGTGCTCGAGCGGATCCTCACGCTCTGCCGCTCCCGTCGGTGCGCCGTCACCGCTCTCCGCTTCGTCAGCGACGACGACCTCCAGCGGGCCTGGTTGACCGTCGACGCCGCGCCCCAGCGGGCGAGGCTGCTGACCGCCCGGATCGACAGCCTGATCGGCGTGCTGGCTACGGCGTCGGCCGCGTCGGCCGATCCGGTCGCGACCACACGCTGAGCACCATCAGGGTCTTGGTGCCCGTCACCTGCCCACTGCGCCGGAGCTGATCGACGGCGCGGCGCAGGTGCGCCATGTCCCGCACCCGCATGTGCACCAGCGCATCCGGATCGCCGGCGGTGGTGAAGATCTGGAGGACCTCGGGGAGGTTGCGGGCGGCATCCTCGATCTCCTCCATCCGCGAATTGCCCATCACGCGGATCTCGGTGAACGCCTCCAGCGTCCAACCGAGCTTCTCGTAGTCGATCAGGACCGTGTAGCCGGTGATCACCCCGAGCCGCTCCAGCCGATCGACCCGGCGTTTGGTCGCCGCCGAGGAGAGGCCGACCTCGGCCCCGAGCTGCGCCAGGGTCCGCCGCGAGTTGCGCAGGAGCAGGCCGAGGAGATCGTGGTCGGTCGAGTCCAGTTCGGGCAGCACGGTCACACCGGGAACCTAGCGAAGGAGCCCGAAGCGACGCAACGGATCACCGCGTTCTCGTGAAACCGCTGCGATCCGTTGCGCGTGTACTGCATTTCCCCGGCCTTCCCGTTGCGTGCGGCCCGTCACAGCGCTTGACTCACGGTACAGCCCCGGATCTTCAGTGCGGCAGGCCCGGATCCCGACCCGGATTCGCGGTCCCGCTCGCCGCTCCTCCCCCCACGAAGGACTTCGAGATGGCCACCGCAACCACCGCCCCCACCACCGCACGTCGCCCCCGGACCCGCGGCACCCGTGCCGCGAGCAGCACCGAGCCGGCCGACCTTCCCGAGCTTGCGTCGCCGGCGATGCCGGCCCTGACCACCGCCGACCGGACGGCGCTCTACCGGTTCCTCGTCCAGATGCGGGCGATCGAAGAGCGGGGCGTGACCCTCTACAAGCAGGGCAAGGTCCCCGGCTCGTTCTACGACGGCCGCGGCCAGGAGGCGATCAGCGTCGGCGCCGCGTTCGCGCTCGGCCCCGACGACGTGATCTGCTCGCCGCTGATCCGCGACCTCGGCGCGCACCTCGTCCGCGGGACCGACGTGACCGAGATCCTCCGCCACTACATGGGCCGCGAGAACGGCCTCAGCCGCGGGCGCGAGGGCAACGTCCACTTCGGCGACCGCTCGCGCGGGATCGTCGGGATGGTCTCGATGCTGCCCGACATGATGGTCGTCTCCGTCGGCCTGGCGATGGCCTTCCGGATGCGCCGCGAGCAGCGCGTCGCCCTCAGCTTCTTCGGCGACGGCGCGACCTCGCGCGGGGACTGGCACGAGGCGATGAACTGGGCCGGCCTCCGCCGCGAGCCGGTCGTCTTCGTCTGCGAGGCCAACGGGCTCGCCTACTCGACCCCGTCGGACCACCAGTTCGTGGTCCCGCCGGCCGAGCGCGCCGCCGCCTACGGCGTCGCCTCGACCGTCGTCGACGGCAACGACGTCGAGGCCGTCCACGCCGCGGTCCACGCCGCCCGCCAGCGGGCGCTGGCCGGCGACGGCGCGACCCTGATCGAGGCCCGCACGATGCGGATGCACGGGCACGGCGCCCACGACGACATGCGCTACGTCGACCCCGAGCTGGTCGCCAAGTGGGCCAAGCGCGATCCGCTCGACCGCTACGAGGCGATCGTCAGCGAGCAGGGCGTCGACACGACGGCCGTCCGCGACGCCGTCGCCGCCGAGCTGGAGCAGGCCGTGGCCGCCGCGCTGGCCAGCCCGCTGCCCGCCCTCGAGACCGCCACCTCCGACGTCTTCTGCACCGGCGAGCCGGCCGCGCTCGGCGCCGGCGACGCCCCCTGGAGCGCCTTCCACGAGGTGACCGCATGACCACGATGACCTACCTCCAGGCGATCTCCGACGGGCTGCGCGAGGAGATGCGCAACGACGAGCGGGTCTTCGTGCTCGGCGAGGACGTCGGCGCCTTCGGCGGCGCGTTCAAGGTCACGGCCGGCTTCATCGAGGAGTTCGGCGCCGACCGCGTGCAGGACACCCCGATCGCCGAGTCGGCGATCATCGGCAGCTCGGTCGGGGCGGCCCTCGCCGGGCTGCGACCGGTCGCGGAGATGCAGTTCTCCGACTTCGTCGCCTGCGGCTTCGACCAGCTGGTCAACGTCGCCGGCAAGATGCACTACCGGACCGGCCTCGCCGTGCCGCTGGTGCTGCGGCTGCCGACCGGCGGCGGCTTCGCGGGCGGGCCGTTCCACTCGCAGAACCCAGAGGCGTGGTTCATGCACGCCCCGGGCCTGAAGGTCGTCGCCCCGAGCACCCCGGCCGACGCCAAGGGGATGCTGACCACCGCCCTGCGCGACCCGAACCCGGTCTGCTTCCTCGAGCACAAGAACCTCTACCGGCGGATCAAGGGCGAGGTCCCCGAGGGCACGCACCTCGAGCCGTTCACGGCGCGGGTCGCCCGTGAGGGCGCCGAGCTGACGATCGTCGCCTACGGGCAGATGGTCCACGCCGCGCTGGCCGCCGCCGACCGGTTCGAGGACGGCCAGGTCGAGGTGCTCGACCTCCGTTCGCTGGTGCCCCTGGACGAGGACGCGATCCTCGCCAGCGTCCGCAAGACGAGCAAGGTCCTGATCATCGACGAGGCCAACGAGACCTGCGCCGCCGGCGCCCAGGTCGCCGCGCTGGTCGCCGACCAGGCCTTCTCCGACCTCGACGGGCCGGTCCGCCGGCTCGCCACTCCCGACGTGCCGATCCCCTTCAGCCCGACGTTGGAGCAGTCCGTCCTGCCCAACCCCGACCGGATCGCGGAGGCCGCTCGTGAGCTCCTCGCCTACTGACCTGGCGCCGGCGGGCGCCGGCACGACCGGCACGCTGGTCGACATCCTGATGCCGGCGATGGGCACCTCCGTCGTCGAGGGCACGATCGTCGACTGGCGGGTCGAGGTCGGCGGCACGATCGCCGCCGACGAGACGATCTGCGAGATCTCGACCGACAAGGTCGACAGCGAGTGCCCGGCACCCGCGAGCGGCGTGCTCGCCGAGATCCTGGTGCCGACCGGCGAGACCGTCGAGGTCGGGACCGTCCTCGGGCGGATCGCGACCGGGGACGGCGGATCGGCCACGGCCGGTGGGGCGCCTGCCGCCGGGGACGACGCCGTCGGCTCCGGCAGCGAGGCCGGCGCGAGCGACGGTGGCGCGGCGGCCGGCAGCGGTGCCGCCGGCACGACCACCGCAGCCGCCACGGCCGGCGACGGGCACGCCGCCCCGGCCCCGCCGAGCGACACCGGCAACGGCAACGGCAACGGAGCCGGTCCGTCGGCCAGCCGCCGCGAGATCCTGCGGTCCTCGTCGCCGGTTGCCGTCCGGATCGCCGAGGAGCACGGGCTCGACGTGACCCGCCTCAGCGGCAGCGGCCGCAACGGCCGCGTGACCAAGCGCGACGTGCTGCGAGCGGTCGAGGTCGGCGAGCAGGAGGCGGCGCGCGCCGGCGACGACGCGCCGATGCACATCGAGTCGCCCTACCGACACGACCCGGACCTGCTCGTCGCGGGCGCACCTGCCGCCGCAGCCGCCGGCCCCGCCCCGGCCGCCTCCCCCGGCCGGCCGGCCGCCGGGCCGACGCCCTCGGCCGGATCGCCGACGGCCGCGCCCGCCGCCCCGCCGACCGTCCCCGACGAGCTCGGCGGCGTCGCGACGCCGCTGACCCGGATGCGGACGAGCATCGGCACGGCGATGCGGCGGTCCCTGGACACCGCGGCGCACGCGACGACGATCGTCGAGTGCGACATGAGCCGGATCGAGCGGCGGCGCCGCGAGCTGGGCGTGACGGCCCTGCCGCTGCTCGCCCGCCACGCGATCGACACGCTCAAGCAGTTCCCCGCGCTGAACGCGACCTTCGACGGCGAGACCCTGCTCCGCTACGAGCGGGTCCACCTGGGGATCGCGGTCTCGCTCGGCGAGGACGGCCTGATCGTGCCGGTGATCCACGACGCGCAGGACCTGAGCCCGGAGGGCATCGCCCGCCGGATCAAGGACGTCGCCGTCCGCGCCCGCCAGAAGCAGCTGGCGCCCGACGAGGTCCGTGGCGGCACCTTCACGATCACCAACCCCGGCGCCTCGGGCGCGCTGATCGCGACCCCCGTGATCAACGTCCCGCAGGTGGCGATCCTCGACCTCGAGGCGATCGTCCGCCGCCCGGTCGTGGTCACCGACGCCGACGGCCAGGAGAGCATCGCGATCCGGCCGATGGTCAACCTCTGCATGAGCTGGGACCACCGCGTGCTCGACGGGGTCTACGCGGCGCAGTTCCTGACCGCGCTGCGGCAGCGGATCGAGGGCGGCTCCGGGGACTGAACGTCCGGGAGGCCACCGTCCGGTGGCCGTCGTCGGGCCGTACGGGCCCGGGCGCGGCGGGAGGCCGTGACCGGGCTCGCCGGCCGGCCTCTACTCGGCCGCCGGCCCGTTGGCCGCCGCCCGCTCGCGCTGGCGCCGCACCAGCAGATCGTCCTCGCGGGCCCCGGGACCGGGGAGCGCCGTGACGTCGTGGGCGTCGAGCGGCTCCCCGCAGTGGTCGCAGACGACGACCGGATGGGTGATCTCGCCGCAGCGCTCGTGGCGCAGCAGGATCGGGGGGCCGTCGGGCAGGCCGGTGTGCTTGTTCCCCCACTCCATCAGCGCCGCCACCAGCGGGTAGAGCTCGAGCCCGGCCGGGGTCAGCCGGTACTGGAAGCGCGTCCGGTTGGCGGTCTCCTCGTACGCTCGGCGGGCGAGGATCCCGTCGGCCTCCAGCCCCCGCAGGCGGTCGGTGAGGACGTTGCGGGCGATGCCGGTCATCCGCTGGTAGTCCTCGAAGGTCCGCGCCTCGAAGTAGGCGGCGCGCAGGATCGTGAAGACCCAGCGGTTGCCGAGGATCGCGCCGGCTCGGGAGATCGCGCAGTTGCTGGTGGCGAGCTCGTCGTGGCGCACGCACCAAGTCTAGCGCCGCATCAGTTGCGAATCGCAACCTAGAGGGGTACCGTGCGTTGCGATTCGCAACCCAACCTCACGGAGGGCGACATGAGTCGCCGCACCCTTGCGCTGTTCGCGATCTGCGGCGGCGCGTTCCTCGCGTTCCTCGACGCGACGATCGTCAACGTCTCCTTCCCCGACATCCGGCGCTCGTTCGACGGCGCGACCAACGCCCAGCTGAGCTGGATCCTCGACGGCTACTTCATCGTCTTCGCCGCCTTCCTGATCCCCGCCGGCGGGATCGCCGACCGGCTCGGCCGCCGCCGGATGTTCCTGCTCGGGACCGCCGCCTTCGTCCTCACCAGCGCGCTCTGCGCGATCGCCCCGACCTGGCAGACGCTGGTCGCGGCCCGGATCGCCCAGGGGCTCGCCGCCGCGGTCGTCGCGCCGGTCTCGCTGGCCCTGCTGCTGCCGCTGTTCCCGGTCGAGCGGCGGGCGGCCGGGATCGGCCTCTGGGGCGCCGCCGCCGCGCTGGCCGCCGCCTGCGGACCGCCGCTCGGCGGCGTCCTGATCGAGATCGCCGACTGGCGCTGGATCTTCCTCGTCAACCTCCCGCTCGGCGCGCTGGTGCTCGTCGCCGCCGCCCGCGGCCTCGACGAGAGCCGCGACGAGCACGCGACCGGCCTCCCCGATCTGCTCGCCTCGCTGCTCGCCGCCGCCGGGCTCGGCCTGCTGGCGCTGGCGATCATCGAGGGCGACGGCTGGGGCTGGGCCGCGCCGCGCACGCTCGCCGCGTTCGTGCTCGCCGCGCTGCTGCTCGCGCTCGTCGCCCGCCGCTGCGTCACCCACCCGCGGCCGTTGGTCGACCCGGCGCTGCTGCGGATCCCGTCGTTCCGCTGGGCGAACCTCGGGACGTTGCTGTTCGCGATGGCGTTCTTCTCGACGATCCTCGGCAACATCCTCTTCCTGACCGGGGTCTGGCGCTACTCGGTGCTCGACGCCGGCCTCGCGACCGTGCCCGGGCCGCTGCTGAGCGCGCTCGTCGCCGGCCCGGCCGGCAAGCTCGCCGACCGCTTCGGCCACCGTGCGGTGATCGTCCCGGGGACGATCGTCTACGCCCTCGGCCTGCTGATCCTGCGGGAGGCCGGGCTGACGCCCGACTACGTCGGCACCTGGCTCCCCGGGCAGGTGCTGACCGGGATCGGGATCGGCCTCGCGTTCCCGGCGCTCGGCGCCGCCGCGGCGGCGGACATCCCCGCCAGCCGGTTCGGGGTCGCGAGCGCGGTGACCAGCGCCTTCCGCCAGTTCGGGGCCGTGCTCGGGACGGCGATCCTGGTCGCGATCATCGGCGAGCCCCAGACGCTGGCGGCGGCCGACGTCGCCGCCGGCCACGCCTACGTCTTCGGGATCGTCGGCACGTTGCTGGCCGGCGCGACGGCGCTGGCGCTGCGCCGGCCGGCCGCGAACGCGGTCGTGGCGCCGGACGGCCCCCTGGCCGCAGCGGCCGGCCGCGAGCAGCGGGGCCCGATCCTCGTCGCCGAGGATCGGGGCGCCGACTAGGCCGGAACCGCGTCGGCCAGCGCGTCGGCGACCGCGGCGGCGGCCTCGACGGTCGTCGCCGTCCCGCCCAGGTCGCGGGTGCGGAGGCCGTCGCCGATCGCGTCGGCGACCGCCTGCTCGAGCGCCGCCGCCCCATTCGGGCAGCCGTTCTCGCGCAGCAGCATCGCGCCGGAGAGGACCGCCGCCAGCGGGTTCGCGATCCCCTGGCCGGCGATGTCGGGCGCCGAGCCGTGGACCGGCTCGAAGAACCCGGGCACGTCCTTGCCCGGGGCGACGTTGGCGCTCGGCGCCATCCCGAGGCCGCCGGCGAACGGCGCCCCGAGGTCGGAGAGGATGTCGCCGAAGAGGTTGCTGCAGAGCACCACCCCCATCGACTCGGGCCGCGCGACCATCCGCGTGGCCAGGGCGTCGACGTACATCTTCTCCAGCGGCACGTCGGCGAACTCGCTCTCGCCGAGGCCGAAGACGACCTCGTCCCAGAGCCCGTAGCCGTGGCGGGCGACGTTGCTCTTGGTCGCCAGGGTCAGCGTCTGGCCGCGCTCGGCGGCCAGCCGGAACCCGTAGCGCGCGATCCGCTCGATCGCCCGTCGCGAGTGGACGGAGACCTCGGTGGCGACCTCCTCCGGGGTTCCCTGGTGGACGCGACCGCCGATCCCCGAGTACTCGCCCTCGGTGTTCTCGCGGACGACCAGGAAGTCGACCTCGACGTCGTCGTCCGCCGGGGTCCGCAGGCCCTTCCAGCTGACCACCGGTCGCAGGTTGGCGTAGAGCTCGAGGCCCTTGCGCAGCGGCAGCACCAGCGACCAGACGGAGACGTCCGGGTCGACCTCGGGATGGCCGACCGCCCCGAACAGGATCGCGTCGTGGCGCCGGACGATCTCGAGCGCGTCCTCGGGCATCGCCGCGCCGGTCCGGAGCAGCCGGTCGCCGCCCCAGTCCAGCGCGGTCGCCTCGACGCTGGCGCCGTCGCGGCCGGCCGCCTCCACGATCACCGGCAGCGCGGCGTCGATCACCTCGGGGCCGATCCCGTCACCGCGCACGGCGGCGATCCGGATCGTCCGGGAGGCGCCCTGCTCGGCGCTGCTCACAGGGCCACGCACACGTTCTTGACCTGGGTGTAGGCGTACATCGCGTCCATTCCCTTCCCGCGGCCGTAGCCCGAGCGCTTCATCCCGCCGAAGGGGATCTCCACGCCGCCGGCGACGCCGTAGCTGTTGACGAAGACCTGACCGACCTGGATCGCGCCCGCGACGCGGTGGGCGCGCGAGAGGTCGCGGGTCCAGACGCCCGCGACCAGCCCGTAGGGCGAGTCGTTGGCCAGCTCGATCGCCTGCTCGTCGCTGGTGAACGGGGTCGCCGCGAGGACCGGCCCGAAGACCTCCTCGCGGAACAGCTCCATCGCCGGCGTGACGCCGGTGACGAGCGTCGCCTGGAGGTACCAGCCGTCCTCGAAGCCGGCGGGACGGGCGCCGCCGCGGGCGACCGTCGCGCCCTCGCCGCGGGCGGTCTCGAGCATCCCCAGCGCGCGGTCGAGCTGGCGCTCGGCGACGACCGGACCGAGGTCGGGATCGTCGCTGCCGGGGCCGATCCGGAGCGCCTCGAGCGCGTCGCCGACCCGCCCGACGACCTCGTCGTGGACGTCGGCGTGGACGAGCAGGCGGCTGCCGGCCGAGCAGCTCTGACCGGCGTTCTGGATCAGCGCCTTGACCACCGCGGGGACGACCCGGTCGAGGTCGGCGTCGGCGAAGACCACGTTCGGCGACTTGCCGCCCAGCTCCAGCTCGACCGGGACCAGCCGGTCGGCGCAGGCGTGGGCGACGGTCGAGCCGACCGCGGCCGAGCCGACGAAGGTCACGTGGGCGACGTCGGGGTGGGCGACCAGCGCGGCGCCGACCGCGCCGTGGCCGGTCGCGATCCCGACCATGCCCTCGGGGATGCCGGCCTCGACGGCCAGCTCAGCCCAGCGGATCGGCGTCTGCGAGGCCAGCTCCGACGGCTTGACGACGACGGCGTTGCCGCCGGCCAGGGCCGGGGCGGCGACCCGCGTGATCATCTGGAGCGGGTAGTTCCAGGGGATGATCTGCGCGCAGACGCCCCACGGCTCGCGCACGGTGTAGTCGATCACGTCGGGGCCGAGCGGGATCGAGCGACCCTCGAGCTTGTCGCAGGCACCGGCGTAGAACTCGAGGTAGCGGACGGTCACGGCGACGTCGCCGCGGGCCTGCGCGATCGGCTTGCCGGTGTCCCGGCACTCGAGCGCGGCCAGCTGCTCGCCGTCGCGCTCGACCAGCCGCGCCAGGCGCAGCAGCGCGGCGGCGCGGTTGACGGGGAACCGCCACTCGTGCGAGCTGCGCTGCGCGTCGCGGGCGGCGCGGACGACCGCGTCGACCTGCTCGGTGGTCATCTCGACGACCTCGGCGAACGGCTCGCGGGTCGCCGGGTCGATGGCGGGGAAGGTGGTGCTCATGAGGTCTGGTCCCCCGGCTGATCGGCGGTGGCGGTGGTGATGGCGTGGGCGCCGCGGGTGATCGTCCGTCGGCGGCTCACAGGTCCCGTCCCCCGTCCACGTTGAGCGCGATGCCGGTCACGAAGCGGGCGTCGTCGGAGGCGAGGTAGGCGACGGCCGCCGCCACGTCCTCGGCGTCGATCGCGCTGCCGAGCGGGATCGTCGCCGCCATCCGCTCCATCAGCACGTCCTCGTCGGCGAGCTTGAACTCCTGCAGCATCGGCGTCTTGACCGCGACCGGGTTGATCGCGTTGACGCGGATCTTGTCGGCGGCCAGCTCGAGCGCGAGCGCACGGGTCAGCCCGAGCACGCCCATCTTGGCGGCGGCGTAGGCGGAGAGGCCGGGCCGCGGGTGGACGGCCGAGGTCGAGGCGGTGACGACGATCGAGCCGCCGCCACGCTCGCGCATCGCCGGGGCGACCGCCTGGGCGCCGAGGAAGAACGCGGTCAGGTTGACGGCGATCAGCGCGTCCCACTCGCCGCGGGCGATCTCGGCCAGCGGCTTGGCGGCCTGGGCCATGCCGGCGTTGTTGTGGAAGACATCGACGCCGCCGAAGGCGGTCACGGTCTGCTCGACCAGCCGGGCGAGGTCGTCGCTCTCGGTCACGTCGGCCTGCACGGCCAGGGCATGCTCGCCGATCGTCGCGGCCGTCTCGCGGGCGGAGGCCGCGTCGCGGTCGGAGGCGACGACCCGCGCGCCCTCGCTGGCGAGCCGGTAGGCGGTCGCGCGGCCGATGCCGGAGCCGGCACCGGTGACGATCGCGACCCGACCCTCGAGCCGGCGGCAGGCGTCACGGGGGAACGGGGTGGTTTCAGTTTCGGTCGCCATCAGGTCCTTCGTCGTTCGAGGTGCGTGGTCGCCGCAGCCGTGCCGCCGGTTCGGGCCGGAGCCGGGTCGCCCGTGCTCGCGGAGCCGTCCGGCGGCTGTGTCGGTCCCACGCGTCCGACCGGATCCGTCTAGTTGGATCCTGGATACAAACTGTGGACGAGTATCACTCTTCGTCGCGCCCTCGTCAACCCCCGACCGGCGGAATGCGCCGAGCGTCGCGACAGTCCTAGCTCGCCGACGTCGCCGCCGACAGCCGTTCGATCGTCGTCCGGATGTGGCTGCGGGCCAGCCGCTCCGCCTCGACCGGGTCGTGGGCGGCGATCGCCTCGACGATCGCCTCGTGGTCGGCCACGGCGGCCTTGCCGCGCTCCTCGGGGACCAGCAGGGCCGGGGTGAAGACCTGGGAGGTCATGCGCACCAGCGGCAGCTCCGCCTGCACGAAGCGGTTGCCCGACAGCTCCATCACCATCATGTGGAACTCGACGTTGGCCAGCGTGTAAGCGCTCGCGTCCCACGGCTCGACCGTCGCCTGCTGGAGCACGATCTGTGCCCGCAGCCGGGCGATCCCGTCGGCGTCGGCGCGCTCCGCGGCGAGCCGGGCGGCGACGCCGTCGACCGCCTCCCGCAGGTTGAAGCCCTCGAGCAGCAGCCCCGGATCGACCTCGATCACGCGCACCCCGCGGCCCCGGTCGGTCTGCAGCAGGCCGTCGCGCTCGAGCACCCGCAGCGCCTCGCGCAGCGGCGTCCGGCTGATCTCCAGCTCCTCCGCGAGCTGCTCCTGCAGCAGCTTGGTGCCCGGCGGGTAGGCGCCGGCGTAGATCCGCTCGCGGAGGACCTGGGCGACCTCGTCGACCAGGCGGATCCGTCCGCGCCACCGCGGGCCCGACTCGGTGCCGGCCGGCGGGGTCACGCCGTGCCCCCGACCGGCGTCGCGGACGGGAGCGTGTGGCCCGCCTGCTCGAGCGCGTGAGCCGCCCGCAGCAGCGTGCCGTCGTCGTGCTTGCGCCCGACGAGCATCATCCCGACCGGCAGGCCGTCGAGCGGCCCGACCGGCACGCTCAGGGCCGGGTGGCCGGTGTGGTTGAAGGCGCAGGTGTTGGAGATCAGCGCCGGGTCGAGCGCCAGCTCGATCGCCGCCAGCGACTCCGGGTCGGGGGCGGGCAGCTCCGGCGCGGTGATCGCGGTCGTCGGCAGCACCAGCACGTCGTAGTCGGCGAGCGTCCGGTCGTAGGCCCGGCGCATCTCGACCGCGAGGTTCTGGGCCTTGGCGTAGTAGGCGCCGCCGTACTCGTCCCAGAGGTAGCCGCCGATCACCATCGCGTACTTGACGCTGGCGAACAGCTGGTCGGCCTGGCTCCGGCGGGCGCGCCCCATGCTCTCCGCCAGCGACGCGTCCATGAAGCCCTTGCCGGGCATGCCGACGCCGTTGCCGCCGACCATCGCCTCGGAGCCGCCCTGGAGCAGGATCGAGGTGTGGATGTCCATCGAGTAGCGGTGCTCGGGGACGGAGATCTCCTCGACCGTCGCGCCGAGCTCGGCGAACCGGAGGGCGGCGGCCCGGACGATCTCGTCGACGGCGGGATCGCCGATCCCCGGCTGTCCGAAGCCCTCGCGGACCAGCCCGACGCGGAGGCCGGCGAGGTCGGTGCCGGTCAGCCCCTCGCGGGTCCGCGGGGGCTCGACCTCCGTCCGCTGCCGCGGGTCGAGGCCGTCGTCGAAGCCGCCGATCGCGTCGAGCAGCAGCGCGACGTCCTCCGCCGTCCGACCGATCGGGCCGAGGTAGTCGATGCTGACGTCGATCGGGATGCACCCGGTGTAGGGGATCAGGCCGTAGGTCGGCTTCAGCCCGTAGACGCCGCAGAGCGAGGCGGGGATCCGGATCGATCCGCCCTGGTCGGCACCGATCCCGATGTCGACCGCCCCGCTGGCGACCAGCGCCGCCACGCCGCTGGAGGAGCCGCCGGCCGAGCGCCGGGGGTCGTGCGGGTTGCGGACCTGGCCACTGACGGCCGAGACGCTCGCCCCGGACAGGCACATGTCCTCGGTCGCGGCGATCCCGACGAGCTCGCCACCGGCGTCGAGCACGCGGGTGACGACGGTCGCGTCGAAGTCCGCGACGTGCCCTTGCAGCAGCGCCGATCCGGCGGTCATCGGCATCCCGGAGACGGGCACGATGTCCTTCAGCACGATCCGCTTGCCGTGCAGCGGGCCACTGGCGGCGCCGGGGATCGAGAACCGCCAGGCCCAGGCGTTGTAGGGGTCCTCGGCCGGCGTCGCCGCGCGGCCCGCGGTCCGCGGGTACGTGACGGGCAGGCGGGTGGTCGGGGCCGCGGCGTCGATCCGCTCGCAGGCGCGCAGCGCCCCGGCGCCGAGATCGCGGAGGAACTCGAGCTCCTCGTCGGCGAGCGTGAGGCCGTGACGATCGGCCACGCGGCGCAGGCGATCAACGGTCGGCCGGTAGAGCGTCATGGGTGGGTTGTATCCTGGACCCAGGATGCACGTCAAGCGCGAGTTCCCCCACGCCGACCGCACAGAGCTCTACATCGGCGGGCGGTGGACGCCATCCGCGGGCGGCGCGTCGCTCGACGTCGTCGACCCCGCGCGCGAGCAGACCGTCGCCACGATCCCCGACGGGACCGCCGCCGACGTCGAGCGCGCCGTCCGGGCCGCTGTCGAGGCCCGCGAGCCGTGGGCCGCCGTCCCGGTGGAGGAGCGTGCGCAGCTGCTCGAGCGGATCGGGGCCGGCCTGACCGAGCGGGCCGAGGAGATCGCCCAGACGATCACCGGCGAGATGGGCTCGCCGATCACGCTCAGCCGCACGCTCCAGGCCGTCCTGCCCGCCGGGACCTTCGCCCGTGCCGCCCAGACCCTGCGCGAGCACGAGCCCGAGCACGTCCTCGACCGGGCGCTGCTCGTCCACGAGCCGATCGGCGTGGTCGCCGCGATCACGCCCTGGAACTTCCCGCTCCACCAGGTCGCGCTGAAGGTCGCCTACGCGCTCGCCGCCGGCTGCCCGGTCGTGCTCAAGCCGTCGGAGGTCGCCCCGCTCGACGCGTTCGTGCTGGCCGAGGTCGCCCACGCCGTCGGCCTGCCGGCCGGCGTCCTCAACCTGGTGACCGGCACCGGTCCGACGGTCGGCGAGGCGCTGGCCGGCCACGGCGACGTCGACATGGTCAGCCTGACCGGCTCGACCCGCGCCGGTCGCGCCGTCCTCGGGGCCGCCGCCGGCACGATCAAGCGGGTCGCGCTCGAGCTCGGCGGCAAGTCGGCCAACCTGATCCTCGACGACGCCGACCTGCCCGCCGCGGTCCGTCACGGTGTCGCCAGCGCGTTCCTCAACACCGGCCAGCGCTGCGACGGCCTGACCCGCCTGCTCGTCCCGCGCACCCGCCTGGCCGAGGCCGAGGAGGTCGCCGCCGCCGCGGTCGCGACCTACGTCGTCGGCGATCCGCAGGACCCCGAGACCACCCTCGGTCCGCTCGCCAACGGCCGTCAGCGCGACCAGGTCGTCCGGATCGTCGACCAGGCCGTCCGCGACGGTGCCCGCCCGATCGTGCTCGACGAGCGCCCGCGCGAGGGCCCCGGCTTCTACGTCTCCCCCGCGGCGTTCTCGGTCGAGGATCAGCGCACGGCGATCGCCCGCGAGGAGATCTTCGGCCCGGTCGTCGTCCTGATCCCCCACGACGGCGACGACCATGCCGTCCGGATCGCCAACGACACCGAGTACGGACTCAACAACGGGGTCTGGTCGAGCGACCCGGAGCGGGCCGAGCGGGTCGCCCGCCGCCTCCGCTCCGGCCAGGTCGAGATCAACGGCGCCGCGCCGAACCCGCTCGCCCCGTTCGGCGGCTACAAGCAGTCCGGCCTCGGTCGCGAGGCGGGCAGCTACGGGCTCGCCGAGTTCTTCGAGGTCAAGGCGATCCAACGCTGAGCGGGCGGGCCGGGGAGGGACGGGCGTGGCCTCCCGCCGCGCCCGTCCCTCCCCGAGCCGCTCCCCGACTCAGTCCGCCAGCAGGAAGTCCGCGGCCCGCTCGCCGACCATCACGCACGGCGCGTGGGTGTTGGCCGACGGGACCGCGGGCATGATCGAGGCGTCGGCGACCCGCAGGCCCTCGACCCCCCGCACCCGCAGCCGCGGGTCGACGACGGCCAGGTCGTCGACGCCCATCCGGCAGCTGCCGGTCTGGTGGTGGTACGTGCCGACCGCGGAGCGGACGTACGCCCGCAGCTGCTCGTCGTCGTCGGCGACCGCCGGGCCCGGCGCGTGCTCCGCCGCCCGCCAGCCGTCGAGGTCCGGCTGGGCGCCGATCTCGCGCGTCATCCGGACCGCCTCGACCAGCACCTCGAGGTCCGCCGGATCCGACAGCACGCGCGGATCGATCGCGGGATGGTCGCGGGCGTCGGTCGTCCGCAGCCACAGCCGTCCCCGGCTGCGCGGGGTGATCAGGCCGGCCATGCAGCTGTAGCCGTCGGCCGGCGTCTCGTAGCCGTCGACGACGAACGGGAACAGGATCATCAGCGGCTGGATGTCCGGGCGGTCGAGCCCTGGGTCGCTCTTGGCGAAGTAGTGCACCTCCGCGCCCTGCGACGTGAACGACCCCAGCGGACGCGTCGACCGCCAGACGACCGGCACCAGCAGGTGGTCGTGGAGGTTCTCCCCCACGCCCGGGAGGTCGGCGACGACGTCGATCCCGAGCGCCCGCAGATCGTCGGCCGGACCGATCCCCGACAGCAGCAGCAGCTGCGGCGAGCCGATCGCGCCGCCGCTCAGGACGACGTCGCCCGAGGCGCGCGCGACCTGCTGCTCGTCGCTGCCCTCACGGGTGTACGCGACCCCGACGCAGCGGGTGCCCTCGAAGACCAGCCGCTGGACGCAGGCGCCCGTCAGGACGGTCAGGCGAGGATCGTCGAGGATCGGACCGACGTAGCCGTTCCAGCTGCTGACCCGCTCACCGTCCCGCGCGAAGTGCTCGGTGTAGGCGACGCCGAGCACCTGCTCGCCGTTGGTGTCCTCGTTCCGCGGCAACCCGGTGCGGACCGCCGCCTCGAGGAACGCGGTCGAGACCGGGTGCGGATCGTCGTTGCGGCTGATCGTCATCGGCCCGCCGGCCCCGTGCTGCGCGGACGGACCGGACGGGTGGTCCTCGGCCCGGAGGTAGGCGGCGAGCACGTCGTCCCAGCCCCAGCCCTCGCAGCCGTCGGCCGCCCAGGCGTCGTAGTCGGCCGGCACGCCGCGGGCGTAGATCATCGAGTTCAGCGAGCCGCTGCCGCCCGCCACGCGACCGCGTGGCCACGGCAGCCGGCGCCCGTCGGCGTGCTCCTGCGGCTCGGTCCGGTAGCCGTAGTCGACCGCGGTCTCCCACAGCCGGGCGTGGCCGCCGACGGCGCGGACGTCGGGGTGGTCGTCGAGCCCACCGGTCTCGAGCAGCAGCACCCGGCGCCCGGCGTCGACCAGCCGCCGGGCGACGACGGAGCCGGAGACCCCGGCGCCGACGACGATGTGGTCGAAGCTCGCGTCCTCGGTCATCTCAGTTGCCCTGCGACTCGAGGAACCGTCGCGCCGCCGCGGCGTAGACGCGGGCGTAGCGCCCGAGGTCGGCGACGTCGACGTACTCGTCGACCTGGTGGGCGATCCACTTGTCGCCGGGGCCGTAGACGACGTTCGGGATCCCGGCGTCGCGCCAGAGCACGGTGCCGTCGGTCGCGCCGGGCACCCCGCCGTAGACGGGGGTGACCCCGCAGACCTCGTGGTGGCCGGCCACGACGGCCGCGACGACGGGGTGCGCAGGATCGATCTCGACCGACGGCCGGTTGTCGATCACGTCGACCGCGACCGCGACGCCGAGCGGCGCCCCGGCCTCGCGGGCCAGCTCGCCGATCCGGCCGATCAGCGCGTCGTGGTCGACGCCCGGGATCGCCCGCACGTCGAGGTAGACCTCGGTCGTGGCGGGGATCACGTTGACCTGCTCGACGGTGCCGCCGCCGACGACCGTCGGGGTCAGGGTCACCGGGCCGAGGTGCTCGTGGGGCGGGTGCGACTCGAGCAGCTCCCGCTGGTACTCGGGCAGAGCGGCGATCAGGCCGGCGGCGGCGGTGATCGGGTTGCGGCCCTTCTGCGGCATCGCGCCGTGGGCCATCTTGCCCTGGAACTCGAGCCGGATCCGGATCGAGCCGCGCGCGGCGACGCAGACCTCGTCGCCCTCGGGCTCGCAGACGATGCAGGCGTCGACCGTCGCGGCCAGCTCGGTCTGCGCGAAGTGCTTGGCGCCGAGCATCATGCCCTCCTCGTCGCAGAGCACGATCAGCACGACCCGGCCGGGGAACGGCCCGGCGAGCTGGAGCCCACGGACGCCGTAGATCATCGACGCGACGCCGGCCTTCATATCGGCGGTCCCGCGACCGTAGAGGCGGCCGTCGCGGATCTCGCCACCGTACGGATCGACGCTCCACTCACCGCGGTCGCCCTCGGTGACGACATCGGTGTGACCCTCGAAGCCGAGCGTCGGCCCGGGGCCGCCCCCGCCCTCGATCACGGCGATCACGTTCGGGCGGCCGGGCACGACCTCGACGATCTGCGGCTCCCAGCCGAACGCGCGCATCTGGTCCGCGACCAGCGCGGCGGCGACGGACTCGTCGCTCCCGGTCTCCGGCTCGTGGACGCTGCGGATCCGGACCAGCTCCTGGGTGAAGGCGGTCAGGGCCTCGTCGTCGATCACGGTGCTCTCGGTGGACGTCGTCTCGGTCATTGATCCAGCACTTCCTCTTCGGCCCCTGCTCGGGCGCCGGCCTGCGCCGTCAGCACCCGCTCCAATGTCGGCGCGGCGGCCAGCAGCCGCTGCGTGTACTCCTCCTGCGGGTGGTCGTAGACCGTGTCGGTCGGACCGGTCTCCACGACGCTCCCGTTGCGCATGACGGCGACCGTGTCGCAGACGTGCCGGATCACCGACAGGTCGTGCGAGACGAAGATCAGCGTCAGGCCGTACTGCTCGACCAGGTCGGTGATCAGGTCGAGGATCTGGGCCCGGACGGACACGTCCAGCGCGCTGACCGCCTCGTCGGCGACCAGCACGCTCGGCCGGACCGACAGCGCCCGCGCGATCGAGATCCGCTGCCGCTGACCGCCGGAGAACTGGTGGGGGAAGCGCGCCGCCGCGTCCTTGGGCAGCCGCACCGCCTCCAGCAGCTCCTCGACGCGGGCGCGCCGCTCCGCCTCCGGGACGCCCTGGGCGACCAGCGGCTCGGCGACGATGTCGCGCACCCGCATCCGCGGGTTCAGCGAGCCCATCGGGTCCTGGAAGACGACCTGCAGCTCCCGCCGCAGGAACCGCAGGTGGCGCTCCTTGCGGCCGGCGATCTCGGTCCCCCCGAAGGTGATCGAGCCCTCCGTCGGGTGGTCGAGCCCGGAGATCAGGCGGATCAGCGTCGACTTGCCGGAGCCGGACTCGCCGACGATCCCGAACCGCTGGCCGGCGTGGATGTCGAGGTCGATCCCGCCGAGCGCCTTGATCGCGGTCGAGGCCTGGCGCAGCGAGGTCCGCGAGCGGTGGTACTCGCGGGTGACGCCGCGGACGCGGATCAGCGGACCGTCCTCGTCCGCCGTCGCCTCGGAAGCGACGGCCTGCTCGCCCGCAGCCGCCCGCTCGGCGTCCGCGGCGACCCGCACGCTGCTGGTGCCGGCGCCCTGCAACCGCGCGGTCCGGCCGCTCGCCTCCAGGTCGGAGGCGGCCAGCAGGCCCTGCGTGTACTCGTGGTCGGGATTGGTGAAGACCTTGTCGACCGGTCCCGACTCGACGATCTCGCCGTTGTGGAGGACCAGCACCCGCTCGCAGATGCTGGCGACGACGGCGAGGTCGTGCGTGATGAAGAGCAGGGCCGACTGGCGGGCGGCGACGCCCTCCCGGATCAGCTGGAGCATCTGCTCCTGGACGGTCACGTCGAGCGCGGTCGTCGGCTCGTCGCAGATCAGCACCGAAGGGTCGTTGGCCAGGGCCATCGCCAGCATCACGCGCTGGCGCTGACCGCCGCTGAGCTGGTGCGGATAGGCGCGGGCGGCCGCGCCGGGGTTCGGCAGACGCACCCGGTCGAGCATCTCGACGGCGCCGTCGGCCGCGGCCCGCTTGCTCGGCTGGGTCCCGTGCAGCAGCATCGTCTCGGCGACCTGGTGGCCGACCCGCATCAGCGGGTTCAGGGCCGTCATCGGCTCCTGGAAGACCATGCTCATCCGCTGGCCGCGGAGGCCGGCCATCCGCTTCTCGCTGGCGTCCAGCAGGTTGCCGTCGACGCCGCCGAGCCGGATCGAGCCGGTCGCCTCGAGGCCGTCCGGCAGCAGTCCCATCGCCGAGAGCACGGTCAGCGACTTGCCGGAGCCGGACTCGCCGATGATCCCCAGGCGCTCGCCGGAGCCGAGCGTGAAGCCGACGTCGTGCAGCAGCGTCTGGCGCGGCGTCGCGACCCGCAGGCCGCGGACCTCGAGCACCGCCGAGGCCGAGGAGGCCGCGTCAGCAGCCTGTCCCATGGGACCGGGGGTCGGGCGATCGGAAGCGTTCATCGGCGGCTGTCCAGTCGAGGATCGAAGCGGTCGCGGAGGCCGTCGCCGAGCATGTTGAAGCCGAGCACGGCGACCGCGATCGCCAGGCCGGGCCAGACCGACAGCAGCGGGGTGCTGCTGAGGGTCTCCTGCGACTCCTGCAGCATCCGGCCCCACGAGGGGTTCGGCGGCTTGGTCCCGAACCCGAGGAACGACAGCGCCGCCTCGGCCAGGACCGCGATGCCGAACGCGACCGAGGACTGCACGATCAGCAGCGGGGCGATGTTCGGCAGCACGTGGTGGCGGGCGATCGCCAACCGGCTGCGGCCGGCCGAGCGCGCGGCCAGCACGTACTCGCTGCTCATCACCTGCATCGTTCCCGAGCGCGCGATCCGGGCGAACGCCGGCACGGTCGCCAGGCCGATCGCGAGCATCGCGGTCAGGGTGCTGGCGCCGAAGACGGCGCCGAACATGATCGCCAGCAGCAGCGCCGGGAAGGCGAGCCAGAGGTCGTTGGCGCGCATGATCAGGTCGTCGGCCCAGCGCGACGACATCCCGGCCAGGATCCCGAGCGGGGTGCCGACCAGGGCGGCGACCCCGACCGCGACGACGCCGACGAAGAGCGTGGTCCGCGCGCCCCACATCAGCTGGCTGAAGACGTCGCGACCGAACTTGTCGGTCCCGAGCACGTGCGAGCCCGTGGGGCCGAGCAGGCGCGCGTTGGCGTCGATGTCGGTCGGGTCGTAGGGGGTCCAGACGAACGAGATCAGCGCGATCAGGACGATGAACCCGACGAGCACCATGCCCACGATCAGGCTCGGCGTCAGCGGCCGCTTCGTCTCGGTCATCCCGGGGATCTCGGCCCCATGCGGGCCCGCGAGCGGGCCGGCCATTCCGGTGCTCATCGGAGCCCCTCCAGGTCGATGCGGGTGATCGCGTGGGTCATGAGGACCTCCGCAGGCGCGGGTCGATCGCCGTGTAGAGCAGGTCGACGACGTAGTTGATGATCAGGACCGCCGCGACGAGCACCATCACGACGCCCTGCACGGTCAGCAGGTCGCGGTTGGAGACGCTGTCCAGCAGCAGGCTGCCGAGTCCGGGGATCACGTAGACGCGCTCGATCACGACTGCGCCGATCAGCAGCGCGGCGAGCTCGAGCCCGAGGATCGTGATCACGGGGATCGCCGCGTTGCGGAGCCCGTGGCGGACGAGCGCCTGCGACCGCGTCAGGCCCTTGGCGCGCGCGGTCCGCAGGAAGTCCTCCCCGAGCACCTCGAGCACCGACGAGCGGACGTAGCGGGTCAGGATCGCGCCCTCGACCAGGCCGAGCGAGATCGCCGGCAGCGCGAGCTGGCGGAGGAACTGCCCGAAGTCCTCGTCTGGCGGGGTCCAGCCGCTGGAGGGCAGCCACCCGAGCTTCACGGAGAACAGCGCCACCAGCAGGATCCCGGCGAGGAAGGCGGGGATCGCCGCCCCCACCTGGCTGGCGCCGGAGAGGAACAGGCCGCTGGTGTGCCGGTGGCGCGCGGCGGCCAGGCTGCCGAGCGGCAACGCCACCAGCAGCGAGACCAGCATCGACGCGAACACGAGGATCAGGGTGATCTGGATCCGGTCGCTGATCTGCGGGGTGATCGGCTCCTTCGTGACGTACGACGTCCCGAAGTCGCCGGTCGGCAGACCCGCCGCCCAGTCGGTGTACTGGGTGATCAGGGGTCGGTCGGTCCCGAACTCGGTCTTGATCTGCTGGACCGCCTCGGGGGTCGCGTTGGTGCCCAGGGACACCTCGGCGGCATCCCCGGGCAGCACCGCCATGAAGAGGAACACGAGGATCGACGCGACGACCAGGCTGATCACCAGCAGCCCGGTCCGTCGCAGCAACGTCATCGCCATCAGCCGTTCCCCCGTCCCTCTTCGGTGCGCACCGCTAGCTGTCCGAGCGCTTGATCGTCGTCAGGTCGAACGACTCGCTGATCCGGTTCTTCGGCAGCCCGGTGATGTCCGGCGCGGCGACCTCGATGCTCGGCATCACGTAGAGCCACTCGGCCGCGGCGTCCTCGGCGAGCTTGCGGGCGACCTGCTTCATGTCGGCGACCTGCTCCTCCTCGGTGCCGGCGTCGGCCTTCGCGAGCAGGTCCTGGACCTGCTTGTTGTCGTAGCCCCAGTAGTAGTCGGGGTTGCCGAAGGTGACGATGTCGCGCGGCTCGACGTGCTCGATCAGCGACATGTCGTAGTCGTGCTTGGTGAAGACCTCGGCCAGCCAGCGGGCGGGGAACTCCAGCACGTCGATGTTGGCCGTGATGCCGACCTTCGCCAGCTGCGACTTGACGACCTGGGCCGGCGCGATCGCGTAGGGCAGGTTCGGCACGCGGAAGCGGACGTTCAGCTTCGGCTTGCCGGCCGCGGCCAGCAGCTGCTTGGCCTTCTCCGGGTTGTACGGGGTGACGCCGGTCAGGTCCTCGTACCACGGGTCGGTCGGCGGCACCATGCTGCCGATGACCGGGCCGTAGCCGGCCCAGGCGGCCTTGACGACGGCCTTGCGGTCGATCGCGGACCGGACCGCCTGGCGGATCCGGACGTCCTTCATCGGCCCGCTGGCGTTGTTCAGCGCCATCGTGAGCTCGCCGTTGGTGGTGCCGACGCTGACCTGGAAGCGGTTCTTGTCGTCGAACTGGCCGAGCGAGTCAGGCGCCTGCACGTCGGCGATCACGTCGATCGCGTTGGACAGCATCGCGTTGTTGAGCGCGGTCGCGTCCTTGAAGTACTTGAGCGTGACGTCCTGCATCGCCGGCTTCGTGCCCCAGTAGTCGGGGTTGGGGCCGAGCACGATCGAGTCGCCGCGGACCCGGCGCTTGACGACGTACGGGCCGGTGCCGACGGGCTTGGTGGCCAGGTTGGAGACGCCGTCCTCGGCGTACATCGCGCCGATCCGCGTCGTCATCTGGAACAGCCAGTTGTTCGAGGGCCGCTTGAGGGTGACCTCGACCTTGGTCGGCGAGACGACCTTGACGTCCTTGACGACGTCCATGTAGCTCTTCAGCGAGATCTTCCACGCCGGGCTCTGGACGCGCTCGATGCTGAACTTGACCGCCTCGGCGTCGAACGGGGCGCCGTTGGAGAACTTGGCGCCCTCCTGGAGGTCGAACGTGTAGGTCTTGCGGTCCTTGCTGATGTCCCAGGACTTGGCGAGCAGCGGCTGGATCTTGCCGTTCTCGTCGAGCTTGACCAGGCCCTCGTAGACGTTGACCAGCATCGCCTCGGGGATCGCGGCCCCGTCGGTGGTGCTGAAGTCGAGCGTCTCGGGCTCGGCGTTGAAGCCGACCTTCAGGCTGGTGCTCGCGCCGCCTCCCCCGCCCGAACCGCCGGAGGAGCTGCTGGTGCCGCCGCAGGCGGCCAGCGAGAGGGCTAGGGCACCGACTGCCGCGGAGGCGGCGAATCGGCGGGAGAGACTAGGCACAGCTACACCTCTTGGTCGTGTGGCGGAGACGGTCCGCCGCCATGCGCCCGGCGTACCCGCCGACGCGGATGCCGGCGGACGCGATCTGCTCACCGGTCGCGCGACTGGCGCAAGCCCGAGAGCGTCTGCTCGCCGGGCAAGCAGCCGCTCGAGCGACGCGTTGAGTGGGGAACGGCACAGACGATTTGTATCCAGCACCCAGGATCCAGTCAAGGGCCAATCGTCAAAACCAGCCCGGACCGGCCGCCGAACCGGGCCGATCTACCGCTGCCGGCCCCGGCGCGCGGCACGGATCGCCAGTGAGAGCGGGCGTTCGGCCCGTGCCCGCCGCGGCGACGGGCGCTGGCGGCGAATTCGACCGATCGCGGCAGCAGATCGGCCGAACGAGGCCCGGCGGCGGCCGGCGGGTCGCCGTTTCGACGCTCCGCCCCGCTCTGCCGCCCGGCCGCGCACCGTGATCGCCCGCCGCGGACTATGCCGCTCCGGCGCCCCCGAGCACGACCCCATGCCCACCGGGGCCGCCCTGCGGCAGCAGGTCGTCCGCCGCCCTCACGGGCGGGCGACCTCTTCCTCGACGCGACGACCGTCAGTGCCCTGCAGCCGCTCGATCGTGACCCTGATGTGCCGGCGCGCGCAGTCCTCGGCGGCCGCCCCGTCACCGGCCTCGATCGCGGCGACGATCAGCTCGTGCTCGGCGACGGCGCCGCGGGCGCGGTCCTCCTTGACGAGCTTCTTGGGCGCGAAGACCTGCGCCGTCAGCGGCACCAGCGGCAGCTGGCCGGCGACGAAGTCGTTGGCGGCGATCTCGACGATCGCCGCGTGGAAGGCGATGTTGGCCTGGGTGTAGCTCCCGGGGTCGAAGCCGCCCGGACCGTCGAGCGCGTCGCGCTGCCGCTCGAGCAGCGCCCGCAGCTGGGCGACGTCCTCCTCGCCCGCCCGCTCGGCCGCGAGCCGCGCCGCGAGCCCGTCGAGGACCTCACGGACGGCGTAGGCGTCGAGCAGGGTCTGCGGGCTGACCGACACCACCCGCACGCCGCGGCCCGGCTCGCTGGTCAGCAGGCCCTCGCGCTCCAGCACCCGCAGTGCCTCCCGCAGGGGGGTCCGCGAGATCTGCAGGTCGGCGGCGAGCTGCTCTTGGCGGAGCGCCGCGCCGGGCTCGTAGGCACCGGCGTAGATCCGCTCGCGCAGGACCTCGGCCACTTCGTCGACCAGGCGGATGCGTCCCCGCCATTCGATCTGTCTCGCGTCTGTCACGACTCTCCCGTTCTGGTGCCCCCGCCCAGGACGCTGCATCCTGGATACACAAGCAGGTGCAGTATCGGGTCCCGATGGCCCGCTCGTCAAGCCCTTCCGGACGGACGAGCGGGCGGCCGTCGTTCAGCGCCCGGGGACCCAACCGGCCGGGAACGCCCCGGCCGGGACGTGACCGGCGTACTCCGGGAACCAGCGGCGGGCGATCGCCTCGCCCGGGCGACCGGTGATCAGCGGGTCGATGTCGCCGATCGTCAGCAGCACCCGCAGGGTCGCCCCGATCTGGAGGTCGGCCGCGGTCGGCTGCTCGCCGCCGATGATCCCCTCGGCCGCCAGCCGGTCGATGTGGTCGAGCTTGGCCGGCAGCCCCTCGAGGTCGTCGGCGATCTTGGCCGCCGTGATCCCGTGGTGGCGCCAGGTGCCGCGGATCATCTTGATCGCGAAGTCGGTGCCGGCACCGTCGAGCGGCCCGGCCCCGCCGAACGTGCCGAGCGCCTCGGGACGGAAGTGCATCGCGCCCCACGGCAGCCGCCGCCCGAGATCCTGGAGCTCGCGGTCGCCCCAGGCCTCGGCCTCGCGGACGGCATCGGAGATCGGCGCGGGGAACAGCGAGACCTCGGCCTCGGGCGCCAGCCGCTCGATCCGATCCATGATCGTCACCGAGCCGTGGACCGGCTCGTCGTCGATCAGCAGGCCCGGGACGGTCGTGCGGCCCGTGCCGTAGATCCGCTCCATCTCGGCGATGTGCCCGCCCATCGGCAGGTCGACGCGCTCGTAGGCGAGGCCCTTGGCCTCGAGCGCCGCGGCGACCGTCATACACGGGTGCGACGGGGCGAGACCGTGGAGGGTCAGGACAGGACTTGAGGCCGACATCGTCGGATCCTACGCGGAACGGCGGAATCAGCCCGTCGCCGACGACTCCGGGAGAGGCACCCGCGCGCCCACCGACTACCGCTTAAGGCTGCTTCCTTCCGGACCTGACCTGGTTCACGGGCCGGCGTCGCACGGGGACTCCCCCATCGATGCCGTCGACGACGGGCTCATCCCGCCGCTCACGCGTCTGCCGATCGTACCCGAGCGGCAGCCGCCGGGCGGACCGGCCGACGACTGCTAGTCGGTCGACATCATCTTGAAGACGGCCTTCAGCACGACCCCGAGACCGCAGAGGATCGAGACGAAGGTGATCAGCAGGATCACGGTCGAGCCGGTGATCGCGGTCGCGACCAGCAGCGCGACGACGACGAACATCGCCACGGTGATCTGGACCATGAACGAGTTGGCCGACGGGGCGTCCTCGGGATCGACCGCGACCGCGTGGTCGTTGTACCCACGGCCACCCTCGGGCGACTTGTTGCGGTCCTCGGCCTCGTCGCTGGGCAGGGCCGGCCCCTCGTCGGGCGTCGCGACGAGATCGGCCTGCTCGGCGTCCACGCTCGCCAGGGGAGTGGTGTCGTCCATGGGCATAGGATCACACGAATCGAGGCCATCCGCGGCCCCGACCCCTCGCGACCAGGCACCCGCGCGGCGGGACCGCTAATCTGTGCAGCCCCTCCGGGCGTATAGCTCAGTTGGTTAGAGCGCTCGCTTCACACGCGAGAGGTCACTGGTTCGAGTCCAGTTATGCCCATCGGTACGGAAGCCCTGCAAACGCGGGGCTTCCGTCGTTCTGGGGCGAGGGTCTTCAGCTGCCGGCTCGGGGCGAGAACCGGGTTCGTGGCCTGATCGTGGCCTGATGACACAGCCTCAGTAGCGCCTATGTCCATCTCTGATGGTTACGCGCCTAGGGCCTTTTTGCTTCGGCGAGCGCCGAAGCTGCGGGTCCTCCGGCGCCGCACGCGGACGGCGAAACCTCAGCCCGATTCGCGACGGAAGTTTGCGAGACCACCCCGGAGTCGAGCGCGTCGACCTCTGACGCAGACGCCCGACTCGAGGCTTCGTAGAACCCGCCCAGCCGCCGCTGCAATCGCCAGCCGCACCTCGAGAACGTGCGCCGCACTGGCAAGCACCTCGTCGCCCGCTCGTCGGCGGGCCCACCAACTACTCCACGCGCAGCCCCGAGCGGTGCACGATCCGGTCGAACGCGGGTCCGTCCGGGTTGCCGAGCTCGTGGACGAGTCGCCACGGATCGGTCTCCTGACGGGGGAAGTAGCGGTCCGCGAGGCCCTTCACGCGTGGCTGGCGCGACCGCGGGAACGGCAGGACGGCGTCGTCGATCCGTAGGCCGAGCAACCGATCGACGAGCGATCCAGCCCAGAGGACATCGAGCAGGATCCGCTCCGCGCGGACCTCCGTCAGGCGCCCGAGGTTGCCGAGCCACGGCTCGAAGTACTCCCGCTCGGACTCACGCATCCCCCAGGTGAGGATGAGGTCGACGTCCGAGCGCAGGACGGCGCGGTGGGTGTGACCGACCGGCGTCTCGCCCCCGACCACCGAGAGCCCATCCGTCGCGTGGGCGACTCCGGACGGTCGTGCGCCGCCAGCGCCTTGGGCATCGGGCACGCCGGCACCATGCGGGCGCCCCACCGCCATCCCTGCACCGAGGTCGAAGCCGGGACCCGGCGGCAGCACGCGCCAGTGGGGGGCGGAGCTCGCGGCGATCCGCTCGTGGAGCTCGCGGAGGGTCACGGGGCGTATCCGACGGCCATCGGGTCCTGATGCTAGCCCTCGCCCGGCCACCGTAGCTCGGTCAACCCCGCCCGTCCATGAGACGGTTCCAGACGCGCAGCGCCGATCGGGGCTCGTCGGAGTCCTCCTGCCTGCGTCGGTCAGACGGCCGCGACCGCCGCGGGGACGACAGCGCGACGCTGCGGCGCCGCTTCGAGCAGCGCCGCGACCGCGAGCGCGACGTCATCGCGCCACGGATGCGCGACGACCTGCACGGCGATCGGCAGGCCCTCGGGCGATACGCCGAAGGGCACCACCGCACACGGCGCACCGACGAGGCTGAAGGGCGTCGTGTAGCTGATCGCAGACCGCAACTCGACCGCGCGCATCTCGGCGCCGGCGGTCCCACCGTGGAGGGGCGCCGGGGCCGGGTAGACCGGGCAGAGGACGACGTCGTAGTCGGCCAGGAACCCGAGGACCTCGGAGCGGTAGGCGTCCCAGCGCCGCAACAGCCGATAGAGATCGAGGCTCGACATGCCGCCCTCGTACGAGGACCACACCTCGACCGTGAGCCCGTGGCCGTTGCCCGGCAGCAGCCGCTCGTAGAGCTGCGCCCCCGCATCGGCGAGCACGCCCGCCGCCGCCTGCACAGCGGCCACCGTCGCCGACGTTGGCGTCGCGATCTGATTGTTGGAGTGGACCGCGACGCGCAGGCCGGTCACGTCGACAACCGCCGGGTCGCCGAGCGCGACGGGCGGCACGCCACCGTCGCGGCCGTCGGGCCCGGCGAGCACACGCAGCATCGCGCCGAGGTCCTCGACCGTGCGAGCGATCGAGCCGATCTGCGTGCGCGGGTCGCTCATCGCGCCGATCGGGCCCTCGTCGTCGAACACGCCCGTGACCGGAAGCAGCGCCTGCGTGGGCTTCAGCGCACAGACGCCACAGAAGTGCGCCGGAATGCGGACGCTGCCGCCGGAGTCGGTACCGATCCCCCATGGCGAGCCGCCGGCCGCAACGATCGCCGCCTCACCGCCGCTGCTGCCCCCGGGCGTCCGGGCAAGGTCGTGCGGGTTGCTGGTACGACCGTAGAGGTCGTTGTCGGTCTCGACTCCGCTGCCCCAGGGCGGGCAGTTCGTCTTGCCGAGCAGGATCCCGCCGGCACGACGCATGCGCGCGACGACGGTTGCGTCGCGCGACGGAACGAGGCCCGCACGTTCAGGCACACCCGCGGCGGTGATCACCCCGGCGGTCTCGACGTTGTCCTTGACGGTGAAGGGGACGCCGTGGAACGGGCCCACCTCCTCGCCACGGGCCAGCGCCTCGTCCGCGGCGCGCGCCCGCTCGGAAGCGTCATCCGCCAGCTGGACCACAGCGTTGAGGTCCCCGTCGACCCCGGCGATCCGTGCCAGGTGCGCGTTGACGACCTCGCTCGCAGAGACCTCACCGCTCGCGATCATCGCGGCCAGCGACGTGGCAGACCTGACCGTCAGCTCGACATCGGCGCTCATGTTCCAGCAGTCTCCCCGAGCGCACCAGGAATTGACGCAGGGCTCCGCTCAAACGCGGGCACTGAGAGCCGCGGAGAACGAGTCCAGGTGAGGTCATGCCCCCGGCAGGCTCGCGGACCGACCACGGTCGACGTGCGCCAGCGCGCTCGCCGACCGACACCCCACGATCGCCGGCGCTTCGCGGACGAGCGCGTCGTCGGTCAGCGCCTCGGTCATGAACGACGCGAAGTCGACGCGCCGGGTCAGGTTGCTCGCGAGGACCGGGTCGCCGACGTGGTGGCTCCAGACCGGTAGGCCCTGGCTCTCCCCCTCCTCGAGGTCGCTGCCGCGGACGACGGTCCAGCGGCGATCGCTGGCGAAGATCCGCCGGCAGGCCTCCGCCTGGTCGTCGATCTCGACGGCCCGCACGAGCCGGCCCAGCCAGGTGGCGACCCGAAGCGCCGCCCGGAACCGTCGGGAGTAGTGGTCCTGGCCGTCGCGGGTGATGTGCCAGCCGCACGAGAAGATCAGGCGCGCGTCGGGCTCTGCGTAGTCGAGCACCGCCTCGGCCGTGCCCGACGAGTACTGCTGCACGCCCCAGGGCACCAGCACCGTCAGCACGCCGTCGCACCCGGCGACCGCCTTCCGGATCAGCTCCCGGTCGTTGGTCGGCCCGGGGACGATCGTGATCCGGTCCGCGTAGGCGGCGAGCTTCGGCACGCTGCGCTCGCGGCAGACCCCGACGACCTCGTAGCCCCGGTCCAACGCCTGCCGAACCAGGTACTGCCCGAGCTTCCCCGAGGCCCCGATCACGCAGACCCTTCGCATCTCGTCCCTGTTCATGCTGTCGCTCCCCGCTCCGATGTCGACTCGTACTTACGTTGTAAGTAACGCTATCCTTACTGCGTAAGTCCGTCAAGCGACAGTGAGAGGGAGCGCCGATGCCCGAGCCGCGCACCGGCCCGCGCGCCAAGCCGAAGCGGGAACCGCTCAGCCGGGAGCGGATCGTCGCTGCCGCGACGGCCCTGGCCGACGAGAAGGGCGAGGCCGGGGTCACGATGCGGGCGATCGCCGGCCGACTGGGCGTCGAGGCGATGTCGCTGTACAACCACGTGGCTGGCCGCGAGGGGATCCTCGACGGGATGGTCGACGCGGTCTTCGGCGAGATCGAGCTCCCGGCGGCGACCACGGACTGGAGGCAGGCCATGCGCGGTCGGGCCGCCTCGGCGCGGACCGTGCTGCACCGCCACCCCTGGGCGATCGGCCTGATGGACTCCCGCCGCCAGCCCGGCCCGGCGACCCTGCGCCACCACGATGCCGTCCTCGGCGCCCTGCGCGCGGGGGGCCTCTCCGTCGCGATGACCGCGCACGCCGTCTCGTTGATCGACAGCTACCTCTACGGGTTCGTCCTCCAGGAGCTGAGCCTGCCGTTCACGGACGGCAGCGGCGTCGAGGAGGTGGCCGGCGAGATCCTCGACGACCTACCGACCGACGCCTACCCGCACCTCGCGGAGCTGATCACCGAGCACGCCCTCCGGCCGGGCTACGACTACGCCGACGAGTTCGCGTTCGGCCTCTCCCTGATCCTCGACGGACTGCACCCCGACGAGGCCTAGGGCGACCGTCCGGAGACGCGCGTCGCCGTCGCCGGCCGCGCCCCGCGCCCCGCGCCCCGCGCCGATGAGGTCCTATGCCCCCTCCCGCCGCCGCACGATCTCGTTGATCCAGATCGGCGCGAACGGCGACGTGCAGTTCGGGGGCGTCGGGTAGTCCTCGAGCACCTTCAGGCGCTCGCCGATGGCGACGGCGCGGCCACGGCATTCGGGGTGCTCGATCCCGATCTGGGCGAGGCAGGTGTTCATCGCCCACTGGAGGCGATCGGGGGCGCCCTGCATCTCCGCTTCGATGAGGTCCAGCAGCCCGGACAGGTCGAGGCCCTCGGGCCGCTTCGCCACCCGGTCCGAGGTCAAGGCCCAGCCGGCGCTCGCGACCACCGGATCCGGATCGGCGAACCAGGCCCGCCGCAGCTCCTCCGCGTGCGGGCCCTTCTTGACCACGTAGCTCACGAGCCAGTCGTGCACCTTCGGGGTCCGCGCGTCCCGCAGCATGGCGTCCAGCTCGTCCCGCTCGAACGCCTTCGGGCGGCAGATCAGGATCGCCAGCAGTCTCGCCGCCGTGTCCTCTGTCGCCCACAGCTCGCGAGCCAGATCCTGCTGCGTCTTGAGGCGCTTGGCGACCGCGCGCAGCTTGGTGAGGTTGACCCCGTGATCGTCACCGTGCCGCTCGTTCACCGCGCGGATCCTCGGGTCCTCGAGCTCGGCCAACTCGGCCAGCACGTCCGCCACCGTCGCCTCGGTCACCGCCGCCTCCCGGTCCGCTCCCGCATCTGCGCAGCCTACGCGAGGATCCTCTCCCGCAAGACGCGCCACCGTGGACGTTGCGTTCTCGGTCGAGCGGTCGCGGACGGGCGGCTTCGGGCATGAGAGGCCGAAGCCTCAGCTTGCCGGCTTGGCGTATCCCTTCAACCCGCCGAAGTCCACCAGGACACAGGGCTCGTCGCCGATCGTCCAGGCGTCGTGGCCCGGCGGCATGTTGAACGCCTCGCCCGGGATGTACTCGTGCTCGGACCCGTCGTCCAACCGGACGTGCATCCGCCCCGAGACGACATACCCGACGTGCTCGACCTGGCAGCTGTCCGTGCCGGCCAAGGGCTTGACGTCGTTCGACCACTTCCACCCGGGTTCGAACGTTCCCTTGCCGACCGGCCCGCTCGCGAGGTTGACCAGTTCGACCCTGCCGTTGGCCTTGAACTCCCGCACCTCATCCGGGGAGTCAAAGCTCCTGCCTTCGAGTCCGCTCATGACGCGTCCTTTCGTAGGTCGGGTCCAGCTTCCCATCTGCTCCGGGCCCGGGTCAAACCGAGGTCGCGTCGTCGGTCAGCGCCTCGGCCGTGAACAGCACGACGTCGACGCACCGGGTCAGGTTGCCCACGCCGATCGGGGCGTCGACGGCTCCACGGCAACAGTCAGCGCGTACGCGTCGCGTTCGAGCGTCCGCTCTTCTCGAAGCACCCCATCAGCGTCGAGCTGTCCATGTACCCCATCGGGCGTTCGGGCGCGGTGATCGCCGTCAGTGGCGCGAACACCAGCGGCACCAGACCGCCATGGGCGTTGCAGCCGTCGTCCCACGTGAGCGTCACCGGCGCCGCGGCAGCCAGCCCGGCGGTGACCGCCAACCACCCGACGAGCAGCCACCGCGGGCGACCGGTCCGCCCAGGCCGCACCACGCGTGCGAGTCCGTAGCCCGCTCCGACGACGGCCATCGTCAACGCGACCAGGAACGCCGCGCCGACCGCGAGCGACCGCCACCCATCTTCGAGCTCACCGCGCTGCGCATTGACCACGGTCGCGACCACGAACACCGCCAGCAGCGCAACCCCGATCACCACCGCCCACCGCCCGGTACGAGACGGCGTCGCCGCTTGCGCCTCGCCAGTCATGACCCCACGCTACCCGCCCACCGCGGGCATCGGGGCCCGTCATGGCCCTGCTTGCAACTCCGTGACGGCCCGGTCGACCCACTCCGTCAGAAGGGCCCGCTCACCGCGCGCGTGGCCCATCCGTCGAATCGACGCTGGCCAAAGGTTCGGGGCGAGCGGGAGCCGGGCCGCATCCGCGTCGTCCCGCCCACGGCGCCTTCCCCCCGCCATCCCGCTCTCCGCCGTCCGGGAACCACCTGGACGGATCGCCAACGCCCGCAAGCCGAACGTTCGGTCGCCCCCTCCGAGCCCCGACCACGATCAGGCCGAACGGCGATTCCTAGGGTTGTTGGCCTCATTCCGGCTCGACTAGGTTGGCCACGGCGGCACCCCCGCCGCGTCCCTGCCTCCCCCGCGACACCAGAAGGCCGAGCCCTCCGTGAACGAGACCAGCGCCCCCGTCCCCCCGACCTCCGACGACGACACGATCCCGCAGTCGGCGGTGCTGTGGCTGCTGATCGACAGCTATCCCGCCCGGGTCAGCGTCGCCGAGATCCAGGCCCAGCTGATCGCCAACCCACCCGGGACGGCCGCCGAGCGGACCGAGATCGCCCGCGCGATCACCGGGCTGGTCGAGGCCGGCCTGGTCGCGCTCGACGAGGAGCTGGCGATGGCGACCCGCGCCGCCTTCCGGACCAGCCAGCTGCTGCTCTGACCGGCCCGGTGCGGCCCAGGGCGGCGCGGCCCAGGGTGACCCCGACCCGCGCGGCCGGCCTGGGTTGCCTCGTCCCGGAACGACGAAGGCCCCGGGATCCGGGGCCTTCACCGTCCTCGTCGTGGCCGGCCGGTCGTTCGACGAACGCCCGGCCGACCGCTGCCTACGCTCTACCGCAACCTGACCGTCCGGGCCGAGCTGGTCGTCGCACGGCGCTTCGCATCACCGGCGTAGGCGGCGGTCACCTTCGCCGAACGGCCGCTGGCGCAGCCCTTCGTCAGCCGGACCGACGTCGACCAGCGGCCGCGCTTGGGCGTCGCCGAGGCCTTCAGGCGCGTCTTGCCGCAGACCACCGAGACCTTGACCTGCTTCTTCGCGGCCTTGACGATCGTGCCGGAGACCTTCAGGGTCCCGCCCGAGCGCTTCGGCTTGGCGACCCGCAACCGCGGGCTCGCACCGCAGGCGCGGCCGATCGTCAGCTTCTTCGTCGTCGTCGCCTCGTTGTGCGACGACATCACGACGTCGCCCTTCAGCGCCGAACCCGCGCAGAGGTTCTTGTTCGCGGCGATGATCCCCTTCTTGCCACCGCTGATCTTGAGCGTGAACTTGGTGATCGGCGCGTCCGGGATCCCCGGGAACGTCGTCACCAGGCGGTTGTCGACCACCGCCGTGGTGGCCCGCAGGTAGATCGTCGCCTCGCCGCGCAGCGGCACGAAGAGGGTCGGCAGCGTGGCGATCACGCGACCGGTCTTCGGGTCCTTGCGCTCGCCCTTGACGAAGTAGGCCGGTCCGGAGAGCGGCTTGCTCAGGATCGGCGTCTCGGCCTTCGCGGAGCCGACGATCGACGCCTTCGGGCACTTGTCCGCCAGCGCGGCCGCCGTCTCGCAGAGCCCGCCCGCGTTGTCCGCGGCCAACGCCACCGACTTCGGCAGGGTCACCGTCGTGCCCTTGATGCCGGCCTCACCCTCCTTCTGGGTCAGGACCGCCGTCACGCTCGGGTGCTTGAACTGCTTCATCTGCGAGCGGATCCCGAAGCTGAGCTCGAGGCCCGGCTTGAACGCCAGCGACTTGCAGCCCGAGAACGCCAGGCCCGCCGAGCCGTTCGCCGTCGCGCCCTCGCTGGAGCTGAGCTCGGTGGTCGCGACGCCCGTCCCGCACGAGGTCGGGTTGCGCATGAAGCCGGCGCGGTTGATCGAGAGCGCCAGCGCGCGGATCCGCAACGGGATCCCCTCGATGATCTGCGGCAGCGGATCGCTGACGACGGTCACGCGGGCGTCGTTCGGGTCGATCTTGATCGCCTGGCGGACGACCACGTTGCCGAGGTCGTACGGGCCGGCGACGACGCGGATGATCGCCACCATCCCGAACGGCGCGCCCTTGTAGCCGCCGGTGAAGTAGACCGGGCCGGAGAGCGAGTACGGATCGGAGCCGGGACCGGCGTTCGTCGTCGCGACCCCGAGCTGGCTCGAGGCCGGGCACGCCTGCTGCGCGATCTGCGCCTCGGAGCACTGCGGGACGCCCTTGAGCTTGGCGATCAGGCCCGGCGGCAGGGTCACGTTCATCGCGCCGAGGTACTGGTTGCCGTCGGCCCGCTCGAAGCCGGCCGTGAACGGGGCCGAGGCGCCCGCCTTGCCGGAGCCGATCGTGGCGTTGAAGCCCGGCGCGAACGGGAAGCCGTCGCAGCCGGTGACCGCGATCGAGGACTGGGCCGCGACCGCCGCGGTCCCGGACCAGGGGCCGTAGGTCGTCGAGCCGCTCGCGTCGCCGCACTTCTGCGGGCTGGCGATGATCGCCCGCGGACCGCCGTCGAAGTGGAGGTCGAAGTCGGAGAACGGCAGCTGCGGTGCGTCGTCGAAGACGGTCGTCAGCTGGCCCGTGACCGGATCCGGTCGGACCGAGCCGGCGAGCCGGACGACGACGCCGGGGGCCTCCGCGGAGACCAACAGCCGGTAGCGGTTGCCGGGCTGCTGCTCGCCGAGGTAGACCGAGCCGGTCAGGTCGTTCGCCAGCAGCGGCGTCTTGATCGTCGTCGAGCCGACCTTCGAGCCGGCGGGGCAGGCGATCGGATCGCTGGTGCCCTTGCCGAACTGGGCGTCGGTGCAGGTCGCGAGGCCATTGGCCGCCGACGGGCTGATCGAGAAGCCGACCGGCAGCGTGGCCTCGACCCGCTTCACGTGCGACGTCGCGCGCACGCCGGAGTCCTGGGGCTGCGGGACCCGCAGGCCGACGTCGAGCGCGGTCGGGCTGTCGCGGGTGACCGAGCTCGGACCGTAGGTCGTCGTCGGCGCGAACGGCACCTGGTCGCAGCTGTCGACGCCGACGGGCGTGGTGTAGTCCCGGGACCGCCGATCGCCGGCGTAGGACTCGGTCTCGAGGGTCGAGGTCTGCACGCCGGCGCAGGTGGTCGGGTTGCTCAGGAAGGCGGTGGTCTTGTCGCTGACGACCGCATTGCCGCCCTTGTCCGGGAGGATCAGGGTCGCGATCGGCACGTTCGGCAGATCCGTCTCCGAGCGCGTGCGCTCCCCGTTGTGCTCGTTGGCCCCGGGGACGCCCCAGAAGACCAACCGCGCCTGGACCAACGGGATCGCCGTCGGCAGGTCGGAGATGGTGAAGAAGAGGCCGTTGTCGCTGGCCCGCATGCCGCCGATGATGCTGACCGGGGTGATCGTCTCGTGCCCTTGGAGCAGGGTGAAGCCCGGAGCGGTCGACGGGTTGACCGCGAAGCGGGCGATCTGGTTGCCGCTCAGCGTCATGTTGTAGAGCGGGAGCCGCACGTCGACGGTCTGGCGGGTCGGCTGCAGCAGCAACGCCAGCGTCGGGATGGTGGCGCGGACGCGCATCCGCTGGACGCCGACCTGCGAGGCCGGCGGACAGGCGTTGGCCGCCAACTGGGCGTCGGTGCACTGCGGCACGGCTCGCGGGTTGGGGATCAGGCCCGGCGGAATGCTGACCTTGAGGTTCTTCGTGGTGCCCTGGGGCTCGCCGTTGCCGTCTGCGGCCATGTCGAAGCCGACGACGCCGAACGGCGGGCGCCCTCCGGCGGTCTGGAAGTAGGCGTCGTAGTTGTCCGCGTTCGTCAGCGGACCGGCCTTGAACTCGTCGATCTCGTAGGCGTGGGCTGGTGCGGCGTGCGCCAGTGCCGCAAGCATCAGCAGCACCCCGAAGCTCACGGCGATCAGGGCCTCTCGGGCCGTCGACCTCCGCGTTCGGCGGGCATCGTGAAACGACAATTGCGCCATACGTCCTCTTTCCTCGTACCTTGGGGGCCCGAGCAGGCTACGCCGCAGTAGCCGCTGTGTCCAGCGACAACCAACGCCAGGATCGTCAGTCTGGGACTGGCGATCGCGGCTCCGGAGCGCCGTGGCAGGCCGTATCTCCAGGTGCACAGCGGGTTTGCGGCGGCTCGATCAATCGTCTACCCGCCGTGACAATGCGTCAAACGAGTGCTAGGGCGAGCGGCACGACAGGCGACGTTCGGCACCCCGCTCGTCGACAAGACGCTCGCGCGGGGCTCGGCGACGCACGGCACGGAGGTCCGCGAGGCCTCATCTCGACGTTGGCGAGACCACCCGCGCGTCGTGCGTGATCGCGAACGACAGCGGCCCCGGGAGGAGCTCCCGGGGCCGCGGTCGTCACTGCTTGGTGGTGGGGCGACCGAGGTCGCCCCGACCGCCCTACTTCTTGCTCGTCTTCTTGGTGCTGCAGGCCTTGCTGATCGTCGGCTTGGCGACCGGGGCCGCCTTGCCGTTCTGCCCGGCGAACCGGGCGCTGCCCTTCAGCGTGCCCGCGCTGCAGAGGTTGCGGGTCGTCGCGATGATCCCGTGCTTGCCGCCGTCGATGTTCAACGTGAACTTCGTGACCGGCGCGTCCGGGACCTCCTGCAGGTTGGTCACCAGCCGGTCGTGGCTGACGGCCGTCTGCGCCCGCAGGTAGATCGTCGTCTCGCCGCGCAGCGGCATGAACAGCGTCGGCAGGGTCTTGATCTCACGGCCCGTCTTGGGGTCCTTGCGGACGCCCTTGACGAAGTAGACCGGACCCTTCAGCGCCTTGTTCAGGATCGGCGTCTCGGCCGTGGCCGAGCCGACGATCGAGGCCTTCGGGCACTTGTCCTTCAGTGCGTCGGCGGTCTCGCAGAGACCCTGGGCGTTCTCCGCGGCCAGTGCGACGGCCTTCGGCAGGGCCACGCTGGTGCCCTTGATGCCGGCCTCGCCCTCCTTCTGGGTGACGATCGCCGTCATCCGCGGGTGCTTGAACTTGCCCATCTGCGACTTGTTCTTGAGCGCCAGGCTGATCTTCGGCGCGAAGCCGAGGTCCTTGCAGCGATCGAACGTCAGCGTGCTCGTCGGGTGCGCCACGGCGCCCTCGGCCGAGGTCAGCGTCGTCGCGAGCTGGTCCTTGCTGCACGAGGTCGGGTTGCGCATGAAGCCGGCGCGATCGACCACGAGGTTCAGCTGGCGGAGGCGGAGGACGATGCCCTCCTTGATCTGCGGCAGCGGATCGCTGTCCACGGTCACCTGGGCCGTGTTCGGGTCGATCCGCAGCGCCTGCCGGACGACCACGTTGCCGAGGTCGTACGGACCGGCGACGACGTGGATGATCGCGACGGTGCCGAACGAGCCGCCCTTGTAGCCGCCGGTCAGGTAGACCGGACCGGAGAGGGCGTACGGCGAGCTACCGGGACCGGCGGTGACCGAGGTCGTGCCGATCCGCGAAGCGGCGGGGCAGGCCTCCGCGGCGACCTGCGCCTCGGAGCACTGCGTGACGCCCTTGATCTTGGCGAGCATGCCCTTCGGCAGGGTCGCGCTGAGGCCGCTCAGGTACTGGTTGGTGTCGGCACGCGAGAAGCCGACGGTGAGCGGCGAGTAGGCACCGGCCTGGCCGGTCGTCAGCGAGACGCCGAAGCCGGGCGAGAACGGGAACCCGTCGCAGCCGGAGACCGTCAGCGTGGGCGCCGAGGTCGAGACCGCGCCGCCGGACCACGGGACCATGCTGCTGGAACCGGTCGCCAGACCGCAGGTCTGCGGGGTGGCGATGATCGCCTTCGAGCCGCCGTCGAAGTCCAGCTTGAACTGGGAGAACGGCAGCTGCGGGTTGTCGTCGAAGACGGCGGTGACCTGGCCGGTGACGGGATCGGGGGTGACCGTGCCCTTCAGCCGGATGCTCACGCCGTAGCCGTCGGCGTTGACGAACAGCCGGTAGCGGTTGCCCGCCTGGGGCTGCCCGACGTAGACCGCGCCCTCGAGCGGATCGGCCAGGGCCGGGCTCTTGATCGACACGAGGCCGATCTTCGAGGCGGCGGGGCAGGCGATCGGGTCGAAGGTGCCCTTCGCGAACTGCGCGTCGGTGCAGGCCTCGAGGCCGTTGGCGGCCGACGGGCTGATCGTCATGCCGGGCGGCAGCTGGACCGTGACCTTCTTCACGTGCGCCGTGGCGAGCGTGTTGATGTCGTCCGTCTGCGGCACGTCGAGCGTGACGCCGAGCGGCGACGGTGCGTCGTTCTGGACCACGCTGGGCCCGAACGTCGTGGTCTGGCTGAACGGCACCTGGTCGCAGCCCTCCAGGCCGGGGGTGCCGGCACCCACGAGGTAGGTATCCGTGTCGCGGTCACCCTGGTAGGAGTCGAGCGTCAGCTTCGCCTCCTGCGGGCCATTGCACGTGGTCGGGCTGTTGAGGAACGCGGCCGTGGTGTTCGTGATGCCCGTCGCGCCGGTGGCGGGGCGCGCGCTTATCTGGTGTGGAAGCGGGAGTGGGGTACCCGGCGGGTACGGCGGCGACGGCAGGATCGGCTGAACGTCGGAGGCCGTGAGGGCCAGCTGCGCCCGTCCACGATCGACGTCATGGCTCGCGGCACCGGGGGCGCCCCAGAACGTCAGGGTCGAGCCGGTCAGGAGCGGCGTCAGCGGTGCCGCCGGCGTCGGCGTCGAGACGTTGTTGATCGTGAAGTAGAGGCCGTTGTCATCCGGGCGCATCGCGCCCTCGATGTCCACCGTATGACCGGTGGCCCCGGGCGCCTGGGTCGGGTTGAACGAGAAGCGAGCAAGCTGCCCCTCGTTCACCTCCATGTTGTAGAGCCCGATCGTCACGCGTAGCGTGCCCTTCGTACCCACTGGAACAGGGACCGCCGCCGGCAGGAAGCTGCGCAACCGCAGGACGACCGTGCCAATCTGCGACGCCGGCGGGCAGGTGTTCGCCTCGAGGTTTGCCTGGTCGCACTTCGGGACCGCCTCAGGGTTGGGCACCAAGCCCGGGGGCGTGTCGACGCGGATCGTCTTCGTCGCACCGCCCTGCTCCGTGACCGGGCTAACCGCGGGGCTGCTGTTCGGCGTGATCTTCGTGTCGAAGCTGATGATCCCCTGGTAGGGGTGGCCTCCGGCCTGGTTCTCGAAGGTGGTGCCGTTGGCCTCGAGGATGTTGGCCGAGAAGTTGTCGATCTCGTAGGCGCGGGCGGCCGAGGCCGCGGTGAGTGCAAGGACCAGCGCGAGCGTGAAGCTCAGCGCCATCAGGACGGTTCGTGACGCTGATCTCCGCGAATTACGGACGTCGGTGACGAACAGGGGGTTCATCCGGGGCTCTCTCTTCTCGAAACTAAAGTGTACCTAAATGCCACTTCGGCGAGATGAGCGTACGCCCCTCGCGGGGCGCTTGTCTACCAGTCCCTCAACGGTCGTCCGATTGCATTCGCAACAATGCGCGAATCGCCCGTCCAGGACAGGCGATCGTTCCTTAAAGCGAATCGACCAAATCGTCTTGATGGTCCCAGCGCTCGTCGACCGCGACGTACGATCCGCGGTGGCGCTTGGCGACACCTTTCATCTCTGCGGCGATGTCGGCCACAGCCTTCGTCGACCGCGGATGCGCCGTCGTCCAGATGGCCACTCCGATCGAGATCGAGAGCAGCGGGAACCGCGGCGGCCCGTCGAGCCGGCTCGGCAGGATCATGTGCCCGCGCTCGACGTCCTCCCGATCGTGGAAGTCAGGGACGACCGCGTCGAACTGCTGGACGATCTCGTCCGCCATCGCGTGAGCGTGCTCGACAGGGGTCAGGACCCCGAAGTCGTCGCCGCCGATATGCCCGAGCACCGTCCGAGCCGCATCGACGTGGTCGGCGGCCCGACTGATGATCGCCGCAACCGTCCCGATGACCTCGTCACCGCGGACATAGCCGTAGTGATCGTTGAAGGCCTTGAAGTTGTCGATATCGACGTGCAGCAGGGCGAACTGGACCTCTGCGTCAAGCCGCTGCTGGACCGCACGGGTCAAGAGCACGTTGCCCGGAAGCCCGGTCAGGGGACTCACGCCGCCGAGCAGGATCCGCCGGCGGGTCGCGACCAGAATCCGCGCCTGCAGCTCGTCGGGAGAGAACGGCTTGGCCACGTAGTCGTCGGCGCCGGCCGTGAGCAGTTCCAGGACCGTTTCCGACCGTTTGTCGGCCGTGACGCAGATGACCGGGATCAAGGCCGTCCGATGATCGGACTGGAGCCGCGCGAGTACCTCCAGGCCGGACATCGGTGTCATGTGCGCGTCGAGCAGGACCACGTGCGGCCGAGTCGCCGCGGCTTGGGCCAGCAGATCGGCCCCGTCACGGGCGACCCGGCAGTCGAACCCCCGCATGGAGAGGACCCGCGTCGTCATTCGCAGACCGAACGGGTCGTCGTCAGCGATCAACACGCGGGTGGCTTCTGGCCGCACCGCGGTGACCGCCACCCCGAGGACGGGCGGCTGACTCATGCTCCTCAACGCCGTACCCGAGCAGCTGCGCCCTCGTGGTTGGTTGCCGTCATACCCCTGGCTATCGGCTGACGGCTGTCGACCCTTGAGGATCCGAACTCGACGCTTCGTCGTAGTCCGCCACCGTTCCGGGCCTCCGGAAGTGCGCGCCTCAGACCTGACCTCAGCCCGCCGCCCCCAAACCGCACAGCGGCCGGAATCGCCCTGGTGGAGCGCCCGTCCGTGCCGCAGGAGCCCCACCCCCTGGTGCGCACAGCGGCCCGAAGCGGCGCGACTTCCCTTGAGCCGTCGGACACTCTTCGGGCAGCCCGAAGAGTGGCCAAGCGGTCGCGGCGGACGGCCCGATTCGTGCGCCCCGGATCGGCACGCCCGGATCCCCGATGAGGAACTGATCTGGGGCCCAAGCGCCGGCGATTTCCGGAACGACACGAAGGCGGTCTGACGCCCCCCGTCGCCGCCCGCGCACGCCCGAGAACGGGAAAACGGCTGGAATCGAGGTGAACCCGATTGACGGCTGACCGGCTTGGGAGAGGCGGGCTGGGGCCTGCCGCCGGCGTACAGCCACCGGCGTCTTGCGGCGGATCGGTATCGAGTTCGTGCCGATCCAGTTCACTTCGAAACACCCGGGTAGGCCGGCGCTAGGGTCGGTCGCGTGGTGGAGCTCCGACAGTTCGAGGCGCTGGTCGCCGTGGCGGACGAGCGCCATCTCGGCCGCGCTGCCACGCGACTCGGGATCGCTGCCTCGTCGCTGAGCGAGCGGCTGAGTCGCCTGGAACGGAGCACCGGCCTGAAGCTGGTCGAGCGGTCGACCAAGCGGGTCGGACTGACGACGGCGGGGGCCGGCGTGCTCGACGCCGCTCGTGCGGTGGTCGACGCCTGGCTGGCGGCGCGCGGACGAATGGCCGAGGTCAAGGGACAACGAGCCGGCGTCGTTCGGATCGCGGTCGTGAACGAGGCGGGTACCTGCGCCCGGGAGGTGGCGGCAGCCGTCGAGCAGCGACTGCCGGGCTTCACGGTCGAGACCACTGCCATGTCCTCACGTGAGGCAAAGCGGGCGCTCTACTACCGCGAGATCGAGGCCTCGATCATCGCCGGGCTCCCGCATCCACCGAACTGCCGCTGGAACCAAGCCGAACGCCCGACCCGTGCGCGATTCGTCGGCCGTCCCCGAGTGCGCGACCTGGTCCTCCAGTGGCGGGCGTCCTGGTCCGGCTCCGCTGCAGTGACCTTCGCGGAGATCGCTCACCGCCGAGAGCGCGACGCGATCCGGGCCGCACACCCCCGCGTCGACCCGTGGCTGCTCGCTCAGGAGTTCCTGCGAGGCCCGGCGGCCGCCGCACCGAGCCGGGAGCCTGGGCTGCCGCCGTTCGGCGCGTCCGATGGGGGCCAGTCGGGGCTGGACGGCGGCGCGGGCGCCGGGTCGCTCGGCGAGAGAGTGGAGGAGGCCGACGCGCTCGAGATCGATTTCGACGAGCGCGGCTGCGTGCCCCTCCGGGCGTGTCCGCCGCCGGCCGGAAGCCGCTCGCCGCCGTAAGGCTCTGGGTGCCGGCCTCGGGTGCGCGGGGCTCCGCGGCGCGTGGGGCTCCGGGCGGCTACGCGGTGGTGGTCAGGCGGGCTCGGGCTCGTGCCACTGCGTGGCGCCCATCAGGATCAGACGGAGCTGGTTCTCCGTCGCCTGCTCGATCTCGCGCTCCGCCGACGCCGGGGCATCGAGCAGGGTCTCGGCCGTCGCCACCATCATCGTGACGATGAGCTGCGCCACCATCTCCAGCGTCTCCGGCGAGAGCTCCTCCAGGACGGGGTAGCCGGCGAGGTCCACGGCCAGCTCGTCCGAGAACAACCGGATCTCGTGGCGGATCGCGTGCCGCAGGCTCGCCATCCCCCCGGAGCGCTCACGGGCGATGAAGCGGTAGTGCGGCTGGTGCTCGCGGACATGGCGGACCAGGATCGTCGCGGAGGTCCGGATCTCGCTCCCCGGGGTCGCGCCCCCCGCTCGCCCGGCCCGGATCATCTCCCGCAGCGACCGGAACGACTCGTCGACGAGGACCAGGCCCAGCTCCTCCATGCTCTCGAAGTGCCGGTAGAAGCCCGTCGGCGTGATCCCCGCCGACTTCGCCACCTCGCGCAGGCTGATCGCCCCGAAGCTGTGGTCCTCCAGCTGGGTCAGGGCCGCGTCGAGCAGCGCCTGACGCGTGCGGCGCTTCCGCTCCTGGCGGGGGATCGGCGGCTCGATCGGGTCTCCCCCACCGCTCACGGGAGCCGCCGCTCCGGCCAGACCGGATCCGGTGTGTGCGATGTCACGGACTGATCGGGGCGAAGCACTTGACCGATCACGCTAACGATTCTACCTTTGTGCACAGTTGTTCACCCAACTGCTCCCGCCGATGACCCCCTCCGCCAGCCTGCCCACCGCCGCCCCGTCGGACGCCGTCACCGGCACCCCTTCGGCCGGTCGCCGCCGCCGCGGAGGGCTCGCCGACCGGCTGCTCGGCTCGCCGCTGGCCGACGCGCTCGCCGGCCCGCACAACGTCGACCACTACCTCGAGCTGCTCCGTCCCGTGTGGGCGGTCAAGCAGATCCGCGGCGAGATCGTCGACGTTCGCCACCAGAACGGCGACAGCGTCACGCTGACCCTGCGCCCGACCGGCACCTGGCCCGGCTTCCTCGCCGGCCAGCACGTCGAGCTGACCGTCGAGATCAACGGCGTCCGTCACCGCCGCTGCTACTCGCCGTCGGCCTCCGCCGACGAGCGCACCCGGACGATCGAGCTGACCGTCCGGACGCATCCCGACGGGATCGTCTCCCAGTACCTCAAGCAGCACGCGCGCGTCGGCATGTTCGTCGGCCTGTCGGTGCCACAGGGCGAGGAGTTCGTCCTGCCCGCGCAGCGGCCCGGCCGGATCGTGCTGATCAGCGGCGGCAGCGGGATCACCCCCGTGCTCTCGATGCTGCGGACCCTGACCGACGAGGGCTACCGCGGCCAGATCAGCTTCCTCCACTACGCCCGCGGCGCCTCCGAGCTGCTCTACGCCCCCGATCTCCACCAGATCGCCGAGCGCCACCCCAACGTCACGCTGCTCCGCGCGTACACGCGCGGCGAGGGCGGCGAGCTGTCCGGCCACTTCTCCCCCGAGCACCTCGAGCGCGCGCTGCCGGACGACCGCGACGCCGCCGCCTTCGTCTGCGGCCCCGGGTCGCTCGTCGAGGCGGTCCGCGAGCAGTGGAAGGCCGACGGCCGCAGCACGCCGCTGGCCTACGAGCACTTCGCTCCGCCGGTCCTGCCCGACCTCGACCCCGACCAGCTCGGCTCGGTCACGTTCAGCCAGACCGGCGCGACCGTCGAGGCGACCAGCCGGCCGCTGCTGGAGCAGGCCGAAGACGCCGGCCTGACCCCCGTCCACGGCTGCCGGATGGGCATCTGCCTGACCTGCAAGTGCCGGATGACCGAGGGTCGCGTGCGCAACACCCTGACCGGCGAGATCGAGGGCGTCCCCGGCGAGGAGATCCGCCTCTGCGTCTCGGCCCCCGTCGGCGACGTCGTCCTGGATCTGTGATCCCCGTGCTCCTCGACCTGGACCCCTGACCAGCCTCCACCTGCTGCGAGCTCGCGTCCCGTCCGCCGCGTTCTCGCCCCGCCCTTCCGGCACCACGCCGCACCCACTTCCTGCGACCCCGCGCCCTTCGCGACCGCATCCCTTCCCCTCCCGATCGAACGAGGAACGTCCCATGAGCACCCCGACCGCTGCACCCGCATCCGCCCCCGACGAGCTCGACGACGACACCATCGCCGTCCCGAAGTCGGACAAGCCGCTCTCGCCCCGCGCGCCGACCGCCCCCAACGGCGATCCGCGTGACCTCTCCGGCATCGACACGTCGGCGATCCCCGGCCCGCTGAGCGCCGTCCCCCACCTCAGCCAGGACGCGCTCGACGCGTTCGGCCGCGAGATGGAGGCCCTCCGCGCCAAGCACATGGCCGACCTCGGCGAGCGCGACGCGGTCTACATCCGCAAGGTGATCAAGGCCCAGCGCCGGTTGGAGATCGCCGGCCGCGTCCTGCTCGAGGTCGGCTTCATCCCGCCGTTCTGGCTCGCCGGCGTCACCGCGCTCTCGCTGTCGAAGATCCTCGACAACATGGAGATCGGCCACAACGTCATGCACGGTCAGTACGACTGGATGCAGGACGAGGAGCTGAACGGCAGGACCTTCGAGTGGGACACCGCCTGCCCCGCCGACCAGTGGCGCCACAGCCACAACTACATGCACCACACCCACACGAACATCGTGGGCAAGGATCGCGACATCGGCTACGGCATCCTGCGGATCAGCGACGACCAGCCGTGGGAGCCGTACTACCTCGGCAACCCGGTCTACGCGACGTTCCTGGCGCTGCTGTTCGAGTACGGCGTGGCGCTCCACGACCTCGAGACCGAGGAGATCCGCCACGGCCGCTGGGACCTGAAGGCGCGGATCCCGATGATGCAGGCGATCTGGGGCAAGGTCCGCCGGCAGGCGGCCAAGGACTACCTGCTGTTCCCCGCGCTGGCGGGCCCGTTCTTCCCGGTCGTCCTGGCCGGCAACTTCTCGGCCAACATCGTCCGCAACCTGTGGACGTTCTCGATCATCTTCTGCGGGCACTTCCCCGACGGGGTCGAGGAGTTCACCGTCGAGGAGACCGAGAACGAGACCCGCGGCGGCTGGTACGTCCGGCAGCTGCTCGGCTCGTCGAACCTGACCGGCGGCAAGCTCTTCCACGTGCTCTCGGGCAACCTCAGCTTCCAGATCGAGCACCACCTCTTCCCGGACATCCCGGCCCACCGCTACTCCGAGATCTCGGTCGAGGTCCGCGAGGCCTGCGAGCGCTACGGGCTGGAGTACAACGGCGGCCCGCTGCCGTACCAGCTGTTCACCGTCTTCCGCAAGATCGTGAAGCTGTCGGTCCCGACCGCCGAGGAGGCGACCGCCTACGCCGACGGCTCCGCCCCCGGGCGCGCGGTCCTGACCGCCGCTCGCACCGCCGGAGCCGTCGGCCGGACCGCCGGCAGCGTCGGTCGGTCGCTGTTCGGTGCCGCCCGCGGGCTGCGGCCGCGCTCGACCGCCGCGTAGGGCGTACCTCGGGGCCGCCGACCGGCGGCCCCGACCGAGGACAGGATGCCCCGCCGGCGCGGATGGCCGCGCGCCACCGCCCGGCCCACCGCCCTCCCGCCCGGCCCGGCCGGGACCCCGGCGACGCCCCTGCCGAACGACACCCTGCCCGGCCCCTCCACCACCGTCCTGGGCATACCCCGCCAACGGCCACCTTCGGCGGCCCCACCTACTACCCTCACCACATGCCTGGACCACTCGAGACGCACAAGGACGTCGTGCAGGAAGCCGTGGAGTCCGGCGCGACCCACGTCGGCCGGATCGCGACGATCGTGACCGGGGCCGTTCGCGACGTCGCCCGCGAGCTGGGCTCCTGGGCCACCGACGTCTTCGAGATGCGCGAGGCCTCGGCCCGGGCCCGGGCCGAGCACGCCGCGGAGGTCGAGGAGGCCACGGCCCGCGCCGCCGCCCGCACGACCCCCGACGAGGACTGACGGCCGGGTCCGCCCCGCCGGCCCGGTTCCCGCCCTCGCCCGCGTCGATGAGCGCCACGACGACGACCAAGCGCCTGCGGATCGGCTTCTCCGATCACGCGCTCGAGCGGTTCTGCGAGCGCGGTGGGGTCCCGGTCCGCCCACGCGAAGTCCTCGACCGGGCCCTGCGCGAGCTGATCGTGCACGACGGGCGGGTCGTGCACGAGCGCCCACCGTGGGCCACGTCGCGCCGCGACGCCGAGCTCTTCGTCCAGATCGGCCGCTGGCTGCTGATCGTGCTCGTCGACGACGATCGGCGCCCCGAGGGCGCCTACACCGCCGTGACGATCCTCGGCCGCGAGGGGTTCGCCAGCTGGTCACGGGCCTACGACCAACGGCTGGTCAGCGTCCGTCCGCCACGCTGGGCGCGGCCGCGCGTCCCCTGGCGGCAGCGGATCGGCCGCTGGCTGCGGCGCCGCTGATCGCGGCGGCACCCCGGTAGATTCGGCCGCCATGACTCCCCGTGAGGTCCAGGCAGCCGGTGGCGTGATCGTGCGCGACGGCCGGATCGCCGTCGTCCACCGTTCGTACCGCGAGGACTGGTCGCTGCCGAAGGGCAAGCTCGAGGAGGGCGAGTCGTTCGAGGACGCTGCCCGCCGTGAGCTGGTTGAGGAGACCGGGTTCGTCTGCCGGCTCGGCGACGAGCTGCCCGAGGTCCGCTACGAGGACCACAAGGGCCGGCCGAAGCTCGTGCGCTACTGGCTGATGACGGTCGAGTCCGGCGAGTTCGCGGTCAACGACGAGGTCGACGAGCTGCGCTGGCTGGCGCCCGACGAGGCGATCGCCCTGCTGACCTACCCGGCCGACCAGCAGCTGGTGCGGGAGACGGTCGCCCGCGGCGCCGTCGGCTGAGCGACGCCACGACGCCGATCGGGGGCCGCCTCCCGCGGCCCCGCGGCCGTGACGCCGGCCGCGCGAGGCGGCCGGTGACTCCCGGGTCGCCTACGCCAGCGCCTCGCGCACCAGCGCGGAGACGCGCTTGCCGTCGGCACGGCCACCGGTCGCCGCCATCACCGCCTGCATCACGCGCCCCATGTCCTTCGGGGAGCTGGCGCCGGTCTCGCTGATCGCGGCCTGGACGGCGGCGGCCAGCTCCTCCTCGCTGAGGTCCTGCGGCAGGTAGCCGCTGATCAGCTCGGCCTCGAACCGCTCCGACTCGGCCAGCTCGGGGCGTTCGGCGTCGGCGTAGGCGGTGGCCGACTCCTCGCGCCGCTTGCGCTCGCGGCGGAGGACGGCCAGCTCGTCGCCCTTGCCCTCCTTCGCGTCCTTCTGGAGCTCGGACAGCACCAGCCGCAGCGCGCCGACCCGGGGCTTGTCGCCCGCCTTCATCGCGACCTTGATGTCGGCCTGGACCTGCTCGCTGATGCTCATGCCCCAACCGTAGGGCACCGGCCCGCATCGCCACCAGGGCAACGGACGGACGGCACCTGCCGTTGGCGCGACCGGCGCCTTCCGCGAGGCGACCGGAGCAGCCGCTCGGCGCCGGCGAGGGCGAGGACCCGCGGGCCCTGCCGCCCTCGCCGACGACGACCGTCAGTCCGCCTTGGGCCCCGCCGCGATGACGACCTCGAAGCCGAGCACGCTCGAACCGTGGGCGACGGGCTTCTGGGCGCCCTTGTCGTCGGCGGCCTGGGCGTGGCCGCGGCCGAACGCCTGGCTCTTGACCCAGCCCTGGAAGGCCTCTTCGCTCTCCCAGCGGGTGTAGACGAAGTAGCGCGTCTCGCCGTCGACCGGACGCAGCAGCTCGAAGCCGAGGAAGCCGGGCTGCTTCTCCACTTCGCCGGCGCGCTTGGCGAACCGCTCCTCCAGCTCCGGCCCGCGGGCGGGATCGACTTCGATGGCGTTGATCTTGACGACGGCCACGTGGTGCTCCTCGATGGGGATGCCTGGAACGGCGGCGGGATCGGTACGCGGCCGGCAGCCACGGCGGTCGTCCCGCTGCCGGCCCCCAGTCTTCCACCGAGCGTCGCTCGGCGACCTCAGCTCTTCGTGCCCGGGGTCGTGGTCGTCGGCGCCGAGCGGCTGCGGTCGGGCCGCAGCTCGGTCTGGCAGGCGGAGCTCGCCTTCTGGAACGTCGCGTCCTGCTGGTCGACCTTCTTGGCGTCGAAGATCGGCCCCTTGCCCGAGAAGTTCGGGTCCGGCAGATCGAAGCCGTGCTTGCGCACGCAGGCGACGTAGGCCGTGATCGACTTGCGGTACGCCGCGTCGTCGACGTCGGGGCGCTGCCCGCGACCGCGGCCGTTCCCGTCGGCCCGGCCCTGCCCCATCCGGCCGCCGCCGCACTTCTCCATCGCCGCCGTCAGCTTCTTGCGGTCCGCCTCCGAGAGCTGGCGACCGCCGGGGCCGCCGCCCGCGCCGCCGGGCAGTCCGCCGTCGGGGCGCCCCTGTCCGTCGCCGCCCGCGGGCGGTCCGCCCGGTCCGCCGCCGGCCGGGGGCGCGCCGTCCTGGCCCTGCTGCCCGCCGGGCGGGGTCGGCGGTGCGCCGTCGGTGCCGGTCGGCGGTGCCCCGCCGTACCCGCCACCGGGGCCGCCGGTCCCGGCCGGACGCTCGGGCAGGGTGACGCCCTCCTTCTTCAGGCACGCCTGGAGGGCGGTCCGATCGGCATCGCTCGATCCGCGCGCGCCGTAGCCGGACGAGCCGGTCGCGTTCGCCGCGTTGGTCGTCTTGGCCGGGTCGTCGTCGCCGCCGCAGGCGGTCAGCCCGAAGGCGGCGGTGGCGAGCAGGAGCGGGGTGATCGCCCGGAGCGATCGGTCCCACCGGGGTGACTGGGTGATCATGTGCGTCCTCCGTTGGTCAGGTCGAGAGCGAGCCGCGGCTCAGCCCTCACCGAAGAGTTGGTCGACGTCGCTGCCGCCGGAGTCGTCGGAGCCGGCCTTCCCCGCCGCAGAGCCGGACGACGCGGAGCGATCGGCGCCGGATGCCCCAGCGGCTCCGGGCGCTCCGGCCCGGAAGCCGCCGAGGTCGAGCGTGAGCCCGCTGGCCATCGCCTGGACCGCGGTCGCCGTGACGCCGCCGTCGGAGCGGGTCGTGCCCGTGACCACCACCGAATCGCCGGGCCGGACCTGCTTCGCGGTCGTCTTCGCCAGCCGCTGGACGGTCGCGCGAGCGCCGACGCGGACCTCGATCGTCGTCCCGTCCGCGCCGGCCACGTAGAGCGTCGAGCCCTTGACGTTGACGACCGCGCCGACGGTCGTCCCGCTGGCCGACGCCGCCGCTCCCGCCGCGGCCGACCCGCTGCCGCTCGTGCCCGCAGCCGCACCGGCCCCGCCGGCCGCAGCGCTGTCACCAGCGGCGGCCCCACGGGCCGTGCCGGCCGCAGCGGTCGCGCCCTGCCCACCAGGGGGCGCCCCGCCGGCCGCGCCGGCCCGGCCCCCACCGGCCCCGCGCATCGCCGCGATCCCGCCGCCGGGACCGTCGTCGGCACCCGCGCTCTTCTGGACCTGGACCCCGCCGATGAAGCCGACGCCGGCCACGACCACGCCCGCGAGCACGAGCGAGGCCGGCGTCAGCAGCTTGCGGCGGGGCCGCCGGGGCGTCACCGCCGCGGCCGGATCGCCGTCCCAGCGCTCGTCCTCCCAGTCGGCGTCCTCGGGCAGCACGTACTCGGCGGTCGGGGGCACGTCGACGGGCGTCGCCGTCTGCGGAACATCGGTCACGGGGTCCTCCTGGGAGTTACTCAAAGCGCAGGGCCTCGATCGGGCGGAGGCGCGCGGCGCGCCCCGCGGGGTAGGTGCCGAAGAACAGGCCGGCCAGGACCGAGGCCCCGAAGGCGAGGGCGACCGACGACGCCGAGGCGACCGGCGTCACGCCGGCGATCTCGAACCGGGCGACGCCGAGCCCGGCGAGCACGCCGAGCACGCCCCCGAGCATCGAGACGAGCACCGCCTCGGCCAGGAACTGGGTGAGGATGTCGCCGCGGCGGGCGCCGATCGCCTTGCGGATCCCGATCTCCCGGGTCCGCTCGGTGACGCTCACGAGCATGATGTTCATCACGCCGATCCCGCCGACCAGCAGCGAGATCGCCGCGACCGCGCCGAGCAGGGTCGTGAAGACGCTGGTGGTGGAGCTCGACGCCGCCAGGATCGAGCCCTGGTTGATGACGGTGAACCCCGAGCTGCCTCCGCCGCCCGCGGCCCCCGCGGCGGCGCTGGCCGCGTCGACGTCGTGGCGCCGGTTCAGGATCTCGGTGACCTCGGCCTGGGCCGCGTCGAGCGAGCCCTCGTCCCGCGCCTGGACGGTGATCGAGCTGACCGCCCCGTAGCCCGCCAGCGAGTCCTGGGCGGCGGTGATCGGCGTCAGCACGACGTCGTCGGAGTCGGTCGCGCCGCTCGCCCCCTTCGGGGCCGTCACGCCGACCACCTGGAAGCCGATCCCGTTGATCTTGACCGTCGATCCGACCCCGATGCCGAGGTTCTCGACCACCGTCGGCCCGATCACCGCCACCCGCTCGCGGGCGCGGTTCTGGGCCGTGGTGAACATCTCGCCCTGGGCGATCCGGTAGTTGCTGGCCGCGGCGTAGCCGGGCAGGGTCCCGACCACCGTCGACGGCTGGTAGCTGGTGCTGCCGGCGACGAGCGTGGCCGACGAGACGTTGACCACCGGCGACGCGCTCGCCACGTGCGGCGCCAGCTCGCGGTCCTCGAGCGCGGCGGCGTCGGCGGTCGTCAGCGCGCTGCTGCTGGTCGCCGCCGCTCCGGGACCGCCGCGGGCGCCCTGGCCCATCACCAGCAGGACGTTGGTCCCGAGCGCCTGGATCTGGGCCTGGACGGCCTGCTGCGAGCCATTGCCGACCGCGACCAGGACGATCACCGAGGCGACGCCGATCACCATCCCGAGCATCGTCAGGCCGGAGCGCAGCTTGTTGGCGACGATCCCGCCGAGCGCGATCCGGAGCGTCTCGCGCGGGTTCACGTGGGCTCCTCGGTTCGGCCGGCTGCGGGCGCCGCGATCGACCGTCCGGCGGCCGAGAACGGCGGAACCTCATGCTCGTTCGAAACCTGAGGGTTCGGCCCGTTCCCCTGCCTGGGAGCCTGATCGGTTCGGTGCGGCCCGCGTCTGACGGTGCCGGCCGGCAGATTGCGGGCGTCGGACAGGATCCGGCCGTCGCCGAGCCGGACGACGCGGTCCGCCCGGTCGGCGACCTCGTCCTCGTGGGTGATCAGCACGACGGTCCGGCCCTCGGCGTTGAGCTCGGCGAAGATCTCGAGCACGTCGTCGGTCGAACGCGAGTCGAGGTTGCCGGTCGGCTCGTCGGCGAGGATCAGCGACGGATCGGTGACGATCGCCCGCGCGACCGCGACCCGTTGCTGCTGGCCGCCCGACAGCTCGGAGGGCAGATGGTCGAGGCGCTGGCCCATCCCGACCGCCCGCAGTGCGGCGGCGGCACGCTCCCGGCGCGCCGCCCGCGGCATCCCGGCGTAGGCCAGGGGCAGCTCGACGTTGCTGATCGCGCTCGTCCGCGGGACCAGGTTGAAGGCCTGGAAGACGAAGCCGATCTTGCGGTTGCGCAGGTCCGAGAGGCCGTCCTCGTCGATCTCGGCCGTGTCGACCCCGTCGAGCAGGTAGCGACCGGAGCTGGGCGCGTCGAGGCAGCCGAGCAGGTGCATCAGCGTGCTCTTGCCGCTGCCGGAGGTGCCCATGATCGCGACGTGCTCGGCCCGTTCGATCCGCAGGCTGACGTCGTCGAGCGCCCGAACCTCCAGCTCCGGGGTCGGCCGGTAGACGCGCGAGACCCGCTGCACGTCGATCACCGGCGGGCGGCGGCGCGCACGGCCCCGCTGGTCGCCGACGACCGCGGGGCGGTCGTTCGCGGCCGCGGGACGGTCGCTCCGAGCGCGGGCGCGGGCCCCGGCGGTCCTGGCCCGCATCAGCGGACCCCGCCGGCCATGCCGGGCGGTCCGCCCGCGGCCATGCCCCCGCCGGGGAAGCCGCCGGAGCGGCCTGAGCCACCGCCGATCCCGCCGGCCGCGCCCCCGCCGAGCCGTCCGGTCCCCCCGGAGCCGCCGGCCTGCCCGGCCGCCGCGCCGCCGCTCGTGCTCGTCGCCAACGCCGGCAGGACTACCTGGTCGCCGGCCTCGATCCCGCTCAGGACCTGGGTGGTGCTGTCGCCGACGACGCCGGTGGTGACGGCGATCGGCACGTCCTTGCCGCCCTTGCGGACGGTCATCGTGCGGCCCGCCAGCGCCTGGCTGGGGACGCTGATCCCCTTGGCCTGGTCGATCACGACCTCGGCCGACGCGCTCATCCCGGGCCGGATCCCCGCGGCGGACTGGGTCACCGCCAGGGTCACCGGGTAGCTGACGACGCCGCTGCTGGAGGTCGCCGTCGTGCCGATCGCCGTGACCTTGGCGGCCAGCTTGGTGCCGTCGAGCGCGGTCACGGTGACCGTCGCCGCCTGGCCGACCTGCAGGTCGCCGATGTCGGACTCGCTGAAGGAGACCTCCAGGTCGAGGCGACTGAGCTGCATCAGCGTGGCGAAGCCGGTCGAGGTCGACGCACCGGTCGAGGACGCACCGCTGCCGCTGCTGGCCCCCTGGCCGGTGCCGGCGTCAGCGGTCGACGCCTTCGCCCCGCTCGAGCTGTTGCCGGTGCCACTCACGCTGTCGCCGACGGCCCCGCCGAGGTCGGTGATCGTGCCGCTGACCGGCGCCCGCAGGCGGGTGCCCTCCAGGTCCTGCTCGGCGTTGGTGACCGCCAGCTTGGCGGCGGCGACGCTGGCCTCGGCCGAGGCGACCGAGGTGGCGGACCCGCCGCTGCCGCCGTTCGCCCCGCCGCTCGCGGAGCCGGAGTCGGAGCCGGACGCCGCGCTCGAGCGGGCGGTCGCGGCGGACTCGCCCGCGGTCCCTCCCCCGCTCGTCGCCGCACCGCTCCCGCTCGCCGCGCCCGTCCCGGAAGCCGCCGCGGAGCCGGCCGGCCCCGACGAACCGGTCGTCGCCTTGCCGTTCGCCGTACCGGTGCCGGCGTCCGACCCCGTGCCGGAGGCGGGCGTGGTGGTGGTCCGGGTCGGCGCGGTGCTCGTACTCGGCGCGGCGCCGGAGCCGGAGCCGTCGGTCGTCGTCCCGCCGTCGTCGCCGGCCGCGGGCGCCTCCGTGGTCGCCGGGGCTGCCGCCGTCGTGATCGCCGCCACCGTCCGCATCACGGCGCCCCCGGCCGGCGACGCGGTCGCGGTCACGGCGTTGACGAGGCCGGGGGACGTCGCAGCACCAGCCGACGCGGTCGTCGTCGCGGGCACCGGGGCCGACGCGGTGCTCGCGTCGTCGGAAGAGCTGCTCGCCGCCTTCGCATCGTCGAGCCCGGCCTCGGCGACCTCCAGCGACGCCTCGGCCTGGGCCACGGCGACCCGCTGGCTCGCGTCGCTGATCCGGGCGATCAGGCTTCCCGCGGTGACGTGCTGTCCGGCCTTGACGTAGATCTTCTCGACCCGGCCCGCGGTCGCGAAGTCGAGCGAGACCTGGTTGGCCGGCTGGAGGTTGCCGGAAGCGGAGACGGTCGACTGGATCACCCCGCGGCGGGCGGTCACGACCCGTCCCTCGGACTCCGCCGCCGCCTCCGGGCCGACGACGACGATCGCCGCAACCACGGTCGCCAGCGCGAGCCCGCCGGTCACGATCGTGACGGGCGAGCGGGGCAGGCGCAGACGGCGGCTTCGGACTCCGGAGGACACGGCCGACACGGTCGCAGCCGCACCGCAGAGGACCGTAAGAGCGAGTCGGTCGCCAGCGGCCATCGGGCTCCGGACCCCGAACGGCCGGGGCGAGCACGCCGGCCCGGGTCCCGGACGGCGCGCCCGTGCCCGGCCGGCCCGCAAGCGCGCCGGCCGGTGATGTCGGCGGCGCTGAGGTTGATCCCGCTGTCGGCCTCGGTCAGGCGTCCGCTGAGTTGCCGACCAGCGTGAATCGCTCGCATGCCGGCTGGGTACCCGGGCCCGGCGACGCAAGACCGGCCCCGGAACGACGAACGGCGCTCCGGTCGCCGACCCGAGGGCCGGCG
>NZ_JBWDOG010000024.1:0-53209 GCF_056269115.1 Patulibacter ginsengiterrae
AGCGGCGAGAACGCACCCGCCTGGAGCGACGCCGGAGCGACGCCGAAGCCGGGGGTGAAGCCGCCGTCACCGCAGCCGGCGGTCAGCAGCGCGCTGTTCACCGTCACCGGCGCGGTGCCGGAGAAGGGCGTGAACGTCGTCTGCCCGTTCGACGTGCCACAGATCGGCGACGAGGCGATGACGGACTTGGCGCCACCGTCGAAGTCGAGCTTCAGCTGCGAGAACGGCAGCTCGGGGTTGTCCTTGAAGGTGGTGGTCAGCTGGCCGGTGTTCGGGTCGGCGTCGACGTTGCCCTTCAGGCGGATCGAGATCCCACGGCCCTCGGCCGTGAGGAACAGGCGGTAGCGCTGACCGGGCAGCGGCTGGCCGACGTAGACCGAGCCCTCGAGCGGCTCGTCGAGCAGCGGCGAGGTGACGGTGACCTTGCCGACCTTCGAGGCCGACGGGCAGGCGACCGGTGCGTCGGTGCCCTGACCGAGCTGGTCGCTGGTGCAGCTGTCGAGGCCGGTGGCCGCCGACGGGCTGATCGACATGCCCGGGGGCAGCGTCAGCTTCACGTCCTTGACGTGGGCGGTGGCGAGCTCGTCGCCGTCCTCCGACTGCGGCACGTTCAGTGCGACCGACAGCGGGGCCGGAGCGTCACCCTGGAGCGAGCTGGGACCGAACGTCGTGGTCGGCGCGAACGGGACGTCCTCGCAGCCGTCGGCGCCGACCGGGGTCGTGTCGCTGGAGGTCGCGACCTTGCCCAGCGTCGACGTGACGCGGATCCTCGTCGTCTGCGGCCCGCTGCAGGAGGTCGGGTTGTTCAGGAACGCCGCGGTCTTGTTGGTCGCCTCCAGACCGCCTTCGGAGTCGAAGTCCGTCTGCAGACCCTCGACGCCCAGCGTCAGCAGGACCATGCCGGAGAGGCCGCGCTCGGCGTCGTGGAGCGGGTCGCCGGGAACGCCCCAGAGGCTCAACTTGGACTTGACCATGAGCGGGTTCGTCGGCAGGTTCTTGATCTCGATGAAGAGACCGTTGTCCGACGGACGGGTCCCGCCGACCATGTCGACCCGGTCGAGGTTGCCGTCCATCATGTTGGACAGGGTCACCTGGCGCGGATTGATCGCGAAACGCGCGACCTGGTCCTTGCCGCGGGCCATGTTGTAGACCGGCACGACCGCCTCGACCGTGTTGCGGCCGGTGAAGATCGTGCCGCGGACGATCATCCGCTGGATGCCGACCTGCGAGTCGATCGGGCAACCGCTGCCCGGCGGACCCTTGCGGATCACGTGCCAGGGATCGACCTCCTCCGCCCCGATGATCGAGAGGTTGTCGAGCTGCTCGTCGGTGCAGGTCGGGATCGCCGTCGGGTTGGCGACGAGTCCGGCGGGGACGTCGAGGCGGATGTCCTTGGCGTAGCCGTAGGTCTCGCCGTCGAACGACGTGAAGATGGGGTTCTGGATGCTCCCGGAGCGGACGACGTACGGCTCGTTGTTGAAGCCGAACTCGGCCGTGGCGAAGTCTGGGTGGCCGCCGGCCTGGGTGTAGAGCGAGGCCCGGTTGGCGTTGCTGCCGTCGGCGGTCTTGAAGACCCCGGCGTTGAACGACTGGAACCCGAACCTGGTGTCGGGCAGGGGCGGCGGCGCCGGCATCGAGTCGGCGGCCGAGGCGGGCCCGGCGGCGAGCAGGGACGGCAGGCCCAGGCCTAGCGTGATGAGCACGGCGCGCGAGGTGCGAGCCGACCTCGAGCGCCGATTGGTGGTGAAACCCACGGGGATCTTCCCTTCAGTGTTCGATGACACAGACGTCAGCGAGGCGCCAGGCTAGACGATCTACACTCGTCGTGTCTAACTGGCGTCCGACCATACGTCGGGTAGGTTCCGACCGTCGGTAGCAGTCTACGGCGCAGACCCCGGGTTCCCAGGGAGGATGCGGGTTTCCGCCGGGTGGATACCGTGCGCTGTTCGCCTCGGAGGGACGTTCGGGCACCGGGCGGTGGTCGCCAGCCCCGGTTCGTTCCTGAGTCCGCCGCGGGCGGTGTGCTCCGACGGGCCCGTGGTTGGGGGCGGAGGGGGCCGCGGTGGGTCGCCGTCCGTCGGGTGGTGTGGGAGGCCTGAGGCCCGACGGGAGACCCGCGCCGAGCGGCCCGAAGTCCCACGGGGCTCCGGGGGCCTGGCCTCGAAGGCGCGGCCGGCGGGGTCGCCGGCCGCGGGTGCCGCTAGGCCATCGGGAGTGAGGCGCCCTTGGGCTGGTGCTGCATCACGGGCAGCTCGGAGGAGAGCTCCTGGAGGACCGGCGGCAGGCCGGGGGTGGCGGCGATCAGGCCGCGGGCGATCTGGTAGACGGCCTGGGCCGCGGGATCGTCGGGATCGACACTGACCAGCGGCACGCCCGCGTCGGCCTGCTCGCGCAGCGGCATCGTCAGCGGGACCTTGCCGAAGAGGGGCACGTCGAGCTCGCTGGCCAGCTCCTGGCCGCCGCCCTCGCCGAAGATCGAGAACCGCTCGCCGCCGGGGGTCGTGAAGCCGGACATGTTCTCGACCACGCCGAGCACGTCGAGCGAGACCTTGGTCGCCATCTCGGCCGCGCGTCGGGCGACCTTCTGGGCCGCCGGCTGGGGCGTCGTGACGAGCAGGAACTGCGACTGCGGCAGCAGCTGGGCCAGCGTCATCGAGACGTCGCCGGTGCCCGGCGGCAGGTCGATCAGCAGGTAGTCGAGGTTGCCCCACTCGACGTCCTCGATGAACTGGTTGAGCGCCTTGTGGAGCATCGGTCCGCGCCAGACGACGGCGCTGTCCTCGGGCACGAAGAACCCGATCGACATGACCTTCACGCCCTGGGCCTCGAGCGGCAGGATCTTGCGCTCGGCCGAGACCGGCGGGCGCTCGGCGCCGAGGCCGAACATCCGCGGGATCGAGTAGCCCCAGACGTCCGCGTCGAGCACGCCGACCGACTTGCCCTCGGCGGCGAGGGCGGCGGCCAGGTTGACGGTCAGGCTCGACTTGCCGACCCCGCCCTTGCCGGAGCCGACGCAGATCACGTTGGCGATCGTCGACATCGTGCTGCCGGTTCCGTCGGGCAGGGCGCCCTTGATGCCGAGCTTCTTCTGGAGGGCGGTCTTCTCCTCCGGGGAGAGCACGTCGAACTCGACGCCGCACTCCTCGACGCCGAGGCCGCGGAGGGCCTTGCGGACGGCGACGACGAAGTGGTTGCGCAGCGGGCAGCCGTTCGTCGTCAGCGAGATCATCACGTCGACGCGGTCTTCGCCGATCGTGATCTCGCGGACCATGCCGAGCTCGACGACGTCCTTGCGGAGCTCAGGGTCGATCACCGACTCGAGGGCGTGGAGGATCTCCTCGCGGGTAGGCATCCACCAATTGTCGCACGCTGGCGTCCCCGGTCTCGCGCGGGTGCGGACCGCGGTCCGGAACGGGTTGGGAGGGGGTCTCCCGGGTTCCGGGTCCGGCGTCGATCGTGCTGGTGGTCCGTCCCGCCGGAGACCGGCGGGACGGACGGCTGCTAGACCAGCGAGAGGACGCGGGCGCGGGCCTGGTCCGCCGCGGCGGTGACGCGCGTCTGGGCCTGGCCCACGCGCGTCTCGACCTGGCCGCGGAGCCTCGGCAGCTCGCCGCGCAGATCGCTGACCTTCGGCAGGTCGGCGACGGTCGGCAGCGCGTTGATCCGCGCCTCGGCCTGGGCACGGCGCTCGCGCAGCTCGCGCTCGACCTGCGTGCGCGTGCGCTTGGCGTCGCGCTCCAGGCCCTTGCGTGCCTGGGCGCCGCGCTTCTCGAACGTCTTCAGCTGCGTGCCGATCTGCTTGCGCCGCTCCTGGGCCTGCTTGATCGCGGCGTCGCGGCGGGTCTGGATCTGGGTCGCGGCGGCGTCGCGGGCCTCGAGCACCGCGCCGACCTGGATCAGGACGGCCTTCTCGGTCAGGGCCTGAGCGCGGTCGCGGACCTGGGCGGCCTGCTTGGCCGCGGCGTCGACGTTGCGCGGAGCGCGGCTGGTGGCCTGGCTGACGGCGTCGCGGGCGGCGCGGGTGGCGGCGGCGACGGGCGACGTGGTCGCCTTGGCCGTCGTCTTCGGCGTCGTCTTCCTGGCGCCGGTCGACTTGGCGGCGGGCTTGCGCGTGGCCGCCTTCTTCGCGGCGGTCTTGGCCGTGGTCTTCTTCGCGCCGGCCTTGGCGGCGGCGGTCTTCGCGGCCGGGCGGGAGGCGGTGGCCTTGGCCGTGGTGGCCTTGGCGGCGGGCTTGCGCGCCGGGGCCTTGCGGGAGGCGGCGGGCTTGGCGGTGCCGGTCCCGGTGCGCTTGGCGGCGGGCTTCGCGGCCGTCTTCGGCGCGGCGGCCTTGGTGGCGGCCGGCTTCGCGGCGGCCGGCTTGGCCGGCTGGGCCGGGGCGGCCTTCGGCGCAGCGGCAGCGGGCTTCGCCGCAGCGGGCGTTGCGCCGGCGGCCGCCGGCGGGGCCGGGGTGGAGGGCTTGGCGGCGGCCGCAGCGGCGGCCGGGGTCGTCGTCGACTTCGGGGTGTTGGGCGTCTCGGCCATGCGCTTGTCCTTGGAGGTGCTTAGTTCTAAGTTCACCCGAAATGTAGCGGCGAACACCTGTTCTTACAACCCCCGGGCTCGGTGGTTACAGACGGCGTAGACGGCCGAGCCGCGCTACGGGACCGGCTGAGCGGCGGCTGCGCTCTGCTCCGAGTCGCTGGCTCCCGACCACAACGGCCCCGCGCAACCGGGCCCGCAACCGGGCCCGTGTCACGCGCCGGCGGCCCGAGATGTCGATCGTCCGCGGGCCGATATGTGCGGACCGCATCGACGATGGGGTCCGCTACATCAGCTCCAGGAAGAAGCCCGGCTCGATTCCGCGCGGCTGGAACGGGTGCGGCTCGTTTCCGCGCGGCTGGAAGCGTGCGGCTCGTTTCCACGCGGCTGGAACGCGTGCGACTTGTTTCCACGCGGCCGGAGGGTGTCCGGCCCGATCCCAGCCCGGCCGTGCGGCGCGTGCCCAACCCCCGCACCCCGCCGGGGTCGTGCGGCGGGTCCGGATCAGGTGTGCGGCAGCGTGGCGACGCGCGCCAGGCCGGCGGCGCTGCGGGCGGCGACGACCGGGGCGCGGGCGACCAGGTCGAGCGGCGCCTCGAGCGGAGTGGCGAGATCGCCGAAGGCGACGGTGCCGCCGGACTCGCGGACCACGAGCTGGCCGGCCGCGGCGTCGACCGCGCGACAGCGCCAGAGCGAGGCCATCGCGTCGACCCGTCCGCCGGCGACCTGGCAGAGCGCGATCGCGATCGCGCCGGTCGCCCGCAGGCGGTGGACGTGCTCGAGCAGGGCGTCGCCGGAAGCGAGCACGTGCGCCGGGTGAGCGGACTCGATCGCCACCAGCTCGAGCTTGCCCTCCGTCGTCAGCCGCTCGGTCGGGGCGGCCGCGATCGGGTGGCCGTCCAGCCACGCGCCGGTGCCGCGGATCGCCGTCCAGCGCTCGTCCGGGCCGAGATCGGCGACCAGGCCGCAGACGACGTCGGCCATCGTCCCCCGGTTCGCCACGTCGGGGCCGACCGCGAGCGCGATCGAGACGGCGTGGTTGGGCATCCCGCGCTTGGCGTTCATCGAGCCGTCGATCGGGTCGATCACCACCAGCGCGTCCGGTGAGCCATAGTCGACGATCCCGCGCTCCTCCGAGAGCGCGGTGAAGCGCGCGCCGTCGGCGTGCAGCCGGTCGAGCTCGGCGAAGACGATCGCCTCAGCCTCGGCGTCGATCACGAGCGTGCGGTCGCCGCCCTCGCCGCGGTCGCCCGTCTCCTTCAGGCGCTCGTCGTTCGAGGTCACGGTCGAGAGGTGGTCGCGGACCCCGTCGGCCGCCCGCTCGAACGCGGCCAGCCACGTCTCGGGGGCGGGAATCAGGGAGGCGGACATCGGGGACCTATCCTACGGAGAGGTGATCGAACCGCTCGACGGCCTCTCCGACGCACAGGTCCGAGCCGCCACCCACGGCGGCCGATCGGCCCTGCCCGCGTTCGCCGCCAGCCGCACGTCGGCACCCGCGACGGCGGGACCGAGCGGCGGAGGCGCGACGGGCGGCGGGGCGCCCGCGGGCGTGGTGACGGGCGGCGGCTCGCCGCTGCTGGTCGGCGGCGCCGCGGGAACCGGCAAGAGCGTCGCCCTGGCCGCCCGTGCCGCCTGGCTCGCCACCGCCGCCGGCCTCGACCCGACCCGGATCGTGCTGCTGGTCGCGACCCCCGCCGCCGCCTCGCGGACCCGCCGCCGGCTGGAGGAGCGGATGGGGCCGGTCGCGGCCGACGTCGCGGTCACGACCCTGCCCGACCTCTGCCACCGGCTGCTGCGCGACGTCGCGACCGAGGCCGGGATCGACCCGTTCGTCGTTCCGGCGACCCGCACCGAGCGAGTCGCGCTGCTGCTCGAGCACCGCGAGGAGCTGGGGCTCCGCCACCACGACGGCGGACCCGCACCGATCCCGCTGCTGGCCGGCGCGGTCGCCCGGATCGACCGGCTGAAGGAGTCGCTGGTCGACGTCGAGACCCTGACCGCCTGGGCCGCCGCGCTGCCCGACGCGGACCCGCGGGCGCTGCGGGAGCGGGAGTTCGGCTCGCTGCTGCGGCTCCACGACCGGGTCCTGCGTGAGCGCGGCCTGATCGACCACGGCGACCTGATGCTGCGGCTGGTCCGCCTGCTGGAGGGGCCGGAGCAGGTGCCGGAGGCCTCCGCCTCGAGCGTCGCCGAGGCGGTCGCCGGGGTCCGCAGCCGGGTCACCGCCCGGGTCAGCCACCTGCTGGTCGACGACGTCCAGGATCTGCCGACCGCCGGGATGCGGGTCCTGCGGGCGCTGGTCGCGGCCGGCACCGGGCTCAGCGTCGCCGGCGACGACGACCAGGCGACCCGCCGGTTGCGGGCCGCCGCGAGCAAGAACCTCCGCGACCTCGCCACCGCCCACCCGGACCTGGTGACGGTCACGCTCGAGCGCTCGTGGCGCTGCCCCGAGCAGATCCTGCGCGCGGCCGAGGCCGTCGTCGAGCCGGTCGCCGACCGCCTCACCCACCGCTGGCACGCTCCCTCCGGCGGGCAGGTGCGGTTCTGGCGGGCGACCTCGGAACGGGCCCAGGCCCAGGTCGCGGCGGGCGAGGTCGAGCGGCTGGTCCGCGACGGCGCGCGGCCGGAGCGGATCGCGGTCCTGGTGACGTCGGTCCGGCGCGAGGGCGGCCCCGTGATCGCCGCGCTCGAGGAGCGGGCGGTGCCCTGTCGGCTCGGCGGTGCCGGAGCCTTCCTGGAGCGGGTCGAGGTCCGTGACGTGCTGGCCTGGCTGCGGCTGCTGATCGACCCGTCCGACGCCCCCGCCGTCAGCCGGGCGCTGGCGCGGCCGCCGATCGGCCTCCGCCCCGCCGACCTCGCGCGCTGCCTGCAGCTCGCCCGGCGCCGGCGGATGGACCTGGTCGGCGCGCTCGGCTCCTCGATGGAGTCGCCGCAGATGGCGCCGGAGGCCCGCGACCGGGTCGCCTCGTTCCTGCGGCTCTACCGCTCCGCCAACCGCGCGCTCGACGTGACCCCGCCCGACCAGTTCGTCTACCGCCTGGTCGAGCACCTCGGCCTGCGGCGGCAGCAGCTGTTCGGGACCAGCGGCGACGTCGTCGAGCGGCTCCGCGACCTGGCTCGGGTCGGCCAGCTCGCCGAGCGCTACGTGCGGATCGCCCCGCAGGCGACGGCCCGCGACTTCGCGCGCTGGATGGTGACCCTGGCCGAGGCCGGTGGCGATCCCGACGGCAAGGTCGAGGCGGTCCCGTTCGCCGCCGGTGGCGCCGGGCCGGACGCGGAGGGGCCGGCCGAGGACACCGCCGGGACCGACGCCGACGTGGCGTTGCCGGCGGTCCGGGTGCTGCCGATCGAGGCCGCCGCCGAGCTCGAGCTGGATCACGTGCTCGTGCTCGGCCTCCAGTCCAGCCGGGTCGGGGGGACGGGCTCGTTCGCCGGCCGCCGGCTCGTCGACCCGCTCCCCGACGAGCTGCTGGCCGAGGACGGGATCGGCGACGACGACGGCCCCGCCGGTCCGGCCGAGACCGGTCTCGGCCCCTCGCGGCCGGAGGTCGACGAGGCCCGCCGGGCGTTGCACGTCGCGATGACCCGCGCCCGCGAGAGCGTCGTCCTCGCCTTCCCCGCCCGCGCGACCAGTGGCGCCGCCCGCGAGCCGTCGTCGCTGGTCGAGGACGCCCGCCGCGCCCTCGGCGGCGAGTGGGAGGAGTACGAGGAGCAGCTGTTCGGCCCCGACGACACCCTCCACGCGACGTTCCGGACGCTCCGCGACCAGCTGCTGCGCGATGTCGCCACGATCGGGGCGCGGCTCGGCGACCTGCGGATGGACACCGACCTCGACGTCGCCCACGGCGTCACCCGCTACCTCGAGCTGATGAAGGTCGCGGCGCTGATCAACCGCCCCGACGGCCAGGAGGTCTCGGCCGCGATGCCGGCGATCGACGCCGCGATCCGCCAGGCGGCGACCGCCCAGCAGAAGGAGATCCTGCTCTCGAGCCCGCTCGACGAGGAGGTCCTCGCGGCCGCCAACCAGACCGCCGAGCGGGCCGCGGCCGGCCGCGGCGAGCCGTCGCTGGAGCCGTTCCTCCCGCTCCGCGGCGACGGCGTGGTCCTGTCCGCCGGCGACCTCTTCGTCTACGGCTCGTGCCCGCTGCGCTACAAGTTCAACCGGGTCCTGCGGATCCCCCAGCAGCCGACGGTCGCGCAGCGGTTCGGGATCGTCGTCCACCAGGTGCTGGAGCGCTGGCACGCGCGCGGCGGCACCGAGCTGGCCGAGCTGCAGGAGCTGCTCCAGGCCGGCTGGCGGCGCTCGGGGCTGATCGGGGTGGCCGACGAGGCGCGGCTCTGGAACCGCGCCCAGGACGCGATGGCCCGCTACCACGCACGGACCCTCGCCGAGGACTCGCAGACGATCTGGCTCGAGCGCGGGTTCGAGTTCCGGCTCGGCGAGCACACCCTCCGCGGGCGGGTCGATCGCGTCGACCGGCACCCCGACGGGATGTACGAGCTGGTCGACTACAAGACCGGCCGGCCGCGGACGGCCGAGCAGCTGCGCGACGACGTCCAGCTCCAGCTCTACGCCGTCGCGGCCGTCGACGCCTGGGGGCTCGAGGCTCCGCGCCAGAGCTACCACTACGTGCTCGACGACGAGAAGGTGCCGCTCGAGGCGGAGGGCGAGGAGCGCGACAAGATCGCCGCCACCGTCGACCGCGTCGGCGCGGCGATCCTCGCCCAGGACTTCGAGCCGACCCCGTCGTACGAGGCCTGCTCGATGTGCGACTACCGGCTCACCTGTCCGGCCGCCGAAACCTAAGCGGGTCGTCTGAGGCGGCCGTGGACGCGGCGCATCTCGGCACGCGCGACGCTCGGCAGTGCGGGTGCACAGCTCTCGCATCGCGCGCGCCGACCTGCTTGGTCCACGACCACCTCAGACGGACCCGCGCGGCCTGGTTGTTCGCCCAGACCGACCCGCGCCGCCTTGTGGTTCGTCTAGATCCGTTGGATCAGGGTGCCGGTTCCGGTACCGCCTGCCGTGCACATGGTCACGAGGCCGAGCTCGCGGTCGGAGCGCTCGAGCTCGTGGACGAGGGTCGTGATCAGGCGGGCGCCGGACGAGCCGAGCGGGTGGCCGAGCGCGAGCGCGCCGCCGTTGACGTTGACGCGCTCGATGTCCGGCTGCAGCTCGCGCTGCCAGGCGAGCACCACCGGGGCGAACGCCTCGTTGACCTCGAACCGGTCGACGTCGGCGACGGTCAGGCCGTTGCGAGCCAGCAGCTTCTGGGTCGCGGGGATCGGGCCGGTCAGCATGATCACCGGGTCGACGCCGACCGAGACCTGGTCGGCGACCCGGGCGCGCGGGCGGAGCCCCAGCTCGTCGGCCTTCTCCCGGCTCATCAGCAGCACGGCGGCGGCACCGTCGGAGATCTGCGACGAGGTCGCGGCCGTCACGCGGCCGTCGGGCCGGAACGCCGGCTTGAGCTTGGCGAGGACCTCCAACGTCGTCCCGGGGCGGATCCCCTGGTCCGTGGTGTGGGTCTGCCCGCCGACCGTCATCGGCACGATCTCGGCGTCGAAGTGGCCGGCCGCGGTCGCCTGCGCGGCCAGCGCCTGCGAGCGGACGCCGAGCGCGTCGAGCTCTTCGCGGGGGATCTGCCACTGCTCGGCCATCACCTCCGCGCTGAGGCCCTGGGGGACGAGCGCGTAGCGCTCGAGCAGGGCGGGCGGGAACGGCGTGCCGAACTCGTCCGGGTGCGCGACGTCGGCGCCCATCGGCAGGTGGCCCATGTGCTCGACCCCGCCGGCGATCACCACGTCGGCGGTGCCGTCGGCGATCTGGGAGGCCGCGAACCCGAGCGCCTGCTGGGCGGACCCGCACTGCTGGTGGACGGTGACCGCAGGGACGGTGACCGGCAGGCCCTCCTGGAGCCAGGCGTTGCGGGCGATGTTCTGGCTCTGCTCGCCGACCTGGACGACGCAGCCGGCGATCACCTCGTCGACCAGCGCCGGGTCGATCCCGGTCCGCTCGATCAGGGCGCGGTAGCTCGCGCCGAGCAGGACGTTGGGGTGGACGTCGGCGTAGTAGCCGACGTCCGGCCGCCCGCGGCCGATCGGGGTGCGGGCGGCTTCGACGATGACGACGTCGCGACCGATGGGCTGGCGCATGGCGGATCCGATCCTGTCGTTGGTGGGTTTGCTTTTCAAACCCACTCGTGGACGGTACGCTAGCACGGTGAGTTCGAGAGACAAACCGACTCCGCGGCTGTGCACGATCGCCGACGCGCTGGAGCTGTTCGGCGACCGCTGGTCGCTGCTCGTCGTCCGCGAGCTGCTGTTCGGCGTCCGCCGGTTCAGCGAGCTGCGCGCGAACACCGGCGTCCCGCGCGACGTGCTGACCGCGCGGCTACGGAAGCTCGAGGCCAACGGGCTGCTGGAGCGGCGGCCCTACCAGGAGCGGCCGGTCCGCCACGAGTACCGCCTGACCCCCGCCGGTCGCGACCTGCGGCCGGTCCTGATGACGCTCCGCGAGTGGGGCAACCGCTACGCCATCGATGGTCCGCCCACCCCGCCGGCGGTCCGCTTCGAGCACTCGTGCGGGGCCGAGCTGCACGTCGAGGTCGCGTGCGCGGCCTGCGGCGAGACCGTCGAGGACGGCTCGCTGCGGGTGCTGTCGTCGGGGCTGGTGGAGGAGCCGGCGTAGGCCGACCCGGCCCCTACAGCTCCTCGTCGTCCTCGGGCTCGTCGTGCTCGCGGAGGAACTCCATGAAGTCGTCCGCGATCACGTCGCCGCTGGGCAGCTCGCCGAGGTCGAGCCGGATCTGGCTCTCGGTGATCCCGCTCAGGTCCTCGTCGTGCTCGCTGTCGCCGATCACGTCGCGGAGGTCGGCCATCTGCTCCAGCCGCTCCAGCAGCTCGCGCCGCTCGGGATCGCGCTCGACGGCCTCCGTCACCTGCTGCTCGTAGCGCTCGGCCGCGGCCCGCAAGCGGGCGGTCGGGACCGGGACCGTCGTCAGCTGCTCGACGGCCTCGACCAGGGCCAGCGTCGCCTTCGGGCTCGGGACCCCGGCGACGTAGTGGGGCACGTGGGCGAGCAGCGTCGCGGCGTCGAGGCCCTGGCGCTGGGCCTCGACGTGGATCACGCCGGTCAGCCCGGTCGGACCCTCGTAGTCGGGCAGCATCGCCCCGATCGGCTCGAGCAGATCGGGATCGGTCGCGATCCCGGTCACCGGCACCGATCGCGTGTGCGGCACGTCGGAGAGCAACGCGCCGAGCGTGACCACGAACGTCGCCCCGAGGCTGCGGGCGGTCTCGACCAGCGTCTCGCTCAGCGAACGCCAGCGGAGCGCCGGCTCCGGACCGGTCACGAGGATCAGGTCACGGGAGGCGGTCGGGACCACCGCCGCGCGCAGCTCGACGGTCGGCCAGTCGATCTCGGTCGCGACGCCGTCACGGACGGTGATGTGGGGCCGATAGGACTGCATCGTGTACAGCAGCTCGGGGTCGACCGTCGCACAGCGCTGAGCGCCGAGCCGCCGCGAGATCACGCCCACGGCGGAGCTCGCGGCGTCGCCCGCGTCGGTCCATCCGGTGAACGCACAGACCAGGGCAGGGTCTCGAAGCCCGACCGGCCGGTCGTCCCAACGCAGGGGGATCATCCGGTCCACGGTACAAGATGCTTCCTGTGCCATCCGCCTCCGAGGTGACCATCGCCGCGCTCGGCCCCGGCGATCGCCTGGCCGGCGTCTTCGCCTGCGTCCGCAAGGATCGCCTCGCCGGCCGCTCCGGGCCCTACCTCGCCGTCGACCTTCGCGACCGCACCGGGACGATGCCGGCGCGGATCTTCAAGGACGTCGATCGCTGGGAGGGCGCCTTCGATCGGGGTGACGTCGTCCAGGTCTCCGGCTCGGTCGACCGCTACCGCGACGAGCTCGTCGCCGAGCTGACCGCCGTCCGCCGCGTCGACCCGGCGAGCGTCGATCCCGCCCGCTTCCTGCCCGTCGCCTATCGCGACCTCGACGAGCTCGACGGGTTCCTCGAGGGGCTGGCCGGGGAGGTCGGCGACCCCGGCTTCGGCGGGCTCCTGCGTGAGCTGCTCGCCGACGAGGCGCTGCGGCGCGCCTGGCGGCTGGCGCCATGCTCGATCGGCGGCCACCACGCCTACCTCGGGGGCCTGCTCGAGCACACCGTGGCGGTCGGGGCGATCGCGGTCGAGGCCTGCGTCCACCACCCGGGCCTCAACCGCGACCTGCTGCTGACGGCCTGCCTGGTCCACGACCTCGGCCGGACCCGCGAGTTCACCTACGGGGCCGAGATCGGCCGGACCGAGATCGGCGAGATGCTCGGGCACATCGAGCTCGGGCTGCGGATCATGTCCGAGCCGGCCCGCCGCGCCGGGCTCGACGAGCAGCGCTGGTCGCACCTCGCCCATTGCGTGCTGACCCACCATGGGCCCGAGCGCGCGGGCGGGCGCTTCCGCTCCGCCGAGGCGGCCACGCTCCAGCGGCTGAACGCCTTGGACGCGACGATCAAGCAGTCGCTCGAGCACGGCATGGGCCACGGCTGAGGGCGGTCACGTCTGAGGCGGCCGTATGCCGTCGCATCTCGCCACCTGGTTCGCTCGGCAGTGCTGGCGCACAGCTCTCGCGGGCTGGGTGGGATCCGGTTGATGACCTGCTCGGCCTACGACCACCTCAGACGCAACCGCCGCGGGCTTGCTCGGTCCACGAACACCCCACATCCACCCGCTGCGTTGCGGAAGGCCGACTCGGGAGTGCGGGTGCACCGCTCTTGCTTCCCGGCGGCGACCTGCTCGGCCAGCTCGGACGCGACCGCGGCGGGCGGCGGGCGGCGGGCCCTGGGGTCATCTTGCGTCGCGTCTCGAGGCTGGGGTCATCTTGCGTCGCTATCCGACGCGCATCGACCCCGGGATCAGGAGCCGACGCGCATCGACCCCGCGACCCCGCGACCCCGCGACCCCGCGACCCCGCGACCCCGCGACCCCGCGACCCCGCGACACCGAGCCGACGCGCCCTGACCCCAGAACGCGGACCGGGGGCGGGCGGGCGGCGTCGTCGCGAGGCCGGCTCGCGGCCGCGTCGCGGGTCGTCGGTCAGTGGCCGCAGGCGCGGGCGTAGGCGGCGGGGGTGCAGCCGATCGTGGCGCGGAAGTCGTTGGTGAGGTGGGCCTGGTCGACGTAGCCGAGGTCGGCCGCGAGGCCGCTCAGGTCCTGCGCGCCCTCGGCCGCCAGACGCTCGGTCGCCTCGTGCATCCGGTAGCGGCGCAGGACCCACTTCGGCCCGACGCCGATCTGCTCGCGGAAGATCCGCTGCAAGGTCCGCTCGGCGATCCCGTGGTCGCGGGCGATCGCGGCGACCCGCACCTCGGGGCCGCGGCGGAGCATGTCGCGGGCGACCGCCAGGGCGAGCGTGAAGCCCGGGTCGTGGTCCGGGATCCGCGGCGCGAGGAACCGCTCGACCGCGGCGATCACCGCGTCGACGTCGGGGGCCGCGGCCAGGATCTCCGCCTCGAGTGCGCGGCCGTCGGGACCGAGCGCCTGCTCGAGCGTCGCCGCCTGGTCGCGGAGCTCCGGCATCGGGATCCGGCTGAAGGCGGCGAACGCGCCAGGACGGAACTTGGTCCCGATCGCGGCGCCCTGCCCGCTCAGCCGCCGGGCGTCGCGGGCGACCGGGATCCCGTGCACGCGCACGATCCCGGAGTAGGCGACGAGGTTCACGCACGGGTGCGGCAGCACCTCCTGGACGTGGTCGTCGCGGCCGCGGAGGTCCCAGCGGGTGATCCAGTGCCGCTCGACGCGATCGGCGACGGCCGCCGACGGGATCCGCCGCTCGAGCGTGAAGGCCTGGCCGAGCTGGTCGGGCCGGAGCACGCCGGCGGTGCTGGTGGTCGCGCCGTCGGGGGCCCGCCCGGAGGCACCGTCGGACGCCCGCTCGGACGTGGCGTCCGACGTGACGGCTTTCTCCAAGACAGCGGGCGCGCTGGGTGTCACGCTCTGCAGCATGACGACCGTCGCACGCCACATGGAGTTCACCGCCAAGCCGGGCGAGGGCGAGGCGTTGGCGGCCGAGCTGCTGGCCGCCGCCAAGGGGCTCCAGGGCACTCCTGGCTGCGAGCAGTACGTGGTCAGCCGGGTCGCGGACGCGCCGGACCGGGTCTGCGTCGACGAGCGCTGGCGCTCGCAGGAGCTGCTCGACGCGGCGGTCCCCGCGAAGGACGATCCGGCCGTGGCCAAGGTCCTGGCCCTGCTCGACCCGGCGACCCCGCCGCGCCGAACCGAGCTGGTCCCGGTCGGGGGCGTCGGGATGCTGGGCGCGCCGAAGGCCGGATACACGCACCGCAACCTGCTCGACGTCGAGGACATGGCGCCGAAGTTCGGCCTGGCCGCCATGGGCGAGGCCCGCTTCCCGCGCGAGGACTTCGCGCTGGAGCAGCTCGGGCTCGGGCACTACCGGCTCCCGGCGAACGTGCGGCAGCCGTTCGGGCACCGCCACGGCGAGGCCGAGGAGCTGTACCTGGTCGTCTCCGGCGGCGGACGGATCCGGATCGAGGACGAGATCCGGGAGCTCGCCGCGCACGACCTCGTGCGCGTCGGTCCCGAGCTGACCCGCTGCTTCGAGGCAGGCCCCGACGGCCTCGAGCTGCTGGCGGTCGGCGCGCGGCACCCCGGCGACGGCGAGATCATCCAGGGCTGGTGGCAGGACTGAGAGAGCCGACGTGAGCGGCCCGGCGATCGGCGCGGCCCAGCGACGGGCCCGGCTGGCGCACCGCCACCGCCTGCTCCCGGGGATGCGAGTGACGAGCCCGGAGGCGGTGGCGGAGGCGCTGCTCGTGCTGCACGCCTCCGATCCGGCGAGCGTCTTCCTCGCGGTCGCCGCGCGGACGACGCCCGAGGTCGGTCCGGCGGCGATCGAGGACGCGCTCTACGCGCGCCGGACGCTGGCCCGGATGCACGGGATGCGGCGCACGATCTTCGTGGTGCCGGACGAGCTGGCCGCGGTCGTGTCGGCGTCGACGACCCGCAAGATCGCGGTCCGCGAGCGCAAGCTGCTGCGGGACTTCGTGGCGACCGGCGGCTTCGACGACGCCTGGCTCGAGCGGGTCGAGCGCGAGGTGGTCGCCGCCCTGGCCGAGCTCGGGGAGGCCAGCGCGGCCGAGCTCGGCGCGGCGGTCCCCGACTTCCGGACCCAGATCACGGTCTCGGCGGGCAAGCCGTACGAGGCCAAGCAGGGCGTCGGGTCGCGGCTGCTGATGGTGCTCGGGATGGAGGACCGGGTCGTGCGGCGCCGGCCGCTGGGGAGCTGGACCGCCGGCCAGTACCGCTGGTCTGCGGGCGACGAGCGGCCCGTGGTCGCGGTCGCGGACGCCCAGGTCGAGCTGGTCCGGCGGTGGCTGGCCGCCTTCGGGCCGGCGACCGAGGAGGACCTGATCTGGTGGACGGGCTGGACCGCCGGGGACGTGCGGAAGGCGCTCGCGGCCTGCGCGACGGTCACGGTCGACCTGGGCGGCGCGGTCGGGATCCTGCTGGCCGACGACCTCGAGCCGGTCGCCGAGCCCGAGCCGTGGGCGGCGCTGCTGCCGGCGCTGGACCCGACGACGATGGGCTACAAACACCGTGACTGGTACCTGCCGGCGGAGCACCGCCCGGCGCTCTTCGACCGCACCGGCAACGTCGGTCCGACGGTCTGGTGGGACGGCCGGGTCGTCGGCGGCTGGGCGGTCCGGCCCGACGGGGCGATCGCCTGGCGCGGGCTCGAGCCGCTCGGGGAGGACGCGACGCGGGCGATCGAGGCCGAGGCCGAGCGGCTCCGCGCCTGGCTCGGCGGGCGGATCGTGAAGCCGCGCTTCCGGACCCCGCTGGAGCGCGAGCTGAGCGCCTGACGGCGACGCTCAGGCGTCGAGGAGCCGTTGAACGGCACCCTGCAGGGGAGGAAGGCGATGTTCCACGACCTCCCACACCAGCTCGAGATCGACGCCGAAGTACGCGTGGATCAGCTTGTCCCGCATTCCCGCGATCTGCTTCCACGGGATGTCCGGTTCCGCGGAACGAGCTGCTGCGGGAAGGGCCTTGACCGCCTCACCGATGATCTCGAGGTTGCGGATCACCGCGTCCTGGGTCTTGCCGTCGTCTACGAACGCCTGTCGGCCATCGTCGGTGTACTCCGTGATCCTGCTGATGGCGTCGAGGATGTGCGGAGGACGATTCCGGAATCCTTCACAGCCGCACGGCTTCGCTATCGATCCGCTCGCGCAGCAGCCCGTGTACGGCACCTTCGCTTAGGACGTCGACGCGTCTTCCGAGGACCTCTTCGAGGTCCTGGTTCAGCGCGATCAGGTCCAGCAAGCTTCGCCCGGAGTCCATCTCGACGAGGAGGTCGATGTCGCTCGCGGGCGTCGCGGTGTTGGGTGCGACGGAGCCGAACACCCGAACGTTCCGGGCGCCGTGGACGGCCGCCCGTCGCAAGATCTCCGCCCGGCGGTCGCGGAGACGCGCGACATCGAAGATGTCTTCGCGACGGTCAGGCATGCAGCGCATGCTAGCGGCCGTGGTGCGTCGCTCCAACCCGACCAGGGTGACCGCCAGCCGCGCTGCACCACTGGAGCAACGGGCCGGCGACGCTCGTCAGTCGTGCGCGCGGAGGCCGCGCCGCGCGAGGTTCTGGGCGACGAAGAGGATCAGCAGGGCGAACGCGACCTGGAGCACCCGGCCCGGCAGCGCATGGGCGAGCACGACCCCGAGCAGGGCGCCCGGGATCGCCAGCGTGCCCATCGTCAGGGCGATCCGCAGGTCGAGGTTGCCGTAGCGGTGCTGGCTCCAGGCGCCGACCAGCGAGACGGGCACGATCGCCAGCAGCGACGTCGCCTCGGCCTGGACCTGCCCGAGCCCGAGCACGTAGACCAGGCCCGGCACGAAGAGGGTCCCGCCGCCGACGCCGAGCAGCCCGGAGACGACCCCCGCCGCGACGCCGAAGAGCCCGGCGAGCAGGATGTGGCCGAGATCGCGCGTGACGGTCCCGCTCGGCTCGGCGTCGCCGGTCCCGACCGCCATCGAGATCGCGACCGCGACCAGCAGCACGGCGAACAGCAACGAGACCCGGCGGGCGGGGATCCGCTGCTGGAGCGCGGTCCCGGCGAGCACGCCGGCGAGCGCCGGCACGCCGACGACCAGTCCCTCGATCAGGTGCACCGTGCCGTACGCGCCGTGGGTGACGGTCGCGGCTGCGGCGATCAGCACGATCGCCGCCAGCGAGGTCGCCGTCGCCTGCCGCTCGCCCATCTTGAGCAGCAGGATCAGCAGCGGGACCATCACGACGCCGCCGCCGACCCCGAAGAGGCCACTGAAGAGGCCGGCGAGGGTTCCGATGCCGGCGATCACGAGGGTCCGGCGACGACGGTCCACGGAGGGCATACTAGGTCGGGTGAACGACGACCGGCTCGACGACCTGGTCGCGCCCCTGCGTGCTGCGCCGGAGCGCTCCGCCGTGTTGCTCGACGTCGACGGGACGCTGGCGCCGATCACCCGGCACGCTTCGGAGACAGCCGTCCCCGCGGTCACGAAGCAGCTGCTCGCGGCGCTCGCGGCCCGCTACGGGCTGGTCGCCTGCGTCAGCGGTCGACGGGCCGCCGACGCCCGCGAGATCGTTGGCCTCGACGAGCTCTCGTACGTCGGCAACCACGGCGCCGAGCTGCTCCGCCGCGGCACCTCGGGGGTCGAGATGCGCCCGGAGGTGGCCGAGTGGGAGCCGCGGGTGCGGGCGCTCGCCGAACGGCTGCTGGACGAACGGTCGGCCGCGACCGCCGCGGGGATCTGGCGCGAGGACAAGGGGCCGATCCAGGCGCTTCACTGGCGGGGCGCGGCCGACGAGGCCGAGGCCGAGCGGATCGCCGGCGAGCTGGGCATGGCCGCGGTCGTCGCCGGGCTGGCCCTCCACGGGGGCCGGATGGTGCTCGAGCTGCGGCCGCCCGTCGCCTTCGACAAGGGGGCCGCGATCCGCTGGCTGCTCGGTGACGGCGCCTACCGCGGCGGGCTCTACGCGGGCGACGACCACACCGACGTCGACGCGTTCGTCGGATTGCGCGAACTGCGCGAGGCCGGGATCATCGAGACGGCCGTGTGCGTCGCCGCGCGCGACGACGAGTCCCCGGCCGTCGTCGCCGAGGCCGCCGACCTGGTGGTCGCCGGTCCCGACGGAGTCCGCGATCTGCTGCAGGAGCTGCTGCGCCCATGACCTTTCGCCAACTGCTCCACTCGACCGTCCTGCTCTCCGGCGGGTCCGCGTCCGTGCTGGCCCTGCTGGTGGTGCTCGACGCGAGCGCCAGCGGGGAGGTGGTGCCAGTCCTGGTCTCCGGCGTCTGGTGGGCGGTCGCGATGGTGATCGGCGTCAACCTCGGTCGCCACGACGAGACCAACCCGCAGATCGCGCGGGTCCTCGCCGACGCGCGCTCGGTCGAGCAGATCCCGGAGCCGCGGCCGATCCGCACGCTGCTCAACCGGCTCTGGCCGCTGTTCGTGGTGACGGTGCTGTCGGGGGCGGCGGTCTTCGTCGTGCCGCCGGTCGCGGGCGTCGCGACCGGGTTCCTGCTGATCTGGGCGCTCGCCTGGCGCAAGCAGGAGCACGCGGTCCAGGCGATCGAGGAGCGCGACGGCGTCGAGTTCCGGGTCGAGAAGACGAGCATGGTCGCGCCGCTGAAGCTGATCCGGCTGCCCGGCCTGCGCCGCGATCGCCCTGAGCACAAGCGCCGCGCCGGCGTCTGATCCCGGTGTCGCCGACCGTGACGCGGAACGCCGCGCTCCCCGCCGACCTGCTGTTCGTCTCGCTCGGCTCGACCCCTGGGCTGCGGGCGGTCGACGACGCGCTCGCGGCCTCGATCGAGCGTGCCGGGGCCCGGATCGTCGTCGTCCGTCCGTCCGCGCCCCGCGCGGTCCGGACGATGGCCCTGACCGACCTGACCTGGGCCGTGGTGGCCCGGCGGGCGGCTCAGGACGGCCTCCGGGCCCACCGGCCGCGCGCCGTCCTCTACGGCAGCGTCGGGGCGGCGCTGCTGTGGCCGCAGCCGGGCGCGATCCGGATCGACGCGGCGATGGCCGCCAACCGGCCCGGCCGCCACGGGGTCTGGCAGCGCCCGCGCGAGCGGCTGCTGCTGCGCCGCTGCCCGTTGCTGGTGCCACAGTCGGCGGAGGCGCTGGCCGAGGTCCCGCGGCCGCGGCCGCCGGCGATCGTCGTCCCGCCGCCGATCGAGCTGGGGCCGCCGCCGGTCGCCTGGGCCGAGCGTGACGTCGCGGCCGTCGCCTACGCCTCGGATCCGCACAAGAAGGGCCTCGATCGGGTGCTCGCGGCCTGGGACCGGGCACGCCGCGACGGTGAGCAGCTGGTGGTCTGCGGCGCTCCGCCCGGGGCGGTCCCGGTCCGCGAGGGAGTCCGTGACGCGGGGGTCCTCGACCGGGCGGCGTTCCAGGCCCTGCTGCGGCGGGCGCGGACGTTCGTCTGCGCCCCGCGGCGGGAGGACCACGGGCTGGTCCAGCTCGAGGCGCTGGCGGCGGGCTGCCGGCTGGTCACGACCACGGCGCCCGGCGCGTACGTGGCGCTGGGCCTGCTGCGGGCGACGGCCCCGCGGCTGGTCGTCGACCGTCCCGACGACCCGGAGCAGCTGGCGACGGCGATCCGGACCGGGCTCGACGCGGCCCGCACCGCGACCGACGACGACGCGACCCGGGTGCGGGCGCTGCTGGCCGAGCGGTTCGCCGCCGAGCAGGTCGACCGGGTCGTCCGCGACGAGCTGCTGCCGGCCCTGCTCGGCTGAGCCCGACACGCGCGGCCGGGCGCGTGCCGGCCGGCCGGCGGGTGCGGGCGCAGGGGTCGGCCGAGCACCCCAACGCCTGCTCGGCCGGCACCCTCTAGCGTGTGGGGGCGATGGCGGCGGTTGCCCACGTCCCCTGGTTGGTCATTCCCACGTACGACGAGGCGGAGAACGTCGAGACGGTGGTCGCCCGATCCCGCGAGACGCTCGCTGCCGCGTGTCCAGACGGCTTCCGGATCCTGATCGTCGACGATCGCTCGCCGGACGGCACCGGCGAGATCGCCGATCGGCTGGCGGCGGAGCACCCCGACGAGGTCCAGGTCCTGCACCGCGACCGGCCGATGGGGCTCGGGCCGGCCTACCTGGCCGGCTTCGACGTCGCGCTCTCCGCGGGGGCGACCCACGTGATGGAGATGGACGCCGACCTCTCCCACGACCCGCGCGACCTGGCGCGGCTGCTCGACGCGGTCCGGGGCGGGGCCGACCTGGCGCTCGGCTCGCGCTACGTCGACGGCGGTGGCGTCACCGACTGGGGCCTGCTGCGACGGATCATCTCGCGCGGGGGGTCGTGGTACGCCCGCCGCACGCTGGGCCTGAAGGTCCGCGACCTGACCGGCGGCTTCAAGTGCTTCCGGGCCGAGGCGCTGCGGACGATCGAGCTGTCGACGGTCCGCTCGGTCGGATACGCGTTCCAGGTCGAGCTGACCTGGCGGGCCGTCCGGGCGGGGCTGACGGTGGTCGAGGTCCCGATCGTCTTCCGCGACCGGACCGCGGGCAGCTCGAAGATGCACTTCGGGATCGCCCGCGAGGCGATCACGCTCGTGCCCGCGCTGCGGCGCTCGGGCTGGACGCCGCCGGCGCGCCCGATCGCGCCCGCCGAGGCGACCGAGACCGCACCGGTCGAGACGCCCGCCGGCCAGTAGCGGGCGGTCGGGTCGCCGCAGGACGGGCGGGAGCCGCCGGTCGGCCGCGATCGTCGCCGCCGGAGCCGATCCGCTGGCGGTGGCTCACCCGGGTCGGTAGCCTCGGCGTCCCTCTTGTCCCGGGACGGTCACGGAGCCGGCCTTGGCAGGGGTCACTTCATTTTGTATAGTGGTGGAGAGCGCTGGCCCAGCGCCCCGCGTCAGCGACGTTCGTACGAGGAGCAGCAATGGCATCCGTCCCCGAGGTCACCGACACCAACTTCCAGGCCGAGGTCATCGAGCACGACCAGGCGACCCTGGTCGACTTCTGGGCCCCCTGGTGCGGCCCGTGCCGCGCGGTGAGCCCCGTGCTGGAGGAGATCGACGGTGAGCGTGAGGACGTCCGCGTCGTCAAGCTCAACACCGACGACAACCAGCAGACGGCCGCCAAGTACGGGATCATGTCGATCCCGACGATGATCGTCTTCAAGAACGGTCAGCCGGCCGGTCAGATCGTGGGCGCCATGCCCAAGCCGCGCCTCAACGCGGAGATCGACCGCATCCTCGGCTGAGGACTTCACCCCCGGCGGGTCTCACCCGCCGCAGCAGGACCTGACGGGCCGCGGAATCCGCGGCCCGTCGTACGTCCGGAGCCGGGTCGGGCCGACGCACCCGGGGCGGTCGGCGGGGCAGCGGCTCACCCGACCGTGGCGGCCGCGATCGCGGCCTGGCCGAAGCTGATCGCACCGTCGTTGGCCGGCAGTCGCTCGGGGACGAGCACGCGGAGGCCGGCATCCGCGAGCGCGGCGACGGTCCGCTCCAGCAGCAGCCGGTTCTGGAAGACGCCGCCGCTCAGCACGACGATCTCGGTCGCGTGGGCCCCGGCGAGCTGGGCGCAGACGAGCGCGGTGGCCCGGGCGACGGAGCGGTGGAAGCGGGCGGAGACGGTCGCCGGCCCGACGCCGCGGGCGACGTCGGCGGCAACGGCCCGGATCAGCGGCCGGGCGTCGAGCGTGCCGTCGGCCGCGACAGGCAGCGGGTAGGCCCCGCGCTCGCCGGGGTCGGCGAGCGCCTCCAGCTCGATCGCGGCCTGGCCCTCGTAGCGGCAGACCGCCCGGACCCCGCAGAGCGCGGCGACGGCGTCGAACAGCCGGCCCATGCTCGTGGTCGGCGGCGAGGCGAAGCCGCGGGCGGCCATCGCGCAGACGGTCCGCCAGTCGGCGAGCGCGACGGTCCCGACCAACACGGCGGGCAGGGCGGGCATCGGCGTGTCGCCCTCCGGCGCGGCCGGTCCACCGCCCGACGGCGCATCCCGCCGCCCGACTCGGTCTGGGGGCGCGGCGTCGCCGGGAGCCGGGGCGTCGCCGGCCGCGACCAGCCAGGCGGCCGCCATCCGCCACGGCTGCCGGGCCGCGCGATCGCCGCCCGGCAGCGCGACCGGATCCAGGTGCCCCGCTCGGGTGGCGGTGCGGAGGTCGCCGACCAGCAGCTCGCCGCCCCAGACGGCGCCGTCGTGGCCGAGGCCCGAGCCGTCGAAGATCGCCCCCACCGCCCGCTGGTCGGGCGCGCAGCCGTGCTCGGCGAGGACCGCGGCCAGGTGCGCATGGTGGTGCTGGACGGCGAGCAGGTCGACGCCCTCGCGGTCGAGCGCGTAGGCGGTCGAGGCGTAGTCGGGGTGGAGGTCGTGGACGAGCAGCTCCGGGGCCACGGCGAAGAGGGCCTCGAAGTGGGCGATCCCCGCGACGAACGACCGGCGGGTGGCGGGATCGTCGAGGTCGCCGACGTGGTGCGAGACCCAGGCGCCGTCGCCCTTGGCGACGCAGAACGTGCTCTTGAGGTGCGCGCCGCAGGCCAGCAACGGCCGCGACGTCGGGACCGGCAGCGCCAGCCGCTCGGGAACCAGCCCGCGGGAACGTCGCAGGACGGTCCGGCGTCCCGCGGCCACGCGGGTCACCGAGTCGTCGGTCCGCATGTGGATCGGCCGGTCGTGGACGAGCAGCGCGTCGGCGATCCCGGCCAACCGCTCGCGGGCGTCCTCGTCGCGGTAGGCGATCGGTTCGTCGGAGCGGTTGCCGCTGGTCATCACCAACGGGCTCCCGACGTCGGCGAGCAGCAGGTGGTGGAGCGGGCTGTAGGGCAGCAGCACCCCGAGCTCGTGGCGGGCCGGAGCGACGGCGGTGGCGACGTCCGCGCCGTCGCGGCGGGGTGCGAGCACGATCGGCCGGGCCGCGCTCGTCAGCAGGGCCTCCTCCTCCGGGCCGAGCACCGCCAGCGCGTGGGCCGCGCCCAGGTCGGCGGCCATCACCGCGAACGGCTTGTCCTCGCGGTGCTTGCGCGCCCGCAGCGTCGCCACCGCCCGCTCGTCGTCGGCGCGGCAGGCGAGGTGGTAGCCGCCGAGGCCCTTGACGGCGACGATCGCGCCCGTCCGCAGCAGTGCCGCGGCCACCGCGATCGCGTCCGATTCGGGCGGCACGGGCCGGCCGTCGCGGGAGTCGACGCGGTCGCGAGCGGGGCGCGGTGCCGCGGCGACCTGGTTCCCGTCGTCGAGCCGGACCAGCCGCGTCCGTGGCCCGCACTCCGGGCAGGCGTTGGGCTGGGCGTGGAAGCGGCGATCCGCCGGATCGTCGTACTCGGCCTGGCAGCGCGGGCACATCCGGAAGCCCGCCATCGTCGTCCGCGGCCGGTCGTACGGGATCCCGCGGACGATCGTGAAGCGCGGCCCGCAGTCGGTGCAGTTGACGAACGGGTAGCGGTAGCGGCGGTCGCTCGGGTCGCGCAGCTCGGCGAGGCAGGCGTCGCAGGTGGCGCCGTCGGCTGAGACCAGCGCCTGCGGCTCGCCGCCGCCGTCGGAGGCGGCGATCGTGAAGGTGGCGGCCGGAGTCCGCGCCGGCTCCCGCTCGGCGACGGCGACCGCGGTCACCCGCGCCAGCGGTGGGGCCAGCCGCGGCAGGTCGGCGATCAGCCGCGCGACCGCCGCCGGGTCGCCCTCGACGTCGACGAGCACGCCGCGGGTGTCGTTGCGCACCGAGCCGGTCAGCGCCAGCTCGCGGGCGCGGCGCAGCACGAACGGGCGGAAGCCGACGCCCTGGACGACGCCGGAGACGCGGATCTCCGCGTGGCGGCGGGCGGCGGGCGGCGCGCTCACGTCCCGATCGCCCCGACGAACGCGTGGAGGACCGTCGCCTGCGCCTCCTGGATCCGCGGGATGTGCTCGCTGGGGGCGACGATCACGTGGTCGGCGAGCGACTCGGCCAGGATCCGGCCGCCGTCGTAGCCGACCAGCGCGACGGCGAGCACGTCGCGGCGGTGGCACTGCTCGAGCGCGGCGAGCACGTTCGCCGAGCCGCCGCTGGTCGAGAGCGCGATCAGCGCGTCGCCCGGCTTCGCGTAGGCGATGATCTGGCGGGCGAAGACGGCGTCGTGGCCGACGTCGTTGGCGATCGCGGTCAGGATCGCCGGGTCCTCGGTCAGGTCCAGCGCCCGCTGCGGCGCCAGCCCGGAGGCCGCGGGCGGATGCCGGAGGTCGGCGACCACGTCCATCGCGTCGGTCGCCGAGCCGCCGTTGCCGAGCGCGAACAGGGTCCCGCCGGCCCGCAGCCGCTCGCGCAGGCCGCGTCCGGCGGCGACGATCTCGCGCCCGCCCTCGGCCAGCGTCCGGGTCCGCAGCGCGTTGATGTCGGCCGCCTTGGCCCGGGCAGACGCGCGCACGTCGGTGAGCACGCTGTCGAGGTCGCTCTCCTGCTCGGCGAGGAACGGGTAGAGGAAGCTCGACGCGCCGCTGTCGTGCTGGGTGCCGCCGGTCCGCCCCGCGAGCAGCCCGCGGTGCTCGAAGAACACGTGGACCAGCTCCCAGAGCACGTGGTAGAGCGTCTCGACCAGCTCCTGGGCGACGAACGGATCGGGCGTGGGCGGCGGCAGCTCGTGCTCGGCCCCGACCGCCGCGAACGCGATCGTGAGGCAGCCGCCGGTCCGTGCGGCGGCGATCGCGGCGACCACGTCCGGTCCCTCCCCGAAGGCGATCGCGATGTCGTCGGGGGTCGCGAGCAGCGCGACGTCGGCCGGATCGAGCCCGAGCGCGGGCAGCGCCCGCTTGCCGACGATCACCGGGTGGACGAACTCGACGGCGATGTGGCGTACGTCCGAGCGGTCGGCCGGACCGGCCCCGAACGCGAGCAGCCGCCCGCCACGGGCGAACCGCTCGGCCATCCGGTGGCAGAGCACCGCGACGTGCTCGGCCTCGGCCTCGAAGTAGCTGGTGTTGGCGGCGATCCGGGCGCGCAGCAGCGGATCGAGCTGCGCCGCCGCCGGGTCCGCCGCGTTGGTCATGTCGTCGCCACCGCCGGGCGGTCGGGCAGCTGCGCGAGCCACGCGCGGAAGCGGTCGACGCCCTCGCCGGTCCGGGCGCTGGTCGGCAGCGACGCGACCCCCGGATGGACGCCGTCGAGGTGGTAGAGGAAGTGGTCCATGTCGAAGTCGACGTGCTCCAGCAGGTCGATCTTGTTGATCACCACCAGCTCGCAGGCGCGGAACATCAGCGGGTACTTGAGCGGCTTGTCGTCGCCCTCGGCGACCGAGGCGACCATGACCCGCACGTCCTCGCCGATCCGGAACTCGGCCGGGCAGACGAGGTTGCCGACGTTCTCGACGATCAGCACGTCGATCTCGTCGAGCGGCAGCGCGGGGAGCGCCGAGCGGACCATGTTGGCGTCGAGGTGGCACTCGCCGCCGAAGCCGTTGTCGGTGTTCAGCTGGACCACCGGGATGTGGTGGTGGGCGAGCCGGTCGGCGTCGAGCGAGCCGGCCACGTCACCCTCGAGCACGCCGATCCGGGGGCCGTCGGGCCAGCCCGCCAGCGCCCGCTCCAGCAGCGTCGTCTTGCCCGACCCGGGGGCGCTCATCAGGTTGACGACCGTCACCCCGTGGCGGTCGAAGTCGGCGCGGTTGGCGCGCGCGATCGTGTTGTTGGCGTCGAGGGCGTCCTCGACGATCCGGACCTTCATGCGGTGCACGGGGACTCCTCCACCTCGATCGACGCGACTTCCAGCTCGTCGCCGGTGCGCACGGCGACGTCCACGCTCCCGCACTCCGGGCAGCGGAACGACGGCGCTTCGACGTCCCACGCGTGCGCGCAGGCGCGGCACCCGAGCCGGGCGGGGACCAGCTCGAGCTCGAGCCGCGCGTCCTCGACGAGGGTCTCTCGCGAGACGATCCCGAAGTAGAACCGCAGCGACTCGGGCACCACCTGGCGCAGCCGGCCCGCGCGGACGCTGACCAGCGAGACGCGGCGCCCGCTGGCGTGACGGATCGCCGTGTCGACGACGGCGCTGGCGATCGACAGCTCGTGCATCAGGCCCGCCCGTAGGCCGCGTCGTCCTGGAGCTCGGCGACCGTCTCGAGCACGACGCCGACCGCCGCGTCGACGGCCGCCTCGACCTGCGGGGTCAGGCCGAACCCGGGCTCGTCGGTCTCGCCCGGCTCGCAGGCGATCACCAGCACCCTGCCCGGCCAGCCCCCGACCGCGCTGACGAACCGCAGGACGGTGTGCGGGTTCATGTCGTGCGGGTCGATGTTCTCGCCGTCCCGCAGCGACCCGGCGAAGTCGGCCCGCTCGGACTCCATCACGTAGAGCGTGCCCGGGGCCCCGCCCTGGCGGCTGGCGTCGAGCAGGACGAGCGCGTCGTAGCCGCGGATCAGCTCGTAGGCGAGGTCGAGGCCGTTGGTGCCGAAGTCCATCACCGTGACGCCCTCGGGCACGCCGTGGGTCTCCAGCCGTCGCGCGCACGCGCCGCCGAAGGCGTCGTCCTGCAGCCAGGCGTTGCCGACCCCGGCGACCAGGATCTGCTTGGCGGGGACCGCGGGCTGCGCGTTGCTGCTCATCCGACCACTTCCACTTCGTCGGTCTTGAAGTACAGGTAGCGGCCGATCTCGCGCATCAGCGCCTGGCCGGGGTCGTCGTCGACGGTCACGCAGAGGTGGACGTGGTCGTCGTAGTCGACGTAGATCCGCTCGATCGTCGCCGTCCGGCCGGTGAGCAGGTGGTCCTGCGCGTGGTGGGCGGCCGGGGGCGCGTCGGGCTCGGGGGCGGGACGGGCCGTGCCGACGAGCAGGCGGACGTGGTCGCCGCGCCGCACGATCGTCCCGTCGGCGAGCCGCGCCTGCTGCTCGCCGCGGATCTCCGCGTCGGCCTCGGTGCCGAAGGCGGGCGTGCCGGCACCGGCTCCAGGGGCCGCCGCCGGATCGCCGACCGTGATCCGGCCGCGCAGCGACGCGAGGTCCTGCGGGGCCGACGCGATCGCCCGCTCGAGCATCGTCCGCAGCGCCGGGTCGTGCTCCTGGATCTCGCGTCGCTCGTCGTCGGAGAGCGCCAGCAGGTGCAGCCGCAGCGCCTCCTCGATCTCGGTCGAGTCGAACAGCGAGCCGTGGGACTCGGGGGCGATCCGGGGGTGGTCGGGCAGCACGATCGCCGCCCCGAGCAGCACGTCGTCGGCGTCGGAGGCGAGGACCGGGAAGGTGTTGACGGCGACGCAGGTCATCACCGCGCCGGTGGCGTGGGCCGGGGGTGCGCTGGGCGACGCGAAGCGCCCGTCGGTGACGGTCGCGACGACGTGGGTCGAGAGCAGGCTGTGGACCAGCGCGTCGCCGCGGGCGAGCCCGTCGGGGACCGCGGTCGTGTTGTGGACGCAGGTGGTGATCCGCACCAACCCGCCGGCGAGCGCCTGGGCGTTCATCGCGACCCGGCCCCGCAGCCCGTCGAAGTCGAAGGTGACGCCGACGCGGCCGGCCTCGAGCGCCTCGAGCGAGGTCGCGGGCAGGTCGACCCGGCGGGCGACCGCCTCGTGGCGGACCCCGCTGGCCTGGAGGAATCGGACGCTGAGGGCCAGCGTCGCCCCCGCTCCGGCCTCGACGATCCCGGGCATCCGCAGGTGGTCGAAGGTCGTCGGCGTCGGGACCGCGTAGACCGGCGGGTAGACGATCCCGAACGGCGTCGGCGTCGCGTTCTTGGTCGCCCCGGGGGTGTAGGGGTAGAGCGCGTAGCCCTCGTAGAGCAGCGTGTCGACGAGCTCCTCGACCTCGCTCACGGCGATCCCTCCCCGGCGAGCAGGCCGCTGACGGTCTGGTCGAAGTCGTGGTCGCCGCGCGCGGACCGGCGGGCGATCAGGTCGTCGAGCGTCGCCTGCGTCAGCCGCACCCAGCCGCCCTCGGGGTAGAAGGCGCGGATCGCCTGTCGCCAGCGCTCGACCGGCATCAGCCACTGGGCGGAGCAGCTCCACGGGACCTGGGCGACCTGCAGCCGGTCCTCGTCGCCGGCGTAGAGCACCATCCCGGTGAAGTGGAACGAGAGCGGGACCAGGCCGTCGGGCAGCGAGTAGAAGTACTTGACGGCGGCCAGCTCGAGGTCGTAGCTGCACGGCAGCGTCAGATCGAACGAGCGGGCGCCGGTGAAGCCGGGGACGAGCACGTCGACCTGCGCCCAGCGGAAGCTGTGGGTCGTCGCCGCCCACCGCTCGGGGGCGCCGAAGAGGTCGATCAGCCGCGCGCGGGTCTCGTCGTCGTAGGTCCGCCGGGCCGGGTCGATCTGGACCTGGGCGGTCAGCGCTAGCGCGTGGACCGGGCGGCCCTCCGGGTCGGAGACGTGCAGCGCGAAGGCGAGCGTCGGTGCGGCCGCGTGCGGGACCGGCGTGACGTCGAGCACCCGGAAGACCGGGTCGGTCGAGACGCGCTCGGCGGCGACACTCATGCCGCCACCGCCATCGTCCGCAGGCCGGCGAAGAACTCGGCGACGGTCGCCGTCAGCTCCGGTCCCCCGGAGATCCCCGACCACCGCGACTTGATCATCCCGACCAGCCGGTAGCACTCGTCGAGCGGGGCGATCGCGTACTGGTGCGGGCCGTCCGGGCCGGCGAGGCGGTTGACGATCAGCGCCTCGGCGTCGGGCACCAGGCCGTCGAGGACCGGGTTGTCGGTCACCATCCGAGCCCACGCGAGCGTGTCGAGCTCGGACTCCGTGACCCCGGCCGGCGACGGGTAGAGGATCACGACCTCGTCGGTCAGGCCGCTGCGGAGCATGAACGCGAGCCCGATCGGGATCTGGAAGCCCGCCCAGACGTCGTCGTCGAGCACGAAGTCCTCCAGCCACAGCGTCCGTCCGCCGGTCGGGCGGTAGCGGGCGTCGCCGGAGTGCGACGACCAGCAGGTCTCGCAGACGCAGACGATCCGCCGCTGCTCGAGGTCGAGCAGATGCCGGTGGTCCTCGGCCAGGCCGACCGGGCAGAGCTCGCAGTGGCCGTCGTCGCCGTGGGTCGCGTCGGCCTTGGCCGTCGCGCCGGCGGGGACCGCGACCTTGACCTCGCCGTCCCCGCGCAGCAGCGGGACCGGCTCCAGCTGGAGGTCGCCGTCGCGCTCGCGTCCGGCCCGCGGCAGGTCGTACTGCCGCCCGCAGCTGGCGCAGGTCAGCGTGCCGCCGACGAGCATCCCGCCGGAGAGTGGGGCCGGGCAGCCAGCGCAGCGGTCGCGGTAGGCGAGCAGGGTGCCGGCGACGTTGGCCAGCAGCAGGTCCGGGGCGTGGGCGACGTGGGCCCCGCGGGCGATCTGGTCGGCGTCGGCCAGCACCAGCCACTCGCGCTGCTCGGCGCCGGTCGAGCGCGGGGTCAGGTGGACGGGCTCGGCGACGCCCTCGACCTCGAGCCCGCGCAGGTCCGGCGCGGCCGCGGCCAGCGCCTCCTCGATCGCCAGCTCGAGCGTCGCGGCCGACGCCCCGCAGCCGTGGCAGCTGCCCGTCAGCCGCAGCCGTGCCACGCCCGCCTCCAGCGCGACCAGCTCGACGTCGCCGTCGTGCGACTCGAGGTAGGGGCGGACCTCCTCGAGCGCCTCCAGCACGCGCTGCTCCAACGGCACCGGGTAGAGCCCGTGCAGCAGCAGCACGCTGGCCACGACCGGGTCCTCGGCGAGCGTGGCCCGCTGGCGGTCGTCGAGCACGGCGTCGATCCGGCGCAGGCCGTCGTCGTACATCTCGAGCAGCTCGTCGACGTGCGCCCGCAGCTCCGCGACCTCCTCCGCGACCTCCTCCGCGACGTCCTCAGCGACCTCCTCGGCGGGATCGGGCATCAGGCCATCCCGGTCGGCGTGTGCACCACCTTGCGGACCTTGCCGCGGCCGTACATGTGCACGCCACACGGCAGGCACGGGTCGAACGAGTGGACCGCGCGCATGATGTCCACCCCCTTGAAGCCCTCCGGTCCGTTCTCCTCGAAGATCGGCGTGTTCTCGACGGCGTCCTCGTAGGGCCCCGGCGTGCCGTAGCTGTCACGCGGGCTCGCGTTCCAGGGGGTCGGCGGGTACGGCTGGTAGTTGGCGATCTTGCCCTCGCGGATCACCATGTGGTGCGAGAGCACCCCGCGCGCGGCCTCGTGGAAGCCGACGCTGATCGCCTCCTCCGGCACGGTGAAGTCGCCCCAGCTCTTGGTCCGCCCCGCGCGGACCTCGGCCTGCGCCATCTCGAGGCAGTGGAGGGCGACGAGCGCCGAGTAGGCCTGGTGGTAGGTCCGGGCCCGCTGTCGCTCGATCGCGTTCGACCACGGCGGGATCTTCCACTCGAGCTCGGTCTCGGGCAGGAACCCGGTCTTCGGCAGGACCATCTTCAGCGACTCGCCGGTCGCCTTGAGGTAGCCGATGTCGAGCAGGCCGGCCTTCGCCGTCACCCACTGGCGGGCGAACGGGCCGCCGCCGGTGTCGTTGGCGACGTAGCGGTCGTTGCGCGCGTCGTACATCCGCGGCGAGGCGACCCACGAGTACTTGTCGCCGAAGTCGCGGGCCTGCGGCTTGGGCAGCGTGACCTTGTTCCACGGGTGGCGCGGGTCGACCGGGTTGCCGAGCGGGTCCTGGGTGACGAACGGCGCCTGCTTGCCGGCCCAGTCGTCGAAGTACGAGGAGCCGAGCAGGATCCGGATCGCGAGGTTGATCTCGACCAGGTCGGTGGTGATCAGCTCGCCGTCGAAGACCAGACCGGGGGTGACGAACCGGTGCCGGCCCCACTCGGTCATGTTGCGGTAGTTGTAGTCGACGTGCTGGGGGTCGTCGAACGCGCCCCAGCAGATCAGGTCGGTCTTCCGCAGGCCGACCTGCTCGTAGCCGGGCAGCGCCTCGTAGAAGAAGTCGTAGAGGTCGTCGTGCATCGGCACCGTGCGCTTGCAGTAGTCGACGTACCGCATCAGCCGCACGTAGTACTCCGTCAGCGTCTGCTGGGTGATGTCGGCGCTGCAGCCGCCCGGCAGGATCGTCGAGGGGTGCGTGTGGCGGCCGCCGAACAGGCAGTACATCTCGCGCGTGTAGCGGGCGACCTGGAGCGTCTCGAGGTAGAAGTCGCCGGTGAACGCGTTGAGCGCGCGCATGATGTCGGCGATCGTCTTGTAGCCGTGGATCTCGTGGTGCGGCGCGGGCGTCTGCTCGGCCTTCGCCAGGACCGTGGGGTTGGTCTCCTTGACCATCTGCTCGGAGTAGTCGACGTTGGCCATGCAGTCGTTGTAGATCGCGTGGTCGAACATGAAGTCCGCCGACTCGGCCAGGTTGAACGCGTAGTCGCCGAGCTTCGGCGGCTTGACCCCGTAGGCCATGTTCTGGTTCAGGCACGAGCAGGTGCAGTGGTTGTCGCCGCAGATCCCGCAGATCCGGCTGGTGATGAAGTGGGCGTCGCGCGGGTCGATCCCCTTCATGAAGATGTCGAAGCCGCGGAAGATCATCGACGTCGACCAGCACTTGAGGACCTGCTGGTTGGTGAAGTCGATCTCCGTGTGGATGCCCAGCGACCCGACGATCCTCGTGATCGGGTCCCACGACATCTGCTTGACGACGACCTTCTGCTGGTTGCCGGGCTTCTCGGTGGTGGCCATGGGGTCTCCTCACCAACGCTTCTGGTAGCCGGTCGTGAGCTCGGGACGGTTGTGCCGCCACTCGGGCTCCTTGTCGTACTTGCGCTTGATGTTGAGGTTGCGGCCCCAGCGCAGGAGCGGGCCGTAGCTGAACTTCGCGACCCCCGAGGAGAGGCGACCCATCGGGTCCTCCTCCATGAACGGCATGTACTTGTCGGGGAAGCCGGGCATCGTGCAGGCCATGCAGATGCCGCCGACGTTGGGGCAACCGCCCATCCCGCTCTGCCAGCCGCGCAGCGGCACGTTGCACTTGACGACCGGGCCCTTGCAGCCGAGCTTGACCAGGCAGCGGTGGTCGGAGCCGTACTCGGTGGCGAAGTTGCCGGACTCGTAGAAGGCGGCGCGGTTGCAGCTCTCGTGGGTGGTCCGTCCGAACAGCGAGACCGGGCGCCCCGCCTCGTCGAGCTCCGGGACCGGGCCGGCCCCCGCGAGCGCGAAGGCCAGGTGGACCAGCATCTCGGTGGTGTTGTCCGGCTGGGCCGGGCAGCCGGGGATGTTGACGACCGGGATCCCGGCCTTCGACCGCCACTTCCAGCCGAGGTAGTCGCGGACGCCCATCGCGCCGGTCGGGTTGTTCCGCATCGCGGGGATCCCGCCGTAGGTCGCGCAGGTCCCGACCGCGACGACCGCCGCCGCCTTCGGGGCCAGCCGGTCGACCCACTCGTTGGTGGTGATCGGCTGCCCGGTCGAGCGGTTGACGCCGAAGCCCGTCCAGTAGCCGGCGCCGCTGAGCTGCTCGTTGCCGAGCGAGCCCTCGACGATCAGCACGAACGGGTCGAGCTTGCCCTCCTCGGCGTCGTACCACGCCTGGACGTAGTCCTCGCCGTACTCGTAGGCGAGCACCTGGTTGTGGACCACGACCTTGGGCATCCCCGGGATCGCCCCGGTGATGATGTCCTCGAGGCTCGGGTTGGTGGCCGAGGTCATCGCCACCGAGTCGCCCTCGCAGGAGAGCCCGACGGTCATCCACAGCACGTGCGCCGTGACCGCCTCCGTCTCCGCCTGCTTGGGGGTGAATTCGACCGTTCCCATCACCGTCTCCTCTCAACAGATCCGCGGCAGCGGATCGCCGACCAGTTGGTCCATGACCCGCCTGCCGCCGAACGAGGTCTCCACGAGCACCATCCCGGGAGGCTCCGTGCGGACCTCCCCGATCACCGCCGCCTGCGCTCCGCCCGGCGCGGTTCGCAGCGCGGCGAGCGCCGCGTCGGCCGCCTCCGGGGCGACCGCCGCCACCAGCACGCCCTCGTTGGCGACGTGCATCGGGTCGATCCCGAGCAGCTCCGCGGCGCCGACGACGGCCGGGTGCACGGGGACCTGGGCCTCGCGGACGAGCATCGCCACGCCGGAGGCACGGGCCAGCTCGTTGAGGACCGAGGCGACGCCACCGCGGGTCGCGTCGCGCAGGCAGCGCAGCTGCGGGCCGGCGGCGTCGAGCAGGGCGTCGACGGCCGGCCAGAGGCAGCGGGTGTCGGAGCGGATGTCGGCTCCGAGCTCGAACTCCCCGCGCGCCAGCATGATCGCCGTCCCGTGCTCGCCGATCGGCCCGGAGACGAGCAAGGCGTCTCCGGGCCGCAGGCCGTCGGGCGAGAGCGTCGCGCGGGGGTCGTTCGCGCCGATCCCGGTGGTGCAGATGTAGAGCTGGTCGCAGGCGCCGCGCTCGACGACCTTGGTGTCGCCGGAGATGATCCGGACCTCCGCGGCCTCGGCGGTACGGGCGATCGCCTCGACCTCGGCGGCCAGCACCTCGCGGGTCAGGCCCTCCTCGAGGATCAGCGAGAGCGTCAGCGCGACCGGCCGGGCGCCGGCCATCGCGAGGTCGTTGAGCGTCCCGTTGACCGCCAGCTCGCCGATCGAGCCCCCGGGGAAGCGCAGCGGCTTGACCACGAAGCTGTCGGTCGTCATCGCGATCCGGGTGCCGTCGATCGTGACGTCGCCAGCGTCGGCCAGGCGGTCCAGCTCGGGCGACGCGAAGGCCGGCACCAGCAGGCCCTCGATCAGGGCTCCGGTCGCCTTGCCGCCGGCGCCGTGGGCCATCGTTATCCGCTCGTCGCGGAACTTCGGGCGCTTGGCCCGGGCGGTCGCGATGATCCCGAGGATCCGCGACTCGCGGTCGGCGGCGGCGTCGACGCTCATACGACCTGCCGTTCGCGGGCGAAGCGCCCGTAGTTGTAGTAGGCGGCGCAGGCCCCTTCGGAGGAGACCATGCAGGTCCCGATCGGCCGTTCCGGCGTGCATGCGGTCCCGAAGACCTTGCACTCGTAAGGCTTGATCACGCCCTTCAGGACCTCGCCGCACTGGCAGGCCTTGGGGTCGGCGACGCGCACGCCGGGCACGCTGTAGCGCCGCTCGGCGTCGAGGTCGGCGTAGGCGTCGGAGAGCCGCAACCCGCTGTGGGAGATGAAGCCGAGGCCCCGCCACTCGAAGTGCGGACGGAGCGTGAAGACCTCGGCCATGATCTCGAGCGCCCGCAGGTTGCCCTCGTAGGGGACGATCCGCTTGTACTGGTTCTCGACCTCGCAGCGGCCGTCGGCCAGCTGGGTCAGCAGCATCAGGACCGACTGGAGGATGTCGACCGGCTCGAAGCCGCTGACCACCACCGGCCTGCCGTAGTCGGCGGGGATGAACTCCAGGGGTCGGGCGCCGACGACGGTCGAGACGTGACCCGGCCCGACGAAGCCGTCGAGCCGCAGGTCGGGCGAGTCGAGCAGCGCCCGCAGCGGCGGCACGATCGTGACGTGGTTGCAGAAGCAGCTGAAGTTGTCGACGCCCTCGGCCCGCGCCCGCTTGAGCGTGAGGGCGGTCGAGGGGGCCGTCGTCTCGAAGCCGATCGCGAAGAAGACGACCTCGCGGTCGGGGGTGGCCTTGGCGATCCGCAGCGCGTCGAGCGGCGAGTAGACCATCCGCACGTCGGCGCCGGCGGCCTTGGCGTCGAGCAGGGTCCCGTCCGATCCGGGCACGCGCATCATGTCGCCGAAGCAGGTGAAGATCACGCCGGGCTCGTGGGCCATCGCAATCGCGTCGTCGACGCGGCCCATCGGGATCACGCAGACGGGGCAGCCGGGCCCGTGGACGAGCTCGACGTTGCTCGGCAGCAGGTCGTCGACCCCGTACTTGTAGATCGAGTGGGTGTGGCCGCCGCAGACCTCCATCAGCTTCACGTGGCGGCCGGGCTCGACCGCGTGCCGGATCTCGCTGGCCAGCCGCTGGCCGAGCTCGGCGTCGCGGAACTCGTCGACGAACCTCACGCGATCGCCTCGCTCGCCCGGGTCAGGGCGGTGCCGGCGTGGACGAGCAGCCGGTCACCGACGGCGACCGGCGCGACGAGCGCGGTCTCGACGCTCTGGCGGGTGCCGTCGTCGGCGCGGCAGAGCGCGAGCCCGCGGGCCGGGTCGAGGGTGACCACGACCATCGGCAGCCCGTCGTCGCCGCAGGTCACGCAGTGGTGCGCGGCGTGGGTCGCCGCCGGGCAGGCGGCGTCGTCGGCGGTCATTCGATCACGCTCGACTTCAGCTCCTCGAGCTCCTGCTCGAAGTCGCGTCCCATCCCGCGCAGCAGGCTGAGGGTCGCCTCGGCCTCGGCCTCGTTGACCTTCGAGAGCGCGAAGCCGACGTGGATCAGGACCCATTCGCCGGGCGCGACGCTGACGCCGTCGGCGTCCAGCAGCGCCACGTTGACCGTCCGCTGCACGCCGGCCACGTCGACCCGGGCGAGGCGTTGGGCCTCGTCGACGATCTCGATCACCCTCCCCGGAATGGCCAGGCACACGGTGGCAGCTCCTTCGATCGAACAAACGGTCTACGGGGTCTACTCGCACTGATCGCGGCTGGCAAGGGATCACATGCCGGTGGTCTACTGGCATTCCAGATGCCTGTTCCTGATGCACGTCAGGCGGTACGACGGGAGCTGCTGCGCGACGGGGCCTACGCGACCCTGCGCGACGCGATCGTCGACGGCACGCTCGCCCCCGGCGAGCAGCTGCACGACGCGGAGCTGTGCCGCTGGCTCGGCCTCAGTCGGACGCCGGTCCGCGAGGCGCTGAGCCGGCTCGGCGAGGACGGCCTGGTCGAGGCGCTGCCGCAGCGGTACACCCGGGTCACGACCTTCGACGCGCGCGACGCGGAGCAGACCTTCCCGCTGCTGGCGGTCCTCCACGGCCTCGCCACCGAGTTGGCGGTCCCGCGGCTGCGACCAGCGGACCTGGCCGCGCTCAACGGGGCCCAGAACGCCTACCTGCGGGCGCTGCGGGCAGGAGAGTGCGCCCAGGCGTTCGACGCCGACGACCGCTTCCACCAGGTCTTCGTCGAGCGGGCGGCCAACCCGCAGGTCGAGCAGGCGCTCGCGCGGCTGCTGCCGGCGTTGCAGCGGATGGAGCAGCGGGCGCTCGGGCGGCCTCCGGGGCGGACCGCCGCCGCCCAGCACCGCGCGATCATCGAGCGGGCGAGCGCCGGCAACGCGGCCGGCGCGGCGACCGCGGCGCGGGCGAACTGGCTGACGCTCGGCGGGTTGGTCCAGCGGGAGCTGAGCGAGACGGGGGCCGGCGCGGCCAACGACCCGCCCGCCCCCGCCAGCGGTGAGGAGCCCGTCGGCTAGAGCTCGACCCGCGGCTTCAGCTCGTCCATCGTCCAGACCCGGCGGCGGCGCACCAGCAGCGAGGTCAGGGCGAGCGCCACCAGGCAGAACCCGAGCAGGACGATCACGGCCCGTACGGCGTGGCCCGCCTGCCCGCCCGAGATCGTCACCCGTAGGGCGTCGACGACGTAGGTCATCGGCAGCAGCGGGTGCAGCGTCTGGAAGATCCCGGGGGTGGTCTGGATCGGGTACAGCCCGCCGGCCGAGCCGAGCTGGGCCATCAGCAGCACCAGCGCGACCGCGTCGCCCGGCGCGCCGAGCCAGGTCCGCAGCAGCTGGATGATCGCGGCGAAGGTCCCGACGGTCAGGACCAGGACGCCGATCGTCGCGAACGGCTTGACCGCGTCGAGGCCGAGCCCGAGCTCGACGGCGAGGTACAGCAGCAGCCCGCCGATCGCGCCGAGCGCCGCCGCCGGCAGCCAGCCGGCGAGCGCGGTCGTCGTCGCCCGCGTGCCGGCGGTCAGCAGCCGGGGGTTGACCGGACGCAGCAGGAAGAAGACGAAGATGCTGAAGACCCAGAGCCCGATCGGGAAGAAGAACGGCGCCAGCCCGCGGCCGTAGATCACCGCCGCGTTCTGCTCGATCGTCTTGATCTCGACCGGCGAGCCGAGCACCTTCGCCGTCTGGGCCCGCTGGCGGGCGTCGGGCGACGGGACCTGCCGCAGGGTCGCCTTCAGCCGCCGCTCGATCTTGACGATCCCCTCGTTGACCTCGGCGGTCGCCGAGACCAGCAGGCGGGCGCCGGGCAGCGCGCCGTTGACGGCCTGGTCGATCGCGTCGAGCCCGGTGCTGGCGCTGCGGGCGGCCTGGGCGAGGTCGGCGGTGCCGCCGTTGCCCCGCAGCTCGCGGGCGGTCTGGCCGCTGCGGGCTTGGAGCCCACGGGCGCGGGCCGTCAGCCGATCGGTCGTCGCGGCGACCTGGTGGACGACGTCGTTGGTCTGCGCTGCCTGCGCGCGGATGGTGCGCGCCTGCTCGCGGAGCAGCCGGAACGCCCGGCCGTCGGCGATCTCGGGCGGAAGCTCGCGGGCCAGGCGGCGGAGCGCACGGTCGATCTCGCGGGTGCGGGCGGCGAAGCGCTCGGCGGGGCCGACGGCGAGGTTGGCCGTGCCCTGGGCGGCCTCGGCGGTGTCGACCAGCGAGGCGGTCAGCGGGGCGATCGCGCCGGCCGCGGCCGAGCCGAGCGCGTCGGCGGTCCGGGCGAGGCTGGTCAGCCCCTGCTCGAGCTGGCGACCGGCCGTGGCCAGCGACGCCGTGCCGCTGCCGAGCGGGGTGATCCCGTCGAGCAGGTCGTTGGCCCCGGTCGCGATCCGCTCGGTGCCGCGGTGGACCTGCTCGACGGCCCGGAGCGCCTCGACCAGCTGCTTGCGGAGGGTGCCGACGTCGCCGAGCACGCTCTCGGTGTAGGCCGTGACCGCGGCCGTGTTGATCTGCCGCTGGATCTCGGCCTGGGCCGACGAGGCGAGCCGGCTGACGATGAAGCCGTTGGCGTCGTCGAGGCGCAGCTGGAGCTGCGCCTGCTGCGGCTGCTCGCCGACCGGGCTGGCCAGCCGCTGGCTGAAGTTGCTGGGGACGGTGATCGAGAACAGGTAGCGGCCGTCGACGATCCCCTTCGCCGCGTCCCGCGCGGTCACGAAGTGCCAGTCGAACGAGCGTTCCTGCTTCAGCTGATCGACGAACTGCTGGCCGCCGTCGACGGTCTGGCCCTCGACCTCGACCGGCCGGTCCTCGTTGACGACGGCGACCGGGACCTTGTCGAGATGCCCGAACGGATCCCAGCTCGACCACAGGTAGACCCCGCCGTAGAGCACCGGCACGAGCGCGATCCCGAGCAGGGCCAGCCGCGGCAGCCCGCGACGGAAGCGCCAGAGCTCGAGCCACGCGAGCCGGAGGGCGGTCATCCGCGCGGCTCCGGCTCCGGGCGGTCGTCGTCGGGAGGGCGGTCCGCGGCCGGCGCGCCGTCGGCGGGGCCAGCCGGCGGCTCGTGCTCGGCGTACGGGGCGGGAGCGTCGTCGGAGGCCGGGGCCGGCTCCGCGTTGGCCGTGGCGGAACGATCGTCGTCGGTGGGGCGCTGGCGGCCCACCCGGTCCACGACCCGGCGGTGCTCACTCGGGTGGGGCAGCGCGATCGCGACGTGCTCGACGTCGTCCGGCGGCTCCAGCGCGGAGACGACGACGGTCGGGCCGGCGTCGGCGACGGCGTCGAGCACGCGCCAGGCCCGGCGGAGGTCGGCGCGGGGCAGCCCCTCCTCGATGTCGTCGACGAGCACCAACGGGCGGTGCTCGGCGACGGCGTGGGCGACCGTGATCAGCAGGGCCTCGAGCGGGTGGAGATCGCCGAGCAGGGCCGAGCGCTCGGGCTCGATCTCCAGCAGCGCGTAGGCGGCGGCGAGCCGTGCCGGGCTGCAGCGGCCGGCGGACGCCATCTCCGCCTCCTGCTCGAGGTCGCGGATCCGCAGGCCCTCGTCGGGCTCGACGCCCGGCAGCACCCGGGCGACGGTCGACAGCGCCCGCAGCGGGGCCAGGCCGTCGCTGGCGAGCGCCTCGCCGACCCGCAGCTCGCCGGCGGTCAGCCGGAAGCGCCCACCGAGCGCCAGCAGCAGCGAGCTGCGCCCGGAGCCGCCCGGGCCGTGGACGACGGCGAGCCCGCCGGCGGGGACGTCGAGGTCGACCTGCATGAAGATCGGTCCCCGGGGACCACGCGCGGCCAGACCCCGCCCGAGCAGGTCGACCCCGATCGGCGGGTGCTCGCCGGGCTCGTTGGCCGCCGCGGTCCGCGGCCAGCGGGGCAGGAGCCGGCGCGGTAGCGAGCCGGCGCGACCGGCTGCGCGGGAGTCCGGGGAGGACCCGCGCTCCGCGGATGGGTTCACGGCCGCACCATCGGCTCCACGGTACCGGGCCCCCGGAGCCGGCTGCGAATCGTTGGGTGGTCCGGGCGTCTCCGCGCTGACCACGGGTGACCGGCGCCGCTCACCGGCACCGGTCGCCGGGCAGCGCGACGGGGGTCCGGAAGCGGCGTGGGCCGCCGTCCGAGACCGCGCCGGAGACGACGGTCCGTCGGTCGCAGAGCCGGGCCCGGACCGCCCGCACGCGCGCCGGATCGAAGCGCAGACGCACGCTCACCACCCCGACCCGGTCGGGCAGGTCGCGGAGGCCGAGCCGGCGCCCGTCGAACCGGATCGCCGGGAGGCGCGACGACCCGCTCTGGCCGCCGGGGCCGAACGCGCCGGTGCGGACGGTCCGGCGGCCGTCCGCGTCGACCAGGCGCACGCCGACCCTGCCGCCTCGGGGCCGTCCGAGCGCGGCCGGCAGCAGCGTGCTCGCCCCGCGCAGCGGCTTCGAGCCGTCGATCCGCAGGTCGAGCGTGGGCCCGGTGCCGAGGAACGCGCGGACCCGGATCCGGCAGGGCCGGGTCGGGACGACGAGCACCGCCCGCAGGCGCCCGCTGCGGATCGCGATCCGCGGGTCGCGGGCGAGCAGCCGCAGCGGGACCGGGGCGACCCAGCGCCGGGTGCCCGAACGGCGGAGCGGGACCAGCGCCTCCCCGACCCGGACCTCCGGGCGCCGGCCGTCCGGCGGGCGGAGGTAGACCGCGAGCGGGCGGACCAGCGTCACCGGCAGGTCGGCGGGGGTGCGGACCCCGAGGGCCGCGCCGTCGCCGGTCGCCGTCGTCCCGACCGGCCCGCGGGAGCGCCGTTCCCGGCAGTCCGGGATCGGAGGGATCGGCGGCCCGGGCGGCGGCGCCGGAGCCGGCCGGTCGGCGAAGACGCCGGTCAGCCGCAGCCGCATGCTCGTGCGCCCGGCGGCGGGGCCGGGGCCCAGCGCGATCGTCGCCTGGTAGGTGACCGCGGTCCCGTCGGGGACGGCGATCGGGTCGGGAAGCGGGGCGTCCCCCGGGAGGCCGTCGAGCGGCCCGGAGCAGATGCTCCGCTCGGGGACGAAGCCGCCGCAGCCGTTGCCCGGGCCGTCGGGCGCGACCCCACGGACGACCTCGATCGCGACCGCCGAGGTCAGCGATCCGGTCGCCCGGCCGTCGAAGCCGATCGCGGTCAGCGCACCGCCGCGTGGCCGCAGACGGGTGCAGCGGGTGACGGTCGACCCCGGGGTCAGGTGGACGTCGTCGAACAGCAGTCCGCGCTCGTCGCGGGTCAGGCTCGGCGCGGGCTGATCGGCGGCCCAGGTGACCCCGACGGCGGCGACGATCGCGAGCACCACCAGGGCGGCGGCCGAGAGGACGACGCGTCGGTCGCTCATGGGTTGGTGACGACCACGCTGGCCTGGGTGTCGACGCGGTTGACGGCGGAGGAGACGTTGAGCGCGACGGTCGTGGTGTGGACGACCTGGACGCGCAGGCGGTGGCCGACGTCGGCGCCGGTCACGGTGCGGGTGGCGTTGCCCGCCCCGGGGATCGTCGTGCAGCCGGCGGTGCCGACGGTCGGGTTGGCGGTGTTGCCGACGGCGCCGCAGCGCAGCCACTGGTAGGCGTTGCTGCTGCCGGAGATCACCGAGATCACGGTCCCGAGCAGGTCCTGGGCCTGCCAGGTGCCGGGGGTCGCGGTTGCGGTCGAGCCGACGGTGAAGCTGCCGGAGATCGTCGGCATCGCCGTGGCCACCGCGGTGAACGGGATCAGCCCGGCCAGCGCGCCGGGGCTCTGCAGCTCGGTCGGGATCGAGACCGCCGTCGCGGTCTTGGTCCCGTTGGTGACCGTCTCCTGCAGCACGTAGCGGTTGGCGGCCGCGCCGCCGGCCGGCACGCTGTAGGTGCTGGCGGTGGCGCCGCTGATCGCGGCGCAGCCGGTCAGGGTCAGCGAGCAGGAGAACCACTGGTAGGCGGAGGTCGCCGTCGACGAGAGCCCGGTCCAGGTCGCGGGGACCGCGGTGAGCACGGCGGTGTCGACCGCCGTGCCGTCGATGTGCGGGACCAGTCGGACCGTCGGCACGAGGTAGTCGGCCGACGCGGTCCCGGTCAGTTGGGTGCTGTCGGTCCAGGCGGCGATCGCGACCCCGGTGCCGACCGCGAGCGGCAGCGTCAGGCCGACGAGCACGGTCAGGCCACGACGACGGGCCGGGGCGGGCCGCAGGGGACGGGGGGCGGTCATCGGGTCGGCTCCGGGGCCTGGAGGCCGTCGTGCGCGGGATCGCGCCGGGGGCGTTCCGGCGCCCAGATCCACCACAGGACCACCAGCGCCCCGAGCAGGCTGATGCCGCCGACGAAGTACGGCCGTCCGTGGCCGGCGACCAGCAGCCCGAGCGCGCCGCCGAGCGGCGGCAGCGTGGCCTCGTGGCGCCCGACCGTGCCGGAGGCGGGGATCAGCCAGGTCTCGGCGCCGCGGTTGGCGTCACCACGGGTCGTGACCCGCAGGCGCCCGCCGGGAGCGGGTTGGACCGACCGCACCCGGTGGGTGATCGTGCCGGTCAGCCCGGGCCGGTGGTAGGTGACGATCTGCCCGGGGCGCAGCGCTGAGGCGGGCTCGGGCGAGACGATCACGACCTGGCCGGGCACGATCGCGGGGCGCATCGAGCCGGTCAGGACGGTCAACGCCTGCCAGCCGCACAGCTTGAGCGCGAGCAGCGCCACGGCGAGCAGCGCGGCGACGAGCAGCGCGGCCGCCCGCAGCACGCGGAGCAGCACGCGCAGCGCTCCCCGCGGCGGGGGCACCACCGCGGGAGCGAGCACCGTTGCCGGGGGAATCGACACGGCCGGGACCGAGACGCTGGGGGCGGGCTGTCGTCGGGTCGCCGCTCAGGTGCCGACCGAGCCGGTCCAGAGCAGCTTGAAGCTCGCCGTTCCGCCCTGGCTGGCCGCCACGGCGGTCGGCAGGGCGACCGTCAGCTTGTAGATCACCTTGTTGCCCGGGCTGAGGCTGAACGTGTCCGTCAGGCTGGCGATGCCCGTGACCGAGAACGGGCCGACGGTCGCATCCGGGGTCGGGACCGACGTGCAGGTGCTCGTGCGCGTCATCGCGATCGTGCCGCCGGCGGGGCCGTCGACGGTCGTGTAGTCCTCGTTGGCCGCGGCGACGCGGGCGAGCGTCACCCGCAGGTCCCCGGCGAGCGACGTGTTCGCGGCGCTGGCGACGGTGGTCGAGGACGAGGCGAGGGCGACCGATTGGGCCTGCGTGTTGCCGGCGGCCGGGGCCGCGACCACGAAGCAGACGCTCGGTGCGTCGCCTGGGAGCAGGCCCGTGACGCTGAACGAGCGGACGTCGGAGCCCTTGTCGTTGAGCTGGATCGTGCCGGCCGAGGCGGTCCCGTCGAGCTCGGTGGTGTCGGTGAAGGCCGAGTACGTGCCGTAGCCACCGGCGACGCCGATCACGGTCAGGACGCCGACGGTGGCGATGATCCGGCGGCGACGGGACGATCGCTGCTGGGGGGTGGGTTCCATGGGAATCCTCCTGGGACGGAGCCGCCACGACCGGACGCGGACGGACCCGTTGGGTGGGACGACGTCCGACGCGCCGTCGGACCGTGGGGGCACCTTACGCTCGCCCCAAGGGCCGTGGACAGCGTACGCGCATCTGGTATATGGCCGCCCGTTCGCGTCGCCGCAAGCGACGATCGGGACTGCGGCTGACCGCCGGACTCATATATTCGTCCAGTCCGCTTCCGGTGTCCCGCGGGGCACCGGAAGCGGACCGTCCCGCGCGGCTCTAGGCCCGCGCGACCCCGACCCGCAGCGGCAGCTGCTCGATCTCGGCGTGGTGCGGATCGGCGCTGGCCGCCCGCGGGTCCCCGTACTCGACCGCGACGGTCAGGGTCTCGCCGGTCACGTAGTCGACGTGCGCGCGGACCGCGTTCAGCAGCTCGTCGGCGCCATCCAGCGTCAGCGAGATCCGGTCGGTGATCTCCAGCCCGGCCGCCTTGCGGGCACCCTGGATCGCGTGGACGACCTCGCGGGCCAGGCCCTCGCGGCGGAGGTCGTCGTCGATCGCCAGCTCGAGCGCGACCGCGTGGCTGCCGTCGCGTTCGAGCTGGTAGCCGGCCAGCGGCTCCATCCGCAGGATCAGGTCGTCCTCGGTCAGCTCGTGCTCGACGCCCTCGACGTTGATCCCGACGCTGCCGCCGGCGCGGACCGCGGCGGCGGCGCGGACCGGGTCGAGGCCGGCGACGGCCGCCGCGACCTGCGGCATCGCCTTGCCGAAGCGACGCCCGAGCGGGCGGTAGTTGGGCTTGATCTCGTACGAGCCGAGCTCGTCGGCGTCGTCGACGAACCGCAGCTCGTGGACGTTGAGCTCGTCGCGGACGATCGACGCCAGCCGCTCGATCGCCTCGCGCTCGCGGTCGGCGGCGACCACCACCGCCTCGTGCAGCGGCTGGCGGATCTTGAGCTTCGACTGGCCACGCGCCCCGAGCCCGAGCTGGACGGTCTCGCGGGCGATGCTCATCGCCTGCTCCAGCTCCTCGTCGCGGGGGCCGGCCTCCGGCCAGTCGGTCAGGTGGACCGAGCCCTTGCTGCCGTCGAGGTTGTCGTAGATCTCGTCGGCGACGAACGGGGTGAACGGGGCCAGCAGCTGGGCGACGACGACCAGGCACTCGCGGAGGGTCGCCAGCGCGGCCGGGTCGCCCTCCCAGAACCGCCGCCGCGAGCGGCGCACGTACCAGTTGGAGAGATCGTCGACGAAGGCGGCGATCGCGCGCCCCGCGAAGGTCGCGTCGAAGTCCTCGAGGCGGTCGGTGACCTCCTCGACCGTCGCGGCCAGGCGCGAGCGGATCCAGCGGTCCATCAACGCCCCGGGGTCCTCCTGGCCGTCGGTCTGGCTGACGGCCGCGGCGTCGCGGCTGGTGCCGCTGGCCGACGCGTTCTCGTACATGACGAGGAAGCCGTAGGTGTTCCAGAGCGTGCGCAGGAACAGCCGCACGCCCTCGCCGATCGCCTCGGTCGAGAAGCGGTAGCCGTCCCACGGCTGCTTGCTGGTGAAGAAGTACCAGCGGAAGGCGTCGGCGCCGAAGCGGTCGAGGACCGACGCCGGGTCGACGATGTTGCCCTTCGACTTCGACATCTTCTGGCCCTCGGCGTCGAGGATCAGGCCGAGGCAGACCACGTCGCGGTAGGGCGGGAGGGCGTCCGGGGCCTCGCCGGGCACGCCGGCGCTGATCGCGGTCGCGCGGACCGTCCCGTCCGGGGTCGGCCCGTCCTGCTGCTGGAGCAGGACCGAGATCGCCATCAGCGAGTAGAACCAGCCGCGGGTCTGGTCCTGGGCCTCGCAGATGTAGTCGGCCGGCCAGCTGCGCTCGTTGGCCGGCAGGTCGCGGGTCTCGGTCAGCGTCTTGTGGTGCTGGGCGAACGGCATCGAGCCCGAGTCGAACCAGACGTCGATCACCTCGGGAACCCGACGCATCGTGCCGCCGTCGCAGTCCGGGCGGTCGCAGGCGAAGGTCAGGTCGTCGACGTAGGGCCGGTGCGGATCCTGCAGCTCCTCGTCCTCGCCGGTGAGCTGCTGCAGCTCGGCGAACGAGCCGACGCAGTGGAGGTGGTCGCAGCCCTCCGCGTCGCAGCGCCAGACGGGCAGCGGGGTGCCCCAGTAGCGCTCGCGGGAGAGCGCCCAGTCGACGTTGCCCTCCAGCCACTTGCCGAAGCGCCCGTGCTTGATGTGGTCCGGGTGCCAGCTGACCTGCTCGTTGGCCGCGACCAGCTGGTCGCGGATCTTCGAGGTCGCGATGTACCACGACGGCTTCGCGTAGTAGAGCAGCGCGGTCCCGCAGCGCCAGCAGTGCGGGTAGGAGTGCTCGTACTCGCGGGCGAGCCAGAGCGCACCGGATGCGCGCAGGTCCTCGACCAGCTCGGGGTCGGTCTCCTTGACCTGGCGGCCGGCGTAGCCGCGGATCCGCTCGTCGTAGGCGCCGTCGAGCCCGACCGGGTTGACGACGGTCAGCCCGGCGGCGATCCCGAGCGCGTAGTCGTCGGCGCCGAAGGCCAGCGCGGTGTGGACGACGCCGGTGCCGTCCTCGGCGGTCACGAAGTCGGCCTCGAGCACGGTGTTGCCGCGCGGGCCCCACTCCTCGGGCGCGATGAAGTCGAACGGCGGCGTGTAGCGCGCCCCGGCGAGCTGGGCCCCGGTCAGCGTCTCGAGGATCTCGACCGTGGTCCCGTTGGGGACCGGCTTGCCCTCGCCGCCGGTCTTGGTCGTCGGGACGACCCGCTCGAGCAGCGCCTTGGCGACGACGACGATCTCGCCGTCGACCGGGGTCGAGGTCCTCTGGCCGTCGACGGGGCGGCCGCTGACCCGGGCCCGCACGTACTCCAGCTCGGGGTGGACGGCGAGCGCGGCGTTGGCGGGCAGCGTCCACGGCGTCGTCGTCCAGGCGAGCAGCGCGTCGCCGGGCTGGAGCGGCGATCCGGCGGGGTCGACGACCGGGAAGCGCACGAACGCCGACTGGTCGAGGATGTCCTTGTAGCCCTGGGCGACCTCGTGGCTCGAGAGCGCGGTGCCGCAGCGGGGGCAGTAGGGGACGACCCGGTGGCCCTCGTACAGCAGGTCCTTGTCGGCGATCGCCCGGATCGCGCCCCAGACCTGCTCGATGTACTCCCGGTCGAGCGTGCGGTAGGCGTCGTCGAGGTCGACCCAGTAGCCGATCCGCTCGGTCAGCCGGTTCCAGTCGTCCAGGTACTCGAAGACCGAGTCGCGGCAGCGCTGGTTGAACTCGGCGATCCCGTAGGCCTCGATCTCCGCCTTCGAGCTGAGGCCGAGCTGCTTCTCGACGCCGATCTCGACCGGCAGCCCGTGGCAGTCCCAGCCGCCCTTGCGCTCGACGAGCCGCCCGCGCATCGTCTGGAACCGCGGGAAGATGTCCTTGAACGCGCGCGACAGCACGTGGTGGCTGCCGGGCTTGCCGTTGGCGGTCGGCGGACCCTCGTAGAAGACCCAGGGCTCGGCGCCCGCATCGCGCCGTTGCCGGAGCGATTGGTGGAAGACGTCGCGCTCCCGCCACCGCTCCAGGATCTGCGTCTCCAGCGTGGGGAACGACTGGTTCGGATCGACGGGGCGGCGTGACATGGACATCCGATTGTAGGAACACGGCGTCGTCGCCCGTCCGGCGGTGGTCGCGCGGCGGTCCGTCGGTGGCCGGGGGCGGTGGCGGGCGCGTCGCGCGTGCGCCGTCGACGGTCACCGTCGAGCCGCCGTACGCAAATGCTTGCGCTCGGCCCCCGTCTCGCGAGAGGGTGGGGGCTCCCGGCAATCCCGCTGGGCCTTTCCCAACGGAGGCTTCCGTGTCGCCATCGACCGATCTCAACGCGCTCACCACACCACGCAGACTGTTGCTGGGCGGGGGGATCCTGCTCCTGCTCAACAGCTTCCTGCCGTGGTACCACGCGTCGATCTTCGGGGTCAGCGTCAACTTCACGGGCTGGCACCAGCTCGGGACGCTGGCCTGGATCGTCCTGATCGGCGTGCTGATCTGGGAGGGCCTGCGGATCGCCGGCGTCGCCCCGGTGACGGGCCGCCAGGCCGACCTCGCCAGCGCGGTCGGGGCGCTCGCGGTCGTGGTGATCGGCGCGATCTTCGTGATCCAGCGGCTGGCCGACGGCGGGCTCGGAATCGGCTTCTGGCTCGGGATCGTCCTGCTGGCGGTGGTCGGCTACGGCGCCTTCCAGCTGTTCCAGGCCAGCGGGGGCCAGGCGGCGCTGCGCGACGTCCAGCAGCAGGCGGCGGAACGCCGGGCGGCCCAGACCGCTCCGAGCCCCGCCACGCCGCCGGCCGCTGCGGCCCCGCCGCAGGATCCGCCCACGGCGTCGACGCCGGAGGCCACGTCGGACCTCGAGGACCCGCCGGCGCCGCTCGAGGACCCGCCGCCCGCGAGCTGAGGGTCGGCGCGGTCCGCGGGACGCCGCTCAGCGGCCGCGCCGCACGCGGAACGGCGGCTCGTCGTCGCCGTCGAGCAGCTGCAGCAGCCGCGAGCGGGCGACCAGCGGCGCGGGGTCGAGGCGCTCGACCCCGGTCGTCCGGGCCTCGACCAGGGGGCCGTGGAAGTCGAGCACCGGCAGCTCACCGCCGACGGCACGCTGGGCGGCGAAGACCAGCCGGCCGAGCCGATCGAGCGGGACGCTGCGGCCGCTCAGGACCAGCGCCGCGGGGCCGATCCGGCCGACGGCGCGGCCCAGCTCGGCGGCCTGGAGGTCAGCGCCGACGGTGATCGGCAGCACGCCGGCCCGGCGGAGGGCGAGGTCGAGCGCCTGGACCCGCAGCGCGTCGAGCGTCGTCGGGCCGGTCCCGTCGAGCAGGACGACGACGTGCGGCCGGTGGGCGGGCGGGGCGGTGCGGGTCGCGGCCGCCAGCCAGTGCGAGGCCCAGCGCCAGGCGAACGCGTACTCGACCGATCCTGGTTGGTCGCGGTCGAGCCCGTCGACGGCGGGCAGCAGCAGCTCGTCGACCGAGCGCTCCAGCGAGCGCAGGTGCAGCGACTCCTCGACGGTCCGGTCGGCCTCGGCCTCGTCGAACCGCCGCAGCGCCCGCCGCAGGCGGTCGACCGGCGACGTCTCGGCCCGGGTGCCTCCGCGCGACCGCCCGGAGGGTGCGTCGTAGCCGCCGCTCGCGCCGCTGGCGTTCTCGCGGCGGGCGATCGCGACCGCGGTCGCCGCGTCCGGGCTGCGGTCGATCGCGTCGCGCAGGGCCTCGATCTCACCGAGGTCGTACTGGCGGTGACCGCCGCCCGTCCGCTGGGGGGTCGGGAACCCGTAGCGCCGCTCCCACGCACGAAGCGTGCTGGCGGAGACGCCGAGCAGCTCCGAGGCAGCCGTGGTGCGGATCGCGGTCATGAGCGAGCGATCGTCGGTGACGCGGACCGAGACCGCAAGCGCGGCAACGTCCCGTGCGTGGCGGGGTCCGACGTCGCTCGCGCGAACGGGCCGCTCGTGCGCGGCCGGGGCGCGGCTCAGCCGGCGGTGGCGGCGGGCGTCGCCACGGTCACCCAGACGGTGACCGTCCCGGCGATCCGCTCGCTCAGCCGGTGCTCGCCGTCGGCCGACTCGAGCACGACCTCGTCGTCGCCGCGGGCGGTGACCGTCGCCCCGAGGCCGAGCCGCAGGCCGGCGGCGTGGAGGTCGCCGAGCACGTCCGGCTGCTCGTTCTCGAACCGCAGGACGGTGATCCGGTCGCCGATCGCGACCTCGGAGAGCCGGGCGCCGCAGCGGACGCGGTTGCCCGCGTCGAGCGGATGCCCGTGGGGGCAGGTCGTGGCCGGGGCGATCGCCTGCCGCATCCGCTCGAGCACGACCGGCCCGGCGGTGCGATCGATCCGCGCGGCCTCGTCGTGGACCTGGTGCCACGGGATCTGGAGGACGTCGGTCAGGAACCGCTCGACGATCCGGTGCCGGCTGGCGACCTCACGGGCGATCGAGAGGCCCTCGTCGGTGAACGAGATCCGCTTGCGCGCGTCGCGTTCGATCAGTCCGTCGCGCTCGAGCCGCTTGACCATCTCGTGGACGGTCGGGGCGGACAGCGTCAGCGAACGGGAGACGTTGGCGGCGGTCAGGGGCAGCCCGGCCTCGTGCAGATGCAGGAGAGCCTCCAGGTACTGCTGTTCGGTGACGGTGACTTCTGCCATGCGTTGATAGAAGAGTCTACAAACAGTACGGCGGTCGGACAGCGACCATCGACCCGTTCGGGAGCGAACCGCGGCGGCCCCGCACGCGACGGGCCGGCCGGCGCGAGCGCCCGGCCTCTCGACCGGCGGCACGGCAGGATCACGAATCCGCGAACCAACCCGAACCAACCATCTAGGCTGGCCCGATGGGCCGTCTCGACGATCTGGACATGCGCCTCAAGCTCTCGCGTGCTGAGGAGGCCGAACGGCTGACCGCGGCGCAGACCCGGCTGGCCCAGCTGCGACTGGCGCTGGGCGGCCTGACCGGGGCCGAGGGCGCGGCCGGCAAGCACCCGCTCGGGCCACCGCTGCTGATCGTGCTCGAGGGCTGGGACGCGGCCGGCAAGGGCGGCTCGATCAAGCGGCTGGTCGCCCCGCTCGATCCGCGTCACTACCGGGTGGTCCAGTTCGCGGCGCCGACCCCGGACGAGCTCCGCCACCACTGGCTGCACCGGTTCTGGCTGCCGCTGCCGGGCCGCGGAGGGATGGCCGTCTACGACCGCACCTGGTACGGCCGGGTGCTCGTCGAACGAGTCGAGAAGATCACGCCGAAGCGCGCCTGGCGCCGGGGCTACCGCGAGATCCGCGAGTTCGAGCGGCAGCTCGTCGACGATGGCACCCTGCTGATCAAGTTCTGGCTCCACATCAGCGCCAAGGAGCAGCTCGAGCGGTTCGAGCGGCGGCGGGACGATCCGCTGAAGGACTGGAAGCTGACCGACGAGGACTGGCGCAACCGCAAGAAGCGCCCGGCCTACCTCGACGCGATCGAGGAGATGGTCGCCAAGACCGACACCAAGCACGCGCCCTGGGAGCTGATCCCGGCCGAGAGCAAGCGCTGGACCCGAGTCGCGGTGCTCGAGACGGCCGTCCGCCGGATCGAGGAGCGCTGCGAGGCGGTCGGCTTCGCGCTCCCGGCCCCGCTCCACGTCGCCGACGACGAGTGACGGGCGACGCCCCGCCCGTCGGCCGGGAACGCGACGGCACGAGGTCCGTCCCCGGCGCGCAGCTCCCCTGACGCGGGAGTGGCGCGCGTCAGCTGCTACCAAGCTCCGGGGCGCGCCCAGCGGCGGCCGTGGAACCGCCACCAGGTCCCGGCCAGGCGCACGATCATGACCACGTTGATCCCGGCCCAGACCCCGGCGATCCCCCAGCCGAGCTCGTGGAACGCGACCATCACGGGGATCCCGACGATCGCCGCGGCGACCATCGCCCCGGCGAGGAACCGGGCGTCGCCGGCCCCGATCAGGATCCCGTCGAAGGCGAAGACGGCTGCCCCGATCGGGACCATCAGGCAGAGCAGCGGCCACATCGCGCGGGCGCGCTCGCGGACGTCGGCGGCGTCGGTGAAGACCCCGATGATCAGGTCCCGCGCGACGAGCAGGAGCAGCGCCGCGAGCAGCCCGAAGGCGACCGTCCAGAGGACCATCCGCCGCGAGGCCGCGAGCGCCTCGTCGGTCCGGCCGCCCCCGAGCGCACGGCCGATCAGCACCTGGCCCGCGATCGCGATCGCGTCGAGCACCAGCGCGAGGAAGAGGAACAGCTGCCAGCCGATCTGGTGGGCAGCCAACGAGGGCTCGCCGCTGCGGGCGGCGACGGCCGAGGCGACGCCGAACGACGCCAGCAGGGCGCCGGTCCGGACCAGCAGGAATCCGCCGGTCGCCCCGAGTCGGCGCAGCAGCGCGAGCGACGGGCGGCGGTCGACGGCGGCCGCGGTCGGGTCGTCCGGGTCGGGGACGCTGCCGCGCCAGAGCAGCCGGACGAACAGCAGCCCCATCGTCGCCTGGCCGACGAGGGTCGCGATCGCGCTGCCGTCGAGCCCGAGGTCGAATCCGTAGATCAGGATCGGGTTGAGGACGAGGTTGACCACGTTCCCCAGCAGCACGATCAGCAGTGGGGTGCGGAGGTCGCCGGTTCCGCGCAGCCAGCCCTGCGCGGCCAGGCTGAGCAGCGCCAGGGCGAGGCCGGGGGCGGCGATCCGCAGGTAGCGGGCGGCGTCGTCGGCGGTCTCGCCGCGCCCGCCGAGCAGCTCGATCCAGAGCGGTCCGAGCGCGACCACGACCAGCGCGCCGAGCAGCCCGACGACCAGGCCCAGCCAGAGCGACTGGGCGGCCAGCCGGCGCAGCTCGTCGCGGTGCCCGGCCCCGGAGAGACGGGCCACGGCGGCGGTCGTCGCGTAGGTGGCGACGACCCCGAGCCCGGCGACCGTGCCGAGGATCGAGGCGGCCAGCGCGAGCGCCGCCAGCGGCGCGGTCCCGAGGTGGCCGACCATCGCCGTGTCGACCAACAGGTAGGTCGGCTCGGCGGCCAGCGTGCCGAGGGCGGGCAACGCCAGCCGCAGGATCTCGCGGTCGTGAGGGGAGCGCCCGGGCAGCACGGAGCGGCGAGCGTAGCGGGGCGGCACAGCCCGTCGATCGGTCGAATCGCGGGACGCGGCGCGGAGGTGCCGGAGTAGTGTCCGCCTCCCGTCGCATCACCGCGTCACCCGAGAACCCGAGGGGTACCCATGGCTGAGACCTTGTACGGCAGCGAGACCCAGAAGGCCGTCGACAACTTCCCGATCTCCGGCGAGCGCGTGCCGATCCAGGTCGTGCGCTGGCAGGCCCGGATCAAGGGCGCAGCCGCCCAGGTCAACGCCGAGCTGGGCAAGCTCGACGCGGGGATCGCCGACAAGATCGCCGTCGCCGCCAAGGCGATCGTCGCCGGCGAGCACGATGACCAGTTCCCGATCGACGTCTTCCAGACCGGCTCGGGCACCTCGACGAACATGAACGTCAACGAGGTCATCTCGGCGCTGACCGGCGAGGCGGCGCACAAGAACGACCACGTCAACATGGGGCAGTCGTCGAACGACACCTTCCCCTCGGCCGTCCACCTGGCCGCGCTCGACGAGGCGACCAACCGCCTGCTGCCCGCCCTCGAGCAGCTGGAGGCGTCGCTCCAGGCCAAGGCCGACGAGTTCCGCGACGTGGTCAAGGCCGGCCGCACGCACTTGATGGACGCCGTGCCGGTCACGCTCGGCCAGGAGTTCTCCGGCTACGCGGCGCAGGTCCGGCTCGGCGCCAAGCGCGTCCGCCAGGCGCTCCCGCAGGTCGGTCAGATCCCGCTCGGCGGCACCGCCACCGGCACCGGCCTCAACACCCCGGCCGAGTTCGCTCCGGCCGTCCGCGCGAAGCTGATCGCCGACTCCGGCCTCGAGCTGATCGCCGCTCCGGAGGATCCCTTCGAGGCCCAGGGCAACCGCGACGCGCTGGTCGAGCTGTCCGGCGCGCTGAAGGTCGTCGCGGTCTCGCTGACCAAGATCGCCCAGGACATCGCCCTGATGGGCTCCGGCCCCCGCGTCGGCATCGGCGAGCTGTTCCTGCCCGAGCTGCAGAAGGGCTCGTCGATCATGCCGGGCAAGGTCAACCCGGTCCTGCCCGAGGTCGTGATCCAGGTCTCGGCCCAGGTGATCGGCAACGACACCGCGATCACGATCGGCGGCATGCAGGGCCAGTTCGAGCTGAACGTCCGCGTCCCGCTGATCGCCCGCAACCTGCTCCAGTCGATCCAGCTGCTCTCGACCGCCTCGGTCGCGTTCGCGGAGAAGTGCATCGACGGCGTCCGGGCCAACACCCGCGGGACCGACGCGTCGGCCGCCGGCACGCTGGCCACGGCGACCGCCCTCAACGAGGCGATCGGCTACGACCTCGCGACCACGATCGTCAAGAAGGCGACCGACTCCGGCGAGCCGCTGCGCGACGTGGCGCTGGCCGAAGGCGTCGACGCCGAGCTGTACGACAAGACGATCGACCTGCGCAAGATCGCGCGCGGCAACCAGTCCTAGGGCGGCGCCTGGCGTCCGTGGACG
>NZ_JBWDOG010000025.1:0-46891 GCF_056269115.1 Patulibacter ginsengiterrae
CGTCTGAGGTGGCCGTAGGCCGAGCAGGTCGGTGCGCGCGATGCGAGAGGTGGGCGCTAGCCCTGCCGAGCGTCGTGCGTGCCGAGATGCGCGTCACACCAACCGCGGCAGTTGCGTCTGAGGTGGCCGTAGGCCGAGCAGGTCGGTGCGCGCGATGCGAGAGGTGGGCGCTAGCCCTGCCGAGCGTCGTGCGTGCCGAGATGCGACGGCATACGGCCGCCTCAGACGTAACTGCGCTAGATGCCGGCGATGAAGTCGTCGACCGGAATCGCCGTCAGCGTCTCGAAGCTCCCCGTCCCACGGGACGACAGCTCGAGCGAGATCCGCGCGATCGTCTGCTCGTCCGGGGCCTCGACGACGTTGATGAAGTCGTACTGCCCGAGCACCGCCCACTGGGCCGTGACCGAGCCCCCGAGCGCCTCGACCTCCTTGTTCACCTCACGGATGCGCTGCGGGTTGTTCTTGATCGTCTGCACGCCGTCCGGGGACAAGCGCGTGAGCAGGACGTAGGTGGGCACCGTAGATCCCTTCGCGATGGTGTGGAGGACCGCCGAGCTGGCCGATCCGGGGTGTCCCGTCGTTCTATCCGATCGGAGAACCCCGTGGGTGGCGATCACGCCGAACGGTCCCGCCGACGGGCGGTCGACCGTAGGGTTCGCACCCGTCGTGGCGGCAAGCTCCCGCGTCGGAGCCGCGGGTGCGTACGATGCTCCCCATGTGGAGGCGAGGCGCCTGGACGCGCCGCCGGATCGCACTGGCGGCCGTCTCCGTGGTGCTCGTCCTGCTCGTCGCCGGACAGCTCATCCTGCCCGCGATCGCCGCGAAGGAGGTCCGGTCCGAGATCGGCGACCCGGCGGCGAAGGTGACCGTCAAGGCCTATCCGGCCTGGAAGCTGGCCTTCGGGCGCGTCGATCGGCTGCGGATCACGAGCCCGACGTTCCAGGACGCCGGGGGTTCGCTGAGCGAGAGCCTGCGGCGGGCGAAGAAGGTCTCGCGGCTCGACGCCCGGATCGGCGAGATGTCGGTCGACCAGCTGACGTTGCGCAACGTCCACGCCAAGCTCCGCGACGGGCGGCTCGAGGCGACGGGCGACGTCTCGGTCGCCGACCTGGCGACGATGGTCCCGAGCGGCGGCACGTTGACCGCGTTGCCGGACCAGGGCGACGGGCGCCCGCGGTTCGAGGCGACGGTCAGCGTGCTCGGGGTCAGCAGCAAGGTCCGCACGGTGGTGACGGCCAGCGACGGGCGGGTCGAGGTCTCCCCCGACGGCGGGCTCGCCTCGCTGCTGCGCTTCACCGTCTTCGAGAACCCGGCCCTCCGGATCGACGACGTGCGGGGGCGGGTCGCGGGCGATCAGGTGACCCTGACCGTGACCGGCGAGCTCCAGTAGCTCGCGGGCGACCTGCCCGCCCTATGCTGCGGCGATCACGACGCGTGTCGTGATCGACGCCACCCAGGAGGCCCCATGTCCGAGCAACCAGTCCACGATCCCTTCGGTCGTCCAGCCGCTGCTGCCGATCAAGCGCAACCAGACCCGTCCGACTCCGCGGATCCATCCGACACCGGCGACGGCGACGGCGCGGGGATCACCTCCGGGGCGGAGGCGGCGTTGGCTTCGCGGTGGGCGCGGCTCGGGGCCTGGGTCACGGACACGGTCCTCGTCTCCGCACCGGTCTACTTCGTGTTCGACGTGAGCCGACCCGCCGACTGGGCCGACGACACCAACGGCCCGACCGCGTTGCTGGCGTCCGGGGCGGTAGCGCTCCTGCTGGTCGTCGCGTTCTTCGTCTATTCCGTCGTCTTGCTGTCCCGGAGCGGTGCGCGCAACGGCCAGACCGTCGGCAAGCAGATCGTCGGCACCCGAGTCGTGCGCAAGGACGGCCAACCGCTCACGCCCGGTGGCGCGGCCAAGCGGGAGCTCGTCCGCGCACTGCTCGCGGTCCTCCCGCCGTTCGGCTTCGTCGACTCGCTCATGATCTTCTTCTCCGAGCACCGCCGGACGCTCCACGACATGCTCGGTAGCACCGTGGTGATCGACGCGGATGCGCCCGCCGGAGCGCCGGTCGCGGAGGCGCCAGAGGACTCGGCCTACGCCCAGCCCGCCGGCTGGTACCCCGATCCCGGTGGGGACGACGACCTGCGCTGGTGGGACGGCCGAGCCTGGAGCGACGCGACCGCGTCCGAGTCGAACGGGGCTGCATCCGAGCCGAACGGGGCGGCGAGCACGGCGTCAGCGGTCGGCACGCCCGGCGCGACGGCCACGAGCGCGCCGCCGGTCGCGCCCCGGACGGCCCCTGGCGGTCCGTCGTGGTCGCCGACGCCGGCAGCGGTCGTCGCGGCCCCGCTCAGCTCCGGCGGCGCTCCGCTCGGCTCCCGCGGGCGGCGGTTCGTCGCCCGGCTCGTCGACGTCCTGATCGTCGGCGTGCCGCTGTTCGTGGTCTTCGTCATCGCGGAGGTGCTGCTCACCAACAGCGACGGATACGCGAACAGCGACGCGGCGGCCACGGCCTACGTGATCGTGATGCTCGTCCTGATCGTCGTCTACGTCCTCTACATGACGCTGATGCTGGCCCGCAAGGGGATCCACAACGGACAGACGTGGGGCAAGCAGCTGCTCGACGTCCGCGTCGTTCGCACGACGGGCGCGCCGCTGACCACCGGCGACGCGTTCCTGCGCGAGTTCCTCTGCGTCCAGGTGCTCGGGATGATCCCGTTCTACATGCTCGCCGACGCGATCGCCGCGTTCTGCAACGAGCGCCGGCAGTCGCTCCACGACCTGATGGCGTCGACCGTGGTCCTCGATACGTCGGGCGGCCCGAAGACCATCGTGTTCCCCGGCGCAGCCGAGGTCGGCGCCACCGCGGCCTTCGCCCCGACGGCGGCTGCCGGTCCCGGAGCCCACGCCGCTCCCGCCCCGGCTCCCGTCTCCACCGCTCCCGCCCAGCCGGCCGGCTGGTACCCGGATCCGTCGGCCGCGGGCGGCCTTCGTTGGTGGGACGGCAGCGCCTGGTCCGACCACACCCGGTCCGACCAGAGCTAGTCCCCGAGAGCACCGGCCGACCGCAGCAGCCCGGGCGGCTGCCACCTATGCTGCTGCGGTCGAGACACGTGTCGTGTCCGAACGTCCAGGAGACCCCATGCCCGAGCAACCAGACCTCGACGCGTTCGACCCTCCCGCACCCCCGGCCCGACCACCAGCTCTCGACTCGTTCGGGCCCCCGACCCAACCACCAGTCCTCGACTCGTTCGGGCCCCCGACCCAACCACCAGTCCTCGACTCGTTCGGGCCCCCGGCACCCCCGGTCCAACGACCAGCCCGATCGTGGACCTCGGTCCCGCCGCCCGCGACGCCTCCGCCGGCCGCAGCGATGGTGGCCTCGCGGTGGGCCCGGCTCGGGGGCTCGATCCTCGACCACCTGGCCGTGCTCGTCCCCTTGACGGTCCTGTTCCGAGCCCTCGCCCCCGCCAGCTGGGCGGGCGCGGGCGACAGCTGGAGCACGCTGTTGAACGTCTCGGTCTTCGGGCTGACGGCGCTCGCCCTGCAGGCGGCCTACAACGTCGCGCTGATCTCACGCCCGGGCGAGTACAACGGCCAGACCCTCGGCAAGCAGGTGACCGGCACCCGCGTCGTCGGCAGGGACGGCGGGCCGATCACGACCCGCTCCGCGGTCAAGCGCGAGGTCCTCGGCCGAGCGCTGCTCGGGCTCGTCACCCCGCTGGCGGTGGCCGACGCCCTGGCGATCTTCCTCCCGATGGACCGTCGGACGTTCCACGACACGATCGGGGGCACCCTGGTCGTCTCGGCCGGCTGGTTCCCCCGGGCACCCGTCGGCGCGGCCTAGGACACGCGCCAACGGCGCCCCGCGCGCCGGCGCCAGTTGGACGACGGGCCGGTCCGCCTTGTCCCGGCGTCCAACTGCGGCGGGACAAGCTCGTCGCGGGCAGTTCCGCCAGGAGACCAACGGAGCGGCCGGCGAGCCCTCCTAGCCTCGGTGTCGTTGCTCGACCCGGCGGCGCCCCGGATCGGGTGACGGCAACGACCGCCCCGTGAAAGGTGCCCCATGCAGCTCGCCGAGTTCCGACGAGTCGGCCACGTTCCGACCCTCGTCTCCAGCCTTCTCCACTTCGACGTCAGCTTCCTCTGCTGGGTCCTGCTCGGAGCGCTGAGCATCCCGATCAGCGCGTCGCTCGGCCTCTCCGACGGCCAGACCGGCCTGATGGTGGCGATCCCGGCGCTGTCGGCCGCGTTCTTCCGGGTCACCGTCGGCCAGCTGGTCGACCGGATCGGGCCGCGCCGGATCGGCCTGGTGATGCTCGCGCTGGGCTTCGTCCCGCTGCTGCTGGCCTGGCGCTGGGGCACCAGCTTCCCGTCGGTGCTGTTGATCGGCGTGCTGCTCGGCCTGGCGGGAGCGAGCTTCGTGGTCAGCCTGCCGATGGCCAGCCGCTGGTACCCGCCGAAGTTCCAGGGCCTGGCGATGGGGATCGCCGGCGCGGGCAACTCGGGGACCGTGATCGCGACCTTCTTCGCCCCGCGCCTCGCCGAGCACTGCTCGTCGATCGACCCGACGACGGGCAAGCGGGTCCCGCTCGCCCAGTGCGCCCCCGCCGACATCGCCGGCGCCTTCAGCTGGCACGAGGTCTTCGCCCTGGCGATGATCCCGTTGGCGCTGGTCTTCGTCGTCTTCGCGGTCTTCGCCCGTGAGGCGCCCGGCAAGCCCGCACCCGCCCCGGTCGGCGAGCTGCTGCGCGACCGCGACGTCTGGCGGCTGTGCGGCTTCTACGCGGTCACGTTCGGCTTCTTCCTCGGCCTCACGACCTTCGGCCCGAAGTACCTCAACTCGGAGTTCACGGTCTCGCAGGTGACCGCCGGCGTCTGGATCGCGCTCGGCGCCGCCAGCGGCAGCCTGCTGCGCCCGGTCGGCGGGCTGCTGGCCGATCGCCTCGGCGGGACCAAGGTCCTGCTCGGCGTCTACGCGACCGCGACGACGCTGTTCGTCGCGCTCGCCGCCAGCAGCTCGGTGACGGCGATCGAGCTGCTGCTGGTCGCCACGATCGGGACGCTCGGACTCGGCAACGGCGCGGTCTTCCAGCTCGTCGGGCTCCGCTACTCGGGCCGCAACGTCGGCGCGGTCACCGGCCTGGTCGGCGCGTTCGGCGGCCTCGGCGGGTTCCTGCTGCCGATCCTGCTCGGCTACGGCCGCGACCTGACCGGCAGCTACTCGGCGCCGCTGGCGATCGTCGCCGCGGTCGCGCTGGCCGCGCTCGGCGGGATGGCGATCAGCCGGGTCCACTGGCGGCGGGGCTGGACGACCGCCACCGAATCCGGCGTCCAGGTCTAGGGGAGGGCGGAACGATGACGACGTCCCCCACCCTGCCGCCCCCGACCCGCTCGACCGACGTGCTCGTGATCGGCGGCGGGATCGCCGGCCAGGCGGTCAGCGAGGCGCTGCGGGAGCGCAGCAGCGAGCTGACCGTGACGATGATCTGCGAGGAGCCGCGGCTGCCGTTCGACCGCGTGTCGCTCTCGCACCTGCTCGTCGACGGCAAGGACCCGGAGGCGCTGCGGCTGCGCCCCGACGACTGGTACGCCGACCAGCGGATCACCACGGTCGTCGGCGATCCGGTCGTCGCCCTCGACCCCGAGTCCCGGCGCGCGACGCTGCGGTCCGGCGACGCGATCGGCTTCGGCCGGGTCGTGCTCTGCACCGGCAGCGAGCCGCTGATGCCGCCGCTGCCGGGGATCGGGCTGGCCGGGGTGATCCCGTTCCGCGGCCCCGAGGACTGCCAGACGATCCGCCGCGCCGCCGCGGCCGGGACCGAGGTGGCCGTGATCGGCGGCGGGCTGCTCGGGCTCGAGGCCGCCTACGGGGTCGCCTCGCAGGGGGCTCCGGTGACGGTCGTCCACCTGATGGACCGGCTGATGGAGCGCCAGCTCGACGGGGCCGCGGCCGAGCTGCTGGAGCCGGCCCTCCGCGCGCTCGGCGTGACCGTCCTGCTCGAGCGCCAGACGAAGCTGATCCTCGGCCCCGACCGTGCCCGCGGGCTCCGCTTCGTCGACGACGAGCAGCTCGACTGCGGGCTGGTCGTGGTCGCGATCGGGATCCGCTCGCGGACCGATCTGGCGTGCGCCGCCGGCCTCGTCTGCGAGCGCGGGATCGTCGTCGACGACCGTCTGCGGACCTCGCACCCGCACGTGCTCGCGGTCGGCGAGTGCGCCCAGCACCGCGGCACGGTCTACGGGATCGTCGCCCCGATCCACGAGCAGGCGCGGGTCGCGGCCGAGACGCTGCTGATGCTCGACGCGGCCGGCGACGGGATGGAGGTCGAGGACGGCGACCTCCCCGGGACGGCCGGAGCGCCGCTCTACACCGGCTCGATCCTCTCCGCCAAGCTGAAGGTGATGGGCGTCGACCTGGTGTCGATCGGCGACGCCACCAGCGACCCCGGGCCCGACGCCACCCCGGCCGCCTCCGGCTCGCCCAACGGCGCGCCCGTCCTGGGCCGACCGGTCAGCGCCGCGGTCAGCGACATCGCCGCCGGCGTCTACCGCAAGCTCGTGGTCCGCGACGGCCGGCTCGCCGGAGCGATCCTGATCGGCGACGTCCGCGGCCACGAGCTGCTGCTCGACGGGGTCAAGAACGGGCGCGAGGTCGACGATCCGCTGGAGCTGCTCGCCGAGGCCTCGCAGGCCTCCCCCGCCGACCTGCCCGACACGGCCCAGATCTGCAACTGCAACGGCGTCTGCAAGGGCGAGATCGTGCGGGCGATCACCGAGCACGACCTCGGGTCGACCCAGGAGGTCGTCGCCACCACCCGCGCCGGCGCCGGCTGCGGGTCGTGCAAGCCGACCGTCAGCGAGCTGCTGCGGGTCGTCCGCGGCGGCCAGGTCGAGGAGGCGACCTACCTCTGCCCGTGCCGCAAGCAGACCCGCGAGCAGCTCGCCGCCGTCGCCCGCGAGCAGGGCCTCGAGTCGGTCTCCGCGCTGTCGGCGGCCTGCGGGGCCGGCCGCGATTGCGGGGCCTGCAAGCCGGGACTGGCCTACCTCATCAGTGAGGTCAACTCGAACCAGCACCGCGAGGAGCGCCACGCCCGCTTCATCAACGACCGCGTCCACGGCAACATCCAGAACGACGGCACGTTCTCGGTCGTCCCGCGGATGCGCGGCGGCGTCACGACGCCGTCGGAGCTGCGCCGGATCGCCGACGTCGCCGAGCGCTTCGACGTGCCCTGCGTGAAGGTCACCGGCGGCCAGCGGATCGACCTGCTCGGGATCCGGAAGGAGGACCTGCCGGCGGTCTGGGAGGCGCTCGACATGCCCTCGGGCCACGCCTACGCCAAGGCGGTCCGGACGGTCAAGACCTGCGTCGGCCAGCAGTTCTGTCGCTTCGGCCTCGGCGACTCGATGGCCGCCGGGATCGAGCTCGAGGAGCTGATCGAGGGCCTCTACACCCCGCACAAGGTCAAGCTGGCCGTCTCCGGCTGCCCCCGCAACTGCGCCGAGTCGCTGATCAAGGACATCGGCCTGGTCGCGATCGAGGGCGGCTGGGAGATCTCGATCGGCGGGGCCGGCGCCGGCACGATCCGCCAGACCCAGCTGCTGGCGCGGGTCACGACCAAGGACGAGGCGCTGCGGACGGCGGTGACCTTCCTCCAGTACTACCGCGAGCACGGCGACTACCTGGAGCGGACGGCGCCGTTCGTCGACCGGATCGGGCTCGACGTGATCAAGCAGGCGGTGCTCGACGAGGCCTCGGGCGAGCCGGAGCGGCTGCGCGAGCGGTTCCGGATCGCCAAGGCCGCCGCCGACCCCGACCCCTGGCGCGAGCGCCGCGAGCCCGTCCACCCGAAGCAGTTCGCCGAGCTCGACAGCGAGGCGGCCGCGATCGGGCCGCCGCCGGGGGCCGCGCGCGCCTCGGGCGGCTCGCTCTCGATCACCCGCGTCCCCGCGACCACCACCACCCGGAAGCCGACCGATGCCTGAGACCGTGACCAGCCGCGACCAGCTTCCCCGCGCCATCACCGGCACCCGGGCGACGGGCCCCGGCGACGCGAACGACGAGCTGCGGGCGGCGGGCTTCGCGTACGTCGGCGTCGCGTCGGACGTGCCGATGCTCGAGGGCCGGCGGGCGACCGTCGGTGACCGCCGGGTCGCGGTCTTCCGGTTGCCGAGCGGGTTCGCCGCCGTCGACGCCGCCTGCCCCCACCGCGGCGGGCCACTCTCGGACGGGATCGTGGCCGACGGCTGCGTCACCTGCCCGCTGCACAACTGGCGGCTCGACCTCCTGACCGGGACGGTCGTCGGCCGCGACGAGCGGATGCCGCTGCACGAGGTCGTCGAGCACGACGGTCTGCTCTACGTGCGGCTGGCCCCGGAGGCGAGCGACGCCGCCGCTGACCCGGCCGGCGCGACGGCGGCCGGACGGTGAGCGTGCCCGGCGCCAGCGGCACCGTGCCCCGGGTCGTCCGCACCGGCTGCCCGTACTGCGGCGTCGGCTGCGGGCTCCGCGCGACCGTCGCCGAGGGCCGCCTGCTGCGCGTCGAGGGCGATCCCGACCACCCCGTCAACCGCGGCCGGACCTGCGCCAAGCCGGTCGCGCTGCCGTCCGCCGTCCACGCCAAGGACCGGGCGCTCGTCCCGCGGCGACGCGATCGGCCGGACGGCCCCTGGCGCGACGTCGGCTGGGACGAGGCGATCGGCTGGGCCGCCGAGCGGCTGCGGGCGATCATCGACGAGCACGGGCCCGGCGCCGTCGCCTTCTACGTCTCCGGCCAGCTGCTGACCGAGGACTACTACGTCGTCAACAAGCTCGCCAAGGGCTTCATCGGCACCAACACGGTCGACTCGAACTCGCGGCTCTGCATGAGCTCGGCCGTCGCCGGCTACAAGGCGACCTTCGGCAGCGACGGCCCGCCGCCGTCCTACGACGACCTCGACCAGGCCGACTGCCTGCTGCTGCTGGGCTCCAACACCGCCGCCTGCCATCCGATCGTGTGGCAGCGGATCCGCGACCGGCAGCGGGCCGGCGCGTTCGTGATCGTGGTCGATCCGCGCCGGACCCCGACCGCGGTCGCGGCCGACCTCCACCTGCCCGTCCTGCCCGGGGCCGACATCCCGCTGCTGCTGGGGATGCTGCACGTGATCGAGCGCGACGGGCTGCTCGACGAGGGGTTCCTCGGCGCCCACACCGAGGGCTGGGAGGAGCTGCGGGGGCAGCTCTCCGAGTGGCCGCCGGAGCGCGCCGCCCGGGTCAGCGGGGTCGACGAGGCGCGGCTGAGCGAGGCCGCCCACCGCTTCGCCGGGGCCGGCGCGGCGATGGCGCTGTGGACGATGGGCGCCAACCAGTCGACGGTCGGGACCGACAAGAACCGGGCGCTGCACGCACTCTGCCTCGCCACCGGCCAGATCGGTCGGCCCGGCGCCGGCCCGCTCTCGCTGACCGGTCAGCCGAACGCGATGGGCGGCCGCGAGGTCGGCGGGCTCGCCAGCCTGCTGCCGGGCTACCGCGACGCGCGCGACCCGGAGCAGCGGGCGGAGGTCGCCGCCTACTGGGACCTGCCCGACGACGCCGCCGGGATCAGCGCCGAGCCGGGGCTGGTCGCGACCGACCTGATCGACGCGCTCCACGACGGCAGCGTCAAGGCCGTCTGGGTGATCGCCACCAATCCGGCCGTCAGCCTGCCCGACAGCGCGAAGGTCCGGGAGGCGCTGGCCCGCGCCGAGCTGCTGGTGGTCCAGGACGCCTACCACCCGACCGAGACCTCGAGCCTGGCCCAGCTCGCCCTGCCTGCCGCCGCGTGGCCGGAGAAGGCCGGGACGATGACCGGCTCCGAGCGCCGGGTGACGCTGATGCGCAAGGCCCTCCCGGCCCCCGGCGAGGCCCTGCCCGACTGGCAGATCCTGGCCCGGCTCGGGGCCGCGCTCGGCTGGCCGGCGCAGTTCGCCTGGCCCGACGCGGCCGCCGTCCACGCCGAGTTCACCGGCCTGACCGCCGGCCGGGTCTGCGACCAGACCGGCGTCACCCACGCCCGCCTCGGCCGGGACGGCAGCATCCGCTGGCCGTTCACCCGCGAGGACGCGGCGCGCGACGACCACGCGCGAGGGATCGGCGGGGCCGGCGAGGCGCGGCCGCACGCCGCCGACCTGACGGGCGCTGACCGGCCGGCCGTGGCGGAGACCACCGACGGCGCGGCGGGCACGACCGCCGACGCCGCCGACCCGCCGGCGCCCGTCGACCCGGCCACCCACGCGCCCCGGCTCTACCCCGACCACCGCTTCCCGACCCCGTCCGGCCGCGCCCGGCTCGGGCGCCTGGACGTCGGCGGCCTCGCCGAGCCGACCGACGACGAGCATCCGCTGGTCCTCACCACCGGCCGGGTCGGCGGGCAGTGGCACACGATGACCCGGACCGGCAAGGCCCCGGACCTGCTGGCCGCCGACCCCGAGCCGTTCGTCGAGCTGCACCCCGACGACGCGGTCCGCTCCGGGGTCGGCGACGGCGAGCGCGTGCGGCTGGTCTCGCGGCGCGGCAGCACGATCGTCCGGGCCCGGATCCGCGCGACGGACGGGGACGCCGTGATCCGCGAGGGCGTGGCGTTCGCGCCGTTCCACTGGGGCGCGCTGCACGCCGCCCCGGGCACCGGTCAGGTCAACGACCTCAGCCACGACGCGACCGATCCCGTCTCGCGCCAGCCCGAGCTGAAGGCGATCGCCGTCCGGGTCGAGTCGCTGGTCGCCGAGGCGCTGCCGGACGCGACGGAGGAGCACGACGCCGCCGGGCCGGCCGCGGCCGGGGAGCGACCGGGTCGACGCCGTCCGAAGCGCGAGCGCCTGGTGATCGTCGGCGGCGGGATGGCGTCAGTCGCCGTGCTCGAGGCCGCGTTCGCCCACCGCAGCTCCGCCCGCTGGGAGACGACGATCCTGGCCGGCGAGCCCGACCCGCCCTACGACCGGGTCAAGATCTCGAAGCTCGTCGGCCCCGACCCCCGCGAGGACGTCGTCCTGCGGCCCCCCGAGTGGTACGCCGCCCACGACATCGACCTGCGCCTGGGGACGTGGGTCGACCGGCTCGACACCGACGTCGGCGAGGTCGTGCTGGAGGGCGGCGAGCGGATCGGCTACGACAAGGCCGTCGTCTGCACCGGCTCGCGGCCGGCGATGCCGCCGATCCTCGGGCTCGACCTGGCCGGCGTGGTCCCGTTCCGGACCCGCGCCGACGCCGCGCGGCTCAACGCGGCCGTCCGCCAGGGGGCGATGGTGACCGTGATCGGCGGCGGCCTGCTCGGCCTCGAGGCCGCCGCCGGGTTGGCCGCGCACGGCGCGTCGGTCACGATCGTCCACCTCGGCGAGCGGCTGATGGAGCGCCAGCTCGACCGCGGTGCCGCGCGACTGCTGGAGCGCCGGGTCCGCGAGCTGGGCGTCCAGCTGCTGCTCGAGCAGCAGACCGAGCGGATCGTCGGGAACGGCGCGGTCACCGGGGTGCGGTTCGTCGGCGGCGACGAGCTGGCCAGCGACCTGGTCGTGCTCGCCACCGGGATCCGGCCCGAGATCGTCGTCGGCAAGCGCTCGGGCCTGGTCTGCGACAGCGCGATCGTCGTCGACGATGAGCTGCGGACCAGCGCCCCGAACGTCTGGGCGGTCGGCGAGTGCGCGCAGCACCGCGGGGTCACGTACGGGCTCTGGCCGCCGATCGCCGCCCAGGCGAAGGTGGCGGGCGCGACCCTCGCCGGGCAGCCCGCCGGCTATCAGGGCAGCTCGCTCGCGACCACGTTGAAGATCGTCGGGATCGACCTCTTCGCCTGCGGCCAGCCGTGGTTCGACAGCGACGACGACGAGATCGACGAGGTGATGTCGATCGACACCCGCCGCGGGGTCTACCGGCGGCTGTCGTTGCGCGACGGTCGCCTGGCCGGGGCCGTCCTGCTCGGGGATCTCGGCCTCGCCGGTCCGCTCTCCGAGCTCGCGGACGGGGTCGCCGCGGTCCCCGACGAGCTGCTCGCCGAGGTCGTGGGGGGCGGCGGCCCCCAGGCGGTGCCCGACGACCGACTCGTCTGCTCCTGCAACCAGGTCCGGGCCGGGACGATCCGGGCGGCGATCGCCGACGGTGACGACAGCCTCGCCGCCGTCCGCGCCCGGACGGGGGCCTCCGGCGGCTGCGGGGGCTGCGCCAGCCGCGTCGAGGCGCTGCTGGCCGCCGGGCGGGCGGTCGCGGAGGTCGGCTGACCCCGGCTGTGGGGGCCGGGGCCGAGGCCGCCTCGCGGCCGCTCGGAGCACGGGCGACGGCGATTCTCACGAACGGACAAGCGGTCGCCGTCGAGCTGCTCCAACGGGCCAACGGCCGCCCGTCGGGGCGCTCCTAGTCTACGCCGCAGACGATGCACGACACGCTGATCTCGCCCCCCGGCGGCCCGCGCGCCATCCGCATGTGCGCGGGCCGCGCGCTTGCTCCCGGCGCCGGTGCGGCGCTGCTCCACGACGGCTTCCGCCTGATCGGCCTGGCCGGCGACATCCCGCTGCTGGAGGGTCGCCGCGCGATCGTCGGCGGCCACCGTCTCTCGGTCTTCCGGCTGGCCGACCGCTACGTCGCGGTCGGTGCCGTCTGCCCGTACGTGCACGACCGACCGGAGGCCGGCCGGGTCCGCGGGCACGCCGCCCATTGCCCCGACCACGGCTGGCAGGTCGACCTGACCAACGGCGCGCTCGGCGTCGGGACCCGCCGGGTGCCGCTCCACGACGCGGTCGAGCGCGACGGGCTGCTCTACGTGCGTCCCACCGGCCACGACGTCACGGCCTGAGCCGCCGCGGCGCCGCCCGCAGGTCGACGCCGCCCCGGCCTCAGCGCCGCAGCAACCGCACGGTGTGGGTCAGGACCGGCCGCAGGACCGGCAGCGCCTCGGCCGCGGCCTTCGGGGTCCCCGGCAGGTTGACCACCAGCGTGCGTCCGCGGATCGCCGCGACCCCGCGGGAGAGCGGCCAGGCGTGGGTGTGCTCGCGCGAGGCCAGGCGCAGGGCCTCGGCGATCCCGGGCACCTGCCGCTCGCAGACGGCGAGCGTCGCCTCCGGCGTGACGTCGTCGACGGTGCAACCGGTTCCGCCGGCGGTCAGGATCACGTCGCAGCCGTCGTCGGCCAGCCGGCGCAGCACCGCCCCGATCGCGTCGGCGTCGTCGACGACCCGCTCGGCCGCGACCGCCTCCGCCCCGAGACCGGCGGCCAGCTCGCGCAGGGCGACGCTTCCGGGATCGTCCGGCGGCCCGCCCGCCCGTGAGGTGCTGACGGTGACCAGACCGACCCGGACCGGCGGATCGAGCGGCTTCGGCGCGTCGCGCGGGGCCGGGGCGGACGACGCCGCGGAAGCGCGTGCCTCCGCGGGGCCCTCGGACGCGGTCGCGGTCGACGCGGCGCCGTCGATCGCCGGCGGGCGGGCCCCGTCTGCCGTGCCCTCCCACGGGGCCGGCCCGCTGAAGTCGCTGCGCCCGCCGCTCTTGGCGATCAGCGTGACCGGCCCGACGACCACGCCCCGCTCGACGCCCTTGACCATGTCGTAGACGTTGATCGCCGCGACCAGCGCGGCCATCATCGCCTCGATCTCGACCCCGGTCTTGCCGACCGTCCGGGCCTCCGCCTCGATCCGCACCTGACCCGCAGCCGGCACGACCTCCGCCCGCACGTCGACCTTCGTCAGCGGCAGCGGGTGGGCCAGCGGGACCAGCTCGGGCACGCGCTTGGCGGCCATCGTGCCGGCGATCCGGGCGACCCCGAGCACGTCGCCCTTCGGCAGGTCGCCGCGCCGGATCAGCTCCGCCGTCGCGGGCGCCATCGAGACCACGGCCGCGGCGATCGCCCGCCGCTCGGTGATCGCCTTCGCGCCGACGTCGACCATCGTCGCGCCCCCGTCGGCGCGGAGGTGCGGGAGCAGGCCGACCGGGTCGGGGGAGGCCGTCGGGGCTCCGGCCGCGGCGGGCACCGCGGTGGTCGCCGTCGTCTCGGCCGCCACGTCCTCCGCGTGCGCCGGGACCCCCGCGCCGACCTCCGCCGGGGTCGCGCCGACGGCCGGCACCGTACCCGCGACCCAGGTCCCGCTCCCGCCGCCGACCTCGCGCTTCCAGATCGGGGCCTCGGCCTTGATCCGGTCGAGCGCCTCGCGGGCGGCCGCGAACGCGGCGGCCCGGTGCGGCGTCGAGACCGCCACGACGACGGCCGGCTCCAGCGCCGGGACCGGGCCGACACGGTGCTCGGCGGCGATCGCGCAGGCCCCGTGGCGGGCGGCGACCTCGCTGACGATCGCCAGCATCCGCTCGCGCGCCATCTGCTCGTGCGCCTCGTAGTCGAGCTGCGGCACGTCGCGGGGCATCCCGCTGAAGACCACGATCGCGCCGGCCGACGGGCGCGCCACCCGCGCGTGCAGCGCCGCCTGGTCGAGCGGCGCGGCCGAGACGTCGACGTGGTGGGCAGCACCGGGCTCCTCTCCATCAACCGGCGCGCCGCCGCTGACCGGCGGGATCAGCGCCAGCTCGTCGCCGTCGGCCAGCGGTGCGTCCGCCGCCACGTACTCGCGATTGACCGCCAGCGCGACGGCCGTCCGGGCGAGCGGGGCCGGGGTCCCGAGGCTGGTCCAGGTCCGTTCCCAGGCCTCGCCCGCGGTCGTGGCGACCGGCAGCTCCAGCTCGAGCCGATCGGTGCCGGCCCGCTCGCGCAGGACGGCGAACAGCCGTACCTCGACCCGAATCCGTGTCTCGCTCATCGGTCCATTCTCGCGGTTGCCGGGCGAGTCCGATCAGCGCCGGTCGGCGCCCGGGATCGCCACCAGCTCGACGAGGGTCCCGGCGACCGGCGCCGCCTCGGCGGGCGGGATCAGCGCGAGCAGATCGGCCTCGGCCAACGGTCGCAGCCGGTGCGAGTGCTGGGGGCCGAGGACCCGGACCCCGAGCACGCCGTCGGGCCCCGGAACGGCAACCGCCCGCAGCGCCCGCATCCGCCGGCCGTCCCCGGGGCCGTCGCCGACCAGCCGTCCCCAGCGCCTCGCGGCCGGTGCCTGACCGGTCATCGCCCGCAGCGCGGGGGCCACGAAGAGCGCGGCGGTCACCAGCGCCGACGCCGGGTTGCCGGGGAGGCCGAAGACGGGCCGACCGCCGAGGCTGCCGATCCAGGTCGGCTTGCCCGGTTGGAGCGCGATCCCGAAGACCTCCTGGCGGGCGTCGAGCGCCTCCAGCGCGGGCCGGATGTGGTCGTGGTTGCCGACCGAGACGCCGCCGCAGCTGACGATCACGTCGCCGCGGGCGCCGGCCAGCGCGGCGATCGTCGCCCCCCGGTCGTCGCCGACCCGGAGCACGTCGACCTCGCCCGCGCCCGCGGCGCGCAGCAGCGCCGGGATCGCCAGCCCGTTGACGTCGTGGACGTCGCCCTCCCCGAGCGGCTGGCCCGCGGGCACGACCTCGTCGCCGGTCGCGAGCACCGTCACCGTCGGCGCGCGCCGGCAGCGGACCGTGGCGATCCCGATGCCGCCGAGCAGCGCGATCCGGCCCGGATCGAGCCGGTCGCCCGCGTGCACGGCGGTCTCGCCCGCGGTCACGTCCTCGCCGGCCGGGCGGACGTCGTGCCCGGCCGTGACCGCGACCCGGACCAGGACCGCGTCGTCGCCGTCCGGCTGCGTGTCCTCGACCCGGACGACGGCGTCGGCCCCGGCCGGGATCCGTGCCCCGGTGCTGATCCGCATCGCCTGTCCCGGGCGCAGCACGAGTGCGCTCGGGTGACCGGCACGCGACTCGGAGACCAGCTCGAGGCGGGCCGGACGGGTCGCCTCGGCCGCGACGGTGTCGGCCGCGCGGACGACGTAGCCGTCCATCGCCGAGCCGTCGAACCGCGGCAGCGCGATCGGCACCGCCACGTCCTCGGCGGTCACAGCGCCCGCGGCGGCGGCGATCGCCAGCACGTCGATCGTCGTCGGTGCCGCGGTCCCGACGGCGATCGCCGCGGACAGGGCCTCGTGGTAGCTCGTCAGCGTCGCGGGACCGGCCATCGGGCGGATGGTACGGGCCCACGACCGCCCCGTCCGGGTCGGTCTCCCGTTGCCGTCAGACTGCCCGCATGGCCGTCCGTCCCCCGTCCTCGCCGGGGCCGCCCGACGTGGCCCCGCCGGGGTCGACCGAGGTGGCCGCAACACGCTCCTCGCTCGTGGCCCCCCCGGTCCCGGTGGCGATCCTCGCCGGCGGCCGCTCGCGGCGGATGGGCACCCCGAAGGCGCTGGTCCCGCTCGCCGGCCGCTCGTTGCTCGACCACGCGATCGCCGCCGCTCGCGCCGCCGGGCTGCCGCCGCTGGTGGTCGCCAAGGCCACCACCCCGCTGGGGCCGCTCGACGTCCCCCGCTGCCCCGAGCCCGACCGGCCGCAGCACCCGCTGGTGGGCGTCGCCGCGGCGCTGCGCTGGGCCGGCCGACCGCTGGTGACGCTGCCCGTCGACATGCCGCGGGTGCCCCCGGGTCTGCTGGCGCTGCTCGCCGCTCGCCCCGAGCCGCTGGTGATCGTGCACGCCGGCGGCCGCCGGCATCCGCTGCTGGCGCGGTTCGATCCCGCCCTGGTCGACGCGCTCGACGCCGCGGCCAGCGCCGGTGCCCCGGTCGTCCGGACCGTCCTCGAGCTCGGGGCGGTCGAGCTGGGCGACGACGCCCTGATCGCATTCGGCGATCCGGCGTCGCTGCTCGTGAACGTCAACCGGCCCGAGCAGCTCGCGGCCCTGGAAGACCCGGCCGGCGACGACTGAACCGGCCGAGCCGGTTCGCAGCGCCCCTCGCCGACCAGGAGCGGCTCGGGTCCGCGCCCCTCCGGTGCTACTGCTCCGGTGCCCGCAGCCGTTCGTCGGCCTCGACCAGCGCGAGCACCTCGGAGACCGGCCGGCCGCTGCGGCCCGCGATCCAGCAGGCGATCGGCGCCGCCTGGCGCTGCGAGCGATGGGCCGCGTGGCGGGCGAGGTCGAGCAGCTCGCGCAGCTCGTCCGAGGTCGGCGGCGCGCCCCCGGTCTGCTCCGCGAACGCGGCCAGCCAGCCCTGGATCGTCGTGGTGTCGGGCGCCGCGTCGGCCATCGCTGGATCTTCCCCCACCGGCGTCATCCGCCGATCGCGCTCATCGGGCGCTCCGGGGGCCGGAAGCCGGGCTTGTGCATCTCGTGGCCCCACTGCTTGTCCCCGACCGCGCGCCGGATCATCGTCACCAGCTCGGCGTCGCTCGCCCCGTCGCGGATCGCGCCGCGCAGATCGGTCTCGTCGTGCGAGAAGAGGCAGGTCCGCAGCTGCCCGTCGGCGGTCAGGCGGATCCGATCGCAGTCGCCGCAGAACGACTCCGAGACCGAGCTGATGAAGCCGACCTCGCCTCCGCCGTCGCGGAAGCGGAAGACCCGGGCCGTCGAGGACGGCACCCGCGGCAGCGCGTCGACCGCCCAGCGCTGGCCGATGATCTCCCGCAGCTGCTCGCCGGTCAGGACGTCGGTCGGAGTCCAATTGCCCTCGGCGTCCAACGGCATCACCTCGATGAACCGCAGCTGCAGGCCGTGCTCGCGGGCGAAGCCGACGAGGTCGATCGCCGCGTGCTCGGTGATCCCGCGCAGCGCGACCGCGTTGACCTTGACCTGCACCGTCTCGCGGTACGGGCGCAGCGCCGCGATCCCGCGCAGGACCTTCGGCAGCACGTCGCGGCGGGTCAGCTCGGCGAAGCGCTGGGGGTCGATCGTGTCGATCGAGACGTTGACCCGTCGCAGCCCGGCCGCGACGAGCGCCTCGGCGTGGCGCTCCAGCTGCACGCCGTTGGTCGTCATCGAGATCTCCTCGATCTCCGGGACCGCGTCGATCCGGGCGATCAGCTCGGCCAGACGCGGACGCGCCAGCGGCTCGCCGCCGGTCACGCGGACGGTCCGGACCCCGAGCCCCGCGAGCACCTCGACCAGCCGGATCGTCTCGTCGTCGCTCAACCGCTGGTCCTTCGGCAGCCACGCGAGCCCGCTCTCCGGCATGCAGTAGGTGCACCGCAGGTTGCAGACGTCGATCACCGAGACGCGCAGGTCCCGGATCACACGCCCGAAGCCGTCGACGAGCGGCGCGACGCTGCTCGTTCCGGCGACGGCGGTCCCTGCCCCCGCGGCGGTCCCACCGGTGGTCACGGCGTCGGCCTCGACGCCGGTCCTGGACCGGCCGACCGGATCGCTGTCGGCCACGGCTACGATGCCGCGCCCGATGGACTCCCCGTGCACCCCGTCGAGTCTACGCGGCGGGGCCCGGTGGTCAGCGGCCTTTCCGTCCCGGCCACCAGACCGGGGGGGGCGTTGGAACCTGTTCCTACAGCTCCCGCTCCAGCCAGTAGCTCGCCGCCCGGTTGCCGTTGTAGTCGTCGATCTCGCGGTAGCCGAGCCGCAGGTAGAGGGCCAGCGCCTCCGGCTGACGATCGCCGGTGTCGAGCCGCATGCGCCGCCAGCCGAGCGTCCGGCCCTCGTCCTCGAGCCGCTCGATCAGCCGTGCGGCGACCCCGCGGCCACGGACGGCCGGCGCGAGGTAGACCCGCTTGACCTCCCCGGTCTCGTCGTCGAGCCGCCGGATCCCGCCGCAGCCGACCGGCTCCTCGCCCCGCCGGACGACGACCCAGGCGCCGTCCGGCGGTCGCAGCTCGTCCGGCGACGGGCTCGGCAACGCGGCGGGGTCGAGCCCGGGGTAGCGGCTGCTGAGGTCGGCCACGAACGCCGCCGCGATCGCTCGCGACGCCTCCGTGTCGGCCGCCTCGACGCTGAAGCGGATCTCGTCGTCGGGGCGCGCGCCGTCGGCCATCGGACCATCGTCGCGCGTCCGGCACGAAACCGCGGTGCCGGGCACGGACCGCGCCCGTTGCGCGCCGCAACGACCACCGTGGCCCCGGCCCACCGCCGGCTCAGCAGCGCAGCTTGAGCTCCTCCAGCCCGCGCAGGGTCATCGTCTGGCGGTAGGCGGGGTCGGGATCGGCCAGCGCCAGGTTCGGGAACCGCCGCAGCAGCGCCGGGATCGCGACCTCGCCCTCCATCCGGGCGAGCGCGTTGCCGAGGCAGAAGTGCGGCCCGCCGCCGAACGAGAGGTGCCCGCGGTCGCCGCGGCCCAGGTCGAGCACGTCCGGATCCGCGAACCGCGCCGGATCGTGGTTGGCCGCCCCGAGCAGCAGCATCACCCGCGCGCCCTTCGGGATCAGCTTGTCGCGGACCATGATGTCCTCGTGCGGGAACCGGATCACGAGCTGGACCGGGCTCTCGTACCGCAGCAGCTCCTCGACGGCGTCCGGCGCGATCGAGGGGTCGTCGCGCAGCCGCGCGAGCTGCTCGGGGTTGCGGAGCAGGGCGAGGGTGCCGTTGCCGATCAGGTTCATCGTCGTCTCGTGCCCGGCGATCAGCAGCAGGACCAGGTTCGAGACCAGCTCGTCCGGGGAGAGCCGATCGCCCTGCTCCTCGGCCTCGACCATCGCCGTCAGCAGGTCCCCGCGCGGCTCCCGAGCCCGCTCGCGGATCAGGTCGAGGAAGAAGTCGGTGAAGGCGATCTGGGCCGCCTCGGCCCGCTCCGAGCGCTCCGGCGTCATGCCGAGGTCGAAGGCCAGGGCCAGGTCGCTGGCCCAGCCGCGGAAGCGGTCGCGCTCGGACGCGGGAACCCCGAGCATCTCGGCGATCACGATCACCGGCAGCGGCCAGGCGAAGTCCGACATCAGCTCCAGCTCGCCGCGGGCCTCGGCCTGGTCGAGCAGGTCCTCCGTCACCTCCGCGACCCGGGCCCGGAAGCTCTCGACCATCCGGGGACTGAAGGCGCGCTGGACCAGGCTCCGCAGGCGCGTGTGGTCGGGGGCGTCGCGGAACAGCATCAGCCGTTCCATCAGCGCCTGGACCGGGGTGTCACGGCCGATCGCGGCCATGCTCGCCTCGTAGTCCGACATGGTCCGGAACTCGGCCGAGAAGCGCGGGTCGCGCAGCGCCGCCCGGCAGTCGTCGTAGGACGAGAGCAGCCAGAGCCCGAAGCCCGTGTCGTGGACCGGATCGTGCTCCAGCAGGTTGCGGTAGAAGGGGAACGGGTCGGCCCGCACCTCCGGGGTGAAGAGCAGGGCCGCGGGTCCGGGCCCGGGGTCGCCGGCCGCCACCTCGGGATCCGTCGGTCCTGCCTCGATCGTGCTCCGGTCGTCGCTCACCGTCGGGACGATAGTCCTGTCCGGACCCCCCGGGGCAGTTTCCTTCCCACAGTAGGAACCGAGCGGCTGAACGCCGTCTGCCACCGGGCCTACTCACCACGTACCCCAGGATTCTTCCCCCACGACACTTGTGGTGCCGGCCTCAGAATCGCCTATGGCCTTTCTCCGACTCCCGATGAGCATCGCCGGGCTCGTCGCCGGTGCGGCCCTCGCGGCGGCCTCCCCGGCGCCCGCCGCCCCAGTGACCGTCACGCTCGGCTTCGACGACGGCATGGGCACCCGCAACGACCCGGCCCAGATCCTCGCCCTCACCGGCACCCGCGCGACGTTCTACGTGAACACCGTCGCCGTCGACCGCGCGACCGTCGACGAGGTCTGGTCGCACGAGTTCCTCTCCTGGGACCAGCTCGCCGCGCTCCACGACGCCGGCCACGAGATCGCCGGGCACACCCTCCACCACCGGCGGCTCACGCCTCCGGACCCGGGCGGGCACGTCCCGCCGCCCACGGGGCCGACCGAGGCCGAGATCCGAACGGAGGTCTGCGACGACCGCGCCGTGCTGCGCGAGGCGGGCTATCCCGCCCTCAGCTTCGCGTACCCCTTCGGTCGCTGGGACGCCCGGTCGCGGGCAATCGTCCAGGAGTGCGGCTACCTGAGCGGGCGGACCACCTCCGCCCCCGATCCGGCGGAGACGCTGCCGCCGGCCGACCCCTTCGCGACGCACGCCTTCAACGCCGACGGGATGGACAGCGAGCAGCTGCTCGGCCTCGTCGGGGCGGCGAAGGCCCGTGGCGGCGGCTGGGTCCAGCTGGTCTTCCACGACATCTGCGAGCCGGATGACCAGCTCTGCAACGGCTCACCCGCCAACGCCGTCACGCCCTGGGACCTGCGGAAGTTCGTCGCCGCGCTCGCCCTCGACCCGGAGGTGCAGGTCAAGACCGCCGGCGAGGTGCTCAGCACGGCCCCCGGAACGCCCGGTGGGGGCACACCGCCCGGCGACGGCGCACCCCCTCCGGGCGGCCCCTCCGGTGCGGCCCCGCCGCCTGCCGGCGCGCCGCCCGGAGCCAAGCCGTCGGCGCAGCTGGACCGGGCCCGCGCGGCCGCCGTGCGGCGGGCTCGGGCGCGACTGGTCCGCGCCCGCGGTCGGGCGCTGCGTGTCTGCAACCGCAAGCGCGCGCGTCCGGCCCGGAGCACCTGCCGGAAGCGCGTCCGCGCCCGCTACGCCCGCCGGCTGGCGCGCCTGCCGACCGTCCGCGTCGCGAGCACCCGTCGCTGACGGGACCACCGGCCGCCGGCCTGCGGTCTTGACTACGGATCCGTAGGAACGGTGTCGATCGGCCCGCCATCGGCGTATGGTTGCGGCATGACCGAGCGCATCAAGACCGCCGTGATCGGCGCCGGATTCTCGGGCATCGGCGCCGCCATCCGCCTGCGCCGGGGCGGCCACCGCGACTTCGTCGTGCTCGAGCGGGCCCCGGACGTCGGCGGCACCTGGTGGGACAACACCTACCCCGGCTGCCGCTGCGACGTCCCGTCGAACCTCTACTCGTACTCGTTCCTGCCCAACCCGGACTGGCCGGAGACCTTCTCGCCGCGGTCCGAGATCCAGCGCTACCTCCGCCGCTGCGCGGAGTCGGAGGGCGTGCTCGAGCAGATCCGGTTCGGCGTCTCGCTCGAACGCGCGAGCTGGGACGAGACCGAGGCCGCCTGGCGGCTGGAGCTGCTGGGTCCGGCCGGCGGCGAGCAGCTGCTGGCCGAGCGCCTGGTCACCGGCACCGGTGGCCTCGTCGAGCCGAAGCTGCCCGAGATCGACGGCCTCGACGGGTTCGCCGGTGCGATCGTCCACACCGCCCGCTGGGACCACTCGCTGGCCCTCGACGGCAAGCGGATCGGCGTGATCGGGACCGGGTCGTCCTCGATCCAGGTGATCCCGGAGCTGGGCGAGATCGCCGGCCGGCTCTCGGTCTTCCAGCGGACCCCGGCCTGGGTCCTGCCCCACACCAACCGCCGCACGTCGCGCCTGGAGCGGGCGCTCTTCCGGCGGCTGCCGATCCTGCAGCGGGCCGACCGCGCCCTGATCACCAGCTACATGGAGCTGACCAACCTGGTGATGACGCGGCGACCGGCGGTGATGGCCGCGCTCGAGCGCGTCGCCCGCTGGCACCTGCGGCGGCAGCTGCCGGACCACCCGCGGCTGCGGGAGCAGCTGACCCCCGACTACCGGCTCGGCTGCAAGCGGATCACGCTCTCCAACCGCTACCTGCGGACCTACGCCAAGCCGCAGGTCGAGCTCGTCACCGACGGGATCGCCCGGATCGAGCCGGATGCGGTCGTGACCACCGACGGCCGCCGCCACGAGCTCGACGTGCTGGTCCTCGGCACCGGCTTCCAGGTCACGGAGATGCCCTCGGCCGCCCGGGTCGTCGGCCGCGACGGGCGCACGCTCCGGGAGGTCTGGCACGGGGCGCCCGAAGCGTTCCTCGGGACCACGATCGCCGGCTTCCCCAACCTCTTCACGCTGCTCGGGCCGAACACCGGCCTCGGCGCCGGCTCGATCGTGACGATGATCGAGGCCCAGCTCGACTACGCCGTCGCCTGCCTCGACGCGATGGACGCCGGCGGCCTGGCGACGCTGGAGGTCCGCGAGGAGGTCCAGCGGACGTTCAACGACGAGGTCCTGCGGCGCAGCCAGCCAACGGTCTGGCTGAGCGGCGGCTGCAGCAGCTGGTACCTCGGGGAGGACGGCCGCAACGTCACGCTCTGGCCCGACCTGATGACCGCCTTCGAGAAGCGCACGCGGGCCTTCCGGCTCGACGAGCACCGGACGACGCGGGTCGCCGACCCGCGGCCGGCGGCGGATCCGGCGGTGGCCTGAGCGAGGGCGCGAGCGGCCGCGCCGGCTCGCTCCCGGATGCGTCGTCCGTGGAGGTGGACGACCGCGCATCTCCTCGTCGGCGCGTCGGTGGCGGGGGTGAGGTCGGCGCGCCCCGCGGGTCTCCCCACCGATGGACACCGCCGAACGGGAGATCTACGATGAACGCCATGCCCGCGACCGTCCCGCCCCGGATGACCGCCGAGGAGTTCCTGGCGATCCCGGAGCGGCAGGACGCCCGACGCCTCGAGCTGATCGACGGTGAGGTCGTGGTGAGCGAGGCGACGCCGCGGCACCAGCTCGTGGTCAGCAACCTGCTCGTCGCCATCCGGCTGTGGACGGCTGGGGAACCGGCCCGGGGCTTCGTCACCCTCAACATCGACACCGGCATCGATCCACGCACGGTCCTCGTACCCGACCTCCAGTGGTACGCGGCGGGCCGCGAGCTGCCGTCGCTCGACCAGCGGCCGTGGCCACTCGGCGACCTCGTCGTCGAGGTCCGCTCCCCCTCGACCTGGCACGTGGACCTCGGCCGCAAGCGCCAGATCTACGAGCGCGACGGCGTCCGTGAGCTCTGGCTGGTCGACCCGCCCGCGCAGAGCGTGCTCGTCTTCCGACGCTCCGCGGGCTCGTCGAGCTTCGACGCGACCGCCGAGGTCGGCGTCGAGCAGGCGCTGACCAGCCCACTGTTGCCCGGGTTCGCGGTGCCGATCACCGACGTCTTCGGCTAGCCCTCCCGGCGGTCCGTCCGCGGCGCCGACCCGTCGGCGCCGCGGGTTCCTACGATCAGGCCTCGCCGTCGGCCGGGGCCGCCATCGCCGCCGGCTTCGGGACATCGGCGACCGTGCGGCCGTCGACGGCCAGCGTGATCTCGCCGTCGGCCGCACCGACCTCGACCAGGTCGCCGTCCTTGACCTCGCCCTTCAGCAGGGCCAGCGCCAGCCGGTCGGTCAGGTGCTTCTGGATCGTCCGCTTGAGCGGCCGCGCCCCGTAGGTCGGGTCGTAGCCGAGGTTGCCCAGCAGCTCCGCCGCGTCGTCGCTCAGGTCGACGTCGACGCCGCGCTCCGCCGCCCGGTCGAGGACCCGCTGGACCTGGATCGTGACGATCTGGCCCAGGTGGCTGCGGTCGAGCGGGTGGAACTCGATGATGTCGTCGAGCCGGTTGATGAACTCGGGGCGGAAGGTCGCCTCCGCCCCGGCCCGCCCGCCCGGGATGTTCGAGGTCAGGATCAGGACCGTGTTGGTGAAGTCGACCGTCCGGCCGTGGCCGTCCGTCAGGCGCCCGTCGTCGAGCAGCTGGAGCAGGATGTTGAAGACGTCCGGATGCGCCTTCTCGACCTCGTCGAGCAGGACCACCGAGTACGGCTTGCGCCGCACGGCCTCGGTCAGCTGCCCGCCCTCGTCGTAGCCGACGTATCCGGGAGGCGCACCGACCAGTCGCGAGACCGCGTGCTTCTCCATGTACTCCGACATGTCGATCCGGATCATCGCGTCGACCGAGTCGAACAGGAACTCGGCCAGCGCCCGTGCCAGCTCGGTCTTGCCGACGCCGGTCGGTCCGAGGAACAGGAACGAGCCGATCGGACGGTCGGGGTCGCCGAGTCCGGCGCGGCTGCGTCGGATCGCCGCGGAGACCGCGTCGACCGCCTCGCCCTGGCCGATCACCCGATCGTGCAGGCGATCCTCCATCTGGACGAGCTTCTCGACCTCGCCCTCCAGCAGCCGGGCGACGGGGATCCCGGTCCAGTTGCCGACGACCTCGGCGATGTGCTCGGCCGAGACCTTGTTCTCCAGGAACTGGAACTCGCCCTGGTCGACCTCGGCCGCCTGCGCCTCCAGCTCCTCGATCCGCCGCTCCAGCAGCGGGATCTCGCCGTAGGTCAACTCACCCGCACGCTGGAGGTCGCCGGCCCGCTGAGCCCGCTCGGCCTCGCCGCGCTTCTGCTCGAGCTCCTCCTTGACCTGGCCGACCTGGTCGACGGACTCCTTCTCGCGCTGCCATTCGGCGGTCATCGCCGCGGAGCGCTCGCGCTCGTCGGCGAGGTCGCGGTCGAGCGCCTCGAGTCGTGCCTTCGACGCGTCGTCGTCCTCCTTCTCCAGCGACATCCGCTCGATCTCGAGCTGGACGATGTGGCGGTCGACCTCGTCGATCTCGGTCGGCTTCGAGTCGATCTCGATCTTCAGCCGCGAGGCGGCCTCGTCGATCAGGTCGATCGCCTTGTCCGGCAGCTGCCGGTCGGCGATGTGCCGGTGCGAGAGCGTGGCCGCGGCGATCAGCGCCGCGTCCTGGATCTGGACGTTGTGGTGGGTCTCGTACTTGTCCTTGAGCCCGCGCAGGATCGCGATCGTGTCCTCGACCGAGGGCTCGTCGACGAGCACGGGCTGGAAGCGCCGCTCGAGCGCGGCGTCCTTCTCGATGTACTTGCGGTACTCGTCGAGCGTCGTCGCACCGACCGCGCGCAGCTCGCCGCGGGCCAGCATCGGCTTGAGCAGGTTGGCCGCGTCGACGGCTCCCTCGCTCGCGCCGGCGCCGACGATCGTGTGCAGCTCGTCGAGGAACAGGACGATCTGGCCCTTCGCGTCCTGGACCTCCTTCAGGACGGCCTTCAGCCGGTCCTCGAACTCGCCGCGGTACTTGGCGCCGGCGATCATCGAGCCCATGTCGAGCGAGATCACGCGGCGGTCGCGGAGCGACTCGGGGACATCGCCGTCGACGATCCGCTGGGCGAGGCCCTCGGCGATCGCCGTCTTGCCGACGCCGGGCTCGCCGATCAGGACCGGGTTGTTCTTGCGGCGGCGACTGAGGACCTGGATCACGCGACGGATCTCCTCGTCGCGACCGATCACCGGGTCGAGCTTGCCGTCGCGGGCGGCCTCGGTCAGGTCCTGGCCGTACTTCTCCAGCGCCTCGAACTTGTCCTCGGGGTTCTGGTCGGTGACCTGATGGCCACCGCGGACCTCGGTCACCGCCTCCAGCAGCGCCTGACTGGCGGCACCGACGGCGCGCAGGGCCTCGCCGGCCTTCGAGTCGTGGGCCGCGATCGCGAGCAGCAGGTGCTCGGTCGACAGGTAGTCGTCACCGAGGGTCCGCATCTGCTCGTCACCGGCGCGGAGCACCGCGACCAGCTCGCTGGACGGACCGGAGGACTGGCCGCCGGAGGTGACCGTGGGCAGGCCGTCGATCGCGGCCTCGACCGGTCGGCGGACCTGCTCGACGGGGACGCCGAGCTTCTTGAGGACGGAGCCGGTCAGGCCACCCTCCTGGTCGAGCAGCGCGAGCAGCAGATGCTCGGGGGCGACCTGGGGGTTCTTGCGGCGCTCGGCGAGTTGACCGGCCTCGGCGAGGGCCTCTTGGGTCTTGATGGTGAAACGATCGGGTTGCACGATCCGCCTTTCGGGCCGGGGGACACGGGGGACAGTGACGGATCGACGAGGAGCGGGCGGCAGCGGATGCCCAACCGCGGCGCGCTCTCAAATCTCAGTCACTTGGACTTAGATCTTGCGGGTTCGGGGTCGAGAAGTCAAGGCCCGACGGCGGTTCTCGGCGCCTTCGTGGTCGACGTCACACTACGCCCGGGGCGGGCGGCGGTCCGGTCCGTGGACGGGTCGGCGGTGGACGAGGCCGGCCGGCGCGACGGCGGTGCCGTGGGGCGCGGCCGGCGGCAGAGTCGACGGGGTGGGCGACCACGTTCCGCGATGTCTTGTCCACCGCAGAGGGGGGCAAGACATCGCGGAAGCTGGCCGCGCCCGCCGTCGTCACCCCGAGGCGACCGGCCTGCGGTCCCGTACGGTAGGTCCGTGCCGACGACGGAAGCCGGAGGACCCGACCGCCCCGCCGGCTCCGCGTCCGGCCCGAGCGCGCCGATCCCCTACGAATCGACCCCCCGCTTCGCCCCCACCCGCGCGGCGGCGATCGTTCTCGCCTGCGTCGCGCTGGTCCTGGTGCTCGGCTTCGTGGTCGGGGGCGAGAACGCGATCACCCGCTTCGACGCCGACACCGTCGCCGACGTCGCCGGCTGGCGCTCGGCCGGGCTGGTCGACGTCGCGCGGGCGATCACCCTGCTCGGCAACGGCGCGATCGTCGCCGTCCTGCTGCTGCTCGTCGCCGCGCTGCTCGGCCTCAGCCACCGGCTCGGACCACCCGCGTCGCTGCTGCCGCTGGTCTCGCTCGCGATCGGCGCCGCCCTGACGCCGATCCTGAAGACGATCGTCGACCGGCCCCGTCCACCGGTCGGCCTCCACGAGGTCACCGAACGGACGAGCGGCTTCCCGTCCGGACACTCGGCCCAGTCCGCCGCAGGCTGGTTGGCGCTCGGGCTCGTGCTCTGGGCCAGCGGCCGCGGGTGGCGGCCGCTGGTGGCGATGATCGCGCTCGTGGTCGCCGTCGGCCTCAGCCGGATCGTGCTCGGCGTCCACAGCCCGACCGACGTGCTCGCCGGCTGGGCGGTCGGGCTCGCCTGCGCGGTCGCGGTCGTCGCGGTCGGCGTCCGCCGCGGGTGGGTCGGCGAGCGGCGGTAGGACGCAGCGAGGCACCTGGCGTCACTTCGCGTCGCCCGTTGCCCTGGCGTCATCTTGCGTCGGATAGCGACGCGAGATGACGCCAGAGCTGTCGCTCCAAGGGGTCGGGGCTCCAAGAGCCGCGGCCCGACGACTGGTGGGGTGAGGATGCGTCGCCGGCCGGTCCGGAGTCCTTCGATCCGGCTCGACCTACGACGTCCGCCGGTCCTCTACCGAGCGACCCGCCCCCGCAGGCCCCACCGTCCCGCTGACCCCCTCCCGCTCCGGGTCGTACGGCTCGTCGACCAGCGGCGCCGGCGGCGGCGCTCCGCGGCGAGCGAAGCGGACGATCACGCCGAGCACCACGATGAAGCCCGCCACCAGGAAGAACGCCCAGGTCTGGTACCAGGGCAGGCCGTCGCCACGTGGCCAGACGATGTTGATCGTCTCCAGCACCAGCCAGACCAGCGCGCCGATCGAGATCAGCAGGCCCTTGCGCCCGGCGAGGAACGGACCGGGCTGCCACTGGCCGCGCCAGCGGGCGATCGCGAGGCCGATCACCGGCAGCGCGAAGGCGATGTAGAAGCCGCCGGAGGTCGCCGTGACCAGGATCGAGTAGAGGTCGGTCCCGCTCAGGCCGTAGAGCGCGGCCGACACGATCGCGCAGACCAGGACCGCCCGGGTCGGCAGCCGGTCGCGGCCCGAGAGTCGCGACAGGAAGCTCGACGCCGGCAGCTGCTTGTCCCGCGCCAGCGCCCAGACCAGCCGCGACGCCGCCGCCTGGATGCTGAGCGCGCTGGCGAAGAAGCCGATCACGAACATCGCCAGGATCACCCTGGTCACGGTCCCGCCGAGGTGGACCTCGAGCGTCGCGACGACCGGATCGCCCACGTCGCCCGCCACGACCGCCCCCATGTCGGGCACCGCGAGGATGATCGAGAGGCTGGCGAACATCACCACCAGCGCGACGAACAGCAGCGAGAAGGCCATCGCCTTCGGCACCGCCCGGCGCGGGTCCTTGACCTCCTCGGCGATCGCGCCGGCGCTCTCGAAGCCGAGGAACGACCAGCCCGCGAAGGCGATCGCCATGATGAACGGCGCCGACATGATCCCGGCGCTCACCGACGGCGCCCCGGTGCCCTCGAAGAGCACGCCGAGCCCGTTCTCGCGGTGGAACAGCAGCAGCCAGACGCCGACCCCGACCGAGCCGATCACCTCGGCCGCGATGCAGAGGCCGACGACGATCTTCAGCAGATGACGACCGTGGGTGTTGCCCCAGGTCACCGCCGCCAGCAGCAGCAGGGCGAGCGGGACCACAGTGCCGGTCGAGCTGCCGTCGAGGCCGACCAGCTCGGCGAGGAAGATCCCGCCGCTGTAGCTGACCGCGGCGGTGCAGATGCAGAGCACCCAGATGTACCACCAGCCGGTGAACCAGCCGTAGCGCTCGCCGATCAGGCGTCGCGACCACTGGTAGACGCTGCCCTCGTAGGGCCAGCGGGAGACGAGCTGCCCGAAGGTCAGGGCCACCAGCATCTGGCCGGCGAGCGTGATCGGGAAGCCCCACCAGAACTGCGGGCCGACCGTCATCAGGCCGATCGCGAAGATCCCGTAGAGGGCCGCGATCGGCGAGAGGAAGGCGAACGCCAACGAGAACGTGGACCAGAGACTGAAGTCCCGCAGTAGCTGGTCGCCGCCGGCTTCCGGCTCGGACGGGGCGGGGGTCGCGGCCGATGGCCGCGTCGCTGTTGACATGACGCTCTCCTCCTTGTGGACTTCACGGGGACTGCGGGGACCTCAGGCGGACCGCGAAACTGCGCGGTCTCACGGGACTGCGGGCCTCAGGCGAACTGCGGGCCTCAAGCGGACTCCGGAACCGCAGCGGGCTGCGGAACCTCAGCGGCCGCCGAACCTCAGCGGCCGCCGAACGTCACGGGCCGCCGAACCTCAGGGGAACGGCGCCGACCAGCGCTCGCGCACCGCCGTCCAGAGCGCGCCGATCCGCTCGGCGGCCTCCGAGGACAGGTCGCGGACGACATGCAGACGCTCCCGCACCGACGCGTCGGGAAAGAGCACGGGATCGCGACCGAGCACCGGATCGAGCCGCTCGCGGGCGGCGGCGTTCGGGGTCGCGTAGCCGAAGCGGGTGGTGGTGACCGCGGCGAGCTCGGGGTCGAGCAGCTGCTCGATCAGGGCGTGGGAGGCGTCGGGATCGGGTGCGTCGGCGGGGATCGCGGCGGTCGTCGTCCACAGCACCGCGCCCTCGCTCGGGACCACGTAGCCGAGCGCGGGCGTCGTCCGCATCCTTGCCGCCGACGGGCCGCTCCAGGCGTGGTGGGCGACGACGTCCCCGTCCACGACCGGGCCGACGAAGTCGTCGCTGGAGACGCTGGTCACCCGCGGGCTCTGGGCCTCGAGCAGCGCCCCGGCCGCCGCCAGCGCAGGCGGATCGGCCGCGTTCGGCCCGTACCCGGCCGCCAGCAGCGCGGCCCCGACGACCTCCCGCGGCTCGGCCAGCATCCCCACCGGCCCCGCCCCCTCGGCCCCGAGCAGCGCCGCCCAGCCGCTCGGCTCGGGCGCGATCCGGCCGCGGTCGTAGAGGTAGCCGGTGGTGCCGAAGGCGAGCGGGACCGACCAGCGCTCGGCCGGGTCGTAGACCGGCCGCCGCGCCCAGTCGGCGAGGTTGCGGCGGCCGGGCAGACGGTCGCCGTCGAGCGGGGCCAGGGCCCCGGCGGCGGCCAGCCGCTCGACCATGTAGTCCGAGGGGCAGACCACGTCGTAGCGCTGGCCCTCGCCGATCAGCCGCTCGAGCTCCTCGTTGATGGCGATCGTCTCCAGCACGATCTCGCGCCCGAGCCGGCGGCCGACCTCGGCGACGACCTCCGGGGCCGGCATCCCCGGCCAGGCGAGCAACCGCAGCGGCACGCTCACGGCGCCACCTGCGGCCAGCTGATCCCGGCGCTGGCCCGGATCTCGCGCAATCGCTCCGACCAGCCCACGACCGGCGGCGCACCGGCGGCGAAGGGATCGTCGAGGTCGGTCTCGAAGCCGGCCAACCCGCCGAGGATCGCCGCGTCGAGCTGCGGCAGGGTGGTGACGTTGTAGCCGCCCTCGTGGACGACCAGCGTGCCGATCCCGCGCTCGCGCGAGAAGGCCGCCATCCGCTCCGCCATCCGCCGGAAGCCGGCCGCCGACAGCATCTGGTTGGAGAGCGTGTCCGCCGCGTGCCCGTCCTGGCCGGCGGAGACGATCAGCAGTTGTGGGTCGTAGGCGTCGAGGATCGGCTCGACCACCGCGTCGAACGCCTCGTGGTATTCGCGGTCGCCGGAGCCGGGCGGCATCGGCAGGTTGACGGTGAAGCCCTCGCCCGGCCCCGCGCCCCGCTCGTCGTGCCAGCCGGTGCCCGGGTAGAGCGGCCACTGGTGGAGCGACACGAACAGCAGCGACGGGTCGCGCCAGTGGATCTCCTGGGTGCCGTTGCCGTGGTGGACGTCCCAGTCGACGACCGCGATCCGCTCGAGCCCGTAGACCTCGCGGGCGTAGCGGGCGGCGACCGAGACGTGGTTGACGAGGCAGAAGCCCATCGCCCGGTCCGGGGTCGCGTGGTGACCCGGCGGGCGGGTCAGCGCGAACAGCACGTCCGGCTTCCAGTAGGCCTCCATCGCGAGCGCGTCGACCGCGGCCAGCGCCGCGCCGCTGGCCAGCGAGGCGAGCGCGAAGCTGCCCTCGGAGGCGAGCGTGTCGGTGTCGAGCCAGACCGGCGCGTCGGCGGTCGCCGACCGCAGCAGCTCGACGAACCGCTCGTCGTGGGCCCGGACGAGGTCCTCCGGCCGGGCGTAGCGGGGGTAGAGCACGAGCAGGTCTTCCCACTGCGGCAGGCTCCGGAGGTGCTCGACCACGCCCGGCAGGCGCCGCACGTTCTCCGGGTGCTCGCCGGTGGCGTGGGTCTCCTGGCCCGGCAGCAGCACGACCCCCGCCAGCGGCTTCTCGCGCCGGTAGTAGGCGTGCTCGATGCTGCCGAGGCCCTGCACGTCGTCGATCGCGGTCATCAGGAGAGCTCCAGTTCGTAGAGGCCGTCGGGGCCGGGGTCGAGGGCGGCACCGTGCTGGTCGCAGACGAGCCCCGCGCCCGGGTAGCGAACGCCGCGCTCGTCGCCGGCGCGGTTGGCGACAGCGACCGGCAGCCGATGGGCGGCGGCGAGGCCCGCGATCGCGCGGTGGGTCGTCGGCCAGCGGTCGTCGGGTTCGCTGACCCCGCCGACCACCGCCCCGGCGCCGGCCGCCACGACGGCGGCCCAGGCGCCGGGGTCGGTCAGGTCGGCCCCGATCAGCGGCGCGACCGGGCCGTCGGGCGTCGCGACGACCGCGAAGCCGGTGTGGCCCGGGGACCAGAACTGGGCCTCGTAGCGGCCGGCCGACCGCTCGACCCGGACCTGGCGGTAGGCCCCGCCGTCGCTGCTCCCGTCACCGGGGGCGAGGTACGCCGTCAGGTAGAAGACGCCCTCGCCCTCGGACTCGTAGGCCGAACCGCAGAGCCAGGCCGATCCGGCCCCGGCGAGCGCGTCGCGCCACGCGCGGCCCGGCGGGCGCTCGGCTCGCTCCAGCTCGGCCCGGTCGCGGCCCGCCGGGAAGTACGGCGCGAAGCTGAGCTGCGGCAGGCAGATCAGCTCGGCCCCGCGGGTGCGGGCCGCGGCGACGTGCTCGCGCACGTCCGCCCCGGCCTCGTCGATCAACGCGACACGCACCGGCCCGTTACTCCCACCAGACGTTCTTGACCGAGGACGTCAGGATCTCGACGCCGTCCTCGGTGACCAGCAGGTCGTGCTCGAACGCGCCGGTGCCCGCCCCGGGACGCCCGACCTCGGCCTCGACCGCCAGGTACATGCCGGCCTCGACGACCGCCGTCTCGCCGGGCAGCATGAACGGCCGCTCCCAGGCCAGGCCCATGCTGTGGCCGAAGGCCGGGAAGCTCTGGCCGAGGAACGCGACCGACTCGGCCGACTCGGCGCCGGGCACGTCGAAGTCGTGCTCGCCGAGCCAGTCGGCCCCGCGGTCGAAGAGCTCGCCGAAGCTGACCCCGGGGCGGATCCCGGCGATCACGTGGTCGACGACGTCGATCGAGGCCTGGAGGACCTCACGCTGGGCGTCGGTGACCTTGCGGCCGACGACGGTGGTGCGGACGAGGTCGTAGAAGTACCCGTTGACCGTCCCGTACATGTCGGGGTGGATCATGTCCCCGGCCTCGAGCTTGCGGGTGTGGTTCCACGAGGGCATCCGGTCCCACACGAAGTGGTCGACGTGCTTGCCGGAGGCGACCGGGATGTCGAGCGGGAAGGCGCCCTGGCGGACACCGGTCTCGTAGGCCGCGATCACGCAATCGGCCTCGGTCGCGCCGGGAACGGCGGCCTCCATGAAGGCGCGGACCATGTCGCTGCCGACCCGGGCCGCCTCGCGGCAGAGCACGATCTCGGCCGGGGACTTGCGCAGCCGCAGGTCCTCGATGATGTCGTCGGCCCAGACCAGCTCGACGCCGGGCAGCTCGGTCCGGATCCGGTCGGCGGCGACGTGCGGGAAGCTCTCGCGGCCGATCAGGCCGATCCGCCCGCGCTCGAGGCCGCGGCTGCGGAGCGCGTCGACGAGCCCGCCCCAGAGGTCGAGCGCGACCCGCACGTCGTCGCAGACGACGAGGTCCTCACGCCAGTCCGGCAGCTCGACGATCAGCGACGCGTCCTCGTTGGCCGGCATCACCAGGCCGGAGAGCCCGCGGCCGGACCACGCCGGCAGCTGGTCGGGGATCGCCGGGAAGGCCGAGTAGTGGTTCGTCAGGTAGACGACGTCGCCGCCCCAGTCGGCGCCGTTGCCGCCGCGTGAGACCACCAGCACGCCGTCGAGGCCCCGCTCGGCGATCCGCTCGCGCAGCTGACGGCGACGATCGCCGTACTCGGCTCGCGGAATCCCGTTGACCAGGTCCTGCGTCGTTGCATCGGTGACGCTCATGGAAAGGCTCCTCCTTCGTTGACCGCTTCGGGCGTTTCTCGGCGCCAAAGCGCTTGGGCACGACTAAAGCGCTTTGGCAACTTCGTGTCAAGACCGAATGTGACGGCGGTCACGGAAGCCGCGATCACGACTGGAGATCCGCCTTCGCCGAACCCCGGCGGCACGAATCGGAGACGTCCGCGACCAACGCGACGGCGGGACGGAGGAAGGTCGAGCGGCGCTCGGCGCCGCGAGATCAGCGCGGTCGACGCGCTGCGGCAGCAGCCCGTTCCCGGCGGTCGCGCCCTCGGCGACCGGCGCTCAGCGCCGCGTCGACTCGCGTTCCCGCAGCTTCGCGGGCACCACCACGGCGCGGGCCTCGGCGCCCTGCTCGAGCATCTCGGTCAGCAGCCCGATCGCCTTCGCCCCGATCCGCTCGGGGTGGAGATCGAAGGCAGTGATCGGCGGGAACGCCCCGCGGAGCGCGTCGCCGTCGACGGTCGCCACGATCCCGACGTCCTCCGGGACCCGCAGGCCGAGCGTCGCCGCGGCGCGCAGGACCCCGAGCGCGAAGACGTCGAAGCTCGCGTAGACCGCGTCGGGGCGATCGGGGCGGCTGAGCAGCGCCGTGGCCGCGTTGAACGCCGCCGCCGCGCTCGGGGCAGCTCGCACGCTGACCACGATCGGGGCCATCTCCCGCTCCGCCGCCCACCGCCGGTACTCGGCGGCGGCGTCGGCCGCGAACGACTGCGCGTAGGTGCCGGTCAGCAGCGCCGGACGGGTGTAGCCGGCGGCGACGAGGTGGTCGAGCGCGTCCCGGGTCAGCCGCCGGTGGTCGTTGTCGACCGAGCCGCAGTCGTCGCCGTCCTGGAGCACCCGACCGGCGGTCACGGCCCGGCCACCCCGGGCACGGACCGTCCGCAGCAGCGGCTCGTCGCCCCGCGGGTCGATCACCAGCGCGCCGTCGACGGCGAGCGTCTCGACGTCGCCCTCGCCGAGCCGCGAGGGCACGATCACCGGGGTGTAGCCAGCGTCGATCGCCGCCGCGGCCGCACTGTTGAGGACGTCGATGTAGTAGGTCGAGTCGCTGACCAGCATCCGCTTGCCCGAGCCGGAGACCTGGAGCGCGAGCATCATGTTGCGGCCAGTGGCGAGCCGCTGCGCGTGGACGTTGGCGGTGTAGCCGAGCTCGCGCGCGATCGCGAGGATCCGCTCGCGGGTCGCCGGCTGGACCCGGCCCTTGCCGTTCAGCGCGTGGGAGACGGTGGTGATCGAGACGCCCGCCGCAGCCGCTATGTCGTGGATGCTCGGGTGCGATCGAGCGCGCTTCATCGGCGAGATCCTACGGGTTGCCCGACCGCCGACCGCGGACCGCGTATGCAGCGGATGCGGCGGCCGGGGAGCCGCCGGCCCTCAGTCCGCCGTCGGGGCCGCGCCGGCCGGCTCGGCCGCCCGCAGCGTGCGGTAGGCCAGGACCAGCGCGGGGGTGACGATCCCGGTCGCGACGATCCCGGTCACCGCCGCCGTGACGGCGTAGGGGATCACCGCCGACATCGTGATCGTCGCGTCGTCCTGGGCGATCCCGCCGGGCAGGTAGGCGGTGACGATCCCCAGCACGATCGTGACGGCGGCGACGACGATCACCAGCAGCACCAGCAGCAGCGCGAGCGGCCAGAACTGCGAGCGGGTCAGCGTCCAGGCCCGCGAGAACGAGCGCAGACCGGCGCCCTCGCTCAGCTGGACGACCGCCCAGGGGCTGAGGCGGACGAGCACCAGGGCGATCAGCGCCCCGTCGATCGCGAGCACGATCAGCGCCGGCTTGAGCCCGCCGACCGCGAGCGCGAGTAGGACCGCGACGGCGCCCGCCGCGGCCAGCCCGAGCAGGAAGACGACGCCGACCGCGAACAGCCGCGGGGTCTGCCCCAGCGCCTCGCGGATCGCGTCCTTCAGCGGCGGCGGGGCCTGCCCGGCCTCGGCCCGCTCGGTGCCGCGGGCGACCGCGACGAAGGCCGCGACCTGGAACCAGGCGAAGGCGAAGGCCGAGACGGCCAGCACGATCCCGAGCACGGTCCACTGGCCGTCGGTGTACTGGGCGACCTCCCGCCGAACGAGGGTGCTGTCGCCGGTCCAGGTCGACTCGCGGACGGTCTCGAACCTGGTCGCCACGTCGCCGAGCAGCAGGAAGCCGATCAGCGTCGCCACGATCGCGATCGCGAGCGCGATCAGGTGGAGGACGACCTGCGGGACGAGCAGGGCGCGGGCGTTGCGGCGCAGGAGCGCGAAGCCGCGGTCGAGCGTCGGACCCGCGGGTAGGGGCCCCGGGGCGGCAGTGGTGCTCATGGCGGCGGTCTCCACGAGGGTCAGCGGCCGTCGGGGCGGTGCGGCGGCTGGACCCGCACGATCGCGGTCGTCCGGCCCTCGTAGCGCACGATCTCGTTGCGCTGGCGGAGCTTGTCGATCTCGACCTGCATCTCGGCGCGCAGCGCGTCACGCATCTCGACGGTCTGGCGCTGCAGCTCCTCGAGCCGCTGGGCCGCCTCGGCGTAGCGGTCGCGCTCGCGCGCCAGCTCGCTCTCCAGCTCCAGGACCCGCTCGACCCCGGCGAGGTTGAGACCGAGGTCGGTGGTCATCTGCTGGATCCGCCGCAGCCGGTCGACGTCGCTGTGGGAGTAGAGCCGGGTGCCCTTGGGCGAGCGCTTGGGCTCGATCAGCCCGCGGGATTCGTACATCCGCAGGGTCTGCGGGTGCATCTCCGCGAGCTCTGCCGCGACCGAGATCATGAACACGCCACGGTCGACGTCGACCTCGATCGTCGTCGTCGTGGTCTGGGTGTGGGTGATCCGGTGCGTACCCATCAGGCGTCCTCTGAGAACAGCCTTTCACGACCTGCGGCCGGGAAGAGCTCCCCCAGCTGGCTGACGGCATCGCGCTGCGCGTCGGTGGAGGGGTGCGGGACCTCGATCACGAAGCGGTAGCGGATGTTCCCGCGCCCGCCGCCGCCGAGTCGCGGCGGCCCCTCGCCGCGCAGCCGCTGGACGGTGCCGTGCTTGGTGCCGGGGGCAACGCGGAGCTTCTTGCGGCCGTCGAGCGTCGGCACCTCGACGTCGGCACCCTGGACCGCCTCGGCGATCGAGAGCGGCACCGTCACCTCGATGTCGTCGCCGTGACGGCTGAAGACGTCGGACGGGGACACGTGGGTGATCACGAAGAGGTCGCCGGGCGGGCCGCCGTTGCGTCCGGCCTGGCCCTTGCCGGCGAGCCGGACCCGCGAGCCCTCCTTGACCCCGGGCGGCACGTTGACGCGGTAGCGCTTGGTCGTGTGGACGGCGCCCTCGCCCTTGCAGGTCGGGCAGGCCTCCTCGATCACGGTGCCGGAGCCGTGGCAGCGACCGCACGGCTGGCTGATCGAGAACAGCCCCTGGCCCTGCGACTCGACGCCGCGGCCCTGGCAGCGGGGGCAGACGATCGGGCTGGTGCCGGGCTTGGCGCCGGTCCCCGCGCAGGTGGTGCAGGTCGCCGTGGTGCGGACGCTGAGCGGGATCTGGGCCCCGTCCATCGCCTGGCGGAAGCTGAGGGTGACCTCGGCCTCGAGGTCGCGGCCGCGCTGCTGGTTCGGCCGCTGGCGGCCCTGCGGGCGGGTCCCGCCGCGCCCGGTGACGTTGCCGAAGACCGAGCCGAGGATGTCGCCGATCCCGCTGTCGCCGAAGTCGAAGCCGGCGCCGCCGGTCGAGAACGCGCCACCGAGGCCGCCCATCGCGCGGGCCCGGTCGTACTCCTTGCGCTTGTCGGCGTCGGACAGGATGTCGTGCGCGGCCGAGACCTGCTTGAACCGCTCCTCGGCGGCCGTGTCCCCCGGGTTGCGGTCCGGGTGGTACTCACGGGCGAGCTTGCGGTACGCCTTCTTGACCTCGTCGGCGTTCGCCTTCTTGTCGACCCCGAGGACCGCGTAGAGGTCCGGGCCGTTGTCCTGTCGCGTGCTCATCTGGCTCTGGCTGTTCTTCGGTTCAGGAGAAGGTCGGTGTCGGGCGTTTCGGGGAGACCATCGTGTCGTGGTCGGTATCGGGTGCTGCGGGTGATCGGCTCATGACTGCGGGGCGACGGTCCTGCGGTGACGCTGTCCTGCCTTCCGGAGAGCGGACCGGATCCTGAGGCTCTCGCCTGCACCGCCCGCTCGACCCAAGGTCCTTGCCGGGCAGCGACCGGAGGGGCCACCGAAAGAACCCCGCCGGATGGTCTGTGGGGGAAGGATCGTGGATGCTGCGCGCCGACCGCGGGGCCGACATAGGGGTTCTCCCCATGTCGGTCCCGTGGGGGGTGCGCAGCGCCGCGAGGCAACCCCACAGGCCATCCGGCTACCCCGCTACCACGACTTTGGCCGCCCGCAACACGTCGTCCCCCAGCCGGTACCCGGCCTGGTAGACGGTCACGACCGTCCCCGGCAGGGTCCCCTCGTCGGCCGGCTGCTGGGTCAGCGCCTCGTGGAAGCGCGGATCGAACTGCTGGCCGGTCGGGTCGTAGGACTCGATCCCGGCCTGGGCCAGCGCGGCGTGCAGCTCGCGGTGGACGATCCGCAGGCCCTCGACGAGCTGCGGATCCCCTTCCGGGGCCTCGTCGATGTGGGCGAGCGCCCGGTCGAGGTTGTCGAGCGCGGGCAGCAGCTCCCGCGCCAGGCGCGAGATCCCGCGGGTCTCGCCCGCGGACGCGTCGCGTCGGGCGCGCTTGCGGACGTTGTCCAGCTCGGCCACGGACCGCATGTAGCGGTCCTTCCAGTCGGGCTCCTCGGGGGCCGGCTCGGGCGCGGCCTCCTCGGCCGTCTCGGCGGACTCGGCGGACTCGGGGGCGTCGCCCTCGGTGGTGGCGTCAGCCTCGGGATCGAGGACCTCGCCGTCGACGACGGGCTCCTCGGCCTGCGGGCGCTGCGGCTCGGCCTCCGCCCCGGCCTGGGGCGTCGAGTCCTCGCCGGCCGCGCCCTCGGGGGCGCCGGGCTGCGGGTTGGGGTTCTGGGTCTCGGACTGCTCGCTCATGGGTGCTCCTACGGGCGGGGGCGGGGGCAGGCGGGGAGGGGCGGCCGGCCGGGCCGGCCGCCCCTCGCTCGACTACTTCTCGTCCACGACCTCGGCGTCGACGACGTCCTCCTCGGTCGACGACGCGTCGTCGCCGCCGGGAGCGGCACCGTCGCCGGCCGCGCTCGCCTGCTGCTCCTGGGCGCGCTGGTAGAGCTGCTCGGAGACCTTGTGGAAGGCCTGCTCGAGCGCCTCGCGCTTGGCGGTGATCTCGCTGGCGTCGGTGCCCTCGAGCGCCGTCCGGACGGCGGCGATCGCCGCTTCGATCTCCGTGCGGGAGGCCTCGTCGACCTGCTCGCCGAGGTCCGTCAGCTGCTTCTCGGCCTGGTACGCACCCTGCTCGGCGACGTTGCGGGCCTCGGCCAGCTCGCGCGCCTGCTTGTCCGCCTCGGCGTTCGCCTCGGCGTCGCTGACCATCGACTGGATCTCCTCGTCGGAGAGCCCGCCGCCGGCCTTGATCTCGATCTTCTGCTCCTTGCCGGTGCCGAGGTCCTTCGCCGACACGTTGAGGATGCCGTTGGCGTCGATGTCGAACGTGACCTCGACCTGCGGCACGCCACGCGGCGCGGGCGGGATGCCGGTCAGCTGGAACTTGCCGAGCGACTTGTTGTAGCTCGCCATCTCGCGCTCGCCCTGGAGCACGTGGATCTCGACCGACGGCTGGTTGTCGTCCGCCGTCGAGAAGATCTCGCTCTTGCGGGTCGGGATCGTCGTGTTGCGCTCGATCAGCTTCGTCATCACGCCGCCCTTGGTCTCGATGCCGACCGTCAGCGGGGTGACGTCGAGCAGCAGGACGTCCTTGACGTCACCGGCGAGCACTCCCGCCTGGACGGCGGCGCCGACGGCGACGACCTCGTCCGGGTTGACGCCGCGGTGCGGCTCCTTGCCCGTCAGCTCCTTGACCTTCTCCTGCACGGCGGGCATGCGGGTCATGCCACCGACGAGCACGATGTGCTCGATGTTCGCGGCGCCCTTGTCCTTGGCGTCGTCCATCGCCTGACGAACCGGCGCGACCAGGCGGTCGAGCAGCGCGCCGACCAGCTCGGTCAGCTTGGCGCGGGTGAGGCGCACGTCGAGGTGCTTCGGCCCGGAGGCGTCAGCCGTGATGAACGGCAGGTTGATCTGCGTCTCCTGAGCGGAGGACAGCTCGATCTTCGCCTTCTCCGCGGCCTCGAACAGGCGCTGGAGGGCCATCGGATCGTTCTTGAGGTCGATCCCCTGGTCCTTCTTGAACTCGCCCGCGAGCCAGTCGACGACGGCCTTGTCGAAGTTGTCGCCGCCGAGGTGGTTGTCACCGGCGGTCGACTTGACCTCGAAGACGCCGTCGCCGATCTCGAGCACGGACACGTCGAACGTGCCGCCGCCGAGGTCGAAGACGAGGATCGTCTGGTCGGACTCCTTGTCGAGGCCGTAGGCGAGCGACGCGGCGGTCGGCTCGTTGATGATCCGCTTGACGTCGAGGCCGGCGATCTTGCCGGCGTCCTTCGTCGCCTGACGCTGGTCGTCGTTGAAGTAGGCGGGGACGGTGATGACCGCGCCGTCGACGGTCTCGCCGAGGTAGGCCTCGGCGTCGGCCTTGAGCTTCGCGAGCGTGATCGCGGAGACCTCCGGCGGGCTGTACTGCTTGCCCTCGGCCTCGATCCGCGCGTCACCGTTGGGGCCGGCGACGACCTTGTACGGGACGATCGACTCCTCCTCGCGGACCTCTGCCTCCTTGCGGCCCATGAAGCGCTTGACCGACGAGATCGTGTTCGTCGGGTTCGTCACGGCCTGCCGCTTGGCGACGGCGCCGACGAGGCGCTCGCCCTTCGCGAAGGCGACGACGGACGGCGTGGTGCGGCCGCCCTCGGCGTTCTCGATGACGGTGGGCTCACCGCCCTCGAGAACCGCCATGCACGAGTTCGTCGTGCCCAAGTCGATACCGATGATCTTGCCCATAGCGTGTCCTCTGCTTCTGCGTGTACTGAAGGGGGCGGGAGCGGCGGGGACACGTCACGCGGCGACGTCGACCCGTGCTCCGAATCGGGAGCCTATCGAAGGCCTCCAGATCTGAGTGGAGTTATATCAGATCTTTTGCATTCGACACAAGGAGTTCGGGCCGTTCGCCCGGCCCCGGAGGGCCTCGCGCGGGGACCCCGGAGCAGCCCACCGGTCGACGTCCCGCCGCGGCATCGCCATACTTGCCGCCGTGTACGTCGTCCTCCGTGCTCCGTCCCCGATCATCGCCCCTCGCTCGGTGCCCACCGCATGAGCGTGACCTCGCCCGGATCCCCCGTCGCCGAGCCGCCCCGGCTCGGGTCCCGCGTACCCCCGTCGTGGCTGGAGCCAGCGGCGCTCGCGGTCGTCGCCGTCGCCTGCCTCGCCGCCTTCCTGGCCTGGCCGGTCGGCCCGACCTACGACATCGCCCACCAGCTGCTCTGGGGCCGCGACATCGTCGACGGGCTGACGCCCGAGCTGAGCGCCTTCCGGGCCCCGACCGAGCACCCGCTGACCCTGCTGCTGGGGATCGTGCTCGCCCCGCTCGGCGACGGCGACGCCGCCGGACGGATCGTCGTCGCACTCTGCCTGGCCAGCTTCGTGGCCCTGATCGCGGGCACGTTCTCGCTGACCCGGACCCTGTTCGGACGGGCCGTCGCCTGGCTCTCGACGCTGCTGGTGCTCTCGCGCCTGGACTACGCGGCGCTGGCGATCCGGTCGTACCTCGACATCCCCTACCTGGCCCTGGTGCTGTGGGCGGCGGCGCTCGAGGCCCGGCGCCCGCGGCGGGGCGGCTGGACCTGGGCGCTGCTGATCGCGGCCGGACTGCTGCGCCCCGAGGCCTGGCTGCTGATCGGGCTCTACGGGATCTGGATCGTCTCCGCCCACGACCGCTGGTGGATCCCGAGCCGGGCCTGGATCCGGCCCGGCCTGCTGGTCCTGCTCGGCCCGGCGATCTGGCTGCTGACCGACCTGGCCCTGACCGGCGAGCCGCTCTTCTCGCTGACCTACACCTCCGGCTCCGCCGCCGAGCTCCAGCACCAGGGCTCGCTGCTCGACGTCCCGCGCCTGGTGATCGAGTTCACCACCCGGATCCTCAAGTGGCCGATCGCCGTCGCCTGCACGATCGGCCTGCTGCTGGCGGTGCGCTTCGAGCCCCGCCGGGCGGTGCTGCCGCTGGTGCTGGTGGTCAGCGGGATCGTCACCTTCGCCCTGATCGTGGCCGCCGGCCTGGCCGCGATCGACCGCTACCTGGTGATCACCGCGCTCGGCCTCCAGATCCTCGGCGGCTACGCGCTCGGCGGCTGGCTGCGGGCGCCGGATCCCCAGATCCGCCGGATCTGGGCCGGGGCCGCCAGCGTGATGCTGATCGCCGGGGTCGCGTTCGCCGCGACCCACACCAACACCCAGTTCATCCGCAACGACCTCGACACGCGGGTCCAGGTGCCGCGCAAGCTCGCCCAGGTCCTGAACGACCCGCAGGTCGTCGCCGCCCGCCGTTGCGGACCGGTCACGCTCCCCAACCAGAAGCTGATCGCCGACGTCCGCCTGGTGCTCGGGGGCGCACGGGCCAGCGAGGTGCTGGCGCGGGGCTCGGCGGCCGCGCGCGGCGTCGACCGTGGCGTCGCCCTGACGATCACCAAGCGCTCGCTGACCTGGCACCCCGCCTACACCCCGTTCGGGCAGGGCAACGACGCCCGCTCGCTGGCGCTGGCCCCGCCCGGCTTCCGGCTCGCGATCGACAACGGCTGGTTCGCCGCCTATGTCCGCTGCTGATCCCGGGACCGGCCCTTCAGCGGCTCGCACCGCGGGCACCACGGGCCGGCCGACCGGACCGCCGGTGACCGCCGGACCGCTGACTCGGGGCGCGCCGCTGGCGACCGCCCCGCCCGGACGCCCGTCGTTCGTCCCCGCGCTCGAGGGCCTGCGCGGGGCCGCCGCGCTCTGGGTCGTCGCCTACCACTGCTGGATCCGGACCGGCAGCAGCCCGCTCGGCGGCGGGCCGATCCAGGCGACGGTCGCGAGCGGGACGATCGGCGTCGACCTCTTCTTCGTGCTCTCCGGCTGCGTGCTGCTGCTCCGCCCGCTGCGACGCGGCACGCTCGGCGGCGCCCGGAGCTTCGTGCTCCGACGCGCGGCCCGGCTCTATCCGGCGGCCTGGCTCTCGCTCGCGGCGGTCGTCCTGGCCGCCCCCTGGATCGTCGCCGACCGGGCCGTGATCGATCGCGCGATCACCCCCGAGTCGGTCGTCGCCAACGTCAGCCTGCTCGGCGGTGTCGGCCGACTGATCCCCGGCTACGAGGGCGCGATCGGCTTCGCGGGCAACCCCGTCCTCTGGAGCCTGACGCCCGAGGTGCTGTTCTCGCTGGCACTGATCGGGCTCGTCCCGCTGCTGCTGCGACGGCCGTTGCTCGTCGTCGGCGTCCTGCTGGTCACGGGCATGATCGTCCGCGGACTCGCCCCCAGCAGCCAGCTGCTCTCGGTCGTCGGCCCGCTGACGACCGACTTCCCGGTCGGGATCCTCGCGGCCGTCGTCGTGGTCGAGGCCGCGCGGTCCGCGCGGCCACCGACACGACCCCGGATCGTGGCGCTGCTCGCCCCCGCTGGCCTGTTCGCGCTCGCCGCGATCGTGCTCACCCGCGACGGCGGCGACGCGCGGGCGCTGAAGCTCGCCCTGACCCACGACGACCTGCTGCCGCTGCTGATCGCGGGCGCGACCGGGCTGCTGGTCGCCGGTCTCGCGCTCGCACCCGGGGCGCCGCTCGCGCGCCTGCTCGCCAGCCGGCCGCTGCGCGCGCTCGGCCGCTGGAGCTACGGCATCTACCTCTTCCACTTCCCGATCATCGGCCTGCTGCTGTGGACCGTCGGCCTCCGCCACGACGCGAGCACCAGTGCCTTCCTGGTCGCGTTGCTGGTCGCCGTCCCGCTGTCGGTGCTCGCCGGGGCCGCCTCGCACCGGCTGGTCGAGGAGCCGGTCCGCCGCTGGGCCGCCAATCGCACCCGCCGCGCCGACCCCACCGCTTCCGCGTCCCGTCCCCCGTCCCCGAACCAGGAGTCACCGTGTCCTCTGCCTCGCCCCTGATCGTCCCGGTGCTCACGCCGCTCGACGACCCGTTGATCAGCGTCGTCGTGCCCGTCCTCGACGAGCAGGCGACGATCGCCGGGGTCCTCGCCCGCGTGCTCGCGCTCGACCTCCGGCTGGAGCTGCTGATCGTCGACGACGGCTCGACCGACGACTCGGCCGCGATCGTCCGGGCGATGGCGGCCGCCGACGACCGGATCCGCCTGCTCCAGCACCCCCGCAACCGCGGCAAGGGTGCGGCGATCCGGACCGGGTTCGTGGCCTCGACCGGCGCGATCGTGACGATCCAGGACGCGGACCTCGAGTACGACCCCAACGAGCTGCCCGAGCTCGTCCGCCCGATCGTCGAGGGCCACGCCGACGCGGTCTACGGCACCCGCCTGCGGGGCGGACGGGTCCAGCGCGCCCACATGTTCCGGCACTACGTCGGCAACCGGATGCTGTCGCTGCTGACCCGGATCCTCTTCAACACCACGATCAGCGACGTCGAGGTCGGCGCCAAGGCCTTCCGCGGGCCGCTCGCCCGCGGCTTCCCGCTGGAGTCGAACGACTTCCGGTTCGAGATCGAGGTCACCGCCCGGCTGCTCCGGACCCCGAACGTGCGCGTCTACGAGATGCCGGTCAGCTACTTCGGTCGCAGCGTCGCCGAGGGCAAGAAGATCTCGTGGCGGGACGGGTTCCTCGCCCTGCTCGCGCTCGCGCGCTACGCCCGGGTCCAGTCGCCACCGTACGACCCGGCCGCCCTCCCGGACACGGGCGCCAGCGACCCGCGTTCGACCCCGGACGCCCTCGCCGCACCGTCGCGACCGCAGTGACGGTCCCGCACTCGCCGGCCGGGCGTCGTACGCTCTCCCGAAGCATGAGCACACCGTCCGAGCAGCCAGCCGACCGCACCAAGCTCCAGCAGTGGCTCGTCGATCTGCCGCTGACGCCGAACGCGATCTCGGTCGCCGGGCTGATCGGCAACCTGATCGCCGCGGTGCTCGTCTGGCAGGAGCACTACGTGCTCGGCGGGATCGCGTTCGTCCTCGGCTCGATCATGGACACGCTCGACGGGCGCTACTCGCGGATGTCGGGCAAGGGCACGACCTTCGGGGCGTTCCTCGATTCGACCCTCGACCGGATCGAGGAGGGCATCGTCCTGACCGCGGTGGTGATGGTCTACGCCAAGCACGGCGACGACATCAACGCCGGCCTCGCCGCGCTCGCCGCGGTCAGCTCGCTGCTCGTCAGCTACACGCGGGCGCGGGCCGAGGGCCTCGGCCTCGACGGCAAGGCCGGCTTCGGCAGCCGCGCCGTGCGCGTGGTGATCCTGTCGGTCGGCCTGATCCTCGGCGGCCACGAGCTGATCGACGGCGTCGACCTGCTGCCGGCCTCGATCTGGGTGCTCGCCGCGCTTGGCGTCGCCACCACCGCCCAGCGGATGTGGCACGTCCGCGCGCAGCTGCGCGACAACGAGCGCTGAGCGCCGCCCGCACCCCCGGGACGCGCTCGGCTCCCGGTCCGGCGGGTCGACTCCCGCCCGGGCCGGCGATCACCCGCCCAGCGGACGTGCAACCATCGTGCCCTGGCTTCGCGCGCAGGTCAGCTGTCGTCGCGCGGCCGAGACGAACACGGTCACGACCCGGAAACGGGTTGTAACCGGCCCCGCGCTGCGGGGTTTGTGGCTCTGGACCTCCCGCCGGCGGGACGGCTGACCAGATGGCGGGGCCTGTGCCCCTCCGGGCTTCACGCCTCCGAACTGCCGGCTTCATACGAGACCTAGGACACCGAGAACCCCGTGACCAGCACGTCCACGAACGGCACCCAGACCAGCGCCGCCCAGAGCGACACCGGTCGTTACCAGCGCGACAAGGTGCGCGTGGCGATCATCGGCGTCGGCAACTGCGCCAACTCCTTCGTCCAGGGCGTCGAGTTCTACAAGAACGCCGACGCCTCGCAGCCCGTCCCGGGCCTGATGCACGTCGATCTCGGTGGCTACCACGTCAACGACATCGAGTTCACCGCCGCCTTCGACATCAACGAGACCAAGGTCGGCAAGGACCTCGGCGAGGCGATCTGGGCGTACCCGAACGACACGATCAAGTTCGCCGACGTCCCGACGAAGCTCGACGTCCCGGTCTACCGGGGCATGACGCACGACGGCCTCGGCAAGTACCTGAAGCAGAAGATCACCAAGGCTCCGGGCGAGACGGCCGACATCGTCCAGATCCTCAAGGACACGAAGACCGACGTCGTCGTCTCCTACCTGCCGGTCGGGTCCGAGCAGGCGACCAAGTGGTACGTCGAGCAGGTGCTCGAGGCCGGCTGCGGCTTCGTCAACTGCATCCCCGTCTTCATCGCCCGTGAGGACTACTGGGACAAGCGCTTCCAGGAGAAGGGCCTGCCGATCATCGGCGACGACATCAAGTCGCAGGTCGGCGCCACGATCGTGCACCGCACGCTCGCCCGCCTGTTCCACGAGCGCGGCGTCAAGATGACGCACACCTCGCAGCTGAACGTCGGCGGCAACATGGACTTCTTCAACATGCTCGAGCGCGAGCGCCTCGAGTCGAAGAAGATCTCCAAGACCAACGCCGTGACCTCGGTCGCCGGCCTCGAGATGAAGCCCGAGGACGTGCACGTCGGTCCGTCGGACTACGTGCCGTGGCTGACGGACCGCAAGTGGGCGCACATCCGCCTCGAGGGCCAGGCCTTCGGCGAGGTGCCGCTGAACCTGGAGCTGAAGCTCGAGGTCTGGGACTCGCCCAACTCGGCCGGCGTGATCATCGACGCCGCCCGCCTGGTCAAGCTCGGCCTGAACAACGGCGTCGCCGGCCAGCTCGACGGCCCGTCCTCGTACCTGATGAAGTCGCCGCACAACCAGCGGCCCGACGACATCGCCCGCCAGGACACCGAGAAGTTCATCGCCAAGAACGCCCGCACCGCGGGCAAGAAGCCGGCCGCCAAGGCCGGCGCCTGATCCGCATCGCCTGATTCCGGGTGGGTCCTTCCCACCCGGACGCAGTACCGACGGCCCGGGGCATCGACTGCCCGGGCCGTTGTCGTTCTCGGGGACGGCGGGGCGGGCTGGCGGTGTTGGCGGTCTTTCGGGGTTCGGGGGGGGCGGGCCGGGTTCGGGGGGCGGCCGGGTTCGGGGGGCGGCCGGGTTCGGGTCGCCGGCCGGGTTCGGGTCGCCGGCCGAGTTCGGGTCGCCGGCCGAGTTCGGGTCGCCGGCCGAGTTCGGGTCGCCGGCCGAGTTCGGGTCGCCGGCCGAG
>NZ_JBWDOG010000026.1:0-43382 GCF_056269115.1 Patulibacter ginsengiterrae
CCTCGTTGAACGGCAGGCCTCCGGCCTGCCGGGTCCCTCCGGGACCCGGCACCTAGACCGGAACAACCTCCCTAGCCCTTACACCTAGGCGCCCTCGTGCCCGCGGCAGACGGGCGGTCGACGCCGCTCGGCGACCGCGGACGTCCGTGTCCTGGCGCCGGAGCGGCGCTCAGCCGCGCCGCAGCGGGCGGGTCTCGGCGCCGGTCAGGGCAACCAGGTCCTGCGGGGCCAGCTCGATCTCGAGCCCGCGGCGGCCGGCACTGACGAGCACCGTCTCGTGCTCGAGCGCGCTCTCGTCGATCAGCGTCGGCAGCGCCCGTCGCTGGCCGAGCGGGCTGATCCCGCCGGCGACGTAGCCGGTCGTCCGCTCCGCCCGGGTCGGGTCGGCGAGCGCCGCCCGCTTGCCGAGCGCGCGCAGGTCGAGGGTCGCGTCGGCCGGCACCACGCAGACCGAGAGCGCGTCGTCGCGGCTCACCACGAGGGTCTTGAAGACCCGCTCGGGCGCGACCCCGAGCCGCTCGGTCGCCTCCAGCGCGTAGGAGGCGACCGCCGGGTCGTGGTCGTACTCGTGGAGGGTGAAGGCGACCCCGGCCTTGCGGGCGGCCCGGGTCGCCGGGGTCTCACGTGCGGCCACGGTTCAGGCGCCGGCGCTGCCCGCGCCCTGCTGGGCCAGCAGCTCGCTCGCGCGGGCCGCGACCTCGTGGTCGGCGACCACGTTGTAGTGCTGGGCGCGGAGGCCGCCGACGGTCGCGAAGTCGCGCCCGCCGCCCTGGGCTGCATGGCCGAAGGCCCCGAACGCGGCCCCGAGCAGCGCGCCGAGCACGATCCCGTAGACCAGCAGACCGAAGAACTCCGGGCCGGTGAAGAAGATGCCGAAGAGGAGGGCGAAGAAGAGGCCGATGAACGCGCCCTGGCCGAGGCCCATGATCGCGGCGCGGCCGGTCGTGACGCGCCCGGTCACCTGCTCGACCGTCCGCAGGTCGGTGCCGACGATCGCCAGTCGCTCGACGGGGAAGCCCTGGTCGGAGAGGTAGTCGACGGCGCGCTCGGCGCCAGCGTAGTCGTCGAAGGTCGCGACGGTCTGGCGCGGGCCCTCCGGCGGGGCGGGAGCGGTGCTCATGGGTGGTACCTCCAGGGAAGAGCGAACGGGAACGGCCGGTGGCCGGGCCGCGACCACCGGATCCAGCCTATGCCCTGCCCGGGAGCCTGTCAGCCGGGCCGTTGGCCCCGGCGGCGGAGGCCCGCGTCGGACCCGCTCGCCGCCCGCGCTCACCCGACCGGCGGACGCGCGTCCCGCAGGCTCGCGGGCACCGCCTGCCCGCGGGCGGCGAACGCCACCTCCGGGAGTCGTGCGAGTGCCCCGAGCCCGCCCGCGAAGAACGACTCGGGCACGTAGGAGACGCGATCGGCGCGGACCGCCGTCAGCCGTCCGAGCCGTCGCCGGACGTACTCCCGCTGGGTGGTCAGGTCCTCCTCGGTCAGGTAGGTGAGGACCAGCGCGTCCGGATTCCAGCGCAGGACCTGCTCGACGCTGACCGGGGCGAAGGTCGCGGTGCCGGTGACCGTCCCGCGGGGCAGGACGTTGTCCAGCCGGATGGCGTTCAGCGTCGGCGCGTAGAACCCGCGGTCGTAGGCGTAGAACGCCCCCTCGGAGACCCCGCCGGCGAGGACGGTCGGCCGTGCGGCGGCCGGGAGCGAGCGCTGGGTCTCCGCGATCCGCTCCCGGCCCCATCCGGCGAGGGCCGTGGCCTGCGTCTCGGTCCCGGTCAGGCGGCCGAGGTCCTCGATCGTCCGGAACGCGTCGTCCAGCCGCGGCGACGGGTGACGGGCGTCGAGGCATGCGGGCGGGATCACGTACGGCGCCACGCCCGACGCCACCAGCTCCTTCTGGGTCGGCACGCCCTTGCCGTCGAACGCCCAGCTGCCGTCGCCGACGACCAGGTCGGGGCGGGCGGCGAGCACCTGCTCCTGGGACGGCGCGCGGGTGGCGAGCACCGGCACCCGGGCGTAGGCCCGCGCCAGCTGCGGCAGCGGGGTGAAGCTTCCGGCGTTGACCTGGCCAACGACCTGGTCGGCCGCGCCGAGGCCGACCAGCAGCTCGGTGACGTAGTTGCGCAGCGAGAGCACGCGCTGCGCTGGCCGTCCGGGGGTGATCCAGGTGCCGTCGCAGCCGGCGACGGCGGTCGACGAGGGCGGCGGGGCGGACGCGGCGAGCTGCTCGACGCGCAGGCCGGGGCCGGCGTCGTCGGGCGTATCACGGGCGCTGTCGCTCCCGCTCCCGCAGCCGGAGGCGGCGAGGGCGAGCACGGCGGTGACGCCGACGGCGGTCAGCAGGGGGCCCGCGGAACGGCGGGAGCGACGGTTGGGCACGGGGGTTCCTCGAAGGGATGGGGTCGGGCAGGGAAGGGGGAAGGTGGTGGGTCGGTGGCGTCCGCAGCGGTGGCCGCCGGTGACGGGGACCGGAGGCGACGGACTCATCGGTCGGGCACGACGGCCGGGGTCGGACGCCGTAGCTCGGGGCGCGCGAGCGCGGCGATCGCGAGCGTCGCGATCGCGACGAGGCTGCCGATGGTCAGCAGGGCGAAGGCGGTCTGGACGCCCCAGCGCTCGGTCGCGGCGCCCGCGGCCAGGGCGCCGATCGGCTGCGTGCCCCAGGCGAGCATCCGGCCGCTGACGCCGACCCGGGCCTGGAGCGGGAGCGGGGTCGAGAGCTGGCGGACGACGATCCCGTTGAGCACGACGACGGCGATCGCCAGCTGCCAGCCGAGCAGCCAGACCGCGCTCAGCGACGGGCTGGGAGCGGCGGCGAGCAGGACCAGGCCGACCAGGCTCAACGCGAGGCCGCCGACGCCGACGGCGGTCGGGCTACGCCGGTGGACGAGGCGCGGCGCGAGCAGGCTGGCGAGCAGCCCGCCACCGGCGACGGCGACGTAGAGCGCGGCCGTCCGTCCGGAGTCGCGGTCCCAGCCGAGCGCCTCGTGCCCGTAGACCGCGAGCAGCCCCAGGACGCCGCCGACGGTGAGGCTGCTGGCGGCGCCGGCCAGGGTCAGCGGGCCGACGACCGGGTGATCGCGGACGAACCGCAGCCCCTCGCCGATCGTGGCCCCGGTGGCCGGCGACGACGGAGCCGCCGTGGTGGGGCTGCCGGGTCGGACCCGGCCGATGGCGGCGGCCACGATCAGCATCAGCGCTGCGTGCGGGAGCAGCGCGCCGACGTCGGCGCCGGTGGCGAGCAGTGCGGCGGCGAGCAGCGGACCCGCGAGCTGCGCGGTCAGGCCGATCGTCGCCAGCCGCCCGTTGGCGCGGGCGAACGCGGGGCGGTCGACGAGCCGCGGCAGGACGGCGAAGCCGGCGGCGTCGGCGAACGCCGAGAGGGCCGTGGTCGCGGCGGTTCCGGCGAGCAGGATCAGCGTGCCCGCGGGGCCCGGGGCGAGCAGGACGCCGACGACGGTGGCCGTCAGCACGGCGGTCGAGAGCAGCGCCGTCCGCCGGATCAGGACCACCGGATCGCGCCGATCGGCCAGGGCACCGGCCCAGAGCCCGACGAGCAGGTAGGGCGTGGCCTCGAGGGCGGCGGCGAGGCCGGTCGCGAGCGGGCTGCCGGTGCGCCCGTAGACGAGGATCGGGACCGCGACGAAGGTCGAAGCGGCGCCGAGCCAGGCCGCGGCCCGGGCGAGGACGAACGCGGAGGGAAGGGCCTCCGTGGGGCGGGCGAGCGGCACGGCCGATGATAGTAACAAGACTCAATCTTATTAACTGTGGCATGCTGCCGCCATGCTCCAGACCCCCGTCACCGAGCCTGAGGAGGCCCGGTCGCCGACCCCGCCGACCACGCCCACCCCGTCCCGCGTCCGTGGTCCCCGGCGGCCACGACGAACGGCGGCGGGCGTCGGCACGGAGACCGCCGTGGTGCTCGGCGGACTGGTCCTGCTGGTCGTGGTCCTGCTGCTGTCCGTGACCGTCGGGTCGGTGCCGCTGCGGCTGAGCGACACGCTGGGCGTGCTCGGCTACCACCTGCACCTGACCGGGGACCGACCGGCGCCGCTGGTCGACCAGATCGTCTGGGATCTGCGGACGCCGCGGGCGCTGGCGGGCGCGTTCGTCGGCGCTGCGCTGGCGCTGGCCGGAGCGGCGCTGCAGGTCACGGTCCGCAACGCGCTGGCCGATCCTCAGGTGCTCGGGGCGTCGGCGGGGGCCAGCACCGGCGCCGTGCTGGTGCTGACGGTGGTCGGGACCAGCGGCCTGGCCTGGCTCTCGGTCGGCGCGTTCGCCGGGGCCGCGGTCGCGCTCGTGCTGGTGCTGGCGCTGGGGGCGAGCCGGCGGGGGATCGACGCCGCCCGGCTGGTGCTGGCGGGGGTCGCGATCGCGGCGTTCTTCACCGCGGTCACCAGCTACCTCCAGTTCCGGGCCGACCCCGATCGCCTGCAGGCGATCGTCTTCTGGCTGATGGGCTCGCTCGCCGGCGCCCGCTGGGCGGCCCTGACCTGGCTGGTGCCGATCGTGCTCGTCACCGCGGCTGTGATCGTGGCCCAGGCCGGTCGGCTCGACGCGCTGGCGCAGGGCGACGTCGCAGCCGGCTCGCTGGGGGTCGACCCGACCCGGACCCGGATCCTGCTCGTGCTCTGCTCGGCGCTGCTGACCGGGGCGGCGATCGCCGTCGCCGGGGGAATCGGCTTCGTCGGGCTGGTCGTGCCGCACGTGGTGCGCCTGCTCCGCGGGGGCTCGCACACCCGCACGCTGCTGCCGACCGCGTTGCTGGGGGCGATCTACCTGCCGCTGATCGACCTCCTCAGCCGGACCGTGCAGGCACCGGAGGAGCTCCCGATCGGGATCCTGACCGCCGTCGTCGGCTGTCCGTTCTTCGTGCTGCTGCTGCGCCGCGGCGGGGCGGGGGCGCTGGCGTGAGCGCGCTCCGGATCGAGCAGCTGCGGGTGACGGTCCGCGGCGTCGCGGAGCCGCTGGTCGACGGGGTCTCGCTGGTCGTGCCGGCCGGCGGGATCGTCGGGCTGCTGGGGCCCAACGGCAGCGGCAAGTCGACGCTGCTGCGCACGATCCACCGGGCCCTGCGGCCGTCCGCCGGCACGGTCCTGCTCGACGGCGAGGACGTCTGGGACGAGCTCTCGCGGGCCGCGGTCGCGCGGCGGCTGGCGGTGCTCGAGCAGGATCCGCCGCTCGACTTCGACCTCCAGGTGCTCGACGTCGTACGGACCGGGCGCCTGCCCCACCAGCGGACCCGTCGCGAGTCGCGGGAGCAGCGCGACCGTCAGGCGCGCGCGGCGCTGCGGACGCTCGGCATCGAGCACCGCGCCGACGCCTACCTCGGCACGCTCTCCGGCGGCGAGCGCCAGCGCGTGCTGCTGGCCCGGGCGATCGTCCAGACCGATGCGCTGCTGCTGCTCGACGAGCCGGGCAACCACCTCGACCTGCGCGCCCAGCGCGAGCTGCTGGCGTTCCTGCGCGGGTTCGGTGGCTCGGTCGTGGCGGTCTTCCACGACCTCGACCTGGCGGCCTCGATCTGCGACACGCTGCACGTCCTGCGTCAGGGGCGGATCCACGCCGCCGGCCCGACCGCGGAGGTGCTCACGCCGGACCTGATCCGCGAGGTCTTCGGGGTCGAGGCGGTGGTCGACCGCAACCCGCTGACCGGCCGGCCGCGGGTCACCCTCGGGGGGCTCGCTGGGACGTCGCCGAGCGGCTAGTCCTCGTCGAGCGCCCAGCCGAAGCCGAAGGCGACGTGCAGCGCGGCGATCGTCGACGGCTCGCGCAGCGAGCGGCCGAGCCGGTCCTCGATCCGGGTCAGGCGGTAGCGCAGCGAGTTCGGGTGCAGGTGCAGCGCCGCCGCCGTCCGCGAGACGTCGAGCCGGTGGTCGAGGTAGGCCCGCAGGGTCTCCTCCAGCGGCGGGCCGCCGAGGGTCTCGACCAGCGCCCGGCGACGCGGCCCGAGCAGCGCGGGATCGGCGTCGCAGACGAGCGTCGTGATCAGGTCGAGCTCGGCGTGGCGGAGGACCCGCGAGCGGCCGTCGCCGGGCACCGTCGCGGCCAGCTGGTGGAGCGCGAAGCGGGCGTCGAGGTAGCTGCGCGGGAGCCCGTCGACGGTCGCCGTCGACCGTCCGATCCCGCCGTCGAGCGGCCCGCCGGCCGACGCCAGCTCGTGCAGCGGTGCCTCCAGCACCCGCTCCAGCGGCTCGGGGGCGATCACCACCAGGTCGAGCTCGCGGCTGGTCAGGACGAAGGGGACGTCGGTGCTGGTGAGGTGGGCCTCGAGCTCGGCCCGGACCCGCCCGAGCACCTGCGGGCCGGCTTCGCGGGCGGCGGGTCCGGACGGCCCGAGACCGGTCGGGGCCGGCAGCCGCCGGGCGTGGATCGCCGCGACCTGGAGCCGGGCGTCGACGTCGAGCCCGAGCGCCGCGGCCCGCTGGGCGACGTGCCGGCGGCCGCCGGTCGGCAGCCGCCAGCCGAGCAGCTCCTCGGCCAGCTCCGCCCGGACCGCGCGGGCGTCGACGGCCCGCGGCGGCCGTGCGCGGTCGATCAGCCGGATCAGCCGCTCGGCGCTCAGCAGCGCCTGGCGGGCGAGCGCGTCGGGCAGCGACGCGCCGACGCCGACGACCACCAGCCAGCGGCGGGTGCCGACCCGGTCGCTGATCGGTGCGGTCACGTAGCGGCGGCCACGGATGTGGTGGAGGCCGACGCCCTTGCCGCCCCGCAGCGGGCCCCAGAGCTCGTCGGGCACGGCGCTGTCGGGCGCACCGGTGACGGTGCCCGCCTCGTCGGCGATCAGCGCGGTGCCGGTCAGCAGCGAGCCGAGCCGGCGGAGCACCTCGGCCTCGGGCTCCGGGGCCGACAGCGCCTCCATCAGGTGGCTCTGGACCGAGAGCGCGCGCTGCGCGACCTGCAGCTCGTGGGGCACCGCCTGCTCGGCGACCGCGGCCACCACCAGCCGGAACGGGGTCGCGGCGGGGATCGCCACCAACGGCACGTCGAGCCGCTCGCAGGTCTCGACGATCCCGCGCGGGACGTCGTGGTGGACGAGCCCGACCGCGAAGCCGATCGCGGCCGCGCGGGCCTCGAACGCGCGCTCGACCAGCAGCCGCTGGATGTGCGCCCCGGGCCCGATCGCGACCCCGGTCGTGAGCAGCATCGAGCCGTCGTCGAGCCACGCCCGCGGGTCGGGTAGGTCGCAGACCTCGGCGCTCTCGATCCGGACCGCGCTCGGGTTGCCGGTGTCGGACAGGAGCCGGAGACCGAGGTCGCGGCGGGCGAGGAGGTCGTGGAGCGTGATCACGGGAGGCGAGGAGCCCGTCGTCCCGAGCGCCCGGGCGACGGACGAGCGGAGCGGTGGGGCGGGTGGGGGAGGGCGGAGTCGGCCGGCGACCGATCCGTGCGCAGTCTGATCGCTCGGTGGGTGCCCCGTCCACGGCTCGGGATCGTGAACCCCACGAATCGTTCGTCGGTTCTACGGAACCCCCCGGGCGGAGACTGGTCCCGACCGGAGCGGCACCCATCGGTCGCTCCCGACGAGAAGAGGCAGCATGAACCCTGAACGAGACGCCCGTACCGTCGTCGCCGTCGACGTCGGCGGGACCTTCACCGACGTCTGCGTGCTCGACCAGACCAGCGGCCAGCTGGAGGTCGCCAAGGTCCCGTCGACCCCCAACCCGATCGACGGCGTGCTCGCCGGCGTCGCCCACGCCGGGGTCGACCTGAACGGCGTCGCGCTGTTCTGCCACGGCACCACCGTCGCCACCAACGCGCTGATCACCCGCCGGCTTCCGCAGGCGGCGATGGTCACCACCCGCGGCTTCCGCGACGTGCTGGAGATCCGCCGCGGCACCCGCGACGACCTCTGGGACGCCTACAAGGACAACGCCTCGCCGTACATCCGGCGCCGCGACCGGCTCGAGGTGACCGAGCGGATCGACTGCGAGGGCAACGTCGTCGAGGCCTTCGACGAGGAGGAGGCGCGCAACGTCGCCCGGATCCTCGCCCGCCGCGGGGTCGAGGCGGTCGCCGTCTGCTTCATCAACGCCTACGCCAACCCGGAGCACGAGGACCGGATGGCCGAGATCCTCCGCGAGGCGCTGCCCGACGTGGCGATCTCGACCTCCAGCGGCGTGCTGCCGGAGATCTTCGAGCACGAGCGGTTCTCGACCACCGTCGCCAACGCGGTCCTCTCGCCGCTGGTCTCCGGCTACGTCAACCAGCTCGGGCAGCGGCTCGAGGAGGACGGCTACGACGGCGACCTGCTGATCCTGCACTCGGGCGGCGGCGTGATGACCCCGGCCGCGGTCGAGAAGCTCTCGGTCCGGCTGGCCGCCTCCGGCATCGCCGCCGGTGCCGTCGCCTGTCAGCACACGGCCAGCCTCTGCGGCTACCCGAACGCGATCGGGCTCGACATGGGTGGGACGAGCACCGACATCTCGCTCGTCCACGACGGCCAGCTGCGGACGACCAACGAGTGGTTCGTCGAGTACGGCTACCCGATCTGCTTCCCCTCGATCGAGGTCCTGACGATCGGTGCCGGCGGTGGCTCGCTGGGCACGATCGACGCCGCCGGCTCGCTCCGCAACGGCCCCCAGTCGGCCGGCTCGATCCCCGGACCGGCCGCCTACGGCCAGGGCGGGACGGAGCCGACCAACACCGACGCCAACGTCGTCCTCGGCCGGCTCGGCGCCGAGCTCGCGGGTGGCGAGATGACCCTCGCCCACGCCCCCGCCGAGGAGGCGATCCGGACCCGGATCGCCGAGCCGCTCGGCCTCTCCGTCCCCGCCGCCGCCGACGCGATGCTGCAGGTCGCCAACGCGAACATGGCCGACGCGGTCCGCCTGATGTCGCTCCAGCGCGGCTACGACCCGCGCGAGTTCGCGCTCGTCGTCTTCGGCGGCGCCGGCGCGCTGCACGGCGCGGCGCTGGCCAAGGAGCTGTCGATCCCGACCGTCGTGGTGCCGCCGCGACCGGGCGCCTGGTCGGCGCTGGGCTGCCTGATGGTCGACATCAAGCACGACCTCTCGACGATGTTCCTGGCCTCGGTCGACGACGCCGACCCGGACGAGATCGAGGCCGCCTTCGCGAAGCTCGAGGAGGAGGGCCGGGAGCTGCTGGAGGACGAGAACGTGCCGGCCGACAAGGTCCGGCTCGAGCGCTCGATCGCGATGCGCTACCTCGGCCAGTGGCGCTCGATGGACGTCGAGGTCGACCGCCCGCTGGCCGATCTCGACGCGGCCGTCGAGCGCTTCCACGCCGAGCACGAGCGTGAGTTCTCGTACCGCCGCGACGACGCCCCGGTCGAGCTGTACCGGTTGCAGCTGACCGTGATCGGCGAGACCGAGCGGGTCCAGCTGCCGCGCGAGGACGAGCGCGAGGACGCGACCCTGCCCGAGCCGGTCGTCGAGCGCGACGTCTGGTTCGACGGCGAGGAGGACCCGCGCCGGACGCCGGTCTTCCACCGCGACAGCCTTCCCGCCGGCCTCCAGTTCGTGGGCCCGGCGGTCATCGATCAGCTGGACAGCACGACCCTCGTGCCCCCCGGCGTCCTCGTCGAGATCGACGAGTGGCGCAACATCCGCATGCACATCACCGAGGTGAGCTGAGATGCCCCCGACCACGACCCCCACCGCCGCCCACGTCGTCCCCGACGGCCAGGTGGCCCTCGATCCGGTCACCTTCGAGGTCCTCAAGAACTCGTTCGTGACCCTGGTCGACGAGATGGCCGAGCAGATCCTGCGGACATGTCATTCGTTCGTGATCTACGCCCGTGACTTCTCGTGTGCGCTCTGCGACGCCGAGGGCAACACGATCATGCAGGGCAGCCAGGACATCGCCGTCCACGTCGGCACCCTCCACCTCAAGGCCAAGGCGGTCCTGGAGGACTTCGGCGACGACATCCACGAGGGCGACGTCTTCGCCGTCAACGACCCCTACCGCGGCGGCACGCACTTCAGCGACGTCTCCGTGATCCGGCCGATCTTCGCCGACGGCGTGCTGGTCGCGATGGCCCAGGCCAACGGCCACTGGGCCGACATGGGCGGCTCGGTCCCGGGCTCGTTCGACATCAGCGCGACCGACCACTTCGGCGAGGGCATGCGGATCCCGCCGGTCCGGATCGTCGACCGCGGCGTCGTCCGCCACGACGTGATCGGGCTCGTCGCGCACAACACCCGCGCCCCCGGCGACATCGTCGGCGACTGCCACGCGCAGGTCGAGGCGACCCGCGTCGCCGAGCAGGAGGTCTTCCGGCTGATCGACAAGTACGGCAGCCGCACGGTGACCGCCGCGTTCGGCGCCGTCCAGGACTACGTCGAGCGCCTGACCCGCGCCCGGATCGCCGAGCTGCCCGACGGCGTCTGGGAGACCGAGGACCACCTCGACCTCGACCCCGCCGGCGAGGAGGGTCTGGTCGCCGTCCGGCTGAAGATGACGATCAAGGGCGACGAGATCGCCTACGACCTGTCCGGCTCGGACCCGGCGATCGGCAGCTTCCTGAACTCGGGGGCGGGGGTGGCGTTCTCCGGGGCGATCGCCTCGGCCAAGACGTTCCTGCCCGACATCCCGCTGAACTCCGGCTTCTACCGCGCGATCTCGGTCGACGTCGGGCCGGAGGGCACCGTCGTCAACGCCGGCTGGCCGATCGCGGTCACCGGCTGCGTCTCCGGCGCCTACGAGAAGATCATGAGCGCCGGCTTCGAGCTCTGGTCGCAGCTGCTGCCCGAGCGGGCCCTGGCCTGCTGCTTCAACCTCGAGTACCTGCTGGTCGGCGGGCGCGACGCCCGGCGCGAGGATCGGCCGTTCTTCATGTGGTACGACTGGATGGCCGGGGGCTGGGGCGGTCGCCACGGCAAGGACGGGCAGAACGCCACGTCGCCGGTCTTCGGCGTCGGCCTCGCCGTCCAGCCGCTCGAGGGCCAGGAGCGGCTGACGCCGGTCCTGACCTCGGTCCACGAGATCATCACCGACTCCGGCGGCCCCGGCCAGCACCGCGGCGGCTGCGGCGTCCGCAAGGGCGGGACCCTGACCGACGTCGAGCACAGCGTGATGAGCTATTGCTGCGACCGCGGCCGCTCGGTCACCTGGGGCATCGGCGGCGGCCTGCCGTCGCTGCCGCACGGCGTCTGGCTCAACCGCGGGACCGACCGCGAGAAGTACCTCGGCGCGAACTTCTCGAACGTCGCGGTCGAGCGCGGCGACCGCTTCGAGCGGCCGTCGGCCGGCGGCGGCGGGCTCGGCGATCCGCTCACCCGCGATCCGGCCGAGGTCGTCGAGGACGTGATCGACGGCTACGTCAGCGTCCGCCGCGCCGAGCGCGACTACGGCGTCGTCGTCCGCACGCTCGACGAGGAGCTGTCGGAGTACGAGGTCGACGTCGAGGCGACCGCGCTTGCCCGCACCGAGCACGCCGCGGCCCGGCTCGGCTGGTTGGAGGAGGACCCGGAGGAGGTCGCGACCCGCTATCGCAACGGCGAGCTCGACGTGCTCGACCTGGTCCGCCGCCACGGCGTGATCCTCGACTGGGGCAGCGGCGAGCTGCTGACCCGCACGACCGAGCAGTACCGCGGCCTGCTCCAGCGCCGCAGTGCGGCGCATTGGGCGGAGGTGGCGGATGCCGTGAGCGGCGCGTAGGCGCTGCGCATCTCGGGCGGATGGTGCGAGGCGCGCGTAGCGCTTCGCATCTCGGGCCGGGTGACGCTCGGCAGTGCTGGCGCACAGCTCTCGCACCGTCCGCCCCGACCTGCTCGGCCTCCGCATCCCCTCGCACGCATCCGCGCGGCGGTGTGATTCGAACACCCGACGCACCTGACTTCCCGACGTACCCGCAGTTCCCGAAGCACCCGCAGTTCCCCTGACGTACCCGCAGCACCCGTAGTACCCGCAGCACCGCCGATCGCCCGGGTCGGCACGAGCCTCGCGCACCGACCACGGACGGTGCGCCCGATACCGCGACTGTCGTCCCCGTACGGGAGCCGCACCCCTATTCGAGGAGAGAGAACCATGGGCACCATCGCCCCGGAGCGTCCTGCGCTCCAGATCTCGCAGACCGACGACCCGCGGGTCGTCGAGGAGGCGGCGACCGAGGACTACTCACTGCACGTCGTACCGCGCAGCTGGCGGTTGCAGCGCGGCAAGCTGACGATGGCCTGGTACGGCGTGATGACGGCGTTCTTCTACGTCTACTTCGCGGCCTTCATCGCGCTCGCCTACGGCACCACCAACGCGCTGATCGGCATCGGGCTGACGATCGTCGCCTACACCGCCGTCAACGCGGTACTGCTGCGGACGGCGTCGCGCAGCGGCCTGACCGTGGCGCTGTTCTCGCGCTCGATGTTCGGCGTGGCGGGGGCGGCGATCCCGACCCTGATCCTCGCGGCGACCGCGATCTACTACGTCGTCTTCGAGGGCGCCGTCGTCGCCGTCGCCGCCCAGACCTACATCGGCGGCCCGCTCAAGCTCTGGTACGCGATCGTGGTCTTCAGCACCGCGCCGCTGGTCTGGCGCGGGATCCGCTCGCGGCTCGACAAGGTCAACGGCTGGATGCTGCCGTTCTACATCGTGGCGATGGTCGGCGTCGTCGTCTGGGCGCTGGTCAGCGAGGGCTACCACGGCTTCCTGCCCGGTTCGGCCGCGGCCCCCGGCACGACGCTGCCGTGGCTGCAGGCGTTCGTCGCCTACATGGGCATCTGGGTCCTGATGCTCTACACGATGGACTTCGCCCGCCTGGCCCGTCCCGAGGACGAGCGCTACCACCGCAACGTCACCTTCGGCTGGCTCTACTACGTGCTGACGTTCGGGGTCAACGGCCTGATCGGGATCCTGCTCGTCTCGACGTTCGGGATCACCTTCGACCAGCTGGCGGGCCAGGAGAGCGCGCTGCCGGTGAAGATCGTCGGGTTGACCGGGATGCTCGGCTTCCTCCTGATCGTGCTGACCCAGATGCGGATCAACACGGTCAACCTCTACGTCGCGTCGACCAACCTCCAGAGCTTCTTCGCGCGGCTGACGGGGATCTCGCTGCCGCGGACGCTGTGGGTGATCGTCGCCTGCCTGCTCGGCTACGCGCTGATGCTGACCAACGTCTTCGGCTACGTCGCCGACGCGCTGGCCTACCAGGGGATCGCGATCGTCTCGTGGGTCGGCGTGGCGCTGGCGCATGTCGCCTACCTGCGGCGGCGCAAGATCCCGCTCGACCAGATCGAGTTCCGTCCCGGCCGGATCCCGCGGATCAACCCGGCGGGCGTGCTCGCCTGGGGCGTCGCGACCGCGGTCGGCCTGGCGCTGAAGATCGGCGACTCGACCACGTCGCAGACCTGGGAGCTGATCGGCCTGCCGCTGACCTTCGTGCTCGCCTTCGGCGTCTACGCGGTGGTCACGACGATTGAGCGGCCGACCTGGTTCGCGATGTCGCGTCCGAACGACCCGATCGACGAGGTCGACGATCCGTGGGTCGATCGCGTGCGCTGCGACGTCTGCGACCGCTCCTACCTCGCGCGGGAGATGGACCGCTCGCCCGAGGCTCCGCACGCGACCGCCTGCGCGGCGTGCGCGGCGACCAACGCGTTCCACCGGGCCGCCCGGCGCGACGCGGTCGGGGCCGGCACCACCGGCGACTGAGCCGGGCCGCGCCCTCCGTCGATCCGCTCTGATCCCCACGTTCGGGAGCGGATCGACGGGGGAGCGGCGCCGTCCCGCCGAACGCGAACGGCCCCGCGGTGCTTGGCGGCATGCGCGGCGGGGTAGAGGATGGCGCGTGATCGGCGGCGTGACCGCACGTCGCCTCGACCCGCGTCCGAGGAGCACCGATGGGCTTCGACCAGTACCACGAGCCGCCGGACGAGCTGCCGGCCGAGACCAGGACCTTCGCGCGCCTCTGCGCCTCGTTGACGGAGGAGGCGGAGGCGATCGGCTGGTACGAGCAGCGACTGGCGATCGAACCCGACGCCGAGGCCCGTTCGGTGATGGCCAGCGCCGTCCACGAGGAGTACAAGCACTTCGCGATGGACCTCGAGTTCCTGCTCCGGCGCAAGCCCGAGTGGGGGCAGATCGCCCGCGGGATCCTGTTCAAGGACGGCGACATCAGCGAGAACGGCGAGCAGGCGGAGGGCGGCGTGCCGCTCGGCGCCGGCGGCCCGGTCGACGTTCCCGGCGGGGTCCCGAGCAGCAGCGCGGCGCCGGTCACCGCCAGCGGCTCGGGCGGATCGCTCGGCATCGGCGGCCTGAAGGGCGGTGCGTGATGGACCACCTGCTGCGCGGACACGCGCCGATCACCGACGCCGGCTGGGCCGACATCGACGCCGAGGCAACCGAGCGGCTGGTCGCCTCGCTCGCCGCCCGCCGGGTCGTCGACTTCGACGGCCCCCGGGGCTGGCAGCGCTCGTCGGTCAACCTCGGGCGGGCCATGTCGCTCGACGACGGCCCGATCGACGGGGTCAGCGGGCGGCTGCGGCGGGTGCTGCCGCTGGCCGAGCTGCGGGCCTCGTTCACCGTCGACCGCGAGGAGCTGCTGAACGCCGACCGTGGGGCCGTCGACGTCGACTACGAGAGCCTCGACGACGCGGCGCTGCGGATCGCGGCCGCCGAGAACGTGGCCGTCTTCCACGGCTGGGAGGCGGCCGGGATCGTCGGCATGACCACGGCCACCCCGTACCCGGCGATCCCGCTCGGGGACGACATCGAGGGCTGGACGCGCAAGGTCGCCGGCGGCGTCGAGCGGCTACGGGAGGGCGGCGTCGACGGGCCCTACGCGCTGGTGCTCGGGCCGGGTCGGCACACGGCGGTGGCCGAGACGGCGGAGCACGGGGGATACCCGCTCTTCGACCACCTCCGCAAGATCATCGAGGGGCCGGTCGTGCGGGCCCCCGGTGTCCGTGGCGCGATCGTCCTGAGCGTGCGGGGTGGGGACTTCCTGTTCGCCTCCGGCCAGGACCTCTCGGTCGGCTACGAGCACCACGACCACGACACGGTCCACCTGCACCTGGAGGAGTCGTTCACGTTCCGGGTCGCGACGCCGGAGGCGGCGATCGAGCTGTCGGCGGACTGAGGCGCCGGGCCGTCATCCTCGAGGATGACGGCGCCTGCGACCTGGGGCCCCCGGCGGGCCGCGAAGTCCATCCTCGCGACGCATAGGCAGCGGCGACGATCGGGCCTACCGTCAGGGCATGATCGAAGTCGAGCACGTCAGCAAGCGCTACGGACCGCGGCTCGCCGTCGACGACCTGAGCTTCGTCGTCCGGCCCGGGACGATCACCGGCTTCCTCGGGCCGAACGGCGCCGGCAAGTCGACGACGATGCGGATGATGGTCGGCCTCGACGCGCCGACCAGCGGCCGGGTCCGCACCGACGGCCGCGACTACGCCAGCTTCAGCGCCCCGCTGCACGAGGTCGGGGCGATGCTGGAGGCGCGCTCGGTCCACACCGGTCGCTCGGCTTACCACCACCTGCTCGCCCTAGCCCAGACGCACGGGATCCCGCGGGCCCGGGTCGAGCAGGTGATCGACACGGTCGGGCTCCAGGAGGTCGCCAGCAAGCGGGTCGGCGGCTTCTCGCTCGGGATGGGGCAGCGGCTGGGGATCGCCTGCGCCCTGCTCGGCGATCCGCGCACGCTGATCCTCGACGAGCCGGTCAACGGACTCGACCCCGACGGCGTGCTCTGGATCCGGACCCTGCTCCAGCGGCTGGCGGGCGAGGGCCGGACGGTCTTCCTCTCCTCGCACCTGATGAGCGAGATGGCGGTGACCGCCGAGCACCTGATCGTGATCGGCCGCGGCCGGCTGATCGCCGACACGACCGTCGCGGAGGTCGTGCGCGAGGCATCGTCCGGCGGCCGCGTGCTGGTCCGCTCGCCCGAGGCGGGCCGGCTGCGCGAGCAGCTGGCCGGGGCGACGGTCGAGGTCACGAGCCCGCAGCGGGGCCTGCTCGAGGTCCGCGGCCTGCCGGCGGACCGGATCGGCGTGCTGGCCGCCGAGCACGGGATCGTGCTGCACGAGCTGACCCCGCAGACGGCGTCGCTGGAGGAGGCCTACATGGGCCTGACCCGCGACGTCGTCGAGTACCGCACGGGGTCAGCTCCGGGACGGCGGGCCGCGACCGGAGCGGTCGCATGAGCACGGTCGCCGATGCCGGCCTCGCGCCGCGCCCGACGCCGGCCCCGGAGCCGGCCGCGACCGGCGTGACCTTCGGCCGCGTCGCCCGCTCGGAGTGGACGAAGCTCTGGACGCTGCGCTCGACCCGTTGGTCGCTGCTGGTCGCGGCGCTGATCATGATCGGCATCGGGCCGCTGTTCTCGCTGATCCTGATGGGCCGCTGGGACACGATGGGCGTCGAGGACCAGCGGCACCTCGACGGGATCGACAAGGCCCTGGTCGGCTTCCACCTCGCGCCGCTGGCGATCGGGGTGCTCGGGGTCCTGATGATCGCCGGCGAGTACTCGACCGGGATGATCCGCTCGAGCCTGATGGCGGTGCCGCAGCGGCTGCCGGTGCTCGCGGCCAAGGTGGCGGTCTTCGCCGCCGTGACCTTCGTGCTGATGCTCGTCGCCTCGCTGCTCGGGTTCCTGCTCGCGCAGCCGATCCTCGCCCAGCACCACGTCGACGTCGGGCTCGCCGACCCGGGAGCCGTCGGGTCGATCTGCTTCGCGGCGCTGTTCCTGGCCCTGGTCGCGGCGCTGACGGTCGGGATCGGCGCGATCCTCCGCAACGCGGCCGGGGGGATCGCGGTCTTCGCCGCGCTGCTGTTCGTCGTCCCCGGCCTGCTGAACCTGCTGCCCGGCGCCACCCGCGACGCGATCGCGATCTACCTGCCCGAGCGGCTCGGCACCGCGATGGCCACCAACACGCCGACCCAGGAGCTGCTCGAGCGGCTGCCGGCGACGCTGGTGATGGTCGGCTACGTTGCGATCACGCTGCTCGTCGCGGCGGTCCTGCTGCGCCGCCGGGACGCGTGAACGACGGCGACGACCGTGATCCGGGCGGGAGCGCGGGTACTGTGGGGCGCGTGGCGACCGCCGCTCCATCTCCGCCGTCCCGGATCGTCGCGCTCGGCGACCGCTGGCCGATCGTCGGCGACGTCGGGCCGTCGCTGGTGCTGCTCGTCGCGGCCGCGGCCGCCGTCCACAGCCGTCCCTGGGGCCTGGTCTACGGGGTAGCGCTGGTGCTGCCGCTGGTCGTCCGGCGCCGCTACCCGGTCGCGGCCTTCGCGGCCGTCGCCGTCGTGATCGGGGCGCGGCTGCTCGGCGACGCGCGGGTGCCGGGGGACACGGCGCTGATCCCGGGGCTCGTCGCCGTGCTGGTGGCGCTCTACGCGGTCGCGGTGCGGCGGCCCGCGCGGACGCTGTGGCTCGCCGGGCTGGTGGTCGAGGTCGGGATCGTCGCCTGGCTGTGGCGGATGGACACCGACCTCGAGGTCCAGCGGTTCGTCGGACTGTCGGCGCTGGTGCTGGTGGCCGGCGTGCTCGGGACCAACGCCCGCCAACGGCGCCAGCTGCTGGCCTCGCTGGAGGAGCGGGCGGTCCGGCTGGAGCGCGAGCGCGACCAGCAGGGACGGCTCTCGGCCGCCGCGGAGCGGGCCCGGATCGCGCGCGAGATGCACGACGTCGTCGCCCACAACCTGACGGTGATGGTGGCGCTCGCCGACGGGGCCGGTTGGGCGCTGCGCGAGACGCCCGACCAGGCCCAGCTCGCGATCGAGCGGGTCTCGCGGACCGGTCGCGAGGCCCTGCGGGAGATGCGCGCGCTGCTCGGGGTGCTGCGCGAGGATCCGGGCCCGCGCGGGCGGGCGCCGCAGCCGGGCCTGGCCGAGATCGATCAGGTCGTCGCGCAGCTCCGGGCGGCGGGCGTGCCGGTCGACTACGCGGTCTCCGGCTCGCCGACCGCCTCGGTCCCGGCGGGTCTCCAGCTTGCCGCCCACCGGATCGTCCAGGAGGCCCTGACCAACACCCTCCGGCACGCCGGTCCGGGGGCCCGCTCGCGGGTCTCGCTGGCCTTCTCCGGCGAGCGCCTCGACCTCACGATCGCCGACACCGGCGTCCGGGCGCCGGGGCCGATCGTCGAGGGCGGCGGGCTGCGGAGCATGCGCGAGCGGGTCGCGCTCTACGCGGGGAGCGTGGAGGCGGGCCCCGACGTCGCCGGCGGCTGGACGGTCCGCGCGCGGTTCCCGCTCGTCGCCGACGAGGAGCGGCCGTCGTGACCGCGCGGGTGGTGCTCGTCGACGACCAGGAGCTGCTGCGGCTCGGGTTCCGGATGGTGCTCGACGCGCAGCCGGACCTCGAGGTCGTCGGCGAGGCCCGCGACGGACGCGAGGCGCTGGAGCTGGTCGCGCGGCTGCGGCCGGACGTCGTGCTGATGGACGTCCAGATGCCGCGGATGGACGGGGTCGAGGCGACCCGCGAGATCGTGGCCTCGGGCAGCCCCTCGCGGGTGATCATCCTGACCACCTTCGACCTCGACGAGTACGCCTACGCCGCGCTCCGGGCCGGCGCGAGCGGGTTCCTGCTCAAGGACGCGGAGTCGGCCGACCTGCTGTCGGCGATCCGGGCGGTCGTCAGCGGCGACGCGGTCGTCGCCCCGAGCACGACCCGGCGGCTGCTGACGGCGATGGCCGACCGGCTGCCGCAGGCGACCGCCGACGTCACCGCGGCCGTCGATCCCCGCCTCGCGCGGCTGACCCCGCGCGAGCACGAGGTGCTGCTGGCGGTCGCCGGGGGCCTCTCGAACCCCGAGGTCGCCGCGCGGCTGGTCGTGTCCGAGGCGACGGTCAAGACCCACGTCGGCCGGATCCTGGCCAAGCTCGAGCTGCGCGACCGGGTCCAGATCGTGGTCTTCGCCTACGACCGGGGGCTGGTGGCGCCGGCGGGGTGATCCGTGGGGCGGGGGCGCGGGATGGGCGGGGGGCTGGGTCGCGGGGCTGGGGCGCGGGGCGGGCGGCGCGGGACCGAAGACGGAGGCAGGGTCGCGGGACGGGGCGCGGGGCTGGGGCGCGGGCTGAAGACGGAGGCTGGGCCGCGGGACGGCGGCGGGACTGAAGACGGGGGCTGCGCCGCGGGACGGGAGTCATTTCGCGTCGGGCACCTGTACCGGAGTCATTTCGCCTCGCTATGCGACGCAAAATGACTCCAGCTCGGAACGGCGACGCAAAATGACTCCAGTTCGCCTGCCGGCCACCCGTGACCCGGCCCGGCCCGCCGACCCGGCCCGCCCACCCGCGACCCGGCCCGCCCACCCGCGACCCGGCCCGCCCACCCCCGACCCGGCCTGCGACCCGGCCTGCGACCCGGCCTGCGGCCCGGCCACCCGACCCGGCTACACCCCCAGCCGGCCCCCTCAGCCGCCGGCGCGGGTCGAGGCCCGCAGGTGCAGCTGCGAGGGCAGCAGCCGCGGGCCGGGCGCTTCCGCGTCGAGCAGCAGCTCGACCGCGGCCTGCGCCTGCTGGCGGGGGAAGAGGTCGATCGCGGTGATCGGCGGGTGGTGCGCGCGGACGTGGGTGCTGTCGACGCCGCAGGCCAGCAGCAGGTCGTCGCCGAGGGCGATCCCGCGGGCGTCGAGCTCCTGGGCCAGCGCGCGGGCGTAGATGTCCGGTCCGGTGAAGATCGCGTCGGGCGGGGTCGGGCCGGCGAGCAGCTCGTCGACCGTCGCGGCGGCCCCGTGGTCGCGGAACCGGGCGAGGGTCAGCGAGACCACCCGCGGCTCGACGCCGCGTTGCGCGCACCAGTCGCGGTAGGCGTCCTCGGTGTCGCGGTACCAGGCCCACGGCAGGTCGCCGGAGACGAGCGCGATCCGCTCGGCGCCGGCGTCGGCGAGGTGGTGGAGGACGGCCCGGGTGGCGCTGATCGTGTCGGTCGCGACCCACCGGCGGTGGTCGGGGCGGTCGAGCATCCGCTCGATCGTCACGAACGGCAGTCCGAGTGCCTCGATCGCGGCGATCCGGGGGTCGCCGATCTGCGGGTCGTTGACGATCACGCCGTCGAGCGGGAACTGCCGCAGGTCGTCGGTGGTGAGCGCGTCGGGCAACAGGGTCAGCGCGTGCTGTCGGCCGAACGCGGTCCGCGCTGCCGAGACGGCGACGTCGAGGTAGAACTCGACGCCGAAGAGGTCGCGCTCGACCAGCACGGCCTCGCCTCCCGGGGGGATGCCGCCGCTGGGCAGCATCATCCCGAGCGTCATCGTGCGTCCGAGCCGGAGTCCGGCGGCGGTCGGGCTGGCGCGGTAGCCGAGCTCGGCGGCGGCGGCGCGGACCCGCTCGCGGGTGCCCTCGTCGACGCGGCCCTTGCCGTTGAGGGCGTGCGAGACGGTCGTCCGCGAGACCCCGGCCGCGGCGGCGACGTCGCTGATCGTGGGGCGCCGCGTGGCCATCGAAGCCAGCCTACTGGGCCGCTCCGTCCCGCCGTTCTGTGCCCGCCGTCACGTCCGAGTTGACATGACGAATCGATTTGGCGTACGGTGGGTCGATGAGTCAGACCCCTCCGAACGCGGCAGTCGACGCCGTGGCCCCGCCCCGAGAGCTGGCCCTCGTCGGGGCCGACGTGCTGACACTGGACGACGCTCGGCCGCGGGCGACGGCGCTGCTGGTCCGCGACGGCTCGATCGCCGTCGTCGGCGACGACGCCGCGGTCCGCGCCGCCGCCGGGCCGACCGCCGAGGTCGTCGAGCTCGACGGCGCCTGCGTCGTCCCCGGGCTCGTCGACGGGCACATCCACGCGATCTCCGGGCACGAGATGGCCCCCGGCGTCGACCTGCTCGGGGTCCTCGACCGCGAGCAGGTCCGCGCCGAGCTGCGGGCCGAGCGGGCCCGGCTCGGACCCGACGCGATCGTGCGCGCGTTCGGGACCGACTACGGGATCTACGGCGGTCACGACATGGAGGGCGGCGAGCTCGAGGCCGACGCCGAGGGCCCCGCCCTGATCGCCTTCTTCGACCTCCACACCCACCTGGCGACGCCGTCGGTGATGGACCTCGCCGGGGTCGACGCGCCGGTCGCGTTCGAGGACGGCTGCGAGATCGTCTTCCGCGACGGGCGGCCGACCGGCGAGCTGCGCGAGCGCGCCGCCTACGACCACGTCGTCCGGCGGCTGCCCGCCGTCGACGAGGACCGGCAGGAGGCGGTCGCGCGGACCCAGCGGCGGATGAACGCCGTCGGCCTGACCGGCGGCCACGTGATGGACGGGACCCCCGAGACCTTCGTGCTGCTGCGCGAGCTGGAGGCCGCCGGCCAGCTGACGACCCGGCTGGTCGTGCCGCTGCTCGTCGCGCCGGGCGTCAGCGACACGGAGCAGGAGCAGTGGCTGGGCTTGCGCGACGAGCACGGCCGCCTGTGGCGGGGCGGGGTCGCCAAGTTCTTCGCCGACGGGGTCGTCGAGAGCGGCACCGCCTGGCTCGCCGAGCCCGACACCCGCGGCGGCGGCAGCGACTGCTTCTGGCCGGACACCGACCGCTTCCGCGCCGCGATCATCCGCTTCGCCCGGGCCGGCTTCCAGTGCGTCACCCACACGATCGGCGACGCGGCGGTGGCGTTCGTGCTCGACGCCTACCGCGAGGCCGGCGCCGCGCCCGGTGTCGTCCACCGGATCGAGCACGCCGAGACGCTCCCCGACGCGCTGCTGGCGCGGTTCGCGGCCGAAGGCGTCGCCTGCTCGATGCAGCCGCTCCACGGCCAGTGGCGGGCGCCGGACCGGAGCGACGAGTGGACGCAGCGGCTCGGGCCCGAGCGCGCCGCCCGCGCCTGGCGGACGGCCGACGTCCTGCGCAGCGGGGCGCTGGTCCCGCTCGGCTCCGACTGGCCGGTCGCTCAGCTCGACCCGCGGCTCGGCCTGCACTACGCGATCACGCGCCGGCTGCCGGCGCGCGGGCCGGAGTACGTGCTCGACCCCGAGCAGGCGCTGACGCCGCTCGAGGCCCTGCACGGCTACACGACCCACAACGCGGCGACCGTCGGCGAGCAGGACCGCGCGGGACGGATCGCCCCCGGGTTCCAGGCCGACCTGACCGTCCTCGCCGCCGACCCCACGACCGTCGACCCCGACCGGTTGGGGGCGCTTCCCGTCCGGCTGGTCGTCGTCGACGGCCGGATCGTCCACCGCAACGAGAGCTGACCGAGTGAGCACCACCACCGACCGGGGCAACGCGCCCCGGCCCACCGCCGAATCAGGCGCGGACCGGACCCTCGAGAAGGGCGTCCTCGGCACCGGGCACCTGATCTTCTTCGTGGTCGCGGCCGCGGCCCCGCTGACCGTGATGGCCGGCGTCGCGCCGTTGGCGATCGCCCGCGGCGGGATCGGCGCGCCCGCCGCCTACGCGCTGACCGGCATGATCCTGGCGCTGTTCGCCGTCGGCTACACCGCGATGAGCCGGCACATCACCAACGCCGGCGCGTTCTACGTCTACGTCTCGCGGGGGCTCAACCGCACCCTCGGCCTCGGCTCCGCGTACCTGGCGACCTTCGCCTACGCGGTGATCGGGATCGGGCTCTACGGCTTCTTCGGGCTGACCGCGGAGGGGACCTTCCAGGACCTCTTCGGGATCCACCTCTCCTGGCAGGTCTGGACGGCGATCGCGCTCGTGGTCGTCTGGTACCTGGCCCACCGCTCGATCGCGCTCTCGGCCACCGTGCTCGGGGTCGCGCTCTCGCTCGAGGCCCTGATCCTGCTGATCGTCGCCGTCGCGGTCGTCGTCCAGGGCGGCGCCGACGGGCTCTCGCTGGAGCCGTTCAAGCCGTCGAACGCCTTCACCAGCTCGTCCGGGGCGCTGTTCGCACTCAGCTCCGCCGCCTTCCTCGGCTTCGAGGCGACGGCGATCTTCAGCGAGGAGTCGAAGAACCCGCGCCGGACGATTCCCCGTGCCACCTACGGCGCGATCGCCTTCCTCGCGATCTTCTACGCCTTCATCACCTGGTCGACGGTGATGGCCTTCGGGCCGGACAAGGCCCAGGCCGCAGCGGCCTCGGACGTCACCGGGATGTTCTACGCGATGGCGGACCAGTACGTGGGGGCCTGGGCGGTCGACGTGATGCGGGTGCTGCTGGTGACGAGCGCGATCGCGGCGATCCTGGCCTTCCACAACGCTGCTTCGCGCTACCTGTTCGCGCTCGGCCGCGAGGGCGCGATGCCGCGGGCGCTGGCCCGCACGCACGAGCGTCACCGTTCGCCGTGGGTCGCGGGCGTGGTGATGGCGATCGTCTCGGCCGTCGTCTGCGCCGCGTTCGCGATCGCCGGCCTCGACCCCTACAACGACCTCTTCATCCTCGTCAACTCGCCGGGCCTGATCGGGATCATCGCCCTCCAGATCCTCGCCGGGCTGGCCGTGATCGGCTTCTTCCGGCGCAACGCCCGCGGCGAGAGCCGCTGGTCGACGACGATCGCGCCGGTCCTGGCGATCATCGGGCTGGTGACGATGCTGGTCTTCGTGACCAAGAACATGTCGCTGCTGACCGCCCGCGACTCGACGGTCAACGCCGCGATCATCGGCAGCGCGGCGGTCGTCTTCCTGATCGGGATCGGGGTCGCGATCTGGCTACGGCGCAGTCGCCCCGAGGTCTACGGGGCGTTGGCGACGACCCGGATCGAGGGCGACGACGACGCTCCGGCCCCGGTGGCGGTGTCCTCGGCCGGGGGCTGAGGGAGGCGGCCGGGCCGGCTCCTCCGGGTGGCTCCGGCCGACCAGCGGCGGACTGGCGGGGCGGGCGGGCGGCCGGGCGGGAGGCTCGCTCAGGCCGACGGCGGCCGCGGCGGATCGCGGTCGTCGTCCTCGTCCGGCCAGTGACCGGTGCGGCGGAAGCGTCGGCGGGCGCCCTGCTCGGCGTCGCGGTCGAGCTCGCTGCCGATCGCGAACCGGATCAGGAAGTCGGCGACCACGACCAGCAGCGCCGCGACCACGAGCCCCGGCGCGAGCTCGCGCGGGCCGACGATCGCGACCACCAGCGCGGCGAGCAGGATCGCCGCGGGCAGCAGCACCCGCACGGCGAACAGGCTCGGCCGCCGGGGCCGGTGGAGGTGGGGATGCGGCAACGAGGGCATCGCTCGACCGCTACCCGTTCGGGACGGAGACGACACGCCGCCAGGTCGTGCGCGCCCGCCGGCTCGGCCCGATCGAGGGGGCTGGACACCCGCGCGCGGGCCCGCCGGTCGCGCCTCCCGACCGCCGGGCGGCGGGTTCAGCCCCAGACCGCGGCGAAGACGCGCAGGGCGTTCTCGCCGAGGATCCCGCGGATCTCGTCGTCGGCGTAGCCACGGGCGACCAGGCCGCGGGTCAGCGCGGGGCCGTCGAGCGGCCCGCTGGCGGTCAGCGAGCTGCCGAGTCCGAGCGCGACGTAGCGCGAGCCGACCAGGCCGGCGACCTGGTCGACCCGGTCGAGGACCGCCTCGATCGGTGCCTGCGCGCCGGGCGGACCGGAGGCGATGCCGATGCCGATCGCCCCGTCGGTCGAGGCGATCGCCCGGAGCTCGTCGGTGCCCGCGGCCGATCCCCCGGGTCGCCGTCCCGAGACGAGGGCGCGGGACGCGACGATCGGGTGGGCCGAGCGCATCGCGACGTCGAAGGCGGTGGCGTGGTCGGCGCCGGCGACGTCGACCACGATCCCGAGCTGGTCGAGCCGTCGCAGCAGCCGGGTCCCGCTGGTGGTCAGGCCGTTCGCGTCCGTCACCGGGCTCCCGTCGGCGGGGACCTCGGCGGGGCGATCGCCGAGCCCGACCATCCGCAGCCCGAGTCCGTGGAGGGCGTCGAGCCCGGCCAGGTCGGTCGCGGCCCGGGTCCCGAGGAAGACGACGCGGCGACCGTCCCGCGCGGCGGCGCGGATCTCGCCGACGGTCCGCGCGACCGGCAGCGCGGACCAGGCGCCGGGCGGCTTCGGCGCGCGCCCCAGCGATGAGGGATCGACGTCGACCCGGCGGGCGGTGGGGCCCGTGGGCGGCGCGTCCGGCGCGCGGGCGGCTGCCGGCGCCGGATCGGCTTCCGTGGGGGAGGGCCCGAGCAGGTCGACGACCACGCACGAGGCGCTCAGCGCCGCGGCTCGCTGCTCCTGGGCCTCGCTGAGCCCGAGGTCGTGTCCGTCGCCGGTCATGGTCATGGGCGGTGCGGGTCCGGCCGCCGAGCGATCGAACCGGGCCACACGCTGTCAGATCCGCTCCGCGGGCCGGATTCCGCTGGGCCGCGGTCGGCGCGGTCCTGCGGGCCGGGGCCACCCACGGCCAGGGGCATGGCCGCCGGGCGAGTCTCAATAGAGGTAATGGGGATGAGCATTGGGAAGGCGGTCGTGGGCGGTCGTGCTCGCCGGTGCGGGAGCGGGGCTCGTCCCTTCCGCGCACGTTCCTGCCGACGAGCGCGGCTTCGACGGCTGCGCATCGGGTTGTCGAAGAGTTCCGTAAGAAGGTCAGATACCCAGTATCCAAGCCATTTGTCCAGCCCAAGAACGCCGACCAGCCGTTCGATTGCATGGACCTTCCGTGCAGCTGTCACAGACTGTGTATGCTGCGCGGCGGCCCTCGGGGAAGGGGGGTCTCCACCGACCATAGCCGGGAAGAGACTGGGGTAATCCAAAGGATCGGTAGGTGGCGTGCGTCGTCGGTCTGAAGCGACCGGCGAGTCACCCACCGCCGACTCCGACGCCCCGGTGGAACCAGGAACCACCGTGCCGTGGCGACGGCGCGTCCCCGAGGCCACCCACGGGACACGAGAGGGAAGAGCCAACAGATGAGCTATCGGGTCGGCAACAACGCATCACATGGGCGGCGGCGAGAACGCGCGAACGGAGGCACGTCGCGACTGCTGCTGGCGGCCGCGGTCTGCGCGACGACGACCGCCGGCCTTGGCCTCGGGGCGCCCGCCGCCCTCGCCGCGGACGGCTGCGCCAACCAGGCGCTGCGCGAGCAGCAGGGCGCGACCCGGCTGCCCGACTGCCGGGCCTACGAGCAGGTCTCGCCGGTCGACAAGAACGGCGGCACGATCGCCTCCGGGCTCGGCGCCCGCCAGGAGGCCGGGGGGATCACGTTCTGGTCGTCCGGGACCTTCGCCAACTCGCCGGGCTCGATCTCGAGCAGCTACCGGGCGCTCCGTGGCGCCGGCGGCTGGACGACGACGTCGCTGAATCCGCCGACGCTCGGGCGCAACCCGATCCTGATGGACCAGTTCTACGTCTCGGCGATGTCCAAGGACTTCTCGCGTGCGGTGATCGAGACCAAGTACCCGGTCGACCCGAACGACCAGGGGACCGGCGTCGGCGCCAACCTCGGCCACTTCGACGACTACCGGTTCGAGGGCGACGGCAGCTTCACCTGGCTCTCGGCGCCCCCGCTGCTGCCGGACCTCTCGCCGAAGGAGACCTACTTCGTCGCCGCGACCGACGACCTCGAGCGGATCGCCTTCAACAGCACCAAGCCGCTGACCGCCGACGGGGGCGCGGCGACCACGACCCAGCAGGTCTACGTCCGCGACGGCGACACGACCCGGCTGGTCAGCGTCGCTCCGGGTGGCGGCGCGCTGCCCGGCGGTGCGACCCTCGGCGACAACGATTGGAGCAACGCGGGCGGCTCGCAGATGGGCGGGACCTACCCCTCGGCGTTCTCCGCCGACGGCACGACGGTCTACTTCAAGACCTTCAAGAACCTCGCCAACCCGCAGCTCTACGTCCGGACCGACGCGCTCGGGTCCGGCGCGGCGACCAAGCAGGTCACGCGCTCGCACGCCGCCGACTCGCTCGGCGCCGGCTGCCAGATCAGCGCCACCTACCTCGCGGCCAATCGCGACGGCTCGCGGATGTGGTTCGCCTGCCCGACCAAGCTGACCGACGACGCGCCCGCCGGTGGCGGCATCTACGTCTACGACCGCGCCACCGACGGTCTCGACTACGTCGCGACGCCCGCCGGCACGACCGGCGAGGTGGCGCAGCAGATCAGGCCGGTGGCCGCCGACGCGGAGGTCGACTACCTCTGGTTCTCCAGTTCGGCGGTCCTCACCGACGGGGCGTCGCCCAGCGGCAACAACCTCTACGTGCTGCACGACGGACGCTTCTCGTTCGTCGCCAACACCGAGTACGAGTCGATCTTCGGCTTCCGGGCGGCGCTCTCGCCCGACGGGTCGCGGATCGCCTTCGACGCCGTGGCGCAGCTCGATCCGCACGCCGGTGGGTTCAGCCAGGTCTACGCGGCCGACGCCAACGCGGCCGACACCACGGTGACCTGCGTCTCCTGCCGTACCGACGGGAGCACGTCGGAGGGGCTGGCCAACTTCCGCAACGTGGAGGTCGATGCGTGGACGCCTCCCAGCCGGGTTGCGCCCCGCGGGGCGGTCGGGGCCGACGGCCGGGTCTTCTTCTCCAGCACCGACAAGCTGGTGCCGGAGGACACCAACGACGCCGCCGACGTCTACCAGTACCGCGACGGCAAGCTGACGCTGATCTCGACCGGCAAGGACCCGGCCGGGGCGATCTTCGCCGGCGCGTCGCAGGACGGCACCGACGTCTTCCTGATCACCGCCGAGCGGCTGGTTCCCCAGGACACCGACAGCGGCGTCGCCGACATGTACAGCGCCCGGATCGACGGCGGCTTCGTGCCGCCCGAGGACCCGCCGAGCTGCGGCACCGACTGCCAGGGCCCGGCGCCGGCGCCGTTCGTGCCGCTCGGGACCGCGTCGAGCACTCCCGGAGGCTCTGGCAACGTCGTCGCTCCGCCGCCCGGGAACGAGCTGGCGCCCGCCCCGAAGCCGAGCGTGCGCGCGGCGCAGGTCTCCGCCAAGCAGCGGACGGCCTGGGCCAAGCAGGGTCGGGTGACCCTCAGCGTGCGGGCCTCCGCCGCGGGCACCGTCCGCGCGACCGTGGCCGGCCGGCTCGGCAAGCGCGGCGTGCGCGTGGCGAGCGCCAGCCGCAAGCTGACCGAGGCCGGCAACGCGAAGCTGACGCTGCGGCTCTCGAAGAACGCCCGCACGTACCTGGCGCGGCACCACGCGCTGAAGCTCACGATCACCGTCCGCCACTCGCGGGGCGGCAGCACGAAGCGCACCACGCTGACGCTCCTCTCGACGTCGGCCAAGCAGACCAACGGAGGTGCGCGATGAAGCGCTTGACCACAGCACTCGTCGGTGTCATCGCCGCGCTCGCGTTCGCGAGCCCGGCCGCCGCCGACTTCGGCTTCGTGCCGGACAGCTTCACCGCCCCGATCCACGACGCCGCCGGCGTCGAGGTGACCCAGGCCGGCGCGCATCCCGACGCGACCGTCGACTTCATGCTCAACACGGCCAAGAACGGCGCCGGGGCCGTGGTCCCGGACCAGTCGCTGCGGAACGTCCGCGTGGACATGCCCCGGGGCCTGGTCGGCAACCCGCTGGCGACGCCCCGCTGCCGGCACCAGGAGTTCAAGGCCACGACCTGCTCGCCGGAGACGATCGTCGGGGCCGAGACGCTGAGCTACGCGGCGATCGCCGGCGCGAAGGTGGGGCAGGCGACCGTCCCGGTCTACAACCTGGTCCCGCCGGAGGGTGTGGCCGCGCGGTTCGCGTTTCAGGTCTCCGTGGTGGTGGTGATGATCGACGTGCGCGTGGCCAGTGACGGCGACTACCACCTCGTCGCCAACCTCCGCGACCTGGCGACGCTGCTCCAGATCCACGGCTCGAAGCTGACGCTCTGGGGCGTTCCGGCCGACAGGAACGGCCCGGGCCCGGACGAGTTCTACGGCACCGGGCTGACCTACGGTGGTCGGGGCACGGGCCCGCGCCTGCCGTTCCTCTCGGCACCGTCGCAGTGCGGTCCGCCGCTGACCACGACGATCAGCGCGAGCTCGTGGCAGGACGTCAACAGTCACGCCGAGGACAGCTACACCCCGGCCCACGGGATCAGCGGCTGCGACCAGCTCCGGTTCGATCCGTCGATCGCGGTCACGCCCGCGAGCCGCGAGGCAGGCCAACCGTCCGCCTACGCGGTCGACCTCTCGGTCCCGCAGAGCGACGACCCGGACGGGCTGGCGACGCCGAGCCTGAAGGACGCGATCGTGCGGCTGCCGGCCGGCGTGGCACTGTCGCCGGCGGTCGCCAGCGGGCTCGAGGCCTGCACCGACGGGCAGCTCGCGCTCGACTCGACCGACGCCGAGCAGTGCCCTGCGGCGAGTCGGATCGGCACCGTCAAGATCGACACGCCGGTGCTCGACGCGCCGATGAGCGGCTCGCTCTACGTCGGCAGCCAGCGCTCCGACGACCCCGAGTCGGGGGAGATGTACCGGCTGTTCCTGACCGCCGAGGGATCCGGCGTCCGGATCAAGCTCCGCGGGGCGATCCGGATCGACCGGGCGACCGGCCAGATCACGGCCAGCTTCCTCGACAACCCGCAGCTGCCGTTCTCGAAGATGTCGCTGACGTTCAAGGGCGGCGACCGCGCTCCGCTGGTCAACCCGACGGTCTGCGGCACGCACACCGCGACGACCACGCTCGCGTCGTGGGGCGGGCAGTCGACGTCGCCGTCGAGCTCGTTCGCGATCGACCAGGGCTGCCCGACGGGCCGCTTCGCCCCGACGCTGAGCGCCGGCACCACCGGCGCGCTGGCGGGGACGTTCTCGCCGTTCACGATGACGGTCGGCCGGGCCGACGCCGACCAGGACCTCTCGCGGATCGACGTCGCGCTGCCGCCCGGCCTGCTGGCCGCGCTCGGCTCGGTGCCGCTCTGCCCCGAGGTCAACGCGGCCGCGGGCAGCTGCGGCGCGGTCTCACGGGTCGGCTCGACCACGGTCGCGGTCGGCTCCGGCGGCGCGCCGTTCGGCCTCTCGGGCCAGGTCTACCTGGCGGGGCCGTACAAGGGCGCGCCGTTCAGCATGAGCGTCGTCGTCCCGGCCAAGGCGGGGCCGTTCGACCTCGGGCTGGTCGTGGTCCGGATCGCGCTCCACGTCGACGCCAACAAGGCGCAGGCGACCGCGGTCTCGGACCCGCTGCCGACGATCGTCGGCGGGGTGCCGCTGCACATGCGGACGGTCGACGTGACGCTCGACCGTCCCGGCTTCACGTTCAACGCGACGTCGTGTGCGGCGTCCGCCGTCGCCGGCTCGTTCGCCAGCACCGCGGGGACGGTCTCGACCGCGACTGTGCCGTACCAGCCGCGCGGCTGCGACCAGCTGGTGCTCGACCCGAAGCTGTCGCTGGAGTACACCGGCAAGACCCAGATGCGGACCGGGAAGCACCCCGGGATCGTCGCCAACCTCGCCGACAGCTTCGGGCAGGCCAACATGCAGTCGATCAAGGTCACCCTGCCGCTGACGGCGGCGCTCGATCCGGACAACGCCGAGGCGCTCTGCGAGCCCGCCGGCGCGGCCGCGCGGAACTGCCCGGCCGCCTCCCAGATCGGCTGGGCGACGGCGACGACCCCGGCCCTCCACGTCCCGATCCAGGGGCCGGTCTACTTCGTCAAGGGCACCCGGATCGGCGCCAACGGGAAGGTCATCCCGACCCTCCCGAAGCTGTTCCTGAAGCTGAGCGGCGAGGGCGTCGAGGTCGATCTCCACGCCGACTCGTCGGTCGACGCCAAGAAGCGGCTGACGACGACGTTCACCGGCGTCCCGGACGTCCCCGTGCGTGACTTCCGGCTGACGATCAACAACGGCAAGCGCGGGATCCTGAAGGCGACCAACGACGTCTGCGGCGCGGCCAAGGGCACGACGGTCGAGCTCACCGGGCACAACGGCGCCCGCACGGTCCGCAAGATCGAGCTGGCGGCGCCCTCCTGCGTCCCGCAGGTGCTGACGGCGACGCGCAGCGGCAGCGACCGGCTGGCGGTTCGGGTGGCCGGGGTCGGTGCGGGCAAGCTGACGCTCAGCGGGACCCGGATCACCCGTGCGACGGCCTCGGTCGCGAGCGGCGACAGCACGTTGGTCCGGGTCCGGCTCTCGCGTGCGACCGTGGCGCAGCTGCGGCGGGGCAAGGCGGTCACGGTCGCGGTCCGGGTCGCCTACGCGCCGAAGGCCGGCGCGACGACCGCCGCCGGTCAGGCGGCCAAGCCGGTCTCGTTCACCAAGACCGTGACGATCAAGGGCAAGAAGGTCGGCACGCGGTAGGTGCCTGCGGGGTGGTGGCGGCCGTCGGTCGCCCCGCCCCGCAGGCGGGTTGCCCGGCAGGGCGGCCGCCGCCCCGCCGGGCAGCCCGACCGCTGCGTGGGAGACCGCGCGGCGGCCGCCATGGCACGGCTGGCGGCGTAGTTCCCGGCTCGCCCCGAAGTCCATGTTCACGTTTCGAAACTTGTGTTGTCGGGTGTTCGCGGGTGCTAACGGGGTGGGGCGCTCCGGGGTGTCCCCGTTCAGCGCTTGTGTGTGCCCACCAGGAGCGTGGTGGACCTCGAAGCGAACGCCGTTAACGCGCTGGCATGATGGCGCGATGCGAGTTGGTCGTTCACGTTCACATTCCCTGCTGTCGGCCGGCGGCGTGATCGCCGTCTGCGCGATCAGCCTCGGCGCGACCGCCGGCCCGGCTGCCGCCGCACCGACCTGGCTGGGCCACGAGCCGCTGGCGGCCCTCGGTCAGGAGAGCAACGACCCGGACGTCGCCGTCGGAGCTGACGGCACGACGGTCGCGGTCTGGACGCGGGACGTCGCCGAGGGTGGCGAGGCGGTCCAGACGCGGACCCGGCTCGCGGGCGCGTCGGCGTGGGGGCCAGTCGAAGAGCTCGCGGAGGAGGACAGCGCCTCCGCCGCGACGGTCGTGATCGCCCCGGACGGGACGGCGACGGCGGTGTGGGTCTCCTGGGTCGGCGAGCTGGAGGTGGTGCAGGCGCGAACGCGCCCGGCAGGCTCGTCGGCGTGGGGACCGACCGTGGCGCTCTCCGGGGCCGGCGAATCCAACTACGCCCCGTCGATCGCCGTCGGCGCGGACGGCTCGGCGATCGTCTCCTGGACGACCTGGGACGGCGACCGCGACCAGGTGTGGGCGCGGACCCGGGCCGCGGGCGCGGCGGGCTGGGCGCCGGCCGAGCTGCTCTCCGAGACCGACGAGGACGGCTACTCGTCGAGCGTGGTCCTCGCGGCCGACGGGACGGCGACCGCGATCTGGGTCGCCAACGGCGACACCGAGCGGGTCTGGGCGCGGACCCGCCCCGCCGGCTCGTCGAGCTGGGGGCCGGCTGTCGCGCTCTCGGCCGAGGGCGTGGGGGCGTCCGATCCGGAGCTCGCGGTCTCGCCGGACGGGCGGGTGACGGCCGTCTGGGAGAGCTACCACGACGACGACGACTCGCGGGGGCAGGTGCGCACGCGTGCCGCCGGCTCCTCGAGCTGGGGGCCGGTCGTCGACCTGATCGACGAGGACGTCGACGATCCCGAGATCGACGCGGGTGCCGACGGCACGGTCGCCGTCGTCTGGGAAGGCGAGGACGGGAACGACGTCGAGCCGACGTACGTCCGGACGCTGCCCGCGGGCGCGTCGGCGTGGAGTCCGGTCGTCCAGCTGTCCGCGGACGGCGAGGAGACGGAGAATCCGGTGGTGGCGGTCGCTCCGGACGGGGCGACCACGGTCGTCTGGGAGAACGACGAGGAGGAGATCGACCGGGTCTTCGCACGAACGCTGGCGGCGGGAGCATCGGCCTGGGGCCCGCCCGTCCTGCTCTCGACGGAGCAGCACGAGGCCGAAGACGTGGCGGTTGCCGCCGGTGGCGGGGGCACCGTGGCCGCGGTCTGGGCGGGCGCCGGCCCCGACGAGACCGACGAGCGCGTGTACGCCTCGCTGCTCGACGGGGGCGGGCCGCAGCTGGGCGAGGTCACGGTGCCGGTGACCGCGGGTGCCGGGGCGCCGGTGGCGTTCTCGGTCTCGCCGCGCGATCTGTGGTCGGGGACGGGGGAGACGACGTGGGACTTCGGCGACGGGGGGACCGCGACCGGGACCTCGGTCTCGCACGTCTACGCCGCGCCGGGCGTCTACACGGTGACGATCCGGAGCCGCGATCGGTTCGGCAACGAGACGGTCGAGCGCCGGACGATCACGATCACCGGACCGGCGGCCTCGGGACCCCCGCCGCTGGCACTGCCGGTGGTCTGCGACGCGCCGTTCGTGGTCCTGACCGGGATCGAGGCGCGCGGGTCGCGCGTCCGGCTGACCGGGGTCGCGTCGCGAAAGCTCGCGGGCCGCAAGCTGACGGTGTTGCGTGACGAGACCCGGGTGGCGGAGGCCACGATCGCTGCCGACGGTGCGGTAAGCGCGACCGTCAGCGCCCCGAAGCAGGCGAAGCTGCGGGCGCGCTCGCGCTACCGACTGAGCGTCGACAACGTCCGCTCGCGGGCGCTGAAGGCGACCCGTCAGGCGCAGGTCACGGGTCAGCAGGTCCAGGCCGGGGGCGGCCGCAACGTGCGTGGTCGGGTGGCGGGGATCCGCAAGCCGACCACGTTGACGGTGCTCGGTCAGCCGGTCTGCGGCACGGGGCCGTCGACGACCGCGCGGATCCGGACCGACCGCCGCGGTCGCTTCCAGGTCGTCCTGGCGCCGCCCGGCTCGGACGCCAAGGGCGCGCCGGCGATGGTCTACCGGGTGCGCGACGGCAAGCGGACCGTGACGCTGACGATCGCCGTGACCGCGCCCTAGCGCAGTCGATCGTCACGGCCGCGCCGGGTCCGAGGACCACGGCGCGGCCGCCCCGCCCTGCCGCGTCGCGGGTACTGTTCGCCTCCGGGCCTTCCTCTCTCCTGGAGCGTTACGCATGGCTGCATTCCCCGTCTCGATCGTTGGCGGCACCGGCGCTCTCGGTGCCGTGCCGCAACCGCCCCGGAGCGCGTCGTCGACGCGGCGGTCGATCGTGCGCGGAGGTGGTGGTGCAGGGCAGATCGGCCGGCCGCCGGTCACCCGGGCTGGCGCGGACGCGACCGTCTGAGGCCACGGTGCGGGTCGGGGAGTGGGTCGCCGGACGGCGACGGGACCGGGAGATCGTGGCGACGGCGCGTGCGCTCCACGAGCGCGGCCTGGTCGTCGGCAGCGTCGGCAACGTCAGCGTGCGGGTCGCCGGCGGCGCCCGGATCACGCCCAGCCGCCTCGACTACGACCAGATGGCGGCCCGCGACCTGGTGACGGTCGGCCCTGGGGGCCGCGTGCTCGCCGGCGACCGCACGCCGTCGCGGGAATCGGCGCTGCACCTGGCGGTCTACGCCGCGCACCCGACCGCCGCCGCGATCGTCCACACCCACAGCCCGCACGCGGCCGCCTGGAGCTTCCTCGGCGAGCCGCTGGAGCCGGCGACCGAGGAGCTGGAGTACTTCGGGATCGGGACCGTCGCGACCGCCCGCCGGGCCCGGCCGGGGTCCCCCGAGTTGGCCGCGGCGACGGTCGAGGGGCTGGGCACGTCGCGGGCGGTGCTGCTCGGGGGGCACGGCCTCGTCGCCTGGGGCCGGACGCTGCGCGAGGCGGTCACGGTCGCCGAGGCGGTCGAGCACCAGGCCCAGCTGGCCTGGCTGCTGCGCGGGTCCGCGACGACGCCCCCGCCGGCGTAGAGCGGGCTCTTCGCCTGGGTCCGCCGACCCTCGGGATCGGTGGGCCCAGGCTCAGCCGCGGAGCTGGGTCGGGTGGTCGCGCATCGACACGAGCGCGACCCGGGCCGCCTGGAGCCACTTCGCTCGCCCGGCCAGCTCGGCGGCGTCCATCGTGCCGAGGATCACGCCGCAGAGGGCCTCCCACGGCGCGCGTCGGGCGACGAGTCGCTCGAGCGAGGGTGGGCCCGCCGCGGCCAGCTGCTCCAGGCAGTTGCTCTCGGCCTCGGTCACGAAGCCGATCAGGCGCTCGAGGTCGTGTGGCCGCGCGAGGGCGATCCGCAGGCGCAGGTCGGCGTAGGAGGCCGGACGCCCGGAGAGCCAGAGATCGACCTCCTGCTCGCCGGCCGGGGTCGCTCCGTAGGTCATCCGCGGTTGGCGGTCGGTGCTGGCCGGAGCGGGCCCGCGCGGCTCGATCAAGCCCCCCTGCTCCAGGCGAGTCAGAGCGGTGTAGACCGACGACTTCGGGAACAGCTCGGGGTCGACCGACCAGCGCCGTAGTTGCTCGACCACCGCGGCGCCGTAGGTCGGCCGCCGGGTGACGACGGCGAGTACGGCTTTTCGTGTCGGGGTGCTCATCTGCTCGGGCCGGACCTGGAGGCATGAGCATAGGCGATCGCCGTTACACACGATGCGTTCTCGTACCGCACGGCCTGGGGTCCAGAGTGGCCCGCGAGGCGGCCTGAAGTGGGGGCCGAACGAGTGGATCCCCGGCCGCTGCGCCCAGTAGCGTACGGCTGAAACTGGGATCGTGGTTGTCCGGCCGGTGTGACGGGTGTGTGCACGAAAGGGGATGTCGGCGGTGTCGGATGCCGAGACAAAGGTGGACATCTGTACGAGAACTGTCCCGGCTGTCCGCGGTCGTCTGAGCGCCGCGGACGCGCCGGTCGGAGCTCGTGCGGTCGCAGCGCGCGCCGGCCGGCTAGCGCGGGGCCGCGATCGGTGCCGTCAGTCGCGTCGCGGCCTCGACGAGCACGGCCTTCGGCACGTCGGGGTGGTCGATCCACCAGAGCGCCAGCCCGGCCAGGCCGCTGGTCAGCAGCTCCGCGGTCGGCTCGACCTCGGGGGGCGGGATCCGCTCCCCGGCCTGCTCCGCGACGAACGTGGCCATCACCTGGCGGGCACGGCGGCTGACCCGCAGCCGGACCTCGCGGATCTCCGCGTCGCCGGAGTCGTCGCGGAAGAGCATCAGCCAGGCGTGCTGGTTGGCGTGGACGTAGTCGAGCCAGCGTTCGAGGATCGCGCGCACCCGCCCGGCGGGGGTGGGCGGGGCGGGCGGTCCGTCGGGCGGGTCGAAGAAGCCGCCGAGGTCGTCCTCGTGGCGGGTCAGGAGCGCCAGGTAGAGGGCCTTCTTCGAGGCGAAGTGGCGGTAGACCATCGGCTTCGTCACGTCGGCCGCAGCCGCGATGTCCTCCAGGCGGGTGCCGGCATAGCCGTCGCGGGCGAACAGGCGGCCGGCCGCGGCGACGATCAGGGACCGCCGCTGGTCGGCGGGGATCCGGACGCGGGGCGGTCCGCCGGTGGTTCGGCGCGGCTCGGTCGTCGCCGGGTCGGGGTGTGCGCGGCGGGTGGCGGCGCGCCGCGCGGTCGCGGGCGGCGCGGTGGCGGGCGACGCGGTGGGCCGGGTCGACGTGGGGTCGGCTCGGCGGTCCGGAGGCGAGGTCGACGGCGGGTCCGGGGGTGACACGGTTGCCGAATCGTAGCGGGCGGCGTATGTTGTTACCGACCGGTAACAAGACCGCCCAGGAGTACGAGCCCCGTGTCCACCACCGCCGCCGACCCCGACGCCACCCACGACCCCGTCCACCGCGCCCGCTACACGTTCCGGACCGACGGCGACGACCTGATCGTCGAGGCCTGGCTGGCGCCGGACGGGGCGCTGCCGCCCCACCTCCATCCCCGCCAGGAGGAGCGCTGGACGGTGCTCGACGGCCAGGTGCGCTTCCGGCTGGGCCGGACGACCCGCACGATCGGTCCGGCCGATGGCGAGCAGATCGTGCCGGCGGGGACGGTCCACGGGCTGGCCGGCAGCGGCGACCGCGAGGCGCACCTGCACTGCGTCGTCCGCCCCGGGCTCGGGCTCCAGGCGTTCCTGGAGGACAGCGCCGCCGCGGCCCGCGAGGGGCTCTTCCGGCGGGGCGGGATCCCGCGCGGCCTGCGTGGCGCACGCTGGGCGGCGAGCTTCCTCGCCCAGCACCGCGAGGACGTGGTGATGCGCTTCCCGCCGCGCCCGGTCCAGTCGGCGATGATCGCGATCTTCGGGGGCTCCCGGGGCGGAAGGGGCTGACCCGGATGCGACGGCCCGGTCCGGACGACCGGCGGCCCGGGGATCGACCTCGGTCTGGGCCGGCATAGACCAAAGCCCGTAGAGGACGCGGGCCCCCGCTGGCACCCTGGGGGCACGATGAAGGACCCACAGGACTACGACCTGGCGTCGGGGGCGGTGCTGCTGCTCGGCATCTACGCCGGGGTGCTGCCGTTCGCGGTCAAGCTCGGCGGACTGGACTTCGGCCTGGCGGCCACCACCCACCTACCGGGCCCATGGTGGTGGATCGTGTCGTTCGCGGTGATCGCCGTCGGGCTGGTCGTGCTCGAGGCGCTCGATCGGGCTCGCAAGCGGCTGGTCGCCCGCGAGGGGTAGTCGCGCGCGCGGCGCTTCGATCACGCGACGCGGCTCGGGATCGGCGCCGCGCCGAGCTCACCGAGACCCGTCGCCGCCGGCCTCAGCCCTCGATCGACTCCGACAGCTCGATCCAGGTCGCCTCGAGCTGCTCGCGCTCCTCGCCCAGTGCGGTCAGGTCGGCCTGGAGCTCGCGCAGTCGGCCGAGGTCGGTGGCCGCGGCGGCCATCTGCTCGTGGAGCGCGGCTTCGCGACCGTCGAGCTTCTCGATCGCCCGCTCCAGCCGCGCGACCTCCTTGCGGGCGTTGCGGAGGGCGCCGCCGGTGAGGGCGGGGGCGGTCGCCGTGGCGGTGCCGCCAGCGGAGCCGGGGCCGCCGCTGGCCGTGGGACGGGCGGCTCCGGTCGCGGTCTCCGCCTCGGCCGCGTGCGCCGCCCGGCGCAGCGTCATGTACTCCTCGATCCCGCCCGGCAGGTGCTGGATCCCGCCGTTGCCCATCAGCGCGTAGACGTCGTCGCAGACGCGCTCGACGAAGTAGCGATCGTGGCTGACGACGATCAGCGTGCCCGGCCAGCCGTCGAGCAGGTCCTCGAGCGCGGTCAGGGTGTCGATGTCGAGATCGTTGGTCGGCTCGTCGAGCAGCAGCACGTTCGGCTCGTCCATCAGCAGCCGCATCAGCTGCAGCCGGCGGCGCTCGCCGCCGGAGAGCTCGCGCACGAGCGTGCGGGCCTTCGCGCCGCGGAAGCCGAAGCGGTCGCAGAGCTGGCCGGCGGTCATCTCGAGGCCGTCGCTGGTGGTCGTCGCGCCGCGGATCTCCTCCAACGACTCGAGCACGCGCAGGTGGCCGGGGATCTCGGCCGTGTCCTGCGAGAGGTGCGCGAGCCGGACGGTGGTGCCGCGCTCGACGGCCCCGGTCGACGGCGTCACGCTGCCGCTGAGCAGGTCGATCAGGGTCGTCTTGCCGGAGCCGTTGACTCCTACCAGCGCAACCCGGTCTCCCGGGCCGAGCCGCCAGGTGGCGTGGTCGAGCAGGGTCTTCTCGCCGTAGGCGACGGAGACGTCGACGGCGTCGAGGACCTTGCCGCCGAGCCGCTGGGACGCGAACCGCAGCAGCTCGACCCCGTCGCGGGCGGCGGGCTCGTCGGCGATCAGGGCGTTGGCGGCCTCGATCCGGAACTTCGGCTTCGAGGTCCGGGCCGGCGGACCCCGCCGCAGCCACGCCAGCTCCTTGCGCATCAGCTGCTGGCGGCGGTCCTCGCGTGAGGCCTCCTGGCGGTCCCGCTCGGCGCGGGCCAGGACATAGGCTGCGTAGCCGCCGTCGTACTGGTGGACGGTGCCGTCGGTGACCTCCCAGGTCTGGGTGCAGACGGCGTCGAGGAACCAGCGATCGTGGGTGATGACGACCATCGAGCCGCGGCGCGCGGCGAGGTGCCGGGCGAGCCAGTCGACGCCCTCGACGTCGAGGTGGTTGGTCGGCTCGTCGAGCAGCAGCAGCTCGGGGCTGTCGAGCAGCAGCTGGGCGAGCGCGATCCGTCGCCGCTCGCCGCCCGAGAGCGGACCGATCACGGTGTCGAGGCCGTTCGGGAACCGCCGCATCTCGACCCCGCCGAGCAGCCCGTCGAGGACCGAGCGGAAGGTCTTGTCGCCGGCCCACTCGTGGTCGGCGCGGCCGCCGATCAGCTCGTCGCGGATCGTCTTGCTGCCGTCGAGCGCGTCGCCCTGGGCGACCACGGCCATGTCGAGGCCGCCGAGCCGGGTGACCGCGCCGGCGTCGGGCTCCTCCAGGCCGGCCACCAACCGCAGCAGCGTCGACTTGCCGTCGCCGTTGCGGCCGACGATCCCGATCCGGTCGCCGGCGTTGATGCCGAGGGTGACGTCGTGCAGCACCGACCGGCTGCCGTAGCCCTTGTCGACCGACTTGAGGTTGACCAGGTTGCGGGGAGCGGGGGCCATCTGCCCTCCATGTTGCCGGGAACCGGCGAACGACGCGGGCCCGCTGCCCGGGGATGCGCAACGTCACACAGCTCGATCTGACCGCTGAGATACTGCGGCATGCTCGAAGACGCGGTCGGATCGCCTCCCGGCTCCTCGGCCGCGCCGCCGCTGCCGCCGCGCGTCGAGCTGCTGCGGCGGTCGGCACAGCTCGCCGCCGTCGAGGGGCTGACGGCGCAGGCGCTGGTCTGGCAGGCCGAGGCCATCGACCATCGCGCGGCGCTGGTGCGCGAGGCGGTCCGGATCTCCAGCCCGCGCGTCTGGACCGACACGCTCGGGGCGCTCGCCGCGACCACCTGGCGGGTCGCGAGGACCGCCGCGCCCGAGGCGCCCGTCGCGCTGCTCTCGGCCGGGGCGACCGCCGTCGGCCTCTCGATCTCGCCGCCCGCCGCCGATCGTGGCCTGATCGCCCGCGCCCAGAAGCTGGTCCGGGCCGGCGGCCCGGCCTACGTCAAGCTCGGCCAGTTCATCGCCAGCGCCGACGGGCTGCTGCCCGACGAGTGGGTCGCGGCCTTCGCGTGGTGTCGTGACGAGGCACCACCGTTCGCTCCCGGCACCGCCGAGGAGATCGTCGGCCGCGAGCTCGGCGGCGACCTCGACGCGTTCGCCTCGTTCGACCCCGAGCCGCTCGCCGCCGGCTCGATCGGCCAGGTCCACCGGGCGGTCCTGCGGGACGGCCGTGCGGTGGTGGTGAAGGTCCGCCGGCCCGGCCTGCGGGCCCGCTTCCGGGCCGACATCGAGACGCTGGCGCTGGTCTGTGCCGCCGCCGACCGGCTCCACACCGGGGCCCGCTCGGCCAACCTGCCGGCCTTCGTCGAGCTGTTCGCGCAGCTGACGCTGGAGGAGCTGGACTTCCGGCTGGAGGCGGCGAACCTGGTCGAGAGCCTCGCCGTGCTCGAGGACCTCGGTGCCGAGCACGTGCGGGTGCCGCGCCCCGTGCCGGGGATGGTCAGCGAGCGGCTGCTGGTGATGGAGCACGTGCCGGGGGTCTCGTACGCGCGGCTCTCGCTCGACGACGGCACGCTGGTCGACGGCGACCGGCTGTTCGAGGTCGGGGTCCGCGGGGTGCTCGAGGCGACCATCGTGCACGGCCTGTTCCACGGCGACCTGCACGCCGGCAACGTGCTGGTCGAGGGGCCCGGGTTCTCGATGGTCGACTTCGGGATCTGCGGCCGGCTCGACGCGACCCAACGCGCGGGCCTGGTCCGGTTCCTGGTCGGCTTCGCGGCCTCCGACGCCCGGATCCAGGTCGAGGCGATGCGGACCTTCGGGGCGATCGACGCCGACGCCGACGTCGAGCGGCTGGTCGAGCGGCTCCAGGAGGAGATGACCCGGCTCGAGGCCCGCTCCGACGGCGAGGTCACCTTCGACCGGCTCGGCGAGACGCTCGGACGGCTGCTGCGAACGCTCGCCGCGGGCGGCTTTCGGATGCCGAAGGAGCTGGTGCTCTTCTTCAAGAACCTGCTGTACCTGTCGAGCTTCGCGGCGGCGGTCGCGCCGGAGGCCGACGTGCTGGCCGTGGTCGAGCGGATCCTCGGCGACCTCTTCACCCGCGACGCGGGGATCGCGGCGGTGGTGGCGGCCGCCGCGGGCGAGCCCGGCTGAGCGGCCCGCGGTGGCGGGCGTAGGGTCGGGCCATGTCCACGGTGACCGACGACGAACGGCAGCAGGTCGAGCAGGCGAACGCCAGCGGGCAGCGCCCGGTGGTCTTCATCCACGGGCTCTGGCTGCTGCCCAGCAGCTGGGACCGCTGGGCGGCGGTCTTCGCGGAGGCGGGCTACGCGCCGCTGACCCCGGGCTGGCCCGACGATCCCGAGACCGTCGAGGAGGCCAAGGCCCACCCGGAGGTCTTCGCCGGCAAGAGCGTCGGCCAGGTCGCGGATCACTACGCCGAGGTGATCGCGGGCCTCGAGCGCAAGCCGGCGGTGATCGGCCACTCGTTCGGCGGCCTGCTGACCCAGATCGTCGCCGGCCGTGGGCTCTCGGCCGTCTCGGTCGCGATCGACACGGCGCCGTTCCGGGGCGTCCTGCCGCTGCCGATCTCGGCCCTGAAGGCGTCCCGTCCGGTGCTCGGGAACCCGGCCAACCGCCACCGCGCGGTCCCGCTGACGTACGAGCAGTTCCGCTTCGCGTTCGCCAACGTGCTCGGCGACGACGAGGCCCGGGAGCTGTACGCGGAGTTCGCGGTCCCGGCCTCGGGCACGCCGATCTTCCAGGCCGCGGCCGCCAACCTCAACCCGTGGACCGAGGCGAAGGTCGACGCGAAGAACCCGGAGCGCGGCCCGCTGCTGATCATCGCCGGCGAGGAGGACAACACCTCGCCGCTGGCGATTGCCCACGCGGCCTACAAGCACCAGCAGCACAACGAGGGGGTGACCGAGATCGCCGAGGTCCCCGCCCGCGGCCATTCGCTGACGATCGACAGCGGTTGGCGCGAGGTCTGCGACGTGGCGCTGGCGTTCGTCCGCCGCTTCGCCGACGACGGCTAGGGGCGACCCGGGGGTGGAGCGGTGCGGCCCCGGGGGAGGTCGGGGCCGGGCACGGTCAACGGCCTACGGTCCGTAGTCGTGGTGCGGGCTCGAGCGCGTGGCGCCCTGCGCGTCGCGGAGGACGTCGAGCACGGCGTCGACCGGCAGCGCGTCGACGCGGGCGCCGAGTCGCCGCGGTCGTCCTTTGGCAGTCAGCGAGCGGCCGGGGCCGACCATCAACCGGCACTGCGGGCAGCGCATCGGTCGCGGTGGGTACGGGTGAGGTGCGCGCTGGGCGATGAGCCGGCGGCAGTGCGGGCAGTGGGCGTTGTCCGATGGCATCCGCGGCTGCCCCTACCCGATCCACGCGCGCGTCAAACGGTTCATGTGGACATCGTACGCCTGGGTCGGGCGACCATCGGATCCACCGGGACGTCAGGGCGTCGGGACGGCGTGGGGTCGGGATCCGGAGGGCGGCGAAGGGCGACGTCGGACCGAGACGGCAGGCCGGCGGGACAGGGCGGGCGAAATCCGGAGGACGGCGGTGCAGCGGCGACGGGCCGGGTAGACGGAGGACACGATGGCGATCGCGATCTACGCCGATCGACGGGACGCCGGGCGTCGCCTGGCCGCGTCGTTGCGGGACCTGGTCACCGGTCCGGTGCTGGTGCTCGGCCTGCCGCGCGGTGGGGTGCCCGTGGCCTTCGAGGTCGCCTTGGGCCTGGGGGTGCCGCTCGACGTCCTGCTCGTCCGCAAGCTCGGCGTGCCCGGCCACGAGGAGCTGGCGATGGGCGCGATCGCGTCGGGGGGCGTACGGGTCCTCAACGCGGGGATCCTCGAGGAGCTCGCCGATGCCGAAGCGGCGATCGCCGCGGTCACCGCACACGAGCTCCGGGAGCTCGAGCGCCGTGAGGGTCGCTACCGGGCGGGGCGATCGCCGCTGGCGGTGGCGGGTGCGGACGTGGTCGTGGTCGATGACGGGCTCGCGACCGGGGCGACGATGCGAGCGGCGATCGCGAGCCTGCGCGAGCGGGCGGCCCGTTCGGTGATCGTGGCCGTGCCCGTCGGGGCGCCGAGCGTCTGTGGTCTGGTGGAGGAGGAGGCCGACGCCCTGGTCTGCCTGTCCACGCCGGAGCTGTTCGGCGCGGTCGGGCACTGGTACGCGGACTTCGGGCAGACCGAGGACGAGGAGGTCATCGCACTGCTGGCGGAGGCCGACCGGCGGCCGGCCGACTGACCAGCGCGGTCGGGTCGCCTGCGGTCCTCCGCTCCGGCCGCCCGGTCAGGCGGCGGAGGGCGTCGTGGCGTAGCGCTTGGCGGTCCGCTCGCGAGCCTTGGCCGCTTCGACCTCGCGGTCCTTCGGCGGGGCGTTCGTGACCAGTCGGTCGAGCAGCTCGGCGGTGATCGCGGCGACCTCCACGACTGCCTGCTCGAACGCCGCGGCGTTGGCCTGCGAGGGCTTGGTCGAGCCGCTGACCTTGCGGACGTACTGCAGCGCCGCGGCGTGGATCTCCTCCTCGCTGGCGGGCGGCTCGAAGTTGTACAGCGTGCGGATGTTGCGGCACATGCTCCGAGCGTACGCCCGACGGTCGGGCCGCGCCACCCGTCGTCCCGATCGCCGTGTCGGTGCCGATAGCCGGCTTCGGGGCGGCCGGGGGCCGGTCCCCGAGCTCGCCGCGTCGGCGAGCTCGAGGTCCGGGCCGGGCTACTTCTTGCTGCTGGCCTTCTTGGGCTTGGTGCCCGGGATGCAGGCCGTGGTGATCTTGTTGCTGGCCTTCGTGGCCGCGCCGTTCTGGCCGGCGAAGGTGACCTTGCCGGTCAGCTTGGCCCCGCAGAGCGGGGTCGTGGTGGCGATGATGCCGTGCTTGCCGC
>NZ_JBWDOG010000027.1:0-34903 GCF_056269115.1 Patulibacter ginsengiterrae
GATGCGGATTTACTGTCGTATAGGCGGCAAATCCGCATCAGGTCACGCCGCAGCGCCCGGCGACCTCACCCGCACCGCCCCGCCCGCCCGCGACCCCGCCCGCCCGCCCCGCCCTGACTCACTCCCCGTGCTGGATCATCAGGTAGAGCTTGCGGATGGTCTCGTGGACCTTCCAGGTTCCGCTCCAGCCGTCGGGCAGGACCAGCGTCGAGCCGGGGCCGATCTCGGCCACGACGCCGTCGTCGCCGGTGATCGTCGCGCTACCGGCAGTGATCTGGCAGATCTCGCTGCAGCCGCTGCGGGCTGTGGTGAAGGTGCCCGGGTCGCACTCCCAGACGCCGGACTCGGTGCGGCCGTCGGGCGTGGTCCAGACCGCCGTGCTCGCTTCGAGCTGGCCGGTGGTGCTCTGCGGCTTCAGGGCCGGCGTGCCGAGCACCAGCTCGGGGGCGACGACGTGGACCAGCGCGACGGGGGCGGTCTCGGTCTTGGTGGTGGTCATGCTCGTGGTACCTCGTGTTCGTGGGGGGGAGAGAACGAGCCGGGCCGGCACCATCGCCGATCGGCGGGGGCGCGTGCGCCGGTTCGTCCGTCGTTCTGTCGGCGGCCCAGCCGCACCGGCGGCCCGTGGGCGGGCCGTCTCGTCGGGGCGAGACCGATCCGTTGCCGGGAGCGCCGAAGGCACGCCCGTGCTCCGGGCGATCGGCCGCGCTCAGCGCCCGGCGATCCGGTCCGCCAGCAGCGCGAGCCGGCTGGTGCGGTCCAGGCCCTCGCTCTCGCGGCGGTCGGCCGCGCGGTACAGGCGGTAGATCCCGTGCACGCCGAGGTAGCGGAACGGCTCCGGCTCCCAGCGGCGGACACGGTCGCGAACCCACGGCAGGCGGGTCAGCTGGGTGTCCTCGCCGAGGATCAGGTCGCGCAAGGTCCGTCCCGCGAGATTGGTCGTGGCCAGGCCGCTGCCGACGTAGCCGCCGGCCCAGCCGAGGCCGGTGACAGGGTCGAGGTGGACCGACGGCGACCAGTCGCGCGGCACCCCGAGGACCCCGCACCAGGCGTGGTCGATCGGGGTCCCGGCAACGGCGGGGAACATGTCGTGGAGGATCCCGATCAGGCTCTCGACCGTCGCCGCCTGGGTCTGGCCGTTGCGGTCGGTGCGGGAGCCGAAGCGGTACGGCACGCCGCGTCCGCCGAGCGCGATCCGACCGTCGGCCGTCCGCTGCGCGTACATGTAGGCGTGGGCGCCGTCGCCGAGGACCTCGCGGTGGCTCCAGCCGATCTCGGCCCAGACCTCGTCGGGCAGAGGCGCGGTGGCGATGATCGCCGAGTTCATCGGCAGCCAGGTCCGCCGCTCGCCGCGGAGCCCAGCGGTGAAGCCCTCCAGGCAGCGGAGCACGTAGCGCGCCCGCACGTTGCCCCGATCGGTGACGGCGACGCCGGGGCGGATCTCCTCGACGGTCGTGCCCTCGTAGATCGTCACCCCGAGCCGCTCGACGGTCTCGGCGACGCCGCGGACGAGCTTGGCCGGCTGGACGCGGGCGGCGTGCGGGCTCCAGGTCCCGCCGACCGCCGAGGCGACCCGGACCCGCTCGTCCAGCTCGCGGGGCGACAGCTCGACGACGTCGTCCTCCCCGAGCGCGAACTCGCGGTCCTCGGCCAGCTGCGCGTGCATCCGCTGGAGCTGGGCGGGACTCCGGGCCACGTGCAGCAGCCCGTCCTTGGCGACGTCGGCGTCGATCCCCTCGCGGTCGAGGACCCCGATCACCTCGTCGACGGTCGACTGCATCTCGCGCTGGAGCGCGACGACCGCGTCCCGCCCGACCCGCTTGGCGACGCGCGTGCGCGGGGCGACGAACTCCGACGACAGCCAGCCGCCGTTGCGACCGGAGCCGCCGAAGCCGGCGAACTCGCGCTCGAGCACGACGATCTCCAGCTCCGGTCGGGCCTGCTTCAGGTAGTACGCCGTCCAGAGCCCGGAGAGGCCGCCGCCGACGATGCAGACGTCGGCCTCGCGGTCGCCGGGCAGCGGCGGACGACGGCCCGGGACCTGCGTGTTGGCGTACCAGAACGACGGTCCGCCGTTGCTGCGGGCGAGCGCCAGCGCGCCGGACCCGTGGGTGCAACGTCTTGGGGTGCTCGCGGTGAGACGTGCCATTGGAGCTCGCAAGGTCTGTCGAGGGAGGGTCAGGCGGTCGGCGGGCCGATCAGCCACAGGACCTCGGCGAGCTCGTCGCCGAGGTTGACCACGCGGTGCGGGGTCGCCGTGGAGTACTCGATGCTGTCCCCGGGGCCGAGCTCGTGCGGCGTGCCGTCGAGCTCGAGGCGGACCGTGCCCGAGATGACCAGGAACAGCTCCTGGGCGTCGCCGTGGGCGTAGGCGTCGTCCCCGGTCGTCGCGCCGGGATCGAACTCGCCGACGTACGCCTCGAGGTGCCGCAGCGGTCGCTGCGAGAGCAGGAACTTGCGCGAGCCGACGCCGGCGCCGATCTCCGGCCGGTCGGCGTGACGGAGGACCGTCGGGCCGATCGTGCGCTCGTCGCTGAAGAAGTCGGCGACCGCCAGCCCGAGGGCCTCGGCCAGCCGCCGGAGCGTGCCGACGCTGCCGTTGGCCTGTCCGCGCTCGAGCTCGCTCAGGAAGCCCGGGGAGATCTCGGCGCGGGCCGCCAGCGCCCGCAGGCTGAGCTGCCGCATCTGCCGGAAGCCGCGCACGCGCTCTCCGAGCAGCAGTCGCTCGGCGTCTTCGTCACGGGGCTCCCGAAGGAGCGGTGGGGACCCCGGGGTCATTCGGCGAGCTCTCCTGTACGAACGGCTTGTCGTCCATCAGCGAACAGATCGTTCGCCAACCGAGATCAGACCGTACTGTGCAGGCGCTCACCCTGCAACCAGGCACCGCACCGCGAGCGCCCGCGCCCGAGACCCCGACCAACGAGGCCCCGAGCCCGTGCGCCCGCGCGCCGCCTACTCGACGACGACCGGAGGCGCGCTCGGCGCCGGGCGGGCATCGCCGGCGGCCACCTGGTCGCCGTCGCCGGGCGGCCCACCGTCGACCGGCGGACCGATCCGCCCCTTCATCAGCGCCATCCCCATCGCCGGCAGGAAGGCGAGGGCGAGCAGCGCCAGCGCCCACACGAAGGTCGACGCGAAGGCGTCGGCCAGCGGCACCGCGATCGCGTCGCGCTGCGGCCCGGAGAGCCCGTGGACCGCCTCGAAGCCACCCGCGCCCCCACCCGGCGACGCGCTCAGCTCATGCTTGATGTTGCTGGCCAGGATCACCGACAGGATCGCGGTCCCGATCGAGGCCCCGGACTGGCGGATGATGTTCATCGCGGTGCTGGTGCGGGCGATCGCCTGCGGCGGCACGGCCTGCATCGCGGCCGTCATCGTCGGCATCATCGAGAGGCCCATCCCGAGGCCTAGCACGAAGCCGAACGACGTCAGCAGGACATACGAGGTGTCGGCGGTCACGAACGCGAACGGCGAGATCCCGATCACGACGAGCGGGATGCCCGCCGCCGCCAGCTTGTTGGGGCCGAAGCGGTCGGTCAGCTTGCCCGCGATCGGCATCGTGATCATCGCGCCGAGGCCCTGCGGGACCAGCAGCAGCCCGGCCTGCAACGCACCCTCGCCGCGCACCGCCTGGTAGTAGAGCGGCACCAGCAGCAGCGAGCCGAAGAAGGCGATCGAGAACAGCATGAAGGTGCCCGCGGCCGCCCCCGCGCGGGTGTGCGTGAAGGTCCGGATGTCGATCAGCGGGTTGTCGGTCGTCCAGCTGTGCCGGAGGAAGGCGGCGATCAGCAGCGCCCCGGCCGCGATCGGCACCCACGACCGGGGCGCCCCGAAGCCGTCGCTGGCCGACTCGGCGAGCCCGAAGATCAGCAGCGTCAGGCCCGGGGACAGCAGCAGCATCCCGAGCCAGTCGAGCTTGTGCGCGGGCTGCGGCTCGTCCCGCTCGAGCACCCGCTGGGCCAGCAGGAAGGCGACGATCCCGATCGGCAGGTTGATGAAGAAGATCCAGCGCCAGGAGACGTCGTCGACGAGCCAGCCACCGAGGACCGGGCCGACGATCGGGGCGACCAGCATCGGCACGCCGAGCGCACCCATCACGCGGCCCATCCGGTGGGGGCCCGCCTTCTTGGTCATGATCGTCATGACCGCCGGCATGATCATCCCGCCGCCGATGCCCTGGAGGACGCGGAAGAAGATCAGCGATCCCGAGCTCCAAGCGAGCCCGGAGAGCACCGAGCCGAGCACGAACAGGGCCAGCGACCAGAGGTAGATCCGCTTGGTCCCGAAGCGATCGGAGGCCCAGCCGGTGACCGGGATCACCGCGGCCAGCGCCAGCGTGTAGCCGGTCACGACCCACTGGATCGTCGTCAACGACGACGAGAAGTCGGTCGCGAGTCGATCGATCGCCACGTTGATGACCGTCGTGTCGAGGATCGACATGATCGCACCGAGCATCACAACGCCGGCGACGATCCACGTCTCCCGGTCGATCGCGTCGGGCTCGGCGCCGGACGGGGGACTTCCAGGGCGCGACATAGACGCAGGCTACAGCGACTGCAATATTTCTGCGACTATAGCGTTTGCGCGCCAGCTTCTCGGCGTCCGAAGACCGGGCCCCGAACCACCGGGGTCCGCATCAGCCCGCGTCGCCGGACGGCCGAACCGCCTCGAGGAGCGTGCGCGCGGTCTCCTCGACCAGTCCCTCGGCGCCCTCCGGGATCGGCGTTCCCGACAGCAGGTGCCGGCGGACCAGCGCGTACGGCAGATCGACCGTCGCCAGCAGCAGCCGCTCGCGGTCGGTCGAGCTCCGCAGCTCCAGCCGACGGGACAGATCGCGCAGCAGCGCCTCGACCTCGGCCCGGCGGGCCACCGCCCGCTCGCGGTCCTCGGGCCGCCACTCGTCGAGCCCGAGCCCGACGGCGCCGTGCAGCATCACGTGACCCTGGGCCACGTGATCGCGGCTCCAGGCAACGACGTGGCGGGCGAGCGCGACCCCCGCCGCGACCGGATCGGCGCCGGAGGGGTCGGCCGCGGCGACCGCCGCCAGGCTGCTGTCCTGGAGCCGGCCGACGGTCCGCAGCCAGAGCGCGGCCAGCAGCGCCACGTGGCTCGGGAAGCGGTAGTAGACCGACCCGCTCGGCGCCCCGGCCGCGCGGGCGACGTTGGCCATCGTGACCGCCCCCGGCCCAGCCGTGGCCACCAGCTCGACGGCGTGGTCGAGCAGCAGATCGGGTCCGAAGCGAGCGGGGCGAGCCATCCGCTAGGATTTTAGCGGAGATCCTCTAAAACGACCGGGAGACGACGATGACCGACCAGCTGGACGCCGCACGGCGGCTCTACGACGCGTTCGCCGAACGCGACGCCGAGGCGATCCTGGCCGCCCTCGACGAGCAGTTCGTCGGCACCGTCAGCGCCGGCATGCCGCTGGGCGTCGGCGGTCGCCACGAGGGCCCGATCACGATGCTGCGCGACGTCTGGGGCCCGATCTTCCTGGCCTACGAGATGCGCGTGGAGGCGGAGCGCTACTACCCGTCGGGCGACGACCACGTGATCGCGGTCGGCCGCTACCGCGGCCACGAGCGCACCAGCGGCCGCCCGGTCGACGCGGCGTTCGCCCACGTCCTGACCGTGCGCGACGGCCGGATCACCGCCCTCGAGCAGATCACCGACACCGCCCGCTGGAGCCGCCCGGCCTGACGCCCGGGCCGGCAACGACGACCTCCGCCCCCGCACGAAGGACCGACCGATGACGCCCTCCCCCGCCCCGCCCGCCGTCCTCACGCTCGCCGACGCCGAACGCGTGCTCGCCGCCCAACCGTTCAGCGTCCTGCTCGGCGCGCGGTTGGTCGCCTTCGGCGACGGCGAGGCGATCCTCGAGCTCGACGCCCGCGACGAGCTCCGCCAGCAGAACGGCCACCTCCACGGCGGCGTGCTCGCCTACGCGGCCGACAACGCGCTGACCTTCGCCGCCGGGACGGCGCTCGGGCCGGCCGTCCTGACCGGTGGGTTCACCATCGACTATCTGCGTCCGGCCCGCAACGGGACCCTCCGCGCGCACGCACGAGTAACGAACGCCAGCCGCAGGCAGGCCGTCTGCCGCTGTGACATCTACGCGATCGACGCCGACGGGACCGCGACCCTCTGCGCCGTCGCCCAGGGCACGACGCTCACCTCCGCCGGCTGAGCGCGGACCGCGCCGTGCCGTCAGCCGTCCTGGGGACGCTTTCGGCGCCCCCAGCGGCGCTTGCCCGTCGTGGCCTCCGCCGAACCTTCGGGACCCCCCGTCGCCGCCCCGGGTGCCGGGCCGATCGCGAGCGAGCCCTCGGGGGTCGCGCCCACCGCGGACGTAGCACCCGCCGCCGCTGCCCCCACGACCGTCGCGCCGCCCGCCGCCGCCGGAGCCGCTGCGGCCGGCGCCCCCGTGACGTCCGCCGTGCCGGCCCCGACCACGGCGGCGGCGGGCCCCTCGCCGTCCGGGCTGGGGAAGCCCGACAGGTACAGGGCACCCAGGGTCAGCAGCGAGCCGGCCGTCGCCAGCGCGATCATCTCCGCGTTCGGCGCGACCAGCTGGAAGAAGTCGCGGGTCGCCGGCAGCGCGAGCGTCAGCCCGTAGATCGCCGCCATCGCCAGGCACATGATCGTGACCAGGATCCGCCGCCGCAGGCCCCCGGCCTCGAGCGCGTAGACGAGGTAGAGGCCGGCCACGACCAGGACCGTGGTCGCCACGGTCCGCGCCTCCTCCACGCTCTGGTCGAGGTCGTGGATCGCGAACAGGTAGCTGGCCACGACGCCCGCGCCGACGGTCAGGCCCGCCGGCATCGCGAACCGCGCGACCCGCCGGGCGAAGTGGGTCGGAGCCCACGGCCCCCTGCTCGGCGCCAGCGCCAGGAAGAAGGTCGGGATCCCGATCGTCAGCGTCGCCGCCAGCGTGAAGTGCCGCGGCAGCAGCGGATAGGCGTCGGACGTCGTCCCGATGATCAGGATCAGGAACGCCGCGAAGACCGACTTCGTGACGTAGAGGCTCGCGACCCGCTGGAGGTTGCGCAGCGCCTGACGGCCCTGGGCGATCAGCTCCGGCACCGCCCCGAAGTCGCCGCGGGTCAGGACCAGGTCGGCCACGCTCTTGGCCATCTGCGCGCCGCTGCCCTGGGCGATGCTGAGCCGCGCCGCCTTCAGCGCCGGGACGTCGTTGACGCCGTCGCCGACCATCACCACGTAGCGGCCCTGGTCCCGCAGCGCCTGGACCAGGTCGCGCTTGCCCTCCGGGGAGATCCGGCCGACCACCGACGCCGTCCGCGCGACCTCGGCGAGGCCCGCCGGATCGGTCGGCAGCTCGCGCCCGTCGACCGCCTCCACGACCGGGATCCCGACGTCGCGCGCGATCGCCGCGACCGTCCGCGGGCTGTCGCCCGACAGCACCTTCAGCTCGATCTCCTGCCCCAGCAGGTAGGCGACCGTCTCGCGGATGTTCGGCCGCAGCTGCTCGGCGAGCACCACGATCCCGATCACGGTCGCGTCGGCCGGTGGCGGGGCGTCGGGCGCGACCTCCCCGAGCGGGGAGCCCGAGCGGGCGAGGGCGACGACCCGGCGCCCGCCGTCGCGCTCGCGGTCGGCCGCCTCCCCGAGCGGGCCGAGGTCGAAGTGCTCGGGTGCCCCGAGCACGATCGTCACGTCGTCGAGCCGCAGCGCGCTCCACTTCCGCCGCGAGGAGAACGGGACCTCGCCGAGGACCGGCTCCGGGGTGCCGGGGTAGCCCGCGGCGATCGCCTCGAGCGTCCCGTTGCGCAGCGACGAGCTGGCCCCGTAGCGCGCCAGCTGACGGTCGAGGTCCTCGACCCCGGCGGCCGGAACGATCGAGGCGACCCGCAGGGCCGACTCGGTCAGGGTGCCGGTCTTGTCGAGGCAGATCACGTTGGCCGAGGCCAGCGACTCGATCGCGTTCAGCTGCTGGGAGAGCACGCCGCGCCGCGCCATCCGGATCGAGGCGACCGCGTAGGTCAGGCTGACCAGCACGACCAGGCCCTCCGGCACCAGGCTGACGACGCCGGCCGTGGAGGTCGAGACCGCGTCGCTGAGGTCGGCGTCGCGGTGCCAGAGCGCGTAGCCGAGGACCCCACCGAGCACGACCACCAGGCCGACCAGGGCGAACAGCAGACGGTTGATCGCCTGCTCCAGCGGCGAGCGGTCGTGCCGGAACGAGCGGACCTCGCCCAACAGCCGCCCGGCGTAGCTCTCGCCGCCGACCGCCTCCGCCTCGTACGAGCCGGAGCCCTCGACGACGAACGCGCCGGAGCGCAGCTCATCGCCCGGACGCCGGGCGACCGACTCGGCCTCGCCGGTCAGCACCGACTCGTCGAGCGCGAGGTCGGAGGCGTGCGCGACCGGCCCGTCGGCCACGATCTGGTCGCCGGCCTGGACGTTGATCAGATCGCCGACGACGACCTCGCCGGCCGGGATCGCGACCGGCTGCCCGTCGCGGAGCACCGTCGCCCGCGGCGCGACCAGCAGCGCCAGCCGATCGAGCTCCCGCTTGGCGCGGGTCTCCTGGACGATCCCGATCCCCGTGTTGGCGATCAGGGTGCTGAGGAAGAGCGCGTCGCGCCAGTCGCCGAAGCCGAGCGTGACCGCACCGAACACGAGCAGGATCGCGTTGAAGACGGTGAAGACGTTGGAGAGGACGATGCTCCGGAACGAGCGGCTGCTCGCGTCCCGGTGGGGGCCACCCTGGGCCTCCAGCCGGCGGGCCGCCTCCGCCGACGTCAGGCCGCCCGCCGGCGTCGGAGCCGGTCGGCCGGGCCGGGTCGCGGGCGGGACGGGACGGTCCATGCCCCGACTATCTCGCACCCGCCGGCCGCCCACCGCACGACGGGCGATTCGGCGTCCGCGAGGTCATCGCCGGGGCCCGGTGGAGGCCCGGTGGAGGACCGACCGCTCCGGCGGCGGTCGCCGACTCCCACCCCAGGCCGAACCAAAACATGACCCGATGGAACAAATCTGTTTCATCTCGCGCTACAATGTTCCGCATGGCTCCGGTTCCTCCCGCCCTGCTCGACGCGATCGCCGGCGCGCTCGCCCACAACCTGGGCGCCTCGATGCAGGAGATCGCCGACAGCGCGGGCGTCAGCCGTACGACCCTCCACCGCACGTTCGCCAACCGTCAGGCCCTGACCGAGGCCCTGGCCGAGCACGCGCTGGCCGAGTCCAACCGCGTCTTCGACGAGGCCGGGATCGACGACCGCCCCGCGCTCGAGGCCTTCGACCGCCTCAGCGAATCGGTGATCCCGCTCGCCGTCGCCTACTGCCTGCTGTGGGCCGAGCCCCCGATCACCCAGACGCCCGCACTGGCCGAGGCGGTCGAGGTCCAGGACGACCGCTTCGAGCGGTTCTTCGCCCGCGGCCAGGCCGAGGGCTGCTTCCGCGCCGACCTCGCACCGCGCTGGCTCGTCTACTCGATCGGCTCGCAGGCGATGGCCGCCTGGTTCGCCGTTCGCGCCGGGTTCGTCGGCGCCCGCGAGGCCCCGCGCCTGTTCCGTTCGACGGTCCTGTCCGGCGTCGTCGCCGCTGGCCCGTCCGACGCCAGGAGGCGCCCGTGAACGCCCCGACCCCGACCTCCACCGCGCCGGCGATCGAGTCGCCGGCCAACCGCTGGACCGTGCTCGCGGTGCTCTGCGCGGCGCTGCTGATCGTCGTCATCGACGTCACCGTCCTGCACATCGCCGCCCCGGCGATCTCCGAGGACCTGCGGCCCTCGGCCGTCTCGCTGCTCTGGATCATCGACGTCTACCCGCTGGTCGTCGCGCCGCTGCTGGTCACCACCGGCGCGCTCGGCGACCGCTTCGGCCGCAAGCGGATCCTGATCAGCGGCCTCGTCTTCTTCTGCGCCGCCTCGGTGCTGGCCGCGTTCGCCTGGTCGCCCGCGGTCCTGATCATCGCCCGTGCCCTCCAGGGGGTCGGCGGCGCGATGATCATGCCGAGCACGATGTCGATCATCCGCGGCGTCTTCCCCGACCGCCAGGAGCGGGTCCGGGCGATCGGGATCTGGAGCGCGACCCTTGCCGGCGGCGCCGCCCTCGGCCCGCTGCTCGGCGGCTTCCTCGTCGAGCACTTCTCGTGGGGCGCGGTCTTCCTGATCAACGTGCCGGTGCTGGCGATCATCCTGCCGTTCGCGGTCAAGCTGCTGCCGGAGAGCCGCAGCAGCGCGCCGCCGCCGTGGGACCTGACCGCCGTCGTGCTGGTCGGCGCCGGCATCCTCGGCCTGGCCCTCGGCGTCAAGCTCGGCTCCCGGCAGGGCTTCCTCGAGCCGGCGCCGGTCGTGTCGCTGATCGCCTCGGTGCTGCTGCTGACGGCGTTCGTCCGCCGGATGCTGACCCGCACCCACCCGATGCTCGACCTGCGGCTGTTCGCGCGGCCCGCCTTCAGCGTCGCGGTCGGCTGCGTCCTGCTGACGATGTTCGCGCTGGTCGGCCTCGAGCTGTTCTTCGCCCAGTACCTCCAGCTCGTGCTCGACCTCGGGCCGCTGGCCGCGAGCCTGCGGCTGGTGCCGCTGATGCTGGCCACGATCGCGGGTTCCCTGACCTCGGCCTGGCTGCTGCGGCGGTTCGGGACCCGGCGGATCATCGCCGGCGGGCTCGGGCTGTCCGCGCTCTCCCTGATCCCGCTGCTCGCGCTCGGCACCCGCGACCAGTACCTGCTGATGCTGCCGTCGTTCATCGTCCTCGGCGCCGCGCTCGAGGTCGCCCTGGTGGCGGCCAACGACACGATCCTCTCGTCGGTCGACACCGACGGGGCGGGCCAGGCCTCGGCGATCGAGGAGACCGCCTACGAGCTGGGTGGCGGGCTCGGGGTCGCGATCCTCGGCTCGATCGGCGCCGCCGTCTACACGGCCGACCTGACCCGCGTGGCGGGCGTCGACCCGCAGACGCTGGACACCGCCCGCGAATCGCTCGGCGAGGCGGTGGCCGTCTCCGAGGACCTGACCTCGCGCGTCGCCGGGCCGCTGCTGCACGCCGCACGCGAGTCGTTCGTCGACGGGTTCCACGTGACGATGGTGGTGGCGATCGTCTTCATCGGCTTCAGCGCCCTGCTCGCGGCGGTCGTCCTCCGGGGCACGAGCCCCGGGGCCGCGGTCGGCGACCGGGACGACGACGATCAGGGCCCCGCCGCGGACTGAACGGACTCCCCGCGGGCACCAGGAGTCCCAGGCGATCGGGCGTCTCTCCACCGAGCGACGGCGTGTCCGCACGCGATCTTGCCGCGATCAGCGGTGAGCGATCACGGGCGCGGACGCCGCGCCGGTGCCGCCCGTGTTCCGCGGAAACCCTGTCTGACACTGAGGATCCGCCGTTCTGTGGCGCTGTCTCCCGGCCCCGGTCGACAGCCGTCGATCGAGGCGACGCCGAAGATCTCGAGGACCCACGACGCACGATCTTCATTTTGTGCCATGCTTCTGGCGTCGTGTCGGTCCATGAGGGCCGACGAAGCAGTGCCAGCGTTCGCAGTCGTTGCATCAGCACCCTCCGCGCCGTTGCACACACCCCACGGAGGGAAATTCACATGGCCACAGGCACCGTTAAGTGGTTCAACGAGGAGAAGGGCTTCGGCTTCATCACCCCTGATGAGGCTGGCAAGGACCTGTTCGTCCACCACTCCGCTATCGCTGGTACGGGCTTCAAGACCCTTGCCGAGGGCGCCAAGGTCCGCTTCGACGCGGAGACCGGCCCCAAGGGTCCGAACGCCACCAACGTCGAGGTCATCTAAGAAGCCATCCGGCTTCTGTCGGCGGGGTTCGCCCCGCCGATGACCTTGTAGGACCAGACGGCCCGCCTCTCGGCGGGCCGTCTTGCGTTCCGGGTGACGCGCACGTCGCCCGGCACCCGGTCCTGTCTCTCTCCCCTGCCTCTCCCGCGGCCCCCGCAGGCGGGGGCCACGTCCTACCGGTCCACGACCCCGTGGGGCCGGGGAACCGGCCTACGACCCCTGCGGTCGGCGCCAGCGACTCTCACGGTGGACGCTGAGGCGCGGCGTCTCGGCCAGGCGGCCCTCGAGCTCGTCGAGGACCCAACGGTCGATCCGCTCCTGCTCCAGCGGGCTCGGCGTCGTGCCGGCCGTGCTGGCCCAGCGCCGACGCGCCGGGAGGCCGAAGTACTCACGGAGGTCGGCCTCGACCGCCTCCGGGTCGAGCGCGTCGATGTCGATGCTGCCGTGCTCCAACCCCTCGGGGAGACCCCGGAACGGCGGAACCAGCGGCGAGTCGGACGAGCCGACGTGCCGGACGCCGCGCAGCCGGACGGTGTGCAGGTCCCCCAGCGAGCGGATCAGCCCGAGGTCGACCTCGGCGGGGCGGGTCGCCTCGCCGACGACCAGCTCCAGCGTCTGCAGGCGCGGCAGCCACGAGCGCCCGACCGTGTCGGCCAGGGCCTCGAGCTCGGCGGGCAGGCTGTCCGTCACGCTCAGCCAGCGGAGGCTGGCGGGCAGCCGGGTCGGCAGCCGCGTGATCCTCCGGCAGCGGACGAGGGTCAGCTCGGCCAGCCCGTCGAGATCCCCGAGCACGGAGAGGTCGAGGTCGGTCGCGTCGACCAGCCGCAGCCCCTTGAGGTACGGCAGTCGGACGAGCGCGTCGACGGCGGCCTGGTCCCCGCGCCCGACGCAGCGCAGGTCGGCGACCTCGGCGCAGGGATCACGGGTGATCTCCGTCGCATCGACGGGCCCGCGGGCCCGCACGCGGCCAACCTCGGTCACCGCGTGGCTGTGCATAGCGTCGCGGAAGCATCCGCGGTCGTTGTCGTGGTGATGGTCATGGTGTCGGCAATGACGGTCGGCGGCATCGAGTCCGCATCTCCGGATCGGTTTCACCGCACCACGAGAGTGGTGCTCACCTGGTTGTCGGGCCAAGTTGGAGTCCTCCCCCCCCCCTGAACGTTCGGCGAGTCCGTTCCGGACGCATTCGGGCGGACGGATAGGCCGCGGTTGGTGGAGCTCCGGCACGGTGGAGCGCCGCACGGCCGCCCGACCAATTGCACGGACCACCCATCTTCAGGCGCCCACGAATTCCCACCGCAACCGTTGGAGACGCCCGGCCGGGGACCGGTCGGGCGTCCGGGCACGAACCCGGCCCGCCCCACCCCCACCGACAATCCGCCGGCACCGGGTGGCGCACGGAACGACCCGTCCGGCCTGTCCGCCGGGCGCCAGGCCCACACCCGCGGGCCACCCCCTCTGACCAGGCATCGCGGCGCCATCCCCCGCCGCGCCCACACCGCCGCGGCGCACCCCCCCCCTGCGCAGCCCCACCGCCGCTCCCGCCCTCTGCACCGTCCACCCCGTGGGGTCGCCCGGCTCTGCGCCGTCCACACCATCGGGTGGCGCCACGGTAGGTGGGCCCGGAGAGCCGGGCGGCGGCTCAGGCGGCCGAGAAGCCGCCGGCCGCGAGGCCCAGGCGGTGGGCGACGGCGGCGGCCTCGGTCCGGCTCCGCACGTCGAGCTTGGCCAGGATCCGCGAGACGTGGACGCTGGCGGTCTTCTCGGCCATGAACAGCTGCTCGCCGATCTGGCGGTTGGTCGCCCCCTCCGCGACCAGCTCGAGCACCTGCCGCTCCCGCGGGGTCAGCCCGAACGGGTCGACGACCAGCGGGGCCGGCGCCACCGTGCTGGGCGCGCCCGCGGACGGGACGTCGTCCGCCGGCGGGGGACCGTCGTCGAGCGGCAGCCGGGCACGGGCGGCGAGGCCCTCGATCGCCGCCACCAGCCGGCCGGCCCCGAGCGCACGGGCGGTCGTGATCGCCGCCCGGATCGACTCCGCGGCGCCCGTCCGGTCGCCGTGCAGGACCTGGGCCTCGGCCCCGCGCCAGCGGGCGCGGGCGGCCGGGTACGGATACTCCAGCCCGAGCCAGGCGGCCTCGGCCGCCCGCCACGCCGCCGGGTCCGACGCGCCGCGGGCCCGCAGCAGCTCGGCCTCGGCCGTCGCCCGCCACGCGCTCTCGACCGGCCGGTCGCCGGCCACGACCCGCAGCCGCTCGGTCAGCTGCTCGGCCCGCCCCAGCGCGAGCGACAGCGCGTCGTCGGCGCCGATGTCCCGCGCCCGTTGGGCGGCCTCGGCCTCGACCGTCACGCCGACCGCGGCGACGTGGGCGATCCGGGCGACGTCGTCGGCGCAGAACTCGATCCGGTCGAGCGCCGCGTCGATCGCGTCCCGCCCCGTCTCGACGTTGCCCGCCCGCAACTCGAGCTCAGCGCGCGCGATCGCGATCGGCCCGAACGACTGCGGCTCCGCCGAGTCCTCCGCCAGCGGCTCGATCGCGTCCAGCAGCTCCCGCGCGCGCTCGTCCTCGCCCCGCCCGAGCGCCAGCTCGATGTGGCGCGTGCCGACGTTGAGGCGGGCGTTCGCCGAACGCGCGAGGCGCAGCGGCGGCAGCTGCTCGGCCGCCTGCTCCCAGTCCCCGATCGCCAACGAGAACTCGCTGATCGCCGCCCGCATCCAGATCCGGTCGGCGGAGTGCGGCGCCGGAACGTCGATCCCCTCCCGCAGGACGGCCAGCGCCTCGCGCGTGCGACCGAGCAGGTGGAGGGCGTCGGAGAGGTTGACGTAGCCGCTGCCCAGCTCGGCCCGGCGGTTGGCGTTGCCGGCCAGGGTGATCGCGCGGCGCAGCTCGCCCGCCCCGCCCTCGGCGTCGCCCGACGCCGCCAGCGAGACCCCGAGCGCGTTGCGGGCCCGGCTCTCGGCCGTCTCGTCCCCGAGCTCGGCGGCGAGCTCGATCGTCTCGCGGGCGGTCTCGATCGCCTCGCGATAGCGCCCCTGCAGCATCCGCGCCTTCGCCCACCAGCCGAGCAGACGGGCCCGCTCGACGCAGCGATCGCCGGCGACCAGCGCGAGTCCCCGGCGGCCCGTCTCGAGCGCGTCGTCCGGGCGCATCAACGCCCAGCGGACGCGCGCCAGCCGCTCCAGCGTCGCCGCCGCCAGACGCGGTTCGCGCTGCTCGTCGATCAGCCCGAGCAAGCCCACGAGCAGCGACTCGGCGCGCGCATGGTCGCCGTGGAGCTCGTGGGCGACCGCCGCGCGGTGCAGCAGCTCCCGCCGCGTGTCGCCGGCGCGACGTTCGGCGTCCTCGACGTTCGGCCAGAGGGTGAGCGCCCGCTCCAGCAGGTCCGCCTGCTCGCCATAGGCCATCACCGCCTCGGCCTCGCCCGCCGCCCGCACGGCCGCCTCCAGCGCCGCCGGCTGGTCGCCACCGGCGGCGTAGTGGTGGGCGATCCCGCTGGCCAGCTGGACGTCGGGCCCGACCTGCTCGATCCGCGCCTCCAGCGCCCGCGCGAGGGTCAGGTGCAGCTCGGCCCGCTCGCCCGGCAGCAGGTCGTCCTCGACGACCTCGCGCAGCAGCGCGTGGCGGAAGCGGTAGCGCCCGTCCTCGTCGGCGACCACGATCTGACCGGCGACCGCCTCTCGCAGCGCGTCGCGGAGCGCCCGGCCACCAGCATCGACCGCCTCCGCGAGCACCGTGTGGTGGACCCGCTGGCCGACGGCCAGGACCCGCAGCAGCTCCTGGGCCTCCGGCGGCAGCTCCTCGATCCGCAGCATCAGCGCGTCGCGGAGGGTCGGCGGGAGCGCGCCGCGGCCGTCGAGCCCGGCCGCGAGCAGCTCCTCGCTGAACAGCGGATTGCCCTCGCTGCGGGTCCAGAGCCGGTCGAGCAGGTCGTCCCCGACCGGCGCGCCGAGGATGTCGGCCAGCTGCTCCGCCAGCTCGTCCCGCGTCAACGGCGCGAGGTCGATCCGGCGGGAGGCGGGGTCGCGCTCCAGCTCGGCCAGCAGCGGGCGCAGCGGGTGGCGACGGTGGAGCTCGTCCGGCCGGTAGGTCCCGACCAGCAGGATCCGCTCGCCGCAGAGGCTGCGGACGAGGAAGGCGAGGAAGGCGCGGGTCGAGCGGTCCGCCCAGTGCAGGTCCTCGATCACCAGCAGCAGCGGCCGGTCGCGACTGAGCGCGTCGAAGAGGGTCAGCAGCGCCTCGAACAACCGGCCCTGCCCGGCGTCCTCGTCGGCCGCGCGCTCGACGGGACGGACGACCGCGCCGAGGCTGGGGAGGAACCGGGCCAGCTCGGCCCGCGTCGCCGGCGGAAGCGCCGCGAGCACGGGATCGTCGCGGCGGGCCAACGGCCGCAGGGCCGCGACCAGCGGGGCGTAGGGCAGCTCGCCGGTCCCGAGCTGGACGCAATCGCCGCCGAGGACCCGAGCGGGGGGCTCGGCGCTGCGGGCCTCCCGCTCCAGCTCGGCGACGAGCCGGGTCTTGCCGACGCCGCTCTCGCCGGCGACCAGCACCAGCGCCGGCCGTCCGGCGGCGGCGTCGCGGAGTCCCGCCAGGAGCTCAGCCTGCTCGCCCGTGCGGCCGACGAAGCGCGTGCTGGTCACGCGGGTGGACATGCCCCCAGTATCGCGCGACGCCGCGGAGCCGTCGGAACGCGTCGCGCCCTCGGTCGTGGGCGGCGGGAGCGTCGGAGGGGCCCCGGGAGCGAGCGTCGGCGGCACGGACGAGGTCGGCGGTGCGGGCTTCGGTGAGGAGCGGGGTGAGGAGGCCGGACATGGTGCGTTCCTTCGGTCGGGGTGGATGCCTTCTCCATCCTGGGCTGCGCCGGCCGTCCCCACATCGGGCGGATGGAGCGCGTCCGGCCGAGCGACCCCTTACGCCGAACGGACCACCCCTTACGTCCTTCCGACCGTCCGTCGCCGCCCTTCGCGCGCGGAGCCTCCGGAGCCGCGGCGGGATCGACGAGGCCCCATCGCTGTCCCCGACTCCGGAAACGACCGTTGCCACTCCGGCCGACGGCCGTGCCGACGACCCCCGACCAAGGTCGGGGGCGCCCCACCCCCGACCCGTTCCGGCGTACGCCCCGGCCCCGACCTGGGGCCAGTTGGGGGACGACCTGGGGGCAATCCCCATGGCCGATACGCAGGCACTTCGCCAGAGTGCTCCCGGTGGTGCCGATGTTCCCCCGCTTCGCCTCCTCCCCCGGGTACGCTCCGGCGTTGCCCCGTGCTGCAGCAGGCAGAGCGGCAGCGCGCCAGCTCCGGTCGCGCGCTTCGGAAACGTCGTCACCACGACGTAAGCTCCCCCTGAATACGTGCCCTCCTCAGTCCACCCGGCACGGGAAAGCAGCACACGGAATGCCAGAAGCTCCTACCGATGCGGTCGCCGAGCTGGGCCGCTTCGCGATCGGGTTCGACCCACGCGACCGGGCCCGACTCCATCAGCTCTGGGACGAGGTGATCGACTCCAACCGCTGGGCGGAGGGCGACCTCAACCGGCGCTTCGAGGAGGCCTGGGCCGCCAAGCACCCGGGGGCCGCGGGCGCCGTCGCGACCGGCAGCTGGAGCGGCGGTGCACTCGCCGCGCTCCGCTACGCCGGCGTCGGCCCCGGGGACACGGTCCTCTGCCCCTCGAACACGTTCATGGCAACGCCGCTGGCCGCGCTCCACCTCGGGGCGACGGTCGAGTTCGTCGACTGCAACCGCGAGGACCTCTGCCTCTCGTTCGAGGACTTCGAGCGCAAGGTCGCGCAGCACAAGCCGAAGGCGGCGTTCGTCGTCCACATCGGCGGGCACATCGCCTTCGACATCGAGCGGATCGCCGCCCTCTGCGAGGCCGAGGGGATCTTCCTGATCGAGGACTGCGCGCACGCCCACGGCGCGACCTGGAACGGCAAGGCGCCGGGCACCTGGGGCGACGCCGGCGTCAGCTCGTTCTACGCGACCAAGACCGTCTCGACCGGCGAGGGCGGCGTGCTCGTCTCCCGTCATCCCGAGCTGCTCGAGTTCGCACGGGCCTTCCGCAACTACGGCAAGCCCGAGCACCAGGTCGAGGGCTTGAACTTCCGGATGAGCGAGTTCACCGCCGCGATCGCGCTGACCCAGACCGAGCGGCTCGACGAGATCGTCGCCGGCAAGAACGCCGCCGCCCGCGAGTACCTCGACCCGCTCCACCCGGGCCGGCTCGAGCTGCCCGACGGGATGGTCTCCGGGCTCTACAAGTACATCGTCTTCGACCCGATCGAGAAGTCGACGGGCAAGGTCTACGACCAGCCGTGCCACCGGATCCTCGGCCACACGGTCGACCTCCCGAACAGCGACTGGGTCGGCGAGCACCACTGGTGCGTGCCGATCTACTACCGCCCCGAAGTCGTCCCCCAGAACCAGAACGTCCAGGAGCTGTCCCGATGAACAAGGTCCTCGTCACCGGTGGCTCCGGCTTCATCGGATCCCACGTCGTCGACAAGCTGATCGCCGCGGGGATGACCCCCCGGATCTTCGACATGGTCCCGTCGCCGTTCCACGCCGAGGGCTCCGTCGACACCTACCTCGGGGAGCTCGACGACCTCGCCGCGCTGACTGCCGCGATGGACGGCTGCGACGCCGTCCTGCACCTGGCGGCCGTCGCCGACGTCGGCCAGGTCGCGGTCGACCCGGTCTTCGCCGAGCGCGTCAACTCGCGGGGCACGCTGAACGTGCTCCAGGCCGCGCGCGAGGCCGGCGTCGACCGCGTCGTCTACGCCTCGACGATCTGGGTCTACGACGGCTGCGCCGCCGAGCAGGTCGACGAGGACAGCCCGCTCGGGCTGCCCAAGCACCTCTACACCGCGACCAAGATCGCCGGCGAGATGTACTGCCGCTCGTACTCCGAGCTGTTCGGGGTGACGACGACGATCCTGCGGTTCGGGATCCCCTACGGCCCGCGTGCCCGCCCGGCCGCGGTCGTCCCGCAGTTCGTGCGCAAGGCGCTGGCGGGCGATCCGCTGACGATCGCCGGCAAGGGCGACCAGACCCGCCGGTTCGTCTACGTCGAGGACCTCGCCGACGGCTGCGTCGCCGGGCTGCTGCCGCAGGCCGCCGACCGCGTCTACAACCTGGTCGGGGTCGAGGAGACGACGATCCTGGAGATCGCCGAGGTCGTCCGCGACCTGCTCGGCGACGTCGACATCGTGCACGTCGAAGGCCGCCCCGGCGACTTCAAGGGTGCCGTCGTCGACCACCGCCGGGCCGAGCAGGAGCTGGGCTGGACGGCGACTACCGGGTTCGCCGACGGCGTCGCCCGCTACCTCGAGTGGCACCAGGCCGACCAGGCCCGGCAGCCGAACCCGGTCGTCGAGGGCTGAACGCCGCCCCGACCACCCGGGGCGGCGGAGCCGGCCGCTCAGCCGGCGCCGCAGGGCGACGGCGCGACCAGCGCCGCCGACTGCAGCCCGGAGCCGGCCCACGCGACCTGGTCGCGGGTGTCGTGCTCCGGGGCCCAGCCGGTCGGCCCCTCGACGTAGCGGTGGCGCGGGCCCGCGTCGACCAGCTCGGTGAGCGCCGCGACCAGGCGGTCGGCGTTCTCCAGCTGCGAGCCGAGGCCGAAGCTGGCCCGCAGCGCGCCCTCCGGCAGGCCGAACCGCTCCAGCAGCGGGTGGGCGCAGAAGCGACCGTCGCGGACGCCGATCCCGTGCTCGGCCGAGAGGTAGGCGCCGACGTGGCCGGGGGCGTAGCCGTCGACGGTCAGCGCGACCACGCCGACCGCGTCGGCGCTGTCGCTCCAGATCCGCAGCGGGGTGATCGCCGACAGCCCGGCGATCCCCTCCAGGACCCGCTCCCGCAGCGCCCGCTCGTGGGCCTCGCGCGGGTCCACGCCGGCCGTGCCGACGAGCCCGTCGATCGTCTCGAAGGCGGCGGCGAGCGCGACCGCGCCGGACAGGTTCGGGGTGCCGGCCTCGTGCCGGCGCGGCCCGTCGGTCCAGCTGACCGCGTCGACGGTCACCTCGCGGACCGCCCCGCCACCCGCCAGGTACGGCTCGCCCGCGTCCAGCCAGTCGCCGCGACCGACGAGCACGCCGACCCCGTAGGGGGCGTAGAGCTTGTGCCCGGAGACCGCCAGGTAGTCGACGCCGAGCGCGGCGATCGCGACCGAGCGGTGCGGCGCCAGCTGGGCCGCGTCGACGAAGGTGCGGGCGCCGTGGGTCCGGGCCAGCGTGACGATCCGCTCGATCGGCAGCAGCTCGCCGGTCACGTTCGACGCGCCGGTGATCGCGACCAGCGCGGTCGGCCGGTCGGCCAGCGCCTGCTCGAGCCGCAGCAGGGTCTCCTCGATCGTCTCGGCGTGGGCGACGCAGCGGTGGCCGCCGGCCGTCCGCTGCCACGGCAGCAGGTTCGCGTGGTGCTCGACGTCGAGGGTGACGACGTCGCCCGCGTCGGCCGGCACGCAGCCCGCGAGCAGGTTGGTGGCGTCGGTCGTGTTGCGGGTGAAGATGACGTGGTCGTCGGTGCGGGCGCCGAGCGCCGCGCCGACCGTGGCCCGCGCCTGCTCGTAGAGGTTGCTGGAGATCTGCGACGGCAGACCGGCGCCGCGGTGGACGCTGCCGCTGAAGGGCAGGACGCAGGCCACGCGATCGGCCACGGCGGGCAGGGCGGGAGCGGTCGCGCCGTAGTCGAGGTTGGCGTAGCGGACGGTGCTGCCGTCGAGCAATGGGACGCGCAGGTCGCCGCCGATCACGGGGGTCAGCGGCTGCTCGGCGCAGGCGGGGTCCAGGACGGGCCTGTCGATGGTGCTCATGGGGGTCTCCGTGGGTCGGGACCCGCTCGACGGGTCCGCGCTTGCAGGCGCAGGACCCTGTGAGGGCCTGCGCGGCCTGGTCTTCACCCGGGGCACCCCACCGCGGTGGAGGGTTGCCGGCCAGCGAGCCGGGGCTTGTCGCTGGCACTCTTGACCGCGATCGATAGTAGCAAACCCGATCCGGTTCCCGGGTATCCAAATCGCGTGTACGGCGCACCGTTTTCGAGGTCGGGAACCCGGGTCGGAGGGGCGCGGGCTACCAGCGCGCCGGGACCGGAGCCGTCGTCAGGCCGGCCGCCGCGATCCGCTCGAGGACCGTCGGCAGCGCCGAAGCGGTCGCCCGCCACGAGTCCGGATCGCTGTAGTCGTCGGCGTCGTGGAGCAGCAGCACGTCGCCGGCGGTGAGGTCGCGGGCGACCTCGTCGGCGATGCTCGTCGCGGTCGCGTCGGCCCGCCAGTCGTGGCCCCAGCGACTCCACAGCAGCGGCCGCCAGCCGCGCCGGGCCAACTCGCCGGGGGTCGTCGGCGCGTAGATCCCGTAGGGCGCGCGGTGGACCGGCAGCAGCGCGTCGCCGGCGATCGCGGCGATCGTCGCGTGCGCGCGGTCGAGGTCGTCGCGGACCGCGCCCGGCGTCCGCCGCAGCAGCAGCCGGTGGCGGTCGCCGTGGATCGCGACCCGGTGCCCGGCGGCGACGATCTCGGCCAGCAGGCCACCGGTCCGCCGGACCTGCTCGCCGACGCAGAAGAAGGTCGCCGTGGCGCCGTGCTCGCGCAGCGCCTCGAGCACGGCCGGGGTCCCCTGCGGGTGGGGGCCGTCGTCGAAGGTCACCGCGACCGCCCCGGCCAGCGGCAGCCGCCGGGTCAGGCCGAGCGCCCCGGCCAGCGGCGGCAGCAGCGGGGCGAGCGCCGGCAGCGACCAGCCGACGCCGGCGGTGACCACGGCCGTGGAGGCGACGAGGGCGGGGACGGCGCGCACCCCGGGATCGTCGCACGCCCGGGGCCTCGCCAGGCCACGATGGCGGGGCGCCGGGCGGTGCGACATGCTGCGGTGGTGCCCTCGTCCGACGTCCTGCTCGGGCTGCTGTTCGCGGCGGCCGCCGCCGCCTGCTTCGACGGCGCGGTCGTCCTGCAGGCGACGGAGGCCCAGGCGGTCGACGACGAGCACGGCCTGCGCCCGTCGCTGATCACCCGCCTGGTCCGGCGCCCGAAGTGGCTGTTGGGCACGGCGATCGCCACGCTCGGCTGGCCGCTCCAGCTCGCCGCCTTCGCGCTCGCCCCGATCACGCTCGTCCAGCCGACGCTCGCGCTCGGGCTGGTCCTGCTGCTGGTGCTCGGCTCGCGGATCCTCGGCGAGCACGTGCCGCGCGCCTCGTGGATCGCCGCCGGCTGCGTGATGGTCGGAGTCGCCGTGCTGGCCGTGGTCGCCCCCGAGCGGACCGACGCGCTGCCCGACCGGACCCGGCTGATCGTGATCTCGGCGGTCCTGGTCGTGGTGATCGTCGCCCCCTTCGTGCGCGGGCAGGCCCGGTCCGGCGCCTGGCTGCTGATCGCCTCGGCCGGCTCCGCCTTCGCGCTCTCGGCGCTGACCGGCAAGCTGGTCGTGACCGAGCTCGAGCACGGCCGGCCGCTCGCCGCCCTCGCCTGGGCCGCGGCGACCGCGGCCGCCGCCGGGACCGGCTTCCTCGTCGACATGACCGCCCTCCAGCGGTTCCCCGCGACCCGCGTGGCCCCGCCGATGTTCGTGCTCGAGACCGCGATCCCGGTCGCCGTCGCCCCGGTCCTGCTGCACGAGAGCTGGGGTGACACGCCGGGTGGCGGGATCGTCGTCGTGCTCGCCCTGCTGCTGGTGCTGGCCGGGGGCGTCGGCCTCGGACGCTCGCACGCCGTGCTCGCGATCGAGCACCCCGAGGGGCCGGCCGGGCCGACCGGCGCCGACGGCCGTGAGCGCCCGGACGAGACCGTGACCGGGGACGGCGCCCGCCGCGGAGCGACCGACCCCGCTCAGGCGGCCGCGACCGGCAGCGGCGACGCGGCCCGCGCCGCGACCGATCCCGCCGCGAGCTCGACGATCAACTCGGCTGCCGAGCGCCGCGCGCCGTAGCCGAAGTCGGCGACCGGCCCGTCGGCCAGCGCCCCGCGGACCGCCTCCGCCAGGGCCCGGCGATCGGTCGCCACCCGCGCCAGTCCGAACCGCTCGAAGGCCGCGTTGTTGACGCGGATGTGGCCGACGCCCCAGCCGTAGGAGACGACCCGCGTCCCCCGGATCAGCGCCTCGAGCGCAGTCAGGCCGGCGGTCGAGTGCACGAGCACGTCGGCCGCCGCCATCAGGTCGGACATCCGCTCGGTGAAGCCCAGCGGCCGGACGCGGGGATCGTCCCCGAACGCGCCGGTGACCGCGGCGAGGACCTCCTCGTTGCGGCCGCAGAGGCAGACGACCGTCGCCGCCGGGATCGCCTCGACCACGGTCGCGACGGCGCCGCGCAGGTCGCCGATCCCCCAGCCGCCCCCGGACACGAGCACGACCGGCCCGTCCGCCGGCAGCCCGAGCGAGGCTCGCGCCGCCGCCGGGTCGACGGGACGGTCGAAGCCGGGATCGGTGAGGCCCCGGACGCTCTCCGTCCGGGCGTCGGGGCCGGCGATCGCGCGGACCTCGGCGACCGACTCCTCCTGGGTCAGCAGGTGCAGGTCGCAGCCGGGGTGGGCCCAGTAGCGGAGCGCGGCGAGGTCGGTGATCGCCGAGACCACGGGGACCGGCATCCGCCGCAGCCGCCGCAGCACCCCGAGCACGTGCGTGGCGAGCGGGTAGGTGGAGACGATCACGTCCGGACGGTGCTCGGCGACCGTCCGTCGCAGCCCGCGACCGGCGATCACCGGGGCCAGCGTCGTCCCGACCACCCGCAGCGGCGGGTTCATCGCCAGTGCGTACTGGACGTCGTAGAGCGCCGGCAGCTGGCCGAGGATCATCTCCGAGCCCTCGCGGACGAGCATCCGGGTCGCCGCGCCCGCGACCTGGAGGGTGTCGACGATCGTGACCTCGGCGCCGGGCACCAGCTCACGGATGCCGTCGGCGACCATCCGCGCGGGCAGCTCGTGGCCCTCGCCGATGTCGGCGCTGAAGATCAGCGTGCGCACGCCCGTCCCTCAGCGGCTGCTGTGGACGCCGGTCGCCGCCGCGTCGCCGGTCAGCTCACGCACGACCGCGGCGGCCAGCGCGACCGCCCGGCGGATCGTGGCGTAGTCGAGGTTCTCGGGCGTGTCGCTGCTGAGGTGGTAGTTCGTCATCGCCTTCGAGCGGTCGAACGAGACCAGGGTCGCCGTCGGGTAGCCCGCCCGGTTGGGGATCACCGCGTCGGTGCTCGAGCGCGCGCGCATCCCCCGCCGCAGGGCGATCCCCTCGCGCGCGGCGACCCGCGCGATCAGGTCCCGGAAGCTGCGCCAGTGGTAGTCCTCCATCACGATCGGCCCCTCGCCCTCGATCATCACCAGCTCGGGCGAGCCGATCGAGTCGAGGTTGAGGAACCAGGTCCGCTCGTGGTCGAGCTGGGGGAAGTAGCGCTCGGCGAAGCCGTAGATCCCGCCCTGGATGACCTCCTCCGCCCCGCACGAGACGAGCAGGACGCGGATCCCCTCGACCGGCTCGTCGCGCAACCGCTCGGCGACCCCGACCAGCGCGGCGACCGCGCTGAGGTTGTCGTTGGCGCCGGGGACGACCGGGCTGCGGGCGATGTCGCCGAAGGTGACGGCGCTGAGCGCGCTGAGGCCGAGCCCGGCCAGCGTCAGCGAGCGGCGCCGGAACCCGGCCCCGAGCGCGACCATCGTCGGCGCGCCGACGACCGGCCACCAGAGCGGCAGCGCGGTGTCGATCCGCTCGAAGACGCCGGGGACGACCTTCAGGATCCAGCGCTGGAAGCTCTGGTCGAAGACGGCACCGGTCGGGGCGGCGTCGTGGTGGGCGAGCAGGACGATCGTGCGCGAACCGTTCGGATCGCCGGCCTCGGCGACGACGTTCCAGGTCGGCGCGGCCGGCGAGGTCGCCCGCCGCAGCCAGCGCTTGCCGTTGGAGACGTCGTCGGCGATCGCCGCGGCGGCGAGCACGCCCCCGGCGATCGCCAGCGGGCGACCGCGACGGGTCAGGCCGGCGAGGCCGGCGACCGCGCCGAGCGCCGCGAGCTTCGAGATCAGCGGCGCGTAGCCGTCGTGGAAGGTCGTGTCCTCGACCCGGGCCGGGGCGCCCGCGGTCGTCAGGCGCTCGGCGATCCACTCGGCCGCCTCCCGCTCGGCGGGCGAGCCGGCCCGTCGCTCCAGCGGCGCCAGCCGCTCGACGACCGCCCGCAGCGTGCCCTCGACCTTGGCCGCCGCAGCCCGCTCGGCGTCGGCGGTGGTGGAGGCTGCGGAGGGGGTCTCGGGCGGCATGGCCATCTCTCGATCGGGACGAGCACCGTCACCGCGGGCCGTCACCGGTCCGCCGGACACGCTGCCCAGGGGTTGTGCTTCCGACCAGGATTGCAGGACGCCGGCCACGTTCGGGCTTCGCGGACGGACGGTCCCCGTGGCGACCGGCCGAGCGGGTCGATCGGGGCCCCGCTCAGGCCGCCGCATCGGCCGGTGAGGCCGGCGTCGCCAGCGCGGCCTGCCGCGCCCGCTCCGCCGCGCTGGCGGTCGACACCCCGGGAGCGCCAGTGCGGACGGAGCGCCGCCGGACCGTCGTCGCGGCTCGTGCCGACGGCGGCGAAGGCGAGCCGATCGGCCGGTCGACTCCGTCCACACGAAAACCGAACGAACGATAGGTCACGAGGTGGCTCCAGATCGAGACTGATCTGCCGATCACACCGGCGTTCCCCGTCCGTCCCCGACCCGCGACCGTGTGTCGCCGGAGTCCCCTTTCCTCCATGAAGAGCTTGCAGTTCCGTTCCCTGCGCACCAGGATGCTCGTCCTGCTGCTGCCCCCGATCGTGCTGGCGATCGCGGCCCTGACGATCCTGGCGATCGTGCAGGCCACCAGTCAAGAGCGCACGGCCCGGTTCGCCGAGATCAACCGGACCACCCAGGCCGAGGCGATGAACGTCGAGGCCCAGGTCGCCCGCAACCTGGCGACCTCACGGCAGCTCGCGACGACGATGGCCGGCTACACCGGCGGTGACCGCAAGCAGGCGATCGCGATCGTCCGCGAGACGATCGCGCGCAACGGGCAGCTCGTCGGCGCCTGGGCCGGGTTCGAGCCGAACGCCTTCGACGGCGCCGACAGCAAGCACCGCGGCGAGCCGGGCAGCGACGACAAGGGCCAGTTCGGCCCGTTCTGGAGCCGGCGCGACGACAAGCTGGCGCTCGAGGTCGTGGCCGGCGGCAGCTTCGGCGACGGCGCCTACTGGAACGTCCCCCGCGACACCCGCCGCGACGCGGTGATCGAGCCGTACCTCGACACCGACGGCAAGGTCCTCCTGACCAGCTACGCCTCGCCGATCCTCCGCAGCGGCAAGTTCATCGGCGCGACCACCGTCGACCGCTCGCTCGCCTCGCTCGACGGCTCGATCGCGAAGGTCCGGCTGCTGGAGTCCGGCTACGGCATGCTGGTCAGCCGCAAGGGCCTGTTCGTCTCCGCCCCGAACAAGCAGCTGATCGGACGCAGCACCCTCGGCAAGCTCGCCGAGAGCAAGGACAGCGCGGTCCTGCGGCGGCTCGAGAAGGACGTCGCCGCCGGGCGCTGGGGCCAGGCGGAGACGACCGATCCGTTCAGCGGCGAGGACGTGATGCTGACCTGGTCGCCGGTCCCGACCGGCAACTGGAGCTTCATCACCTCGACCCCGATGTCCGAGGTGCTGGCGCCGGTCGACCGCCTCCGCAACGCGCTCCTGGTCTCGGGCCTCGTGCTGCTGCTGCTGATCGGCGTCGCCGTGATCGCGCTCGCCCGCAAGATCGTGCGGCCGATCGCCGCCATGACCGAGGCCGCCGAGCAGGTCGCCGACGGTGACGTCGACGTGCACCTCGACGTCAGCTCGGACGACGAGATCGGCCGGATGGGCAAGGCCTTCGAGCGGATGGTCGAGTACCTCCGCGAGAAGGCGACCGCAGCGGAGCGGATCGCCGACGGCGACCTCACGGTCGAGGTCGAGCCGCGCTCCGAGCGCGACCTGCTCGGCCACGCCTTCCGCAAGCTGTCGGTCGACCTCCACGACATCGTCGGCCGGGTCACGGCCTCCGCCGCCAGCGTCTCGGCCGCCTCCGGCCAGATGGCGACCGCGTCGAGCGAGGCCGGGCGGGCGGTCGAGGAGATCGCCGCCGCGACCGGCGACGTCGCTCGCGGGGCCGAGCGGCAGGTGCAGATGGTCGAGCAGACCCGCGCCGCCGTCGAGCAGGCCGCCGAGGCCGCCGCCAACGGCGAGACCGCCGCCCAGCAGACCGCGGCCGCCGCCGGCAACGCCCGCGAGATCGCCGGCGAGGGCGTCAAGGCCGCGCACGAGGCGACCGACGCGATGCGGCTCGTCGCCGGGTCCTCGCAGGAGGTCGGCGAGGCGATGACCGCGCTCTCGGCCAAGTCCGAGCAGATCGGCGGGATCGTCGACACGATCACCGGGATCGCCCAGCAGACGAACCTGCTGGCGCTGAACGCCGCGATCGAGGCCGCCCGTGCCGGTGAGCAGGGCCGCGGGTTCGCGGTCGTCGCCGAGGAGGTCCGCAAGCTCGCCGAGGGCTCGCAGGGCGCCGCGTCGGAGATCTCCGGGCTGATCGACGAGATCCAGGGCGACACCGGCCGCGTCGCCGGGGTGATCGCACAGAGCGTCGAGCGCGCCAACGACGGCGTCGCCACGGTCGCCCAGACCCGCGCCGCCTTCGAGCGGATCGACGCGGCCGTCGGCGAGGTCAACGCCCGTGCCGAGGAGATCGCGGTCGCGACGGCCCGCGTCTCGGAGGAGACCGGACGCGCCACCGAGGAGATCGCCGGCGTCGCTGCGGTCGCCGAGGAGTCGTCGGCGTCGGCCGAGGAGGTCTCCGCCTCGACCGAGCAGACCAGCGCGTCGACCCAGCAGATCGCCGCGTCGGCGCAGGAGTTGGCCGGCACCGCCGACGAGCTCCAGCGGCTGGTCGGCGTCTTCCGCCTCGACCGCTGACCTCCACCCGCCGCTGCGCCTCCTGCCCCCACGAGCCACCGCCGGGCCACGCGCCCGGACGGTGGTCGCGGTGGTGCAGTGGCGTGGAGATCCGCTCGATGCTGCATCCTGTCTGTCCGTGAGGCGCGTGGCCCTACTCGCGAGCGCGGTCCTGCTCGGCGCGTTCGCGTCCGGCTGCGGGGCCGGCGTCGCCGTCAGCACCCCCGGCCTCGGCGACGCGGACGGAGCGACCCCCCGGCCCGCCGCGATGCCGCTGCAGGCCGAGAACGGCCCGCCGCCGGTGGCGCCGCTGGCCGTGCCCCTGAAGCTCCGGACCGCGACCAGCGCCGGCGTCGCTCCCCTGAGCGACCCGCTGTCGAAGCTGCCCAAGGCCGTCCGCAAGCCGCCGCGCGCCGGGATGGTGGCCGACCTCGACAGCGGCGCGATCCTCTGGTCGCGCGCGGCCCACCGCGACCTGCCGATCGCCAGCGTCACCAAGCTGATGACCGCGCTCGTGGTCGACGGCCACAGCACCCCGTCGGAGCGGGTCCGGATCAGCCGCGCCGCCGTCGCCGCCGAGGGCTCGCGGGTCGGGCTGCTGCCGCTGTACGAGAAGGTCCAGCTCGAGACGCTGCTCTACGGGCTGCTGCTGCCGTCGGGCAACGACGCCGCGATCGCGCTCGCCGAGCGGGTCGGTGGCAGCGTTCCGCGGTTCGTGGCGATGATGAACGCGCAGGCGCGGGCGCTCGGCCTCAGCTGCACCCGGTTCGGATCGCCGAACGGGTTCGAGGAGGTCAAGTTCCAGCGACAGGCGAGCAACCGCTCCTGCCCACACGACCTGGCGATCCTCGCGCGGGCCGTGCTCGACCAGCCGCGGCTGGCCAAGATCGTCCGCACCCGCGACGCGGTCCGGCCGTTCCCGATCAAGGGCGGCAAGCTCTACCTGCACAACCACAACCCGCTGCTGCGCGACGGGTACCCGGGCACGCTCGGCCTCAAGACCGGCTACACCGACGCCGCGGGCAAGACCTTCGTCGGGGCGGCCGAGCGCGGCGGCCACCGGCTGGTGGTCGTGCTGCTGCACTCGCCGGACATGGGCAAGCAGGCGGCCGCGCTGTTGGACAGCGGCTTCCGCGCGCTCGGCGTGACCTGATCCCGCGGCGCGACCCCGCGAAGGTCCGCTCTGCGACCACATGCACACAGGTAGTTGCTCGCGGGCTGCAACTATGGATCGGTGCCGTCGCGTCCAACCCATCGGATCGACCGGCGCCTCGTCCTGCTGCTGGCCGTCACCTGCGGAACCGCGGTCGCGAACCTCTACTACGCCCAGCCGCTGCTGAACACGATCGCGACGGCGCTCGGGGTCAGCGAGGGCACCGCCGGCCTGCTCGTCACCGCCAGCCAGGTCGGCTACGTGCTCGGGCTGGCCCTGCTCGTCCCGCTCGGCGACCTGCTCGAGCGCCGGCGACTGATCGTCGGACTGCTGGTGCTGGCCGCGATCGGGCAGCTGGCCAGCGCGATCGCCCCGAGCTTCGCCGTGCTGGCCGCCGCCCTGCTCGTGGTCGGCGTCGCCTCCGCCGTCGCCCAGATCGTCGTCCCGCTGGCCTCCGCGCTGGCCGCCGACGACGAGCGTGGCGCGGTCGTCGGGACCGTGATGAGCGGGCTCCTGATCGGGATCCTGCTCGCCCGCACGCTCAGCGGCCTGCTCGCCGAGATCGGCGGCTGGCGGTTCGTCTTCGCCGTGGCGGCGGTCGCCCTGCTCGCCCTGGCGGCGGTCCTCCAGCGGTCGCTGCCGGTCGTCGCCCCGACCACGAACGTGCGCTACCCGGTGCTGCTGCGCTCGGTCCTGCACCTGATCGGCGAGGAGCGCGTGCTGCGCGAGCGGATGCTGCTCGGGGCGACCGCCATGGCCGGGTTCAGCGTGCTCTGGACGTCGGCCGCCTTCCTGCTCGGCGGCGCCCCCTACCACTACGGCGACGGCGTGATCGGCCTGTTCGGCCTGGCCGGGCTCGCGGGAGCGCTGATGGCCCCGATCGCCGGACGGCTCGCCGACCGCGGCCGCGGGCGGCTGGCCTCCACGATCGGCCTCGTCGCGTTGCCGATCAGCTGGCTCCTGCTCGACCTCGGCGGCTCGTCGCTGGTGGCCCTGCTCGTGGGGATCGTGATCCTCGACTTCGCGGTCCAGGCGATCCAGATCGCCAATCAGAGCACGATCTACGCGCTCCGCCCCGACGCGCGCAGCCGGATCACGACCGCCTACATGGTCGCCTACTTCGGGGGTGCGGTCTCCGGCTCGATCGGCTCGTCGCTGGCCTACAGCGCCGGCGGCTGGCACGCCGCCTGCGGGCTCGGGATCGTGGTCGCGCTGGTCGGCCTGGCCGCCTGGGTCGTCTTCACCCGGCGCGCCGCGGTGGACTCTCCCGAGCCGACCCGCGCAAAGGCCGCGGCCGGCGCCTGAGTGGGGTTGGGCGCGGACCCACGGGGGCCGACGCGGGCTCACGGGAGCCGGTGCGGGCCGTTCTGGCCGAGCTTTGCCACCACTACGGTGGTCAACCTCGACGAGAACGCCTTCGGCGCTGGAGCGGCCTGTCTCACCCCGCCGGGCCGCTCCGAATCGTTGCCGAACCGGCACGGAATCGGCACACTAGGTATGCCACTCGTGACGATTTGAGGCATACCATGGCCAAGATGCACCGGACCTCGCTCTTCCTCGACCCGGACGTGGTCGCAGCTGCCCAGCGGGCGCTCGGTACGACGACCGCCGCCGAGACCGTCCGGCGCGCGCTCGACGAGGTCAACGCCCGGGAGGCACGCCGCGGGGTCCGCGAGCTCGAGCTCGACCTCACGCTCGACGACCTCCGCCGCCTGCGCGGACGGACCGACGAGCGCCCGTGAGGCAGCTCGCGGACACCTCCGTCTGGATCGTCGCCTTCCGGCAGCGGGACCAGCGGTTCTTCGCCGCGGTCGAGGACGGCGACGTGGCCGTCTGCCCGCCGGTCGCCATCGAGCTGCTGACCGGCGCCCCGAACCCGCGCGTGCTCCGGGCCTGGCGCGACGTCCTCGCCGCGTCGCCGCGGGTCCCGCTCGACGCCGTGATCAGCGACCGCGCCGAGGAGGTCGTCGCGCTGCTCGCCGAGCGAGACGGCGGCCGCCACCGCTCGGTTCCAGCGGCAGATCTGCTGATCGCCGCCTGCGCCGAGCGTGCCGGGCTGCCGTTGCTGCACGCCGACGGGCATTTCGCCGAGATCGCCGCCGTCACCGGCCAGCCCCACCGGCGGGTCAGCGCCTGAGCCCGGAGCGGGCCGCGCTCCGGCGCGCGCAGCCGTCAGGATTCCCGCCGCCCCCCATCGTCGTCGGACCCGAGGAGTACCCCATGGCCGGATCGTTGCTGCACAGGACCTGGAAGCTGCACGGGGACGGACGCTCGGTCCAACCCGGGCGGGTCGTCCGCCCCGACGAGCGGCTACGCACGCCGAACATGCTCGGGCTCGGGCTCCAGCACGTGCTGGCGATGTTCGGGTCGTGCGCCCTGGTCCCCGTCCTGACCGGCTTCCCGGTCTCGACCACGATCCTGTTCTCGGGCATCGGGACGTTGATCTTCGTGGTCGTCACCCGCAACCGGATCCCGTCCTACACCGGGTCGAGCTTCGCCTTCATCGCGCCGGTGATCGCGGCCAAGGCGGACGGCGGAATCTCCGCGGCGCTCGGCGGGATCGTCGTCGCCGGCGTCGCCGTCTTCCTCGTCGGCCTGATCATCGACCGGGTCGGGCCGAAGCCGATCGAGTGGCTGCTGCCGCCGGTCGTGACCGGCGCGATCGTCGCCTTGATCGGCCTCAACCTCGCCCCCGTGGCCAAGGACCAGTTCTCCCAGCAGGCCGGGATCGCGATCGTGACCCTGGTCGCCGTGGTCCTGATCGGCGTCGCCCTCAAGGGCTTCGTCTCCAGCCTCTCGGTCTTCCTCGGCGTCACGGTCGGCTACGTCTTCGCCGCGCTCACCGGCCACGTCGACTGGTCCGGCGTCCACGACGCCGCCTGGATCGGGCTGCCGGACTTCGCCACCCCGACCTTCGAGTGGCACGCGATCCTGCTGATCGTGCCGGCGGTGCTGCTCGTCCTGCTGGCCGAGAACGCCGGCCACGTCAAGACCGTCGGCGTGATGACCGAGCGCGACCTCGACGGCGACATCGGCCGCTCGTTCATGGGCGACGGCCTCGCCACCACCGTCTCCGGCATGTTCGGCGGCTCGGCGACGACGACCTACGGCGAGAACATCGGCGTGATGGGCCTGACCCGCGTCTACTCGACGCTCGCCTACGTGATCGCCGGCCTGTTCGCGATCGCCCTCGGCCTGCTGCCGAAGTTCGGGGCGGTCATCGCCGCGATCCCGATCGGCGTGCTCGGCGGGGCGGTGACCGTCCTCTTCGGCCTGATCGCCGTGCTCGGTGCGCAGGTCTGGATCGACGCCAAGGTCGACTTCCGCGACCCCGTCAACCTGATCACCGCCGCGATCGCCCTGATCGTCGGGGCGGGCAACTACACGCTCAACTGGGGCGACTACAGCTTCGCCGGGATCGCCCTCGGCAGCATCGCCGCGATCGTGACCTACCGGGTGCTGCGAGCCGTCCGCCGCGACGGCGCCGTACCGCCGCTCGTCGGGCCGGCCGGGGACTGAGGGAGCGCGCCGGCTAGCGGCAGACGCGGTAGCGGATCGTCTTGCGGGTGACGGCCCCGCTGCGGCTGACGACGCGGGTCTTGACGGTGTAGAGGCCGGCCGGACGCCGCCGCAGGTCGACGGTCGCCGTGAAGGCGCGGCGGCCGTTGCGGCGCGCCGTGCCCCGGCTGCCGCCGACGTGGATCGTCGCCGAGCGCAGGACCCGACGGCGCGTATCGCGCAGGCTGAGGTTGAAGCGCTCGCGACGGAGGCAGCGGTACGCCTCCAGCGGCGAGGGCTCCACGGGCGGGGTGACCTTCGGCGGCACCGGGGGCGGATCGACGACCGGCGGGGTCGGCGGCGGCGGAAGCGGCGGGTCGACCGGCGGCTCGGGCGTCACCGGCGGCACCGCCACCACGACGCCAGCGGAGTCCGCCGCCGTCGTCGTCCGCGGCCCGCTCCCACTCACGCGACAGGTCAGCCGCCGTCCGGCGTCGATCGCGGCGACCCGGTGCTCGGCCGCGGTTCCGCCGAGGATCTCGGTGTCCCCGCGGAACCAGGTGAAGCTCAGCTTGATCCCCTCGGGCCAGGTGCCGGTCGCGCAGGTGAGCGTGTCGCCGACCGCGGCCGCGGTCGGGATCGACGGCTGGCCGGGGACGATCCCCAGCCGCGGCACGGTCAGCTGGTACGAGGAGCCGGTCGTGTGCCGCTCGGCCTGGAAGATGTCGAGCGCGTACGTCCGCCCCTCCGTCAGTCCGAGCTCGTCGAGCACGACCGTGCCGGCCGCGGCGCCGTGGGTGCCGCCCAGGTCGAGGGCCAGCCGACCGTCGACGAAGACCCAGATGTCGTCGTCGCCGAGCAGGTCGATCCGGCCGCCGCTGCGGTAGGTGACGTCGCTGTGGAGCTCGGTGGTGAAGGAGAAGTTGCGCGGCGTCCCGCCACCGTCGTTGCGCGTCGGCTCCTGCCCGAGCGCCACGAAGCCCGCCGCGTCGAGCGGGAAGAAGCTCGGGATCGTGAACGCGTAGCGCCCGTCGCCCCGGAGTCCCAGGCCGAGGTTCAGCGGGAAGTCGAGGTTGACCCCCGGGGTGTCGCGGTACCACTGGTCGAACGCGGCCTGGCCGTGGGTCGACGCCGAGGGCCGCCCGTTCTTCGCGTAGACCGGCAGCCTGTCGGGGCCGAGCTGGCTCTCGACGATCCCCTTCTCGCTGCCGCCGCTGTTCTCGAAGTCGATGTGCCCGCGCGGCAGTCCCGACTGGGGCAGGGCCGGGAGGTCGTAGCCGCGGAAGTCACGGACCGTTCCGGTGATCGGGATCCGCGTTGGCGGCTCGGCCGCCACCGCCGCTGCGGCCTCGACGACAGACAGCGCAGCAAGTGCTGCGAAGACCGAGCCGCTCAGGAGGACACGCCGCATCCTCCCCATCATTCCAGCCCTCGGCGGACGGAACGCCGGTCCTTGGCCAAACGTTTCGGGGACCGGCCCCGGAGCGGGGCTCCGGGGCCGTCCGCCGGGTGCTCCGCGCGGGTCATCGACTCACCGCCGCAACAGCGGCTCCAGGCGGCGGATCACGTTGAAATAGCTGACCGGAGCGATCCGGGCCAGCAGCGAGGTGGCGACCGCATCCGGGCCGATCAGGATCCGGTCGCGACCGCGCTCGATCCCGCGGTGGATGATCTCCGCCGCCTTGTCCGGCGACGTCTTGGCGACCTTGCGGAAGTCGCGCTGGAGGGCGCCGTGGTCGGTGTTGCCCTTGTCGTCGACGTGGAAGCGGGCGTTGTCGACGATGTGGGTGTTGACGCCACCCGGATGGACGGTGATCGCCCGGACGTCGGTGCCGTGCAGCTCGTGACGGAGCGACTCGGTGAAGCCGCGGACGGCGAACTTCGACGCGTTGTAGGCGCTCTGCGTCGGCCAGGCGATGATCCCGAAGATGCTCGAGACGTTGACGATCGCCCCGAAGCCCTGACGCTGGAAGATCGGCAGGAAGGCACGGGTGCCGTGGACGACGCCCCAGAAGTTGACGTCCATCACCCACTCGTCGTCCTCGGGCGAGGCGTCGGCGACGGTCTGCGAGACGGTCACCCCGGCGTTGTTGACGACGAGCCCGATCGGCGCCGGAGCCCACTCCGCGACGTCCGCAGCGAAGGCCATCTGCGCCTGCCGGTCGCGGACGTCGAGCTTGCGGTGCAGCACCGGCCCACTGAGCGAGGCGACCGTCTCGGCCAGCCCGTCGTCGTCCCAGTCGCAGATCGCGACCGGGCAGCCGGCGGCGGACAGCCGACGCGCGAGCGCCTGGCCGATGCCGGAGCCCGCTCCGGTGATGACCGCCGTGCGGCCGATGACGGTGATCGGTGAGGACATTCCCGCATCCTACGGATGCGTAGGAAGGGATGTCGGGTCGGTGTACGCGGGGGGGGTCGGTGTGGGGCGGCGGCGCGGGGCGGCGGGCTCGCGGGTGGCGAGCGGCCGGCGGCGGGGTCGGGGGCGCGGCGGTGAGCGGGGCGGCCGGCGGCGCTCCGAGCACGTCGGCGGCCGCACCGGGGCGGAAGCGCACCCCGAGCGTGACCTCCAGCGTCGGCGTGGCCCGCACCGGCCCGGTGTCCGG
>NZ_JBWDOG010000028.1:0-32669 GCF_056269115.1 Patulibacter ginsengiterrae
GACGACGACGATCGCTATCCGGGTGGCGACTACGACGGGACATAGAGAGACCTGGCGTCCCATAGTAGAGCGTCCACACGCCACTGAGGGATTCCCTCCGCCGCGCGGGCGGTTTCATGCCTGTACCCACCGATGGCACCGGCCCACCATCGCTCGGCCGGCTACCCGTTGCTGTCGTGCGACTCCACCCGGTCTGCGCATGGCGCCTCGCCCTCCCGCCAACGCTCACCACCCGCGGCCACGGCCGCACCGTCGACGTCGACCACCGCTTGCGCTCCCTCCAATCCCAGATACGCGGCAAGGACCGTCTGCACCAGCTCGGGGGCGAGCATCGGCAGCAGGTGGACCTCACCACGCAGGGTCCGGGAGTAGGCGATCTCGTGAAGCCCACCGGCCAGGGTCTCGGCCACCACCTGTCGGTCACCACCCGGTGATGGGAGCTCGCTGGTCGTCTCGACCAGCAACTGGACCAGGCGGCGCATGGTCTCCGCCCGGATCTCGACGATCGCCGGCCCGGCCGAGTGCCCCTCGACCAGCAGCACTTCGGCGCGAGCCGGGTCCTCGGCCAGGAAGTCGGCGACCGCGACCAGGCATGCCCGCGTCCGGTCGACCGGCGTTGCCTCCGAGTCGAACGCGGTCTGGACCGCGAGGCGCAACTCCTGGGTGATCTGGAGGTAGCCGACCTCGAACGCTGCCAGCTTGTCGGGGAAGTACCACGAGAACGTTCGCCGACCGATCTGCGCGGTGGCCGCGATGTCGGACACCGTCATCGCCGCGAAGCCCACCGTCGCGGCGACGTCGATCGTCGCCTGCACGATTCGCGCCCTCCGCTCCGTGTCCGCTGATCGACTCCGCCGGGACATCACACACCACCGTTCTGCTCTGCTGGATACGGCTCCATCGGAGGGCCGGGCGCGGGACGGGACTCCCGCATCGCCCGACCCTCCCGATGAGCCGTCGGTCTACTACTTCTTGCTGCTGGACTTCTTCGCGGCCTTCTTCGCCTGCTTGGCCGCGGCTCGTTTGACCGTCACCGTACGGGACTGCGGCTTCCCCTTCGTCGCGGTACCCCTGGGCGCCGTCGGCGTGAACGTCGCCCGGAGCTTCAGGGCCTTGCGGCCCTTGTAGGACCGCTTGCCGGAGCCCGTGAGCTTCGCCGACACCGTCGCCACCGTCGACGACTTGATCGTGCGGGTCGTCTTCTTGATCCCCTTGCCGGACACGGTCAGCTTCCCGTGACCGAGGCCACCGACCCGGACCTTGACCGTCGTCGAGTACAACCGCTGCGAGACGATCCCGAAGCCACACGGGGTGGTCACCCGGGTCCGCTGGCGGACCTGCTTGCCGTTCTGCCCGTCGAAGACCGCGTCCGCGACCTGCTCGCCGGTGCAGACGTTCGCCTTGCCGTCCTTCTGGGCGACGGCCAGGATCCCGTTCTTGCCGCCGAAGATGTCGAGCTTGAACGAGGCGATCGGCGCGTCGGGCACGAACCCGAACGTGTTGATCAGCCGGTTGTTCTTGACGTCCGTGTCCGCCCACAGGTCGAGGGCGATCGGCCCGCGCAACGCCACCCACAGCTTCGGCAGCGCCGACGTCACCTTGCCCGACGCCGTGACTCGCGTGCCCTCGACGAAGTAGACGTCGCCGGTCAGCGGCTCGTCCAGCAGCGGCGTGGTCGCCGATGCCTTTCCGACAATCGAGCCCTTCGGGCAGTTCTTCACCGCCGCCTCCGCCGGCTTGCACAGCGCCTGCGCGTTATCCGCCAGCAGCGAGAGCGTCGGCGGCATCGTGACGACGACCTTCTTCAGGGCCGTCTCGTCGCTGGTCTGCGTGACCGTTGCCGAGAACGGCGTGGTCTTGTTCTGCGTGGTCGCCTTCGGATCGGTCATCGCCAGCGTCAGCTGCGGCTTCAGCGGCAGATCCTTGCAGCCCCCGACCTGGAACCGCGAGCTAACCGCCGCGGTCTGGCCACCGGCCGCACCGAGGGTGGCACTGATCGTCTTCTCCGCACACGAGGTCGGGTTGCGCATGAACCCCGGCTTATCGACCGCCACGTTCAGGTTCTGCAACCGAACCGGAACACCCTTGACGATCGTCGGCAACGGATCACTCACGATCGTCACGTGCGCATCGTGCGGATCCACGTAGATCTTCTGCCGCACCACCACGTCACCGAGATCGAACGGTCCGGCCTTCGCCGGCACCGTCACCCGCAGGCTATACGGCGCATCGCCGTACGGCCCCTCCAGCACCACCGGCCCGTGCAGCCAGTAGGGGCTCGAGCCGGGGCCCGCCCCGACCGTCGCCGTGCCGACCCGCGTACCCAGGTTGCCCTTGATCGTGGCCAGCAGCCCTTCGGGCATCTCCAGCCGCAGACCGTTGAGGTCCGCGTTCCCGTCCGGCTTGCCGATCTTGAGCGCGAACGGCGACGAAGCGCCGGCGATCGGGTTGACCGCGCCCGCACTGAAGGACGGGGAGAAAGCTCCAAGACCCGGCGTGCAATCGATCCGGAACGTGCTCTTGCGGGTGACCGTCTGGCCACCCCACGAGGTCAGCTGCGAGTCGACCGTCTTCTCACCACAGGTCGGCGGCGACGCCAACGGCGCGTTCGGCCCGCCCTTGAACTGCAGGTTCAGGTCGGAGACCGGCAGCTCCGGGTTGTTGTCGAACGTCGTCTCCAGCCGTCCGGTGTCCTTGTTCGCCCGGATCGAGCCCGGGAGCCGGATCGAGATCCCACGCTCCTCGTTCTCCAGAACCAGCGCGATCCGGAACATCTCCCCGGACTCCGGATCGCCCGAGTTCTGCGAGCGAATGTAGACCCCGCCCGTGATCTCCTCGTCGAGCAATGGCGACTTCGCGGTCACCGTGCCGACCTTCGCCGCATCGGGACAGCGGACCGGCTCCTTCGAGCGAAGCTTCAGGTCCTCGTCCGCACACGCCTGCAGGCCGTTAGCACCCGCGGGGTTGATGGTCATGCCCTCAGGGAACGTGACGACGGCCTTCTTCAACGCCGGCGGCGCCAAGCCCTCTGCATTGTCCTCCTGCGGGAACGTCATGTCGACATCAAGGCCGGTCGGCGCGTCAGGCTGCTTGACCGTCGGCGTGACGTCGACCGATGGCTCAAAGGTCAGCCGATCGCAGCCGGTGATCAGCGGCGACGCGAACTCCCGGCTCTTGAAGACTCCCGGGTGCTCCCAGCTGTCGACCGACAGCTTCGTGGTCGGAGGCTTGTCGGTGCACTCCGTGACCGGGTTGGTCAAGAACGGCTTGGCCGAGGCTCCCGGCGCCCCCTCCTCGTAGCACTCGAAGATCTGGGAGAGACCGCCCCCGGACTTCTCCGCACCGTTGCCACAGAAGGTCAGGCTGATCGCGCGGTGCTGGTTGTACGGCGCCCCCAGCACCTTGATCGTGAGGCCGTAGTCCCCGTCGCTGCGGATCTCCGGGTACAACATGTAGGTGTAGCCGAGCGCGCTGAAGCCGAACTGGGCCGGGTACCCACGCTCGGGAACCATGTTGTAGACCGCGGCGCGGTCGATCGAGATCCCGCCGGTGATGGTCACCACGCCGACGGCGCTGTCATCCGAGCACCGTGAGGGCGTGAAGGCGTTGCTGGGGAGCAAGTCGAGCGCGCACTTCGGCCCGACCTGGGGGTTGCCCACGAACCCGGGCGGCAGGTCGGTGATGACCTGCTTGACGTCCTCGACCGGGACCTCGCGATTCTGCTCCGTGCTGGTGTAGGTGGTGAACGCGAACTCCGCCGTGGCCGTGCTCGGGTGAGCAGCCGCCTGGGTCAGATCGTTGCCGTCCGCGTCGAGCACCGACGTCGTGAACGACGTCAGGTCGAACGTCGAACCCGGCGGCGGCGGCTCCGCGGCGGCCACGGCCACGTTCGACGCGACGACGGCAAGCGTCAGCGCGGCGATCCGGGCGAGCCGCGGTCGCCGGCCACGCCGAGCGCGCGGCTGGGCGTCCCTGGCATCGTCGCCTCGCACTGTGTGGCCGTCAACCATCTGGCTGCTCTCCTGCATCGCTCGTGAGCCCCTCATGCGTTCCGCTTTCCGTTCGCGGTCGTCGCCGACGAGCGCTTCGATGTCTTCTTCGTCGAACGGAACGACACCGGCACGGTCGCCGTGGCCGTCCGTCCGTCACTCGTGCGGAACCGGGCCCGCAGCTTGGCGTTGACTCGGCCGCTGCGCCGCAACGTCGCGGTCGCCCGCTTCGTCAGCCGCACGGCGATCGTCGACGTCCCGCCCCGGGCGACCGACTTCGCCGTCTGCCGTAGACCCGAGCCGGATGCGGTCAGCCGCCCGGCGCCGGGGACGGCGACCCGCACCGTCGCCCGCGTGCCGCGGACGGTCTTCGGCTTGGTCAGCTTGATCTGCATCGCGGGCGGCGTTGCGGGCGGCACGAGGTTGCCCAGGCCCGTCAGGCCCAACGACCCCAGGTCCGGCGAGGGTGGCGGGCCCGGCGCCGGGGGCTGGCAGGCTTCGCCGACGCACGGAAGCGGCGGCGCTTCCGTGTCCGGGAAGCCGCCACCGACGCGCGCCGTGTAGGCGGTCAACGCCGTGCTGGTGTGCGCCGCGACCAACGGGTGGGCGGAGGTGAACGTCAGGTCGCTGCCCGACGGGGTCATGCTTCCCGCCTCGGTCGGGGTCGTTCCCCGCCCGGCCGAGATCAGATCCACGGCGCCGGTCCGCGCATCCCAGAGGTACGCGTCCTCAGCGTCGTTCTCGTCGGCAGGATCCAGCCGTTCCGCGGTGGTGAAGTAGACGAGGTTGCCGTCGTCGCTCACGCTCCGATTTGCCTCCCACGCGAGCTGCGTTGCTTGGTTGGGTGCGTTCCCTGAGCCGATGACGCTGCTGCCCGCGCTCCGCGCCGCGCCGTTGTGCGGTGCGTCGTGACTCCACGCCCGTTGCAGCTCGTCCGCCTCGGCGTCGTAGCGGTAGACGTCGGGCTGAACGTCACCGGCGAGCTTGTCGGCGGTCAGCGCCGCCCGGCTGCTGAACGCAAGAAACCTGCCGGAGGCCGAGCCGGCGAATGCCTGACGGCCCAGGTCCGGGCCCCACAGGCTGGCATCCCCAGCGGCGAGTGCCCCAACGAACGTGATCGTGCTCGCAGCGGCCCCCGGCGGGCGGTGGGAGACGTAGAGGTTGCTCGCCCCCGGTTGAGGGCTCTCTCCCCGCGCATTCTGACCGGCGAGCGCGCGCCCGCTGGCGACGAAGTATGCCCGCGACCCGTCCTCGGACACGCGAATCACGCGCACGACACCGGCGCCCGCCGTTGTCGCGCCGACGGTGACCGGCCGCAACTCGTTCCCGGGGCTGTCGAAGTCGTACTCGTACAGGTTGCTGCGATCGGCGGACGCTCCGTCGGCGTCGATCAGCTTCTGCGTGGTGGTGAAGTAGGCCCGGCGACCGTCGCGGGACGCCCCCTCGAAGGTCGCCGTCGCCGCCGCACCGCACGCCGTCGTGCACCGCGAAGCGGACAGATCGATCACTCCCTGACCGCGCACCCAGGCCCAGGCCCGGCTCGCAGCAGGTGCCTTGCACGCCGACGTGGCCCCGGTGATCGAAAAGAACACCGTGCTCGCGTCCGGTGAGACTGCGCCCCGGCTCGTGGTGCCGACCCCTCCGGTGTTCGCTTCGCACTTGGGGAACATCGTCGCGCCTCCGAGATACGCGATCTGCTCGAGCGCAACCGTTCCGTCCACGCGGCGAGAGGAGCGATAGAGGCTGCCGCGTCCCGGTCCTGTCAACCTCGCGTCGACGGTGCCGTCGTCCAGCGCCGGGCGCTCGTCATAGGCTTGCAGGAGCGCGGTATCGAGGTTCGCCGACGTGCCGGCAAGGATGAGCCCCTCGAGCAGCAGCGACGGACTCGACCGACGCCACGTACCGTGGCCCGAGCCATCGTCCTCCCGCGTGTAGAAGCTGGCGCGAGCGCTGTTCTTCTCGGCGACGGTCCGTACCTGCCAGAGCGCCGTCCGCAAGTCAGGCGAGGTGTCGGCGACCGCTCCTCCCTCGTAGCTCGGGAACTGCTCAGCGCCGGGATTGATCGGGTCCGTGACCCAACCCGATGGCGTTCGCCGCACCGCGTAGCTGCCCCCGGCCGCCACCATGCCGGGCGTTCCCGCGAAGATGCCCGCCGAGTTGAGGATCCCGTAGCTCCCGTCCGCCGTCAGCGCGTTGAGCGAGATCCTGTTGCCGCCCTGGGTGTACTCCGGACTCACCATCTCGTAGCCTCGGTCGGCGGGCAATGCCGACGCCTGCGAGGCCGGGCCGGCGAGCGCAATCCCGACGCCAACCGCGAGCAGGGCCGCCGTACGGCCAGCGAGCCCGCGGCGCCACACGTGCGCGATCGTGGGTGCTACTGGGGCTTGCCGGGGGGCCGTACGAGTTGCTGATCGCTGCATGCTTGTCCTTGCTCTGGGTGGCTGCTAGCCGTTGTCAACACGATCGGTGCTGTTGGGAAGGCTGTGGACCCACCGGCCTGCTGCGGGCGCCGAGGCGATGGGTTCATCGACAGCGGCGCCCCCGCAAGGGCGTCGAGCAGGCTCGACGCCCTCCACGGGGGCGCTAGTTGTTCTGTACTTCAGTGGGACTGGTGCCCTACGACAGCTGCACGCCGTTGGAGATCTCGAGCACGCCGTTGACCTTGACCGTCCCGACCTGGACGCTGGAGAGCCCGGTCGCGTTGGTGAAGGTCAGCGTGCTGTCGCTGTTGTCGTAAGCGCCGGTGATGGCACCGGAGACCGTGGCGTTGAGTCCGTTGACCGGGCAGCTGGTCCCGCCCGTGTAGCTGTTGACGAACTGGACGCCACTGATACCGACCGTACCCGCGGTCGGGTTGCCCAGCAGGGTCCAGGGCGCGAGCGGGCTGGCCGTCGCGGTCGCGTTCACGATGCACGACGAGAAGCCGGGGTTGGTGATGCTGCAGCCGGCGAGACCGAGGGCCGTGACCGAGCCGCCGCTACCCGTGGCGGCAAGGGTCAGGTTCGCGGTGACGGTGGTGCACTGGGTCTTGACCCCGTTGGCATCCACCGTGATCGAGAGCTGACCGGCGGCGGTCTGGGCGCCCGAGGGCGTCCAGGTGGCCTGCGCGGCGGCCGGCAGGGCCACGGCGCCGGCGGCGACGACGGCAGCGACCGCGAACTTCGTCTTGATGTTGCTGAACATGTGATTTACTCCTGAGTAGGTCCAGCGATGCTGGACGTGTCAATGGTGACCGGGGCGTCCTTGCTTTCAGACGCGGACGCTTCGGTTACTGCTGATTCACGCTCCGGGCAGTGCCCGAGCGTGACGAGATGCGGATGTAGGACTGTCCAGCACGGTGACTGGCAGCACGCAGCCGTCGAGCAGCACGCACTCCCGCAGAGAGATCGCCCCGGCGTGATGCCCGGGCCATCGACTGCAAAGAGTCATCCGTACGCTCGCCTACTCCTCCCCCGGTGAACTCACAACGCGTGCCCGTCCTTCAGGGCACGTAAACGAAGCTACAGGAGCGTTTGGCGGAGTGTCAAGCCGCCAGGTCGAAATGTGTTCGATGGCGGACGCTGCTGTCTTCCGGCTCTCGGCAACACCCTCGGCCGCGCGCGGCGCCACCAGCGGCGTGCGGCGTGCGGCCACCACTACCGCCAGGCAGCATCGGCACGGAATGCCGATCAGCACTGGAGAATCACGTGATCCGGGCCCCGCCCGATCTGAAGACGCCTCAGGCAGAACTCGCGGCCAAGGGCCCTCTAGCACCCCTGCCGAGCGCGATGCCCGGCTGAGACTGGCCGTTCGGCCGTTCCGGCTCACGAGTCACCGAGGTTTGCAGCTTGTTTACAGACTTGGTGCACGGTATGCACATCACCGCCACGCATGCCCGACCGCCGGCGCAGCTCTCCGCTATTGGGAGCATCTCCGTCGACGCTTCACGCACGCCCCACGGCAAGCAGCTCCGCCAACCATGCGGTCACCGGAGCAGCGGACCCCTCCCGATCTGCGCGGTCCGAACAGCCGTCCAGACCTCCCTGGACGCTTGATCGGTTCGGCCCCCGTGGCGACGGTCAGGCCGCCGACCACCCTCGCGCCGATCGGGATCGACTGGAGGTCTCGTCGATCGCCGCGCGATGGTCGTCGTACCACGCTCGGCCTCCTACACGACGAACAGCACCGGCTGGCCCGCGTCGAGCGTCAGCGAACCCGAGAAGAGCGCCGGATCCTGCTGCCCCAGAACCGCAGGCGGCAATCAAGACCTAGCGGACAGTCATGCGCCGCCCCCCTGCTGCAGCCCCGAGACCCCCGGGGCGAGCTCGACACTGCCGCGGGGTGGCGCGTTCCCGCGCCACCCCGTGACTTCAGAGCGGTCACCCGGGCCGCCCCGGTCACCCGAGGCAGCCCGACCCTGCGCCTACAGGATGAACAGCGGCGGCTGACCCGGGTCGATGACCGGCGACCACGCCGAGACGCTCGACGAACCGAAGGTCGGGTTGCTCAGCACGTTGTTGGGCGGCGTGAGGCCAGTACCCGAGACGGGACCGCCCCCGAACGGCGCGCCGAAGAACCACAGCACGCCCGTCCAGTCGTACGGCACCCCGATCGGCAGCGGGCACGCTCCCGTGTAGACGATCCGGAGCGCCGCGTTGACGATGTCGTAGCTCCCGGGCCCGGGAGCGCCACCCGGCCACCGGATCAGGCGGCGTCCCCACGTGTTGTTCGGGGCCGGAGCGCTGGTCACCGTCGCGAAGCATCCGGGAATGCTCGTCGTGCACGGAAGCGGGGTGAAGGTGATCGCCTGCACGAACCCGAAGCCGCCCGGGTTGACGAGGTAGCTCGCCTTGTAGCCGCACGTGATGGTGACCCCGCCTGCGGCCGTCCAGGTCACCGAGCCCGAGAAGGTCCGCGTCGTCGGCGCCGTGATCGGGGTCGTCCCGTTGATCGAGGCGAAGGCCTGCGTAGCCCCCGGGGGCAGCGGCGGCACCGGCGTCTGGGCCGACACGGCCGCGGGAACGGCCAGCGCGCCCGCAGCCACGACCGCGGCCAGCGCCAACTTCTTCTTGATGGTACCAAACATAATCTCTCTCCTGTATGAGTTCGACCAGAAGCCGAACGAGTTGTGATAGCCGGCACGACCGTGCTTCGACAACCGCAAAACCAGGACACGCCGGACCATCTTTGTTCCCCGACCGTCGACCCAAGACCAAAAGGGGCAGCGATCAAGATCTCTCGGGCAACCACGGGCCGCCCGCTAGCAGGCGATCGGACCGACAGGCGCGCGGAGCGGAGAGACGCGGGTGGCTGCCCGCTGCGGCGGATTGGGCGCGCACTTCGCGTCCCGTTCCCCGCGTTCCCTACGCACACCGACGTCCGGCAAACCCATCACCTTGTTGGCTGAATTGGGAGCGACGCTACATCGGCAGCAGCGTGCCACCAGGCGCGAAAGGCCGTCCGGAGGCCGCATTCCGCGGGCGGGAGGGATCTTTCTCACCCACCCCGTCTGCGTCGAGCGCTCGCGAGCAGACGGTGCTCGGTCGAACGAACACAAACCCAGCCGCCAGGACCAATTGATGGCAGCCAAGGCGTGCCGGACAGCCAACCCGGACCGCGCGTTCGCTGCCGACACCGAATTCCGAGATGGCCGCACGGCCAAGGGTGTCGGCACAAGTCGGCCGAGGCAGGCGCACTACCGGACTCCGGTCACGGAACACACAGGCAGCCATTCACCCTTGACCCATCCGCGACGAGCCCCGCGGCTACGACGAGACCCAAGGTTCATACCTTCGTCCAGGCCGACTGCCGGATCGCGCCGCACAACGACAAACGGCCCTCCGGTGCGATCGCGCGATCGCACCGGAGGGCCGACACTACGGAGCCGACTAGACCCCCGCCCACTCCTCGCGCGGGTTCGGGATCGGCTGCAGGTTCTGCTCGATCGCGGCGCGGTGCTCCTCGAGCCACGGAGGGAGGATCGTCTTGATGCCCCACTCCTCACGCGGGTTGCGCGCCTCGAAGCCCGGCTCGTCGGTGGCCAGCTCGTAGAGCACGCCGCCCGGCTCGCGGAAGTAGATCGAGTGGAAGTAGAAGCGGTCGACGAGGCCGGAGGTCCGCAGACCGGACTGCTCGACGTGGGGCAGCCACGCCTCGTAGTCCGCCTGCCGGATCCCGTAGGCGACGTGATGGACCGTGCCGGCGCCCTGCAGCCCACGCTCCGCGGGGGCCGCGTCGAGGGTCACGATCCCGCCGCGACGGTCGCTCCGCAGCTCGTAGCGGCCGAGCACCGTCGGGCCGTCAGCCTCCGCCTCCGTGCCGCCCGCCGGCCCGTCGACCGTCTGCGCACCGAGCACGCCCGTCAGCACCTGGGCCGAGAGGTCGGGCACGCGGCTGTAGCTGCGAACTCCGGAGAACCCGCGCAGGGCGACGTCCTCGGGGACCTGGGGGTGCTTGGCGCGCAGCGGCGGATCGCCGCTCGCGTCGATCACGAGCTCGAAGGTCAGGCCCTCCGGGTCCTCGAAGACGAGCTTGTCGCCCTCGCGGTGGTTCGGCAGGCCGTAGCGGGTCAGCCGCTGCTCCCAGAAGCCGATCGCGGCCGCGTCGGCGACGCGGAAGCCGATCCGGTGGACCATGCCGGCGCCGGCGCGGCCCTTGGGCATGCCGCGCGACTCGAACATCGTCAGGTCCGACCCGGCGCTGGCGTCCTCGTCGGTGAAGAACAGGTGGTACATGTCCGGCGCGTCTTGGTTGACCGTCTTCGCGGCCAGCCGCAGGCCCAGCACGCCGGTGACGAACTCCGTCGCCGCGCGGCCGTCGGCCGTCATGGTCGAGATGTGGTGGATGCCGTCGATCTTCATGGCGTGTCTCCGGGATCGGAAGGGATCGTGATCGGAAGAAGTTGCAACCGCAACTATACGCCTTCCGCGGTGAACGTCAAGGGGGGCCGTTGCCCCAGCGAGAATCCGGTGTGCCCCGTCTCCGCGCCCCCGGATCCAATCGGTGGGGTCACGCGCGACGCGCCGCCCGTCGACGACCCGTCAAACGACCGGTTGCCAGCCGGCGCGCGCCCGATGAGAATGAACGCGGCCGACGGCGGACCGATCCTCGGTCGCGGTCCGCCAGGACCCCATGATCATCGACCAAGCTCGCCTGTCCACCCTCCTGAAGCGCGAGCGCGACGCCTTCACGGACCGCAACCCGCGTTCGCGCGCCGCGTACGACGACGCGACCCATCTCTTCGGCCGGGTGCCGATGACGTGGATGAACAAGAACGCGGCTGGCTTCCCGCTGTACCTGTCCGGCGCTCGCGGCGCCCGGATCACCGACCTCGACGGACACGACTACATCGACTTCTGCCTCGGCGACACGGGCGCGATGGCCGGACACTCGCCGGCGGCGACCGTCGAAGCGGTCAACGCGCGCTTCGGCGAGCAGGGCGGCGCGACCGCGATGATGCCGACCGAGGACGCCGCCGCCGTCGGCGCCGAGCTCGCCCGTCGCTTCGGCCTGCCGCTCTGGAGCTTCTCGCTGACCGCGACCGACGCGAACCGCTGGGCGATCCGCCTGGCCCGCGCGATCACCGGCCGTTCCAAGATCCTCGTCAACAGCTACTGCTACCACGGCAGCGTCGACGAGTCGCTGATCGTGGTCGGTCCCGACGGCGAGGGCACCAGCCGGCCGGGCAACGTCGGCGCGCCCTGCGACGTCACGCTGACCAGCCGCGTCGCCGAGTTCAACGACCTCGCGGGGCTCGAGCGCGAGCTCGCCCACGGCGACGTCGCGGCGGTCCTGATGGAGCCCGCGCTGACGAACATCGGGATCGTGCTCCCCGAGCCGGGCTACCTGGAGGGCGTGCGCGCGCTGACCCGGGCGGCGGGCACGCTGCTCATCAACGACGAGACCCACACCTTCTCGGCCGGCCCCGGCGGCGCCACCGGCCTCTGGAACCTGAAGCCCGACGTGCTGACCGTCGGCAAGTCGCTCGGCGGCGGGATCCCCTGCGGCGCCTACGGCCTCTCCGCCGAGCTGGCCGAGCGCGTCTCCGCCCGTACCGACCTCGACCTGGTCGACATGGGCGGCGTCGGCGGGACCCTGGCCGGCAACCCGATCTCGGTCGCGGCGATGCGCGCGACCCTCGAGCAGGTCCTGACCGACGAGGCCTTCGTCGGGATGGTCGAGCTGGCGACCCGCTTCACCACCGGCGTCCAGGCCGTGATCGACGAGCACGACCTGCCGTGGTCGATCGCGCAACTCGGTGCCCGCGCCGAGTACCGCTTCCGCCGTCCGGCCCCGCGCAACGGCACCGAGTCGGCCGGCTCGGCCGACGCCGACCTCGAGGACTTCCTGCACGTCTACCTGGCCAACCGCGGGGTCCTGCTGACGCCCTTCCACAACATGGCGCTGATGTGCCCGGAGACAACCGCAGCCGACGTCGACCGCCACCACGAGCTGTTCGCGGCGGCGGTGAGGGAACTGGTGTCGGTGTGAGCGAGCGCGGGCCGCTTGGCCCGTCGTTCTGGGAGCCTCGCCCGTCGTTCTCTTCGCGGTTGACCACCGCATCGGTGGCAAACCTCGAAGAGAACGCGCGGCCCGGCTAGCGGGCCAGGCCGGCGCCACCAGGGGCGCCGACGGCTACTCGGCGGCCGGCTCGGCGCTCTTGATCGTCGCGATCAGGTCGCCGGTGTTGATCGGCTCGCCTTCCTTGGCGGCCATCGCCGTGATCGTGCCGGCCTTGTGGGCCATGATCTCGTTCTCCATCTTCATGGCCTCGATGATGCAGATCAGATCGCCCTCGGCGACCTCCTGCCCCTCCTTGGCCACGACCTTCCACATGTTGCCCTGGATCGGGGACGGCAGATCGTCCGCGCCACCGCCGGCAGCCTTCTTGCGCTCGGAGCGCTTCTTCTTGCCGCCGCCAGCTCCAGCCGACGCGCCGTTGCCGACCGCCACACCGGCGACCGGACCGAAGGCCGCGCCGTGGACCTTGACGCCGAACAGCCGACCGGAGACCTCGACCTGGTAGTCGCGGGTGACCGTCTCGTCCTCGTCCTGGTCGATCGGGACGACCACCTCGGCCGGGACGCAGGACTTCAGCCAGTCCTTGTCCTCCAGCAGCTCGGTGCAGGTCGACGCCGTCGCCCAGTTCTCCGTCGCCATGATCTTCTGGTGGAACGGGAGCAGGGTCGTCAGGCCCTCGATCTTGTACTCCGACAGCGCGCGGAGCATCCGCTGCGTGGCCTGCTCGCGGTCCGCGTCCCAGGCGATCAGCTTGGAGACCATCGGGTCGTACTGGGGCGAGACGATGCCCCCGGCGCCGACGCCGGAGTCGACGCGGATGCCCGGGCCGGACGGCTCGAGGTAGTCGCCGATCGCGCCCGGGGTCGGGGCGAAGTTCATCGGCGCCGACTCGGCGTTGATCCGGCACTCGATCGCGTGCCCGCGGAGGACGACGTCCTCCTGCTTGTAGTCGAGCGGGAGGCCGGCGGCGGCCTTGATCCCCTGCTTGACGATGTCGATGCCGGTGACCATCTCGGTCACGCAGTGCTCGACCTGCACGCGGGTGTTCATCTCGAGGAAGAAGTACTCCCCGTCCTGAAGCATGCCCTCGATCGTGCCCGCGCCGACGTAGTTGACGGCCTTCGCGGCGTTGATGCCGATGTCGCCGATCTTCTGGCGAAGCGCCTCGTCGACGACCCACGGCGGGGCGGGGGCCTCCTCGATCAGCTTCTGGTGACGCCGCTGGATCGAGCAGTCGCGCTCGCCGAGGTGGATGCAGTTGCCGTGCTTGTCGGCGATGATCTGCACCTCGACGTGGCGCGGGTTCGGCAGGTACCGCTCCAGGTACACGGTGCCGTCGGAGAAGAACTTCTCGCCCTCGCGGGAGGCGCCCTCGAAGGCCTCCTTGAGCTTGTCCTCGGTCAGCGCGACGCGGAAGCCCTTGCCGCCGCCGCCGGACGCGGCCTTGACGGCGACCGGGAAGCCGATCTCGTCGTTGGCGATCCGCAGCGCGTCCTCGTAGGTGTCGACGGCCTCGGTCGTGCCGGGCACGATCGGGACGCCGGCCTTCTGCATCAGGTCGCGGGCCTTGGTCTTCGAGCCCATCGCGTCGATCGCCGACGCGGGCGGTCCGATGAAGGTGATGCCCTCCTGCTCGAGCCGCTCGACGAACGGGGCGTTCTCGGCGAGGAAGCCGTAGCCGGGATGGACCGCGTCGGCCCCGGACTGCTTGACGACCTCGACGATCCGATCGACGTTGAGGTAGCTCTCCGACGGCGCGGCCGCACCGAGGAGGTACGCCTCATCGGCCCGCTGTACATGGAGGGCGTCGCGATCGAGCTCGGAGTAGACGGCCACCGTGGCGATCCCCAGCTCCTCGCAGGCCCGCATGACGCGGATCGCGATTTCACCGCGGTTGGCGATCAGAATCTTCCCGAACATAGGCGCGGCAAATCTATTCGATCGCCCGGGGCATCCGCCGCCCGCACCGGTACGCGCCCGCCGTTCGGGCGGGGTGACGTGTACGCCGGGCCGCTTCGTTCGGCGCCGCAACCGCAGCCGCAGCCGCGGTCGACCGGGGAACGTCGACCGGCGACGGCGACGCTGAGATCTTTACGGAACTAGACCGATCGCCTCTAGGCGAACCGTCTGGACCTGCGATAGATCTACCGGTATGGACCCCATCCTCCAGGACGACGCGGCCGAGCCGCGGGCCAACGACGCCGCCTCAGGGGCGAACGACCCCGAGGCCGCGGGCACCCCAGTGCCGCCCGCCGGCGACGAGCCGCGGGCAACCGGCGACACCGACGACGCGGCGGCGGACCAGGCCGCAAGCGACGAGCCGGAAGACGACGGCGACCTCGAGAAGGACCCCGAGCTCGTCGCCTTCGGCGCCAACATCCGCGAGCTCCGCCTCAAGGCGAAGATGACCCAGGAGGTCCTGGCCAAGCGCTCGGATCTGCACTGGACCTACATCAGCCAGGTCGAGCGCGGCGTGCGCAACACCAGCTACACCTCGCTGCGCAAGCTCGCCCAGGGATTGGGCGTCGCCCCGGGCCGCGTCATGCCCGACAAGCCGTAGACCCGCCCGAAGACGCCGATGGGGCGGGCCGGGGCTGCACGATCTTGCCGAGGCTGCGACGGCGCCCACGGCGGGCCCGGCCACCAGCGCCGGAGCAGCGACCAGGCCCGCACGAACGGGCGATTCGGCCCTGCCTGACGGGCGTTCGGGAATCCCCCGATCGTTCGTTCGGTTTACCGTATTTGCTCGTCCGCCTAGGCCAATCGGCTCTGGACCAATGATCTGCACCGTGAGTTGATCCATCGCCATGGCCACCTTCAAGAAGTCCGAAGCCGCGTCCGGGGCGAAGGAGAAGGATCCCGAGTTGCTGGCCCTCGGCGCCCACGTTCGCAAGCTCCGAACGGACAGCTCCCTGACCCAGGAGCTGCTCGCCCGCCGCGCGGGCCTGCACTGGACCTACGTCAGCCAGGTCGAGCGCGGCACCCGGAACATGAGCTACAAGTCGCTGCGCAAGCTGGCGAAGGGCCTCGACATCAAGCCATCGCGGATCATGCCCAACAAGCCCTGAGGCCCTACACCGGCGAGACGTAGCGACGGTCGACGGCCTCGCGGAAGACCGCCTCCCAACGCCCGACGACGCGATCGACAGTTTGCGTCTGACCCCAGGTCCGCCCCTGCTCCGCCAGGCGCCGCCGCTCGTCCGCATCCCGAATCAGGCGATCGAGCGCGTCGAACCAGCCGCCCGGCGGCACCAGGGTTCCGCCTTCAGCCTCCCCGAGGCCCCCGTAGGCGCCGAGTTGGGAGGCCAGCCACGGAACGCCCGAGGCGGCGTACTCCTTGAGCGCGACATCGGAGCGCGAGCGGTTGCGCGACGTGTCGGCCAACGGCACGACCCCGATGTCGAAGTGCGCCAGCCGGCCGGGAAGGTCGTCCGAGCGGCCATCCGCGTGGTACCGGTACCGCTCCGAGAGCTCGAGGTCGATGCCGACGCACTCGACCCAGACGTCGGGGTGGGCTCGCTGGATCTGCGGCAGCACCTCGGCGAGCTCCCGCTGTTCGTGATCGCTTGGTCGTCCGGACTCGGAGACCCAGCCGATCACGATCCCCTCGTGCCGCCGTCGCTGTCGCGGAGCCGCCGGCAGGCAGTCCGGGATCACCTCGACCCGTTCGATCCCGCATTCGCGGTAGCGCTGCGCCAGCGCCTCGTTCGGCACGGTGACGACCTGCGCACATCGCGCAACCCGCATCGCGTGCTCGAACAGGCGTCCGCGACGACTGTTCGCCGCCGGTGGGGCACACAGCGCCACCGCACCGTCGCTCGGCGACACGCCGGACCCGGGCGACGAGAGCGAGAAGCCGTCATCGGGTTCCGGCACGCAGCCCTCCCAGCCGTCCCAGGTGAACGCCACGCCGCGTCGGGTCAGCGCCTCGAGGACCAGGCGAGCCTCAGCGTCGAGGCACTGGTGGACGTGGACCACATCGCACTGCGAGAGCCGAGCGAGGTCGAAGCCGCCGCCGTCCTCCGCTGGCCAGACGATGGTGTGGCCCTGCTGCTCGAGGGCCGCCAGCGGCACCCGTGCTCGATAGAAGTCCTGCCCTCCGCGGGCCCACGCCGTACCCAGGTGCATCGTCACTCACGCCTTTCTCTCGAATCCGTCGACCGGCGCGAGAGCACATGGTCGACCTGCTCGATCCCCAGCACCGACCTCGATTCACCGAATCGGACCGGGCTCACCCCAAAGCCGCCGCTCCCGACCTTCCCAAGACCAGAAACGCGACGGAACTCTGCCCGCCATGACTCTACTCGTGCGAGACGGGCGACATACACACTCTTCTTCGACCGACATAGCGACCGAGCACGCGACGGTAGCCGAACCGGCCCCCCGGGGCAATTCAACATTCGCCTAGGCAAAGGCGGCCCCCTGTCGACAGATGTGGTATGGCGATCACGAATCCCGGACTCCCAGTCGCAGAGCCGGAATGCGCGCGCTCCACAGCGCCATATACGGCATCAACGCGGGCGCTAGTAATGGCGGGACCTCAGGGACAAATACCCATGGTCTTAGCTCACAACCTTCTCTAAAACTGGGTTGCGCGAAACAGTGACGTCCGCTACAGTTGCCTCAACGGAGACGCAACTGAGTCTCCCGCAAGCACCAGTACCTTAATAGGTTAAAGGACCGAACTAGTACTTCGAGGATCCGGGTTCGAGCCCCGGCTGGTGTGCTTCTTGTCATAGGGCGTGTTTGTCAACCATGGAGCCGAATCTCTTCGACCGACTAGAGCTGCTTGCGGGCCCGGAGATTCCGGGCCCGTACTGGGCTCCACGAGCGCCATTCGCTCCCCAGTCGGATGTCGACCTGCTGCTGATTCCGCAGGTCAAGGATTGGCAGCACCACGAGGGAGCACTCGAAGCCCTCCACCAGATCGAGCAGCAGCCGTACGTGGACATGCTCGTCCGCAACAGCGGCGCCGTTCAGATACGCCTCAGCGACGAATGGGTCGCCTCGACCGCTGCCGGCCTGGCCTCGCCGGCCGACGTCATCGCCCGCAACGAAGACCTCGCCCGCGGGCAGCAGACCGCCGTCTACTTCTGGGGCGCGAACACCACCAAGGCGCTCCACGTCGGCCATCTGCGCAACCTCGCGATCGGCCACGCCCTGAGCGCGGCGCTGGCTTCCGCGGGCGCACGGATCGAACGCCGGAGCCTGCTCTCGGACATCGGCCGCGGCATGGGCGAGGCGATGGCCGGCGTCATGCGGAGCGGCAAGGACCTGCACGTCCTGCACGAGATCCCGGGCAAGAGCGATCACTTCGTCGGCAACTGCTACGCCTCGTACATCAAGTCGCGGAACGGGAACGGCGGCCCGGTCGCCGATTCGCTCGACCGCGAGACGGAGATGCACGACGACAGCGCGGACGCGATCGTCAACGGCGTGCTCGCGGGTGACCCCGCGGTCCTCGAGCTGTGGTCGAAGACCCGCGCCTGGGTGCTGGCCGGCCACCGGAAGACCCTCGCCCGGCTCGGCATCTCCTTCGACCGGGTGATCTTCGAGTCCGACTTCCTGGACGAGATGAGCGAGTTGAGCGACGCCGGGCTCCGCGCCGGCGCGATGGAGACGCGCGACGACGGCGTGGTCATCTACCGGACCGGCCGCTCCGAGCTCGAGGAGATGCCGCTCGTGCGCCCGGACGGCCTCTCGACCCAGCACATGCGGGCGCTGGCCTACTGGACGGTCGCCCCCGAGCTGGAGGAGATGACCTCGATCCAGGTCTGCGGCGGCGAGTGGGTCGCCCACGTCACCTGCCGCCAAGACCTGATGGCCCGGCTGGCCAACGGCGCCGAGGTCGAGTCGCACCCGACCCACACCGTCTTCCACGGCCTGGTCGCCGAAGGCGGCACCCGGCTCGCCTCGAGCCAGGAGGGGGCCTTCCTGATCGACCAGCTGATCGAGCAGATCGACGAGCAGATCGACGCGGACCCGCGGCTGCGTGCCGAGCGGTCCCGGCTCGACGACCCGGATGCGCTGGCGGCCCAGGTCGCGCTCGGGTACTTCCTGCTGCAGCCGACGGGCAAGGCGGTCGACTTCGATCCCGCCAACTTCCTCGAGGACGGCAAGAGCCTCGGCTGGGACCTGGCCCGCGCTCGTGCCCACGTCTGCCGGACCGAGGCCGTCGGCGACCCGGTCACCGACCCCGAGTTCCGCTTCGCGGTCGTCCAGTCGGAGCTCTTCCGCTGCCACCTCCGTGGCGCGATCGGGAAGCTCGACGTGACGCCGATCGCCCAGCACGCCTCGCACCTGGCCCGTTGGTACGTGAAGGACCAGCGCTCGCCCGACGTCGAGCGCGTGATGCGGGTCGCCCTCGACCAGGTGGAGCGTGGTCTCGGCCTCTCCGCAGCGCCATGAGGACGCTGCTGATCGACAACCACGACTCGTACACCTACAACGTGTTCCACCTGCTCGCCGGGGTCTCCGGCGAGGACCCGGTCGTGATCGACAACGACGCGGTCTCGTGGAAGGCGCTCTCGCGCTGGGACTTCGACGCGGTCGTGCTCTCGCCCGGGCCGGGACGACCGAAGCGGTGGCACGACTTCGGCGTCTGCCGTGACGTCCTCCGCCACGGGACCACCCCGCTGTTCGGGATCTGCCTCGGCCATCAGGGCCTGGGCGATTGGCTCGACGGCACCGTCACCAACGCGCCGCTGGCGATGCACGGGCGGCTGAGCCCGATCGAGCACGTGGCCGACGGGCTCTTCGCCGACATCCCCCAGCGCTTCCAGGCCGTCCGGTACCACTCGCTCGCGGTCCGAACCGGGTCGCTCGGGCCCAACGGCCGCGTGATCGCGTGGACCGACGACGGCGTGGTGATGGGGATCGAGCACCTGCACCGCCCGATGTGCGGCGTCCAGTTCCACCCCGAGTCGATCGCGACCGAGTACGGCCGCAAGCTGTTCGAGAACTTCTACGCGATGGCCGAGCGCCACGCGAGTCCGCGCCCCGGGACCCGCGCGCCCGTCGCGCCGACTCCTCCCCGGCCGGCGCCCCGGACGCCGGAGCCCGCGGAGCCCAGCGAGCCGCCGCAGGCGACGCTCCGGCTCCACACCCGCACGATCGAGGGCGAGCCGTCGACCGAGGCCGTCTTCGAGCGGCTGCTCGCCGACGCCAGCCACGCGTTCTGGCTCGACAGCGCCGACGCACCGACCACGCTCGCCCGCCGCTCCTACCTGGGCACCTCCGCCGGAGCCGAGCGCTGCATCCTCACCTACGACGTCAACACCGGCCGGGTCGAGATCGACGGGCCGGACGGCCAGCGCGTCGAGCGACTCTCGATCTTCGATCTGCTCGATCGCGAGCTCGGGCAGCACACCGTCGCGTTCCCCGAAGGCCACGAGAACGGCCCGATCGGTGGCTTCGTCGGCTACCTCGGCTACGAGTGCAAGGCCGACGCCGGCTCGCCGAACGTGCACCGGTCGAGCCTCCCCGACGCGCACTTCATGCGGGCCAACCGGCTGATCACGGTCGACCACGAGGGTCACCGGACGCAGCTCATGGCCCTCTCCGGCGACGACGGAGCCGACGCCGAGCGCTGGCTGGACGAGGCCGAGCGGGTCGTGCGCGAGGCGCTGCTCGATCCCGCGGCCGCCCCGGCGTCGACCGTCCCGGTCGCCGACGATGGCGTGTCGCTCACGGGCGAGCCGCTCACGTTCCGGTGCGAGCGTGCACGCGAGGACTACCTCGCCGACGTCGCCCGCTGCCAGGCCGCGCTCGTCGCCGGCGAGTCGTACGAGATCTGCCTCACCAACCGGATCACCGCCCCGGTCACCCCGGAGCCGTTCGAGCTCTACCGCGTGCTCCGGCGACGGAACCCGTCGCCGTTCGCTGCCTACCTGAAGCTCGGCGAGACCGCGATCGTGAGCTCGTCGCCCGAGCGCTTCATCTCGGTCAGCACCGACGGCGCGGTCCAGGCCCGCCCGATCAAGGGCACGATCACCCGCTCCGACGACCCGGTCGAGGACGCCGCGCTGCGCGACGAGCTCGGGCGCGACGAGAAGTCCCAGGCCGAGCACCTGATGATCGTCGACCTGCTCCGCAACGACCTCGGGCGGGTCTGCCAGGTCGGCAGCGTCACGGTCCCCGAGCTGATGGTCCTCGAGCCCTACGCCACGGTCCACCAGATGACCTCGACGATCACGGGGACGCTCGACGAGGGCCGGTCCCCGGTCGAGTGCGTCCGGGCCTGCTTCCCCGGCGGGTCGATGACGGGCGCCCCGAAGATCCGCTCGATGGAGATCATCGACGACATCGAGCTGTCGGCCCGCGGGGTCTACTCGGGCGGCCTCGGGTACTTCGGCCTCGACGGCTCGGTCGACCTCAGCATCGTGATCCGGACGATCGTGCTGGAGGCCACCGGTCTCACGATCGGCGCCGGTGGAGCGATCGTCCTGCAGTCCGATCCGGCCGGCGAGTTCGACGAGCTCATGCTCAAGGCCCGCGCGCCGATGACGGCCGTCGCCGAGGTCGTGACCGGCGACGGCGACCCCTCGACCCTCGACGTCCAGCTCGAGCACCCGCGCGAAGTCCGGGAGCTGGCGTGAGCAACGCGGCGAACGACACCGGGGCCGAGTCCGGCGGCACCACGACGGAGGCCGACCAGGTCGCGATCGCCGTGGCGACCACGGGCGACGTGCCTCGCGTCGCGGCTGCCGTCGCCGCGCTGCTCCGCGAGCTGGGGGCCGAACCGCCGGCCGCCGTGGGGATGGAGCAGGCCGTCCAGACGTTGGTCGACGATCCCGAGCTGGGGATCGTGCTGGTGGCGACCGACCCCGGCTCCGACGCCCTCGTCGGCGTGCTCGGGGCGAGCTGGCCGACGGCGATCCACGTTCCCGGCCGCTACGGCCTGATCCAGGACCTGTGGGTCGATCCGGCGTGGCGCAGCCGTGCGGTCGGTTGGCGTCTGGTGCGAGCGTTCGCCGATCACGCGCGCGAGGCCGGGATCGGCCAGATCGAGGTCGGCCTTCCCCGGGCGCGCTTCGCCGGCCTTCCCGCGACCGAGGCCTTCTACCGCCGGAACGGCTTCGAGATCGTCGGCGCGCGGATGCGCTGGTGGCTCTCGTGAGCGGGCTCGTGATGGTCGAGCAGCAGCCGGCCCACGACGCTGCGGTCGGCTGGATCATCGAGGCTGGCCAGCCCGTCTCGGGTCGCGAGGACAGCCGTCGACTGCGCGAGCTGCGGGACGGCCTGGCTCGGCACGCGGGCGTCGAGCACGCGACCGCCGACGCCGGAGACGCCACGGTCGAACGGACGTTGCGCGCGCTGCACGACGCCGACTACCTCGACGCGCTCGACGCGATCAGCTCCGACGAGCCAGTCGTGATGCCGGAGCTGACCGCCCCCGGCATGAGTCCCGACGTGCCGATCTCCGCCGGGTTGGTCAGCGCCGCCCGCGAGGGCGTCCGGACCGCGATCTCGGCCGCCGAGCGACTCGCCGACGGCGCCCGCTTCACCTACGCCGTCAGCCGCCCGCCCGGGCACCACGCCGGTCCGGCCTGGTTCGGCGGCTACTGCTACCTCAACACCGCTGCGGCCGCCGCGAGCACGTTGCTGGAGCGGGGCGTCGCGAGCGTCGGGATCCTCGACCTCGACCTCCACTACCCGAACGGCACCGCCGCGGTCGTCGCCGCGATCGACCGGATCGAGCTGCGCTCGCTGCACTCGTCCCCCGTCGCCAACGCGCCGTCGGGACGCGCCGTCCCGCTCAGCGTCCGCGAGCAGGTCGTCGAGTTCACCGGGACGCCCGAGCCGTCGGGCTACCTCGCGGCGGTCGCTGCGGCGATCGACGACCTCGCCCGGTCGACGGCGGCGATCGTCGTCTCGCTCGGCTACGACACCGTCCGCGACGACCCCCACGGCGGCTGGGACTTCCCGCCCTCGATCTTCGCGCGGATCGGCGGTCTGCTCGCCGCGTCGGGAAGGCCGATCTGCGTCGTCCAGGAGGGTGGCTACGGCCTGCCGACCCTCGCCGAGTGCAGCCACGCGTTCGCGTCCGGGCTGCTGAACGGAGCAACGACATGAGTGGTCTCGAACCCTTCCGCCGGCGACTCGACCAGCTCGACGACGAGATCACCCGCCTGCTCGGCGAGCGCTTCGACGTCTGCCGTGACGTCGCCCGCTACAAGAGCCAGCACGAGATCCCGATGATGCAGCCCGACCGGGTCGTCGAGGTCCGCGCCCGCTACCTCGCCCGGGGCGCGGCCGCCGACCTGCCCGAGGACTTCACCCGCGCGCTCTTCGAGCTGTTGATCGGTGCCACCTGCAAGATGGAGGACGAGCTGATCGCCGACCTCGCGGCCGCCCCGTCCCCGGAGCGCTGACCGTGTCGACCTTCGTCACCCTCGGCCCGCACGGCACCTGCCACGAGAACGCTGTTCGGCACTACCTCGACTTCCAGGGTCTGCCGGATGCCGAGGTCGAGCTCGTCCCCGACTTCCTCTCCGGCGCGGAGCAGATCCGCGGTCGGGCGGACACGTTCCTCGTCCAGAGCAGCGCGCATCCCGACGTCCACCTCGTCACCGAGCGGTTCCGCCACGAGGTCTTCGTCGTCGACACCTTCCTCTTCCCGGCCAAGGAGATGGCGCTGCTGGTCCGCGCCGAGGTCGAGCAGCCGAAGAGCATCGGGATCGTCTCCGCCGCACGCGGCTACGTCGACCTGACCGCGTTCGACACGGTCGTCGAGGAGCCCGCCAACCCGATCGTCGCCCAGGGCCTGCTCGAGGGGCGCTACGACGCCGGAGTCACGATCCACGCCTACGCCGAGCAGCACCCGGGCGCGTTCCGCGTCGTCGAGCGGTTCGGCGACGTCGACACGAGCTGGGTCGTCTACGGCACCGCGCGCCGCGACAGCAGCGGCGTGATCGGTCAGCGGCTCCCGTGGCTGTACGGCGGACCGGCGCCGACGGCGTTCGACCGCGCGGCCACCTATCCCGGCGTGCACGTCGGCGACGGCTACGCCGTCGGGCACATCGGCGACCTCGGCTGCGACTACGGCTTCCGCAAGGTCCGGCGCGCACTCGGCGTGACGGCCTTCGGGATCAACGCGATCGTCCGCCGGCCGGGCCACACCGGCAGCCGCCACCGCCACGAGGAGCAGGAGGAGCTGTACTTCGTGCACCGCGGCGCGATGGAGATGCGATTCGCCGACGGTTCCGTGCACCGGCTCGACGAGGGCGGGTTCGCGCGGGTCGACGCCGGCACCGTCCGGCAGCTGCGGACGATCGGCGACGAGGACATCGTCTACCTGTGCGCCGGCGGCAAGGACGGCTACGTCGGCCGCGACGGGCGCCCGGCCGACTGGCCGCTCGACGAGGCCAGCTGATGGCCGCCGTACGCCCCCGCCACCGCAGCGCCACCGGGCTCCCGCCCGGGCCGCGACTCCCGAGCGCGGTCCAGGCACTCGGCTGGGTCAACCGACCGATGCCGTTCATGGAGCGGTGCCGAGAGCGCTACGGCGACACCTTCACCCTCGACATCCGGCACTGGGGCCGGTGGGTCTTCCTCTGCGATCCGGACGACGTCAAGAAGGTCTTCTCGTCCGGGGTCGACACGGTCGGCGTCGACATCGCCAATCCGCTGCTCGGCCCGATCCTCGGCTCGCGCTCGGTGATGCTGCTCGACGAGCCCGAGCACCTCCGGCGCCGCCGGATCCTGCTGCCGCTGTTCCGCGGACGCCACCTCGAGGAGGGCGCCGCGACCAGCATCGAGGTCACCCGCCGGGCGGTGGCGAGCTGGCCCGCCGACGAGCCCTTCGAGCTCTGGCCGCAGATGCAGGCGATCACGGGGGAGGTGATCTCGCGCGCGGTCTTCGGCAACGACGACGAGGCGCTGCTGCGACGGATGGACACCCTCCTCCAGCGCCTGACCGACTGGGGTGGCTATCCCCACCGGACCACCTTCCTGGCGATGTTCGGGCCGCGCTGGACCGTCCGCACGCCGAGCTTCCGCGCCGCGATGGCGCCGATCGAGCAGGCCGTGCTCGCCGAGGTCCGTCGACGACGGACGCCCGAGGGCGCCGAGCGCGCCGGGATCATCAGCGTGCTCGCGAACGTCCGCGACGACGACGGCGCCCTGCTCGACGACCAGTCGCTGCGGGACGAGCTGGTGACGCTGCTGACCGACGGCCCGACGTCCGCCTCGCTGGCGCGGATGTTCGAGCGGCTGCTCCGTCACCCCGACAAGCTGGCGCGGCTCACCGACGAGATCCGCACGGGGGAGAGCGACGCCTACACGCGGGCGGTCGTCAACGAGACCCTGCGGCTGTGCGCGCCGGTCCCGGTCGTCGTCCGGCGCCTGCTCGAGCCGCTCGAGCTCGGTGGCTACCTGTTGCCCGCGGGCACCACCGTCGCGCCCTGCATCCACCTGATCCACCGCCGCGAGGACGTCTACCCGGATCCGACCCGCTTCCTGCCGGAGCGGTTCCTCGATCAGGCCCCCGGGACCTACACCTGGATCCCGTTCGGCGGTGGCGTCCGTCGCTGCCTCGCCGCCGACTACGCCGGGCGCGAGATGCGCGAGGTCCTCCGCACCGTCCTCTCCGAGGTCGAGCTGCACACGGTCGACCCGCGCTCGGAGGGCGCCACGCGGAGCGCGATCAGCTTCGGCCCAGGGGCGCGCAGCCTGGTCGTCGCCGAGCCCCGGCGGTCACCGTCGGCGCCCGTCGCCACGGTCGGCGAAGGCCAGGAGGCGGCATGAGCACCGACGTCGACCTGCTGGTCGTCGGGGCCGGCGCGAAGGCGGCGGCGATCGCGGCCAAGGTCCACTCGATCAACCGGCTCGGCCTCGGCACGGTCTCGCTGCTGATCGTCGAGGACGTCCAGCCAGGCGCTTCGTGGTCGGGCATCAGCGGGATGACCTCGGGCGACGAGACGCTGGCGATCACGCCCTACAAGGACATCGGCTTCCCCTACGAGAGCAGCCGCATGTTCGGCGAGCGCGGGGCCGCGATCGACACCGCGCTGGCCGAGTTCTCCTGGCAGGGCTACCTGATCGAGACCGGCGGCTACGCGCGCTGGCTGAACGCCGGCCAGCCGCCGATCCGGCACCGCGACTACGGGGAGTACCTCGTGTGGGTGCTCGCCCGCGCGACCGAGGGCGTCGAGCACGTCCGCGGCCGGGTCACGCGGATCGGCCTCGAGCGCGAGGACGAGCGGTGGGTGACGGAGATCGCGAGTCCGTCGGGGCCACTGCGGCGCCGGAGCCGCGCGCTCACCCTGACCGGCCCGGGGGTCCACCGCCCGCTCCCGCACGACCCGGACGCGGCCCCGCGGATCTTCCACTGCGACGGCTCGCGCAGCGAGCTCGGCGTGCTGCCGACCGACCGCGAGAGCAGCGTAGCGATCGTCGGCGGCGGCGAGGGCGCGCTCAGCTGCGCGACCTACCTCCGCAAGTTCCGGCCTGCGGCGCGTCTGACGATGCACACGCCGAACCCGCCGTTGAGCCGCGGCGAGAGCTTCGTCGAGAACCGCGTCTACTCCGATCCAGACTGCATCGGCTGGAACACGCTCGACGTCGAGACGCGGCGGACCTTCATCCGCCACACCGACCGCGGCGTCTTCGGCCCGGACGCGCTCTCCGAGATCGCCCACGACGACCAGTGCGACTTCGCGATCGGCCGGGTCACCCACATCGCGGGCGGCGCCGACCACGTCAGCGTCGAGTACCTCGCCGCCGCGGGTCCCGCCAGCGCTCGCTACGACTACGTGGTCAACTGCACCGGCTTCGACCTGCTCCGGCAGGTACGGCCGTTGTTCCCGGCCGAGGTCCGCGAGGAGATCGAGGCCCAGGTCGGTCCGATCTGGAACGACGGCTCCGACGTCGCGTTCGGCCGGATGCTCGAGGTCGAGGGGCTGCGGCCGCGGCTCCACATCCCCGGGCTCTCGGCCCTCAGCCAGGGCCCCGGCTTCGCCAACCTCGGCTGCCTCGGTCTGCTCGCCAACCGCGTCCTCCAAGCCTTCGTACTCGACGAAGCGGCCCCGAGCCGCGAAAGGACAGTGGCATGACCAATCAAACAGACGAGAGGCCGAAAGCGCCTCGCTCCGGTGCCCCCAAGTGGATCTGGCCGGTCGTGGCCGTGGTCCTCCTGGTGATCGTCGGCGTCGTGGTCGCTGTCACGCAGAAGTCGTCGTCCTCGAAGTCCTCCTCACCAGAGAAGACGACCGCCTCGACCAAGACCGCGACCTCCGCGGCCAAGCCGCCGCCGGCGATCAAGGCCGACTTCACGGGCAGCGGCTTCCCCAACGGCGACGCGAAGAGCTGGCGCCGCATCGGCGGCCCGATCGACAGCAAGTCGGTCTCGCGGCTCGAGCTCGCCTGGACCCGTCCGATCGACGGCTCCGGCACCTACGGCAGCTACGCCGGCTCCCCGATCGTCACCCGCGGCGTCGTCTACTCGCAGGACCTCGGCTCCAACGTCGAGGCGATCGACCAGAAGACCGGCAAGCTGCTCTGGCGCACGGCCTACGACGCGCCGTCGGCCGGCCCGAACGGCATCAACGTCGCCGGCGGGCGCGTCTATGGGGCGACCTCGTCGGCCGCCTTCGCGCTCGATCAGAAGACCGGCAAGGAGCTGTGGTCGGTGAAGCTGACCAAGGGCGCGGCCGAGGGCATCGACATGGCGCCCGGCTACCGCAAGGGCCTGGTCTACGTCTCGACGGTCCCCGTCTCCCCCGACAGCAGCGCCTACAGCGAGACCGACGTCGGGACCCTCTGGGCGCTCGACGCCAAGACCGGCCGCAAGCGCTGGCACTTCGCCACGATCGCCTCGAAGCCCGGCACCAAGACGCCGAACTCGGCGGGCGGTGGCCTCTGGTACGCGCCCTCGTTCGACGAGTCGGGCGGGATGTACTTCGGCGTCGGCAATCCGAGCCCGTACCCGGGCACGGACGAGGACCCCTGGGGCTCCAGCCGTCCGGGCCGCAACCTCTACAGCAACTCGCTGGTGAAGCTCGACGCGAAGACCGGCAAGCTGAAGTGGTTCTACCAGCAGACGCCGCACGACATCTACGACTGGGACCTGCAGGGCCCGCCGGTGCTGATCAACAGCGGCGGTCGCAACCTCGCCGTGATCGGCGGCAAGTCCGGCTTCGTGATCGCCGTCGACCGGGCGACCGGCAAGCTGGCCTGGGAGCGCTCGGTCGGCAAGCACAACGGCCACGACGACGACGGCCTGCTGGCGATGAAGGGCAAGACCAAGAAGCTCGAGGCGAAGGTCCCGATGACGATCTACCCGGGCGTGCTCGGCGGCGTGATCTCCCCGATCTCGACCAACGGCAAGGACGTCTTCGTGCCGGTGATCGACAACGCGGCCTCGGTCACGAGCGGAGCGGCGATCGGCAACGGCGGCGACCAGGCCGGCCTGCTGATGGCCCTCTCGGTCGGCACCGGCAAGGTCAAGTGGCAGCGGAAGCTCCCGACCGTCTCGTTCGGCCCGACCAGCGTCGCCAACGACCTCGTCTTCGTGACGACCCTCGACGGCAAGCTGCTCGCCTACAAGACCAAGAACGGCAAGCTCGCCTGGAGCGGCACCCTGCCGACCGGCACCAACACCGGCGTGACCCTCGCCGGCGACACCCTGATCGCCCCGGCCGGCCTCCCGGGCCAGGACGGCAGCGGCACGCCCCAGCTGGTGGCGTACCGGTTGGCGAAGAAGTAGGGGGACGGCCGGGCGCCTGCCCGCCGGAGCGCGGGCGGGCGGCGGGTCGCCCGAGCAACGACGTCGTCATCGCGACGAGCTTCCGGCGTCGACGTCGTGCCCGCCTCGATGCGGGCGCCGCCGTCAGACGACGGCGCCCGTAAGGCGGACCGGCTCCGACGAGCCTCAGCTGATGGTCCAACCCGCCGTCGTCAGCGTGTACTCGAGGTTCGACAGACTGAGCGGGCCGGGGGCCGGCGCGCCGAACGTCGCGGAACCGTTCGGGATGATCGGGCAGGTGCTGCCGAAGACGGTCAGCGACTGCCCGGCCACGAGGACGGTCAGCTTGCCGTGCGTCCCGCCGGCCGGGTTGGCGTAGCTGGTCGGCACCGAACCCGTGACGAACGCATAGCAGGACGGCGAGAACCGCACGACGCAGCTGAGGCCCATGATGCTGCCAGGCGTCGTGCCACCAACGGGGTTGCCCGTCAAGGTCATTGCCGCCGGCGACGTAGACGGCGGATCCGGCACCGGCGTGCCCGTCTCGTTGCAGCGGACCCCGAACGGCACGCCCGCAGGCCCGTAGCAACTGCTGATCCTCGGGATGACCGTCCCGACGGCGGCCGGGAACGTGCCGTAGATCCCGTTGCTCACCGACGCCCCGGCGGTTGTCACCGAGCAGTTCAGCGGGAGGCCGCCCGCCGCAGCGAGGACCAGGCGGGAGGGCCACGCGTTGGCGGCGAACGTTCCCCCTCCCGTAATCACCGCCCCGTGCGCGCTGGCGGCGCTCGACAACATCAACAGGCCCACCGCAGCGGTCACCGCGCGACCGACCATCGTCTTCGTACGCATGTTCTTCCCCGATATTGGATGTCTGCGGGCAGTCCGACCACGAACGGCCGGCCCCGCAATAAGCGAAACACCCGTGCTGACATCAGGCCAGACCTCGCTCCTGGCAGCGAACGCGGGAACGCCAAACGGACGGGCGAGGCATGCCTCGCTCCCGACCTGCAGGCGCCGCCGTCACACGACGGCGCCCGCGAGACCGACCGTTGCCGGCGATCCTCAGCTGATGGTCCAACCCGTCGTCGTCAGCGTGTACACGAGGTCCGCCAGACCGAGCGGGACTCCGGCAACGGGCGCGCCGTACATCGCGGAGCCGTTCGGGATCACGTTCGTGCAGGTGCTGCCCCCAACCGTCAGCGTCTGGTTGCCGGCGGTGTTCGGCCCGACAACCGTGATCCGGCCATTGATGCCTCCGCCCGGGTTCCTGTATTCCACCCTCACGGAACCCTGGACGAACGCGTAGCAGCTGGCCGAGAACCGGACGACGCAACTGATGCCACTCACCGTACCCGGCGTAACCCCGGCAACCGGATTGCCGTCAAGCGACAGCGTCGCCGGCGACGTCGACAGCGGATCCGGCGTCGGCGTGCCCGTGTCGTTGCAACGGACTTTGAACGACAGACTCGAAGGGCCGACGCAGCTGCCGCTGAATACCGGGAGGATCGTCCCGACCGCGGCGGGCGGGGAGAACGTCCCGTTGCTCACCGACCCCCCGGCGCTCGTCGCCGAGCATTCCAGCGGGAGACCGACCCCGGTAGTAATGACCAGGCGGGATGCCCCCGCGGTCGCGTTGAACACTCCCCCACCCGTAATCGTCATTGCGCTCGCGCCGGAAGCACCCGCCACAACCAACAGCCCCACGGCCGCCGCCGTCAATGCAACCCTCATATTCGTAAACATATATTCCTTCATATTGACTATGTGGCGGCACGACGCAACCTAGGCCGTACCGCCCTAAAGCCAACGCCCTTCTCTCCTGCGCAAACACACCAACCCCATGACGTCGCACGCCGAACTTGCCCTGCGAGCGGGACGAACCAGACCGCTGCGCCTTCCAGGAGCGGGTCGAGGACGCGCGGCCGCCAGTCGGCGCACCGGCCCTCACGCACGCTCCCCTCGAGCACGTCCGGTCTGCCCGGAACCGACACGCTCACACCCGAAGCAACGCCGAGGCCGATCCTCGTGCCCAACGCCAACGCCACTCCAAAGCGACTCAGTACCAGTTGACCACAGCATGCGTACAGCGTCAAATAAATCGTGGGCCAGGTCGCGATTCAACGATTGGCGCCACGGAATGCCTGCGATCGATACCGCATGGCCTCGGGCCAATTGCCTGAACCGCCTCCAGGCCGCGCCTCAACCGCGAACCAGCGAGTGGCGGCCGGCGTGACCGTGCGTACATCGCCGTAGCCTGCGACGACCAGCCGGCCACGATGCCCCTCCGGTCCCAGGCCTCACCGCCTGAGCCCGGGCCAGACGCCCGCCCAGCGAAAGCCCATGCATCTCGCCCTCCCGCGAAGCCGTAGCCACCAGCCGCAGGCTGCGACCGGTGGCTACGGCGGGGCGCTAGGGAGCATGCCTCACTTCAACACGAGGCACGCTGGCACTCCCGCATCGCCCCGCCGCAGGACGTCTCAGCTGATCGTCGGCCCGGTCGTGGTCAGCGTGTAGGTGAGGTCGGCCAGGCCAACCGGGTTGCCGACAACCGGTGCGCCGTACATGGCGGGGCCGTTCGGGATCACGCTCGTGCAGGTGCTGCCCGAGACCACCAGCGTCTGGTTGCCGGCCGTGTTCGGGCCCACGATCGTCAGGCGACCGTTGATCCCGCCACCCGGGTTCGTGTAGCTCACCTTTACCGAGCCGGTCATGAACGCGTAGCAGCTAGCCGAAAGCCTAGTCACGCAGCTGATGCCGGTGATCTCACCCGCCGTAGTACCGGCAACGGGGTTACCCGTGATCGAGAGCGTCGCCGGAGCCGTCGACAGCGGATCCGGCGTCGGCGTGCCCGTGCTGTTGCAGCGCCTGGTGAACGGCAGGCCCGACGGCCCGATGCAACTGCTGAACGTCGGGACGATCGTCCCGACAGCCGCGGGCGGGGTGAACGTCCCGTTGCTCACCGTTCCGGTGGCGCCCGTGACCGTGCAGTTCAGGGGGATCCCAGCTCCCGTAGTAATGACCAGGCGGGACACCCCCGCATTGGCAGCGAACGGGCCCCCTCCCGAGATCGTCGCCGCACTCGCGCCGGAGGCACCGGCCACAGCAAGCAGACCCGCGGCAGCGGCGGCCGTCATGGCCAACTTCAATTTCGTAAACATATATTGCTTCCTCACGAATGACTATTTGTGGACAGCCAGACCATCTGGCCCGACCGCCCTAAACGTCGCAACCGCCGAGCCCGTGCAAACACGCTATGCCTCCTCGCTGTTGTGCGCTAGGCCTCCGGCCCAGGGGCAACACGTTGGTCTCGCTGCGCCCAAAGAGATTGAGTGCCAGTGGGATGCCCGAGCCCATCGAGGCATCCCGTTGACGAATGCCCGCTGCCCCAGGACCGCCTGGCCTTCGCCGCGGAGCACGCCGGCACCAAGGGACCCGGCCCCGGCGCGGGTCGGCCCTCAACTGATGGTCGGCCCGGTCGTGGTCAGGGTGTAGGTGAGGTCGGTCAGGCCGGTCGGAACACCGGTCACCGGTGCGCCGTACATGGCGGAGCCGTTCGGGATCACGTTCGTGCAGGTGCTGCCCGAGACCGTCAGCGTCTGGTTGCCGGCGGTGTTCGGCCCCACGATCGACAGGCGACCGTTGATGCCCCCGCCCGGATTCGTGTAGCTCACCTTCATCGAGCCGGTGATGAACGCGTAACAGCTGGCGGAGAACCTAGTCACGCAGCTGATGCCGGTAATCTCACCCGGCGTAGTGCCCGCTACCGGGGGACCCGTGATCGACAGCGCCGCCGGAACCGTCGACAGCGGATCCGGCGCCGGGATGCCCGTACTGTTACAGCGCCTGGTGAACGGCAAGCCCGACGACCAGAGGCAACTGCTGGCAGACGGGATGATCGCCCCCACCACGGCCGGGAACGTGCTGTAGGCGCCGTTGCTCACCGTTCCGGCGAGGCCCGAGACTGAGCAGTTCATGGGGATGCCGGCTCCCGTAGTAACGACGATGCGTTCCGATCCCCCGTTCGCGGCGAACGGGCCGCCTCCCGTGATCGTCGCCGCACTCGCGCCGGCCGCGCCCGACAGCATCAACAAGGCCGCCGCAGCGGTGGTCGCCCACGCGACCGTCACCTTCGTAAGCATGTTCTTCCTCGATATTGGTTGTCTGCGGGCGATCCGGCCAGGCTCGACCCGACCCCGCTATAAACGAAACAACCGTGCTGGCATCGAGAACAGCCCTTTCTGGAATCTCATCCGAAGAGACCTCGAACGGGGCGGACGAGAGGTTGCCCCGCCGCCCCGACCGAGTCCTCGGCTCAGCTGCCGGCGCTGGCCTTCACGTCAGCCGCACCCGCAAGCTGGCTCGAGCCGTTCATGACCGCCGAGCTCACACCGGAAGCGGCGTCGAGGCCGATCTTGGCGTTCAGCGCGAACGTCACCAGCGGGCGATCGATGAACGTGTTGCCACAACCCGTGGCCTTGGGCGCGGTGAACTTG
>NZ_JBWDOG010000029.1:0-25863 GCF_056269115.1 Patulibacter ginsengiterrae
GTGCCTTCTTGGAGGGCTAGGTGTCTCGCAACTCCCAGCCTCTCCGAAGGGCACCCGGATGAACAACCTCCCTAGGAACTACACCTAGGGCGGGCGCGGATCCGCAAGCAGGACCTCACGGGGCGCTACGGCGCCCCGTCTTGCGTTCCGGGGGAGGCGGTGGACCCGGGCGACGTCGCCCCGGGGGCGGCGAGCCTCCGCGGTCCTTCATCCGCGAGCGCACGGGCGGAGCCGACGGCGGTCCCGGCTCGGCACCAGCGAGGGGCGTGGGGAGGCCGGTGGCGTCCCGTACGGCCCCGGCAGGGGCGGGGCCGGTGGGGGCCCCCGGGCTCCCCGGACGGAGAACCGCGAGGCGACGCCCGCGGCGTCCCGCCGTGGGGAGGCCGGCGGCGTCCCGCCGCCGCTAGCCCAGGGCGGCGGTCAGGACCTTGCTCGCGACCGGGGCGGCGGTCGCGCCACCCTGGAAGTCGCGGGCCCGCAGGACGCCGATCGCGATCGGCGCATGGCTGCCCGTTGCCGTCGCCGGGGCGAAGGCGGACATCCAGGCGGTCGTCGACTTGCCGTCCGCGTTGCCGCACGCCGACGGCGGCTTCGGGCTCTCGGTGTCCCCGTCGGGGGCGCTCTGGTCCTGGGCCTGCTGGTCGCACTGGGCGCCCTGGGTGGCGGCCAGCTCGGCCGTTCCCGTCTTGCCGGCGGTGGTGATCCCCGGGAGCGCCACGCGGGCGCTCTTGCCGGTCCCCTCGTTGACCACGGCGACCATCATCTGCCGCATCGCGTTCGCGGTCGTGCGGCTGATGACCCGGCGGGTCTTGGCCGGCTTGCTGGACTGGAGGAAGGTCAGCTCCGGCTCGCGACCGCCGTTGGCGATCGTCGCGGTGATCAGCGCGATCTGGAGGCTGGTGGCCTGCACGCGGGCCTGGCCGATCGCGGACTCCGCGGCCTCGCGGGTGTCCATCTGGCTCGCCTCGGGGAGGCTGCTGATGCTGGCGCCGGGGACGCCGGGCGGACGGTTGAAGCCGAACCGCTCGGCCATCTCGACGAACCGCTTCGGGCCGAGCTTGGCGCCCATCGGGACGAAGACCGAGTTGCAGGAGTGCGCGAACGACTCGACCAGCGTACCGCCGCAGAGCTCCTCGTTCGAGTTCTGGATCCCGTAGCCGGCGGCTTCCGTCTCCTTCGGGTAGACGGTGCTCGTCTTGGCGACGCCGTCTTCGAGCGCGGCCGCGGCCGTGATGATCTTCATCGTCGAGCCGGGCGGCTGGAGCGAGGTCCAGGCGCTGCCCTGGAAGCCGAGCACCTCGCCGGTACGCGAGTTGATGACGGTCGTGCCGCTGGCGTCGGGGGCGTTGCGCTGGGCCTCGGCCGCCGCCTTGACGACGGCGAGCGAGATCGAGCTGCGGACGGCCGGCGCCTTGCGCGGGGGAACCCGCCGGAGGATCCGGTCGCCGGCCTTGAGCGTGCCGCCGGGCTTGCCGATCAGCTGCGGGTTGAGGATCCGCTCGAGCCCGGAGATCCCGACCGTGGCGCCGGCCGGCACGCCGAGCCGCCGCATCAGCGCGGCGTCCTCCGGCTTGGCCGGACCGACGGCCCCGACGACCTCGTTGGCGATGTTGGGGACGGTCGAGGTGCGGTCGGTGCCCTGGGCCAGCGGCGTGGTGCCGTCGCGGGCGAGGATCGTGGCCCGGGGCGGCAGCTCGGTGGTGCGGGCGAGCGTCTCGTCGCCGCGCAGGCCGGGGAAGGTCATGCTCCGGGTCCAGCGGATCCGGGCCTTGTCGCCCTCGCCGACGAGGGTGATCGGGAGCGTGCCGCGGAGGCTGCCGAACAGCCGCGTGTGGACGGCCACCGGTAGCCGGAAGCCGTCGTCGACGCGGGTGATCTCGCCCGGCACGACGCGCTGGGTGGTGGCGGTGTCGAGCGCCTCGCGGTTGAGCATCGTGAACCGCTTCTCGCTCACGCGGCCCTGCGCGTCGGCGTCGACGTCGCGGTACATCTCGCTGAAGTCCTGGGCGGCCCAGGCACGTGCGTAGCGCGAGACGAGGTCCTGCTCGGCGGCGCGACTGGAGCGCGCGTCGAGCACGAGGTACGCCCCGACGCCGACCGCGATCAGCAGGAGTAGCCCGGCGATCGGCAGCAGCGGGCGACGTCCGAGGGGGCCGCTGCGGCGACCGCCACGACGACCTCCACCGTTGTAGCCGCCGCCTCCGCCGGACGTCCGACGCCCGCTCCCCGCCTTGGAGATGACCACGGGGCGGATCGGCGTTGAGCCGCCGCCGGGACGTCGGTGCGAAGGACGTTTGCGTCCGGAGGCGGGCATGAGACCTTCCATACTACCTTCGCGTACGCGACAAACGATGGCGCGGACCGGGTAGCGTTCCGGCACGCATGACCGGCCTCGACTGGGCACTCCTCGTGGCGGTCCTGCTTGCGGCTGCCGGGGGGACCACGCAAGGGTTCCTCGCCTCGGCGCTCGGCTTCGCGGGTTTCGCCGGTGGTGCGCTGCTCGGGGTTCGTGTCGGGCCGCTGGTCCTGCCCGAGGGGGCGGACGACGTCAACGCCCCGGTCGCCGCGCTGTTCGCGGCGACGCTCTTCGGGGTGATCCTCGGCGTCGGCCTGCAGCAGATCGGTGCGCGGATCGCCCGTCGGCTGCGACGCCCCGGGGGGACCGGGTTGCGGCGAGCGGGCGGGATGCTCGACGCGGCGCTCGGCGCGGTCTTCACGGCGGCGTTGGTGATCGCCGCGGCCTGGCTGGTCGCGGCCGTCCTGCTCCAGAGCCCCGGCATGCCCGGCAGCTGGCGGGCCGAGGTCCGGCACTCGAAGGTCCTCCGGGAGCTGCGGCGGACGCTGCCGCCGGCCGACGACGTGCTGTCGCTGCTGGCCCGGTTCGATCCGCTGCCGGGGTTCAGCGGCCCGCGGGCGGAGGTCGACGCGCCGGATCCGTCGATCGTGCGCGTGCCCGGCGCCCGGGCCGGCCGCAGCGGCGTGGTCAGGGTCGAGGGCTCGGCCTGCGGCGTCGGCGTCGTCGGGACCGGCTGGATCGTCGCCCGCGGCTACGTGGTCACCAACCAGCACGTGATCGCGGGCGAGAGCGACACCACCGTCACGCCCGAGGCGACGGGGCAGCGGCTCGAGGCCTATCCGGTCTTCGTCGACGAGACCCAGGACATCGCGATCCTGGCCGTGCCGGGCCTTCAGGCGACCCCGTTGCGGATCGCCGAGCGAACGAGCTCGGGAACCTCGGCGGCGATCCTGGGCTACCCGCTGGCCGGACCGTTCAAGGCCCGCGCGGCACGGATCGGCGAGGCCCAGACCGTGACCGGCGAGAACTCCTACGGGGTCGGCCCGGTCCGGCGCCGGGTGCTGCCGTTCCGGGGCTTCGTGGAGCAGGGCAACAGCGGTGGCCCGCTGGTCGACCGCCGCGGGCGGGTGGTCGGGACCGTCTTCGCGTCGTCGACGCGGGCGGGCAAGCACAGCGGCTACGCGGTCCCCAACGACGTGATCGCCCGCGCGCTGCCCGAGGTCGACCCGAATCAGCGGGTCGCGGGCGGGGTCTGCAGCCACTGACAGCGCGCTTCGGGCGCTTCCGTCACCGACTTGGCACGAAGTTGGAACGGAGGGTGACGGAGATCCCTCCGGCGTACCGCTACGCTCCGCCGCGTGGGGAAGACACTCGTTATCGCCGAGAAGCCGTCCGTCGGTCGCGACCTCGCGAAGGTGCTGCCTGGGTCGTTCCAGGTCGGAAAGCCGACCGGCGAGCGCAGCGCGCGGTGGATGGAGGGGCCCGACCACGTGATCACGTGGGCGATCGGCCACCTGGTCCAGCTCGCCGAGCCCGACATGTACGACAAGAAGTTCAAGCGCTGGCGCATGGACGACCTGCCGATCGTGCCGGAGGAGTTCAAGCTCGTCGTCCGCGACGACAGCTCCAAGAAGCAGATGGACGTCATCCGCAACCTGCTCAAGCGGGAGGACGTCAGCCAGGTCATCAACGCCTGCGATGCCGGGCGCGAGGGCGAGCTGATCTTCCGCTGGGTCTTCGAGGCCGGCGACGGCAAGCAGCCGGTCCGCCGCCTCTGGCTCTCGTCGATGACCGAGGCCGCGATGCGACGGGCGCTCGAGGAGCTGCGCTCGCCCGACGAGCTGGTCCTGCTCGGGGAGGCCGCACAGTCGCGCTCCGAGGCCGACTGGCTGGTCGGGATGAACGCGACCCGCGCGGCGACGATCCGCCTGCGCTCGAGCTTCGACGGGGCGGTCTCGCTCGGCCGCGTGCAGACGCCGACCCTGGCGATCCTCGCCCGCCGCGAGGAGGAGATCCGTGCCTTCGTCCCCGAGCCGTACTGGCTGGTCGACGCGAAGTTCGACGCCGGGCCGGGCGAGGCCGCCGGCAAGGCCCGGACCTACTGGGGCCGACTCCAGCAGGGCAACACCCCGCGGCTGAAGACGGCCGAGGAGGCCGACGCGATCGTCGCGGCGGTCGTCGATCGCCCGGGCACGATCACCAAGCTGGACAAGGTGCGCCGCAAGGAGCGCGCACCGATGCTCTACGACCTGACGTCGCTCCAGCGCGACGCCGGCAGCCGGTTCGGCTTCACCGCCCGCCGCACGCTGGCCGCCGCGCAGCGCTGCTATGAGGAGCACAAGGCGCTGACCTACCCGCGAACCAGCTCGCGGTACCTGACCACGGACATGATCCCCGAGATCAAGCCGACGGCCCAGCAGGTCGGGAGCCGCGCCGAGTACCAGGCGGCCGCCCGCTACGTGACCGGGCTCGACAGCCTGCCGCTCGGCCGCGTCGTCAACAACGAGAAGGTCGCCGACCACCACGCGATCATCCCGACCAACGCGCCGCACGTGTTGGACAAGATGAGCAGCGACGACCGTCGGATCTACGACATGGTCGTCCGCCGGTTCCTCGCCGTCTTCCACCCCGACGCCGAGTTCGAGAACACCCGGATCGAGACCACGGTCGCGACCGCGTTCGACGGTCAGGACAAGCCCGGTGCCGGGCCGCACGTCTTCCGGACCCGCGGCCGCGTGCTGCTCGTCCCGGGCTGGCGCGGCGTCTACGGCGAGCTCGAGGAGGGCGAGGGCGACGAGGAGGACGGTCGCGACCAGCAGCTGCCCAAGGTCGAGCAGGGCGAGGACGTCAAGACCCTCGAGATCTCCGGCGACGAGAAGGTCACCAAGCCGCCGCGGCGCTACTCCGACGCCTCGCTGCTCGGCGCGATGGAGACCGCCGGCCAGCTGGTCGACGACGACGAGGCCCGCGAGGCGATGAAGGACGCCGGGATCGGCACCCCGGCGACCCGCGCCTCGATCATCGAGCGGCTGATCGACGTCGGCTACACGGAGCGCGACGGTCGCGCCCTGCTCGTGACCGAGAAGGGCCTGAACGTCATCCGGCTGCTCAACGGGCACGAGCTGACGTCGCCGTCGCTGACCGGCGAGTGGGAGCACAAGCTCGCCCAGATCGAGTCCGGCGAGGTGACCCGCAAGTCGTTCATGGCCGGGATCGCCAAGTTCGCCGAGACGACGGTCAAGCGGCTCGACGAGACGCTCAAGGACGTCCGGATCCCGCGGGCCAACCTCGGCCCGTGCCCCGTCTGCGGCCGCGACATCAGCGAGAACCGCAAGGGCTTCTCCTGCTGGTCGAAGGACGACCCGGGCTGCGGGTTCGTGATCTGGAAGAACAAGGCCGGCAAGACCCTGGCGCCGATCGTCGCCAAGGAGCTGATCAAGACCGGGCGGACCGCCAAGCAGGTCACCGGGTTCAAGAGCCGCGCCGGACGCAACTTCCGGGCCCGGCTCGCTCTCCACCAGACGGAGGAGGGCAAGTGGCGCGTCGAGTTCGACGAGCCGTGGGCCCAGGACGGCCTCAAGGCGCCCGCCGCCGACGAGACCGCGATCGAGCCCGACACGACGGCCGAGCCGGCCGCCGCGGTCGCGGCGACGACCGGGAGTGACTCCGACGTCGCGGCCTGACCCCGGCGGCCACCAGGCCGGGGAACGCGGCGGCGCACGGTGCAACGGTCCGTGCGTGCCGTCCGCCCGCGTTGAGACGGTCGTCCGGTGACGTTGCAACTGGTCACCGGCCCGACGAATGCCAGCAAGGCGGGCGTCGTGCTGGGGTTGGTGCGGCGGTGGATGGCGGACGGTCGCCAGCCGTTCCTGGTCGTCCCGACCGGGCCCGATGCCGAGGGCTACCGACGCGAGCTGCTGCGGATCGGCGGTGGTGTCGCCCTCGGGGTCACGGTCGGGCCGTTCACCAGCCTGGCCGACACCGCCCGCCGGGCGGCAGGGGTCGCCCGGCCGACGCTCGGCGCAATCCACCGCGACCGGCTGATCGCGGCGGCGCTGGCCGAGGTCGCGGCCGGGCGTCCGCTCGGGGGGACCTCGCAACGGCCGGGGGTCCGGCGCCGGCTCGACGGGCTGCTGGAGGAGCTGGCGGCGCGGGGGTTCACCGCCGCCGCGCTCTGCGACGACCTCGCCACGCTCGACCCGGCCGAGCACGGGGTCGACCGGATGCTGGTCGAGGACCTGCGGACGACGCTGGCGGCCGTCGCGTCGTCCGCGGCGGACACGACCGACGCCCACGGCCGGCCACTGCCGACGCCGGGCGCCCAGGCCCGGACGGTCCGCAGCGCGCTCGCCGCCGACGGCGGCCTGTGGGGCGCACGACCGGTTGCCTGCTACGGCTTCGACGACCTCACGTTCCCGCAGCTCGCGCTGCTGCGGACCTTGGCGGGGATCGCCGACGTCGTGATCTCGATCCCGTTCGAGGACGGGCGGATCGCGACCGCCGCGCGCCGGCCGGTCGTGGACGAGCTGCGCGCGATCGCCACGCGGATCCCCGCCGACGCTCCCGGGCGGACGGGCTTGCTGCCGCTGCGGACGGGGTCGGCGGTGCTGGAGGGCGCGCGCGTCGTCCGGGTCGACGCCCACGAGGTCGCGCTCGCGCCGGGCACGATCAGCGGCGGGCGCGGGCGGCTCGAGCGACGATTGTTCGAGTCGAGCGCGCGACTGCCGGAGGGCGTGGCCGGGGCCGCGGAGGACGCACCGCCCGCGGACGGTCCGGCTGAGCCGCGGCTGTTCCCGGTCGACGACGAGCTCGGAGCGGCGGACGGAGGCGGCACCGACGCGTTGGCTCCCGCTACGCCGCGGGTGGTCGACGACGTCGTGCTGGTCCGGGGCGGCGACAGCCGCAGCGAGGCCGAGGCGCTGGTCGACGAGCTGCGACGGGTGGTGCGCGAGCGCGGCCTGCGGTGGCACGACGTCGCGATCGGCGTGCGCGAGGCCGCCGGGCCGGCGGGCGCCCGGATCGAGCGCGAGTTGACCGGTCGCGGGATCGCCGTCGCCCGCCCGCGGGAGATCCCCGCCCGCCGCACGGCGATCGGGCGGACCGTGGCGGCGCTGGCCCGGATCGCGATCGACGCGGCGAGCGCCGACGACGTCCTGCTCGTGCTGCGCTCGGGGGCGGCCGCGACCACGATCGACCCGGTCGATCGGCTGGCGATCGAGCTGCGTCGCGCGGGGGTGACGGACGCGGCCGGGGCCCGCGCCCGGGCCGAGGCGAGCGAGATCCTGCTCGACGGCCTGAGCCTGCTCCAGAGCGTGACCGTCGACGGGCCACCGTTCGACGCCGGCCGTCTCTGCGCCGAGCTGCGCGACGCGTTGCGGTTCCTCGCGGAGGGCCTCGCCGCCCGCACCGGGGCCGCCGCACGCGACGGCGAGCGGCGGGCGGCGCGGCGGATCGGCGAGCACCTCGCCGAGGTCGCCGCGCTGCCGGCGCACCTGTTGCCCGAGGCCACGGAGCTGGCGGCCGAGCTGGGGGAGCTCCCCGTACCGGCCGGCGACCCTCCGGGACGGGATCGCGTCGAGATCGCCGCGCCGTCGGAGCTGCGTGGCCGCCAGATCGCGGTGCTCGCGCTGGCCGACCTGCGCGAGACGGCCTTTCCGGCTCCGGAGCCGATCGACCCGCTGATCGACCGCGACGCCCGCGGGGTGCTGGCGGTGGCGGGTCGGGTGACGCTCGACCTTCCCGTCGACCGGCTGGCCGCCGAGCGGGTCCTGTTCCTCGAGCTGGCCGCCCGACCGACCGAGCGGCTGCTGCTGTCGCGGCCGGTCAGCAGCGCGGCGGGGGAGGCCGCGCCGGGGGCCCCGTTCCTCGACGACGTCGACGCCGCCCTCGCCCCGGCCCGCCCGCGCGAGGTCTTCCGCGGCGCGTCCGAGGTCCGCGTGCCGGACCGCAAGCCGCTGGCGGCGGCGGCGCCGTTCGGTGCGGCGCTCGATGCGACCGGTCGCGAGACCGTCCGCCGGGTCCTGCTCGAACGCTCCCGCTTCACCGTCCGCGAGGTCGAGCGGCTTGCGCGGTGCCCGGTCTGCTGGCTCGTCGAGCACCTCGCGGCGGCCGCCGACGACCGGCCGATCAGCGAGCCGCAGATCCACGGCCAGCTCGTTCACGACGTCTTCGACGCGGTCCTGGCGGAGGTCGCCGGCGACGGCGGCCGCTACGGCGAGCTCGACCCTGCGCTGCTGGCCGCCGCGACCGCCCGGGCGATCACGGCCCGCGGTCCGGTCGCCGTCGCGGGGTTGCCGGAGCACCGGGGCCGGGTCCTGCTGCGGCGGGTCGCTTCCGGGGTCGAGGCCGTCCTCGCCGTCCTGCCCGAGCGCTTCGCGGCGGCGCGTCTGCGGGCGACCGAGGTCAGCTTCGGCGAGGGCCACGAGCTGGGGCCGATCGACCTCGGTGACGGGGCGTTCGCGATCGGCCGGATCGACCGGGTCGACGCCGTGACGCTGCCCGACGGCCGTGTCGCCACGGGCGTCGTCGACTACAAGCTCGGGGCGGGCGGCGCGATCGGCTACGGCCGCTGGGAGGCGACCGCGACGTTGCAGGTGGCCCTCTACCTCTACGCCGCGACGACCGCAGCCGACGACGGTCTCCCGGCCTACGCGCTGTACCAGCCGGCCGCGCCGTTGTCGGGGATCGACCCCGGGGCGCGGCGACCCGCCGGGGTCGAGCTCGGTGGGCTGCTCGACGGCCGCGCCAAGGGGCCGGAGGACGTCGACGAGCTGGCGGCGATCATCGCCGCGGTCCACGCCCAGGCCGTCGCCGCCGTCGCCTCGCTGCGGTCGGGCACGATCACGCCGCTGCCGGGCGCGTCGGTCCACGGTGACGCCCAGGAATGCGACCACCCCGCGATCGCGAGGCTGCTGCCGTGAGCGACCACCACGACGACGGCGGCTTCGAGGGCGACCCGGGCTTCGAGACCACGATCGACGGTCTCCCGGGCGACCCGTTCGACGCCGGGGACCGGTTCCCGGTCACGCCGCTCGGGGGCGTCCCGTCGCCGATCGATCGCGCGTTGCTGTTCGCCCACGACGGCGCGCTCCGTCGCGAGCTGCCCACGGCCGACGGCGGCGGGGCGGTCTTCTCCGCCCGCCAGGCCGAGGCGATCGAGCGCCGTGGCGAGACGCTCGTCTCCGCCGGGGCCGGGGCCGGCAAGACCAGCGTGCTGGTCGAGCGCTATCTGCGGCTGCTGGAGGGCGACGACACGCTCGACACCGGCTCGATCCTGGCGATCACCTTCACCGACAAGGCCGCCGCGGAGATGCGGGAGCGGGTCCGCCATCGGCTCGAGGCACTGCTCGGGGGACGCACCGACCTGCCCGAGCGGTGGCGGCTGGAGGACTCCTGGATCGGGACCTTCCACGGGCTCGCTCAGCGGCTGCTGCGACGCTACGCGCTCGCGGCGGGGCTCGACCCCGACGCCCAGGTCGCCGACGAGAGTCGTGCCAACGAGCTGCGGGACGAGGCCTTCGACCTGGCGCTTCGTCGCTGGCTGGTCGACCCGGACCGCGCCCGCGGCGGCGCGCTGGCCGCGGAGGCCCCCGGCGAGCTGCCCGCCGACGGCGAGGCCGCGCTCGAGCTGGCGGCGTCGTTCGGGATCGACGCGCTGCGGGCCGACACGATCGGGCTGCTTGGTCTGCGCCGGACCCAGGGCCGGGACCCCGCCGACGGCGACGGTCCGGCGCTGCCGCTGCCGCCGGCCGACGGGGACCGCGTGCGGGCGACGGTGCGGGCACTGCGCGAGACCGCCCGCGCGGCGGTCCACGAGGCCGAGGAGACCTTCGCGGCCGGTAAGCCCTCCGAGGCCGGGCAACGCGCGCTCGACCTGGTCGTCGCGGCCGCGACGGCGATCGCCGAGCAGACGGGAACGCCGGACGATCCGCTGCTCCCCGCAAGCGCGACGATCGGCGCGTGGGGGATGCCGACCCGCGCGCCGAAGGTCGGCAAGGGGCCCGCGGTCGGGGCCCTGCGCGAAGCGATCACGGCGGCGACCGAGACGGCCCTGGCGGTCGAGATGGCGCCGCTCGGCACCCGCGAGCTACGGCTGCGCGAGGCGCTGCTGGTGGCCACGGCGCGCGGCTACCGGCGGCTGAAGCGCGAGCGGGCGGTGCTCGACTTCGACGACCTGCTGCTGGCCCTGCTCGACCTGCTCCGCCGCCGCCCGGACATCGGCGAGCGGCTGCGGCGGCGGTTCCGGCAGGTGCTGGTCGACGAGTACCAGGACACCAACCCCGTGCAGCTGGAGGTCGTCTCGCTGCTCTCGTCGCCCGAGGGCCGGTTCCAGGTCGGCGATCGGCTGCAGGCGATCTACGGCTTCCGTCACGCGACCGTCGCCGGCTTCGACAGCGCAGCACGGCGGGCGAGCGAGGGCGGTGGCCGGCTCGAGCTGGACGAGACGTTCCGCTGCCCCTCCGACGTGCTCGCGGTCGCCAACCGGATCGGGGCCGCCTCGCACGAGGGCTACCAGCCGTTGGTCGGTGGGCACGGGCGGACGCCCGACGACCAGCGCACGGGACCGGCGGTCGAGATCCACGTCCTGGCGAAGGGGCCGGTGGCCGCGGGGCGCCCGTCGGAGGACGAGCCGGACGAGGGCGAGGAGGGGGCAGACGCGACCGAGGCCGAGCACGTCGCCCAGCTCGTCGCCGAGATGGTCACGGCCGGTCGGCCCGCCCGCGAGATCGCGCTGCTGCTGCGGCGCAAGGCTCCGGTCGCGAGCCTCGAGCGGGCGCTGCTGGAGCGGGGGATCGACGCGGTGCCGGTGGTCGCGGCGCCGCTGCTGGAGACGCTCGAGGGACGCGAGCTGGAGGCCTGGCTGCGGGCGGTCGCCAACCCCCGCGACGACGTCGCGCTGCTCGGCGCCCTGCGGCTGCCGACGGCCGGCGTCGACGCCGACGCGCTGGTCCCGCTGGCCGCCGAGCACCGGGCCGAGATCGAGCGCGCCCGCGAGCAGCGGGAGCTGGAGCCGGCGCTCTGGGACACGCTCCAGCGGCTCGGCGATCCCGGCCACCGGCCGTCGTTCCCGATGCCGGAGAGCGCGCTGGAGGACCTCGAGCTGCAGACCGCCGCGCTGCTGCGTCACCGCGGGCTGGCTCGGCGGGTCGGACCGGCCGCGCTGCTGGCCGACCTGCGGGCGAACGACGGCTACCGCGCGTCGATCCTGGCGCGGCCCGGCGGGCCGCGGCGGTGGGCGCTGGTCGAGGCGATGGTCGAATGGGCCGAGACCCAGGAGGAGGCGGGAGACGACCTCGACGGGCTGCTGCGCCGGATCGTCAGCGACCGCGGCGGGCCTGACGCCCCGGTCCTGACCGACGGGGACGCCGTCCGGATCACGACGATCCACCGCTCCAAGGGCCTGGAGTGGCCGGTCGTGATCTGCTGCGACCTCGGCGCCAAGGTGACCGCGCGTCGCCCGGGGATCCTGGTCGACCCCGATCCGGCCGGCCAGCGGGTCGGCCTGCGCCTGCGGGTCGGCGGCAGCAAGGTCGACCTCTGGGACTACCCGGCCCTCCACCACGAGGCCGGTCGGGCCCAGGCGGAGGAGGAGCGGCGGCTGCTGCACGTGGCGATGACCCGCGCCAAGCAGCGGCTGATCCTCTCGGGCACCTGGCCGGTCGAGGTCACCGGCAGTGGCGCCGAGAAGGCCCCGACCGGCCTCCTGAACCCGAAGACCGCGATCCCGGTCGAGCCCGGCTCGGGACACGACGAGAAGCCGACGACCCCGCCGTTGCACTGGCTGCTGCCGCTGGTCACGCCCTACGAGCGCTGGCCGCGGGTCGGCGAGGAGACCGAGGTCGAGGTGACCGATCCGACCGGGGCGACCGGGCGGCCGGCCCCGGTCCGGATCATCGTGCGCGATCCGACGCTGGTGATCGCCCCGGAGGTCGTGCCGGCGGCGTCCCGCGCGGCCGCCCCGGCTCCGTCGGTCCCGGCCCCGGACGACGGCGGGCCGGACGACGAGCCGTTCGACGACGAGGACGGGGAGTCGCCGGAGCTGCCGCTGGTCAGTCCGGTGAGCTACAGCGGTCTGGCCCGCCGGCTGGGGCTCGAGCTCGACGAGGCCGACGTCGTCCGCGAGCGGATCGCGGCCGAACGCGACGGGACCCCGGAGGAGGCCGCTCCGAGCACCGTCTCCGTCCCGGGTGCGGAGCCGAACGCAGGGCAGCTGACGGGCCGCGACCGCGGGACCGTCGTCCACGGGCTGCTGGAGCGGCGGCTCGCGGGTCGTGCACCGGCTGCCGGCACCCCGATCGGGGCCGCCGCGGTCGAGGCGGTGCTCGCCGACGAGCTGCCCGATCCTCCCGCCGTCGACGCCGAGGCGGCCGCCGCGATCGGTGAGGTCGTGCGCCGCCTGGAGGAGTCGGCGGTCGCCCGCCGCGCGCTGGCCGCACCCGTCGACCGGCGGCACCTCGAGCGGCCGTTCCTGTTCGATCCGGGGGAGGGCCGGCCGCTGCTCCAGGGCGTGATCGACCTCTGGATCGACGAGCCGGACGGCCGGGTCGTGATCGCGGACTGGAAGACCAACCGGCTCGACGGGCGGACGGCCGGCGAGCTGGTCGAGCGGGCCTACGGTCTCCAACGGGACGTCTACGCGCTGGCGGCGCTGCTCGGCGGCGCGCGCGAGGTCGAGGTCGTCTTCGTGGTCGCCGACGCGACCGACGAGCCGGTCGCCTACCGCTTCACCGACGCTGACCTCGAGCGGCTGCGGAGCACGGTGCTCGACGCGATCGACCGGGCCGGACGGGTCGTTCCGCGCCGCTAGCGGCCGGCGCCGGCCACGAGGCGTCGGGAACGGCGAGCGGCGGCCGCTCAGCCGCCGTCGTCCGACGGCAGGTAGAGCCCGATCGGTGGCGGGCCGTCGTTGCGGAGCAGCCGCGTCCGGCGGATCTCGGCGTCGACCTGGGCCCCGAACAGGAACGTCGCCGCCGACAGCCAGAGCCAGAAGAGCAGCACGATCGCGCCGCCGAGCGCCCCGTAGGCGCTGCCGAACCCGGCCACCTCGACGTAGACCAGGAAGCCGAACGAGGCGAGCACCCAGGCGGCGAGCGCGGTGATGCTGCCGGCCGTGAGCAGCCGGATCCGGCGGTTGTCGAAATCGGGCGAGCGGCTGTAGATGATGCCGATCACGACCAGCAGGATCGAGACCCCGACGGGGAACCGGAGGACGCCCCAGATCGCGGGGGCGTCGGTCGAGAGCCCGAGCCAGGAGAAGACGCTGTCGGCGAAGTCGCCGCCGAGCACGAACAGGATCGCGGCGAGCGCCAGCAACACGATCACCAGGCCCGCCGTGGCGACGTCGGCCAGCTTGTGGCGGACGAAGTTGCGGGACTCCTGGACGTGGTGGACGCGGTTGAGGGCACGGCCGGCGGCGGCGAACGCGCCCGAGGCGCCGTTCATGGCCAGGACGAGCGCGACCACCAGGGCCACGCTCGCGCCGCCGCGGGCCTGGTCGAGCGCGGTCTGGACGAGCTCCTGGACCGCCTCGGCGCTGTCGCTGGCGGTCGTCCCGCTGGTCTTGTCCTGGACCAGCGACGCGAACTCGTTGGCGATCGTCTCCGGCAGCGAGCTCGCGCCGACCAACGTCAGCAGCGAGACGGCGACCAGCAGGATCGGGACCATCGCCAGGATCGCGTAGTAGGCGAGGGTCGCGGCCCAGTCGGTCATCCCCTGCTCGCGGAAGGCGCGGAACGCCCGCAGCGCGACGCCACGCCACGCGCGGAGGCCCAGACGCTCGTCGCGGAGGGGGTGGTGACGGGGTGGACGGAGATCGTCCGGGGCCGAGGACATGATCGGGCCACGGTACCGGCGCCAGAACCACATGGTGGGAACCTGGTAGGGCCTTTTGGGGCGCGATGTGCGACGTCGGGGTAGAGCCTCGGGCTATAGCGGTGTAGAATTTCGGATTTCCCGGGCTGCTCCGTCGCCCGCCCGGGTGCGTTCTGGTCCCATCCTCCAGAGCGCCTTCCTACCTATGACCCGATTCTCTCGCCTTCCCGAGGCTGCTGGCCTCTACGACCCACGCTACGAGCACGACGCGTGCGGCGTGGCGATGGTGGCCCGCCTCGATAATGATCCGAGCCACGAGACGATAGTCCGTGCGCTCACTGCGCTCGAGAACCTCGACCACCGTGGCGCCGCCGGCGCCGACGCCCGTACGGGCGACGGCGCCGGGATCCTGGTGCAGATCCCGCACACGTTCCTGCGCGCGGTCGTCGACTTCGAGCTGCCCGAGCCCGGGCAGTACGGGATCGGCATGTGCTTCCTGCCGCAGGACGAGGTCCAGCGCCAGAAGGTCGAGGAGATGCTCGAGCGCAACGTGCGCGTCGAGGGTCAGCGGGTCCTCGGCTGGCGCGACGTGCCCGTCCGCCCGGACGAGATCGGCGTCACCGCCAACGAGGCGCGCCCCTGCGTCCGGCAGCTCTTCATCGAGGCCGGCCCCGGCTTCGACCACGACCAGGAGGCGTTCGAGCGCAAGCTCTACGTCATCCGCCGGATCTGCGAGCTGGCGACCCCGGAGTTCTACGCGTCGTCGTTCTCGTCGCGGACGCTGGTCTACAAGGGGATGCTGCTGTCGGCGCAGGTGCCGGCCTTCTACCCCGACCTCCAGGACGAGCGGTTCACGTCGGCGATCGCGCTGGTCCACTCGCGCTTCTCGACGAACACGTTCCCGAGCTGGGACCGCGCCCATCCGAACCGCGTGATCGCCCACAACGGCGAGATCAACACGCTGATGGGCAACATCAACTGGATGCGGGCGCGCGAGTCGCAGCTGTCCTCGCACCTGTTCGGCGGCGACATCGGCAAGATCAAGCCGGTCGTCCGCCCCGGCGGCTCCGACTCCGCGACCTTCGACAACGTCCTCGAGCTGCTGATGCTCGCGGGCCGCTCGCTGCCGCACGCGGTGATGATGATGGTCCCCGAGGCCTACGAGGGCCGTCAGGACCTCTCGCCCGAGCTGGCCGGCTTCTACGCCTACCACTCGATGCTGATGGAGCCGTGGGACGGCCCGGCGGCGGTGCTCTTCACCGACGGCCGGATCGTCGGCGCGACCCTCGACCGCAACGGGCTGCGGCCCGGCCGCTGGGTCGAGACCAAGGACGGCTGGATCATCCTCGGGTCCGAGACCGGGATGCTCGACATCGAGCCGAGCAACATCGAGCGGCTCGGCCGGCTCGCCCCGGGCAAGCTGTTCCTCGTCGACCTCGAGAAGCACCGGATCGTCTCCGACGACGAGGTCAAGCGGCAGGTCGCGACCCAGCGTCCCTACGAGGCCTGGCATCGCGAGCAGGTCGTGCACTTCGCCGACCTCGAGCCCCGCAAGGCGGTCCACGAGTCGGGCGCGCACCTGCGCCAGCTGCAGCAGGCCTTCGGCTACACCCAGGAGGACGAGCGCGTCCTGCTGACGCCGATGGCCTCCGGCGGCCAGGAGCCGCTGGGCTCGATGGGCAACGATGCCGCGCTCGCGGTCCTGTCCGACCAGCGTCCGTCGCTCTACAGCTACTTCAAGCAGCTGTTCGCCCAGGTCACGAACCCGCCGATCGACCCGATCCGCGAGGACATCGTGATGTCGCTGTCGACCTCGATCGGCGGCCAGCGCAACCTGCTCGAGGAGACCCCCGAGCACGCGCATCACCTCGTCCTCAAGCAGCCGATCCTGCGCAACGACGAGCTGGAGACGCTCCGGCAGGTCGACCAGGGGATCTTCGGCGCGCACACGATCGACATCACCTGGCCGGTCGCCGACGGGCCCGACGGCATCAAGAGCCGGTTGGCCAACGTCTGCGACGAGGCCTACGACGCGATCCGCGCCGGCCGCAACATCCTGGTCCTGTCGGACCGCGCGACCAGCCCCGAGCGGGTCGCGATCCCGGCGCTGCTGGCCGTCGCCGCCGTCCACCACCACCTGGTGCGCGAGGGCGTCCGGCTCGAGGCGGGGCTCGTCGTCGAGTCGGCCGAGCCGCGCGAGGTCCATCACGTCGCGACGCTGCTCGGCTACGGCGCCGCGGCGATCAACCCGTACCTGATGTTCGACACGGTCGACCAGCTGGTCGCCGAGGGCCGGATCCCGGGCGTCGACGACGCCGAGACCGCCCAGAAGAACGTCGTCAAGGCGATCGGCAAGGGCCTCCTGAAGGCGATCTCCAAGATGGGGATCTCGACGATCGCGTCGTACTCCGGCGCCCAGATCTTCGAGGCCGTCGGGCTCGCGTCGTCGGTCGTCGACCGCTACTTCTCGGGCACGGCGTCGCGGATCGGCGGCATCAGCCTCGACCTGCTCGCCGGCGAGACGATCGACCGTCACGCCCGCGCCTGGATCGTCGACGACGCGTCGGGCGTCGGCTCGCGCCTGGAGCAGCTGCTGCCGGTCGGCGGCATCTACTCGTGGCGCCGCGACGGCGAGCACCACATGTGGAACCCGAACACGATCTCGCTGCTCCAGCACGCGGTCGGGACCCACGACCCGGCCCGCGGGGCCGGCAAGCTTGACGAGGACGACTCGCGGGCCAAGTTCCGCGAGTTCTCGTCGACGTCGGACCAGGACGCGACCCGCAAGGCGACGCTCCGCGGGCTGATGAGCTTCAACACCGACGGCGTGACCGCGGTCCCCCTGGAGGAGGTCGATCCCGCCAGCGAGATCGTCAAGCGGTTCGTGACCGGCGCGATGTCGCTCGGCTCGATCTCGACCGAGGCCCACGAGAACCTCGCGATCGCGATGAACCGGCTCGGCGGCAAGTCGAACACCGGTGAGGGCGGCGAGGACCCGCGGCGGTTCACGCCCGAGGCCAACGGCGACCGCAAGCGCTCGGCGATCAAGCAGGTCGCGTCGGGCCGCTTCGGCGTCACGGCGCACTACCTGGCCAACGCCGACCAGCTCCAGATCAAGATGGCGCAGGGCGCGAAGCCCGGCGAGGGCGGCCAGCTGCCCGGCCACAAGGTCGACAAGTACATCGGCTCGGTCCGGCACACGACGCCGGGCGTCGGCCTGATCTCGCCGCCGCCGCACCACGACATCTACTCGATCGAGGACCTCAAGCAGCTGATCTACGACCTCCGCTGCGGGAACCCCGTTGCGTCGGTCTCGGTCAAGCTGGTTGCCGAGGTCGGGGTCGGCACGATCGCCTCCGGCGTCGCCAAGGCCGGCGCCGACCACATCGTGATCGCCGGGCACGACGGCGGCACCGGCGCTTCGCCGCTGTCGTCGATCGTCTCTGCCGGCGTCCCCTGGGAGATCGGCCTCGCCGAGACCCAGCAGACGCTGCTGCTCAACGACCTGCGCTCGCGGGTCCGCGTGCAGACCGACGGTCAGCTGAAGACCGGTCGCGACGTGGTGATCGCGGCCCTGCTCGGGGCCGACGAGTTCGGCTTCTCGACCGCGCCGTTGATCGCGACGGGCTGCATCATGATGCGCGCCTGCCACCTCAACACCTGCCCGGTCGGGATCGCGACCCAGGACCCGGAGCTGCGCAAGCGCTTCAAGGGCACCCCGGAGCACGTCGTCAACTACTTCCTGCTCGTCGCGGAGGAGATCCGCGAGATCATGGCCCAGCTCGGGGTGCGTCGGTTCGACGACCTGGTCGGCCGGATCGAGCTGCTGGAGACCAACGACGCGATCGATCACTGGAAGGCGCGCGGGGTCGACCTGGGGCAGCTGTTCCACCGGCCGGAGATCTCCGAGGGCGCGACGCTCTACGGCATCTCGCCGCAGATCGACGGGCACCTCGACGACCACCTCGACTGGAAGCTGCTGCCGCAGGCGGAGGCCGCGATCGATCGCGGCGAGCCGACCGAGCTGAGCGCGCGGGTCCGCAACATCGACCGCTGCGTCGGCGGCATCCTCAGCTCGGAGATCGCGCAGCGTCAGGGCGCGGCCGGCCTGACTGAGGGCACGCTGAAGATCACCTTCACCGGCTCGGCCGGGCAGAGCTTCGGCGGCTGGCTCGCGCCGGGCGTCGACTTCGAGCTGATCGGCGACGCCAACGACTACACGGGCAAGGGCCTCTCCGGCGGCGTGCTGTCGGTCCGCCCGCCGTCCGAGGTGACGTTCGTCCCCGAGGAGCAGCAGATCGTCGGCAACACGGTCCTCTACGGAGCGACCAAGGGCCGGGCGTTCTTCCGCGGCCGGGCTGGCGAGCGGTTCGCCGTCCGCAACTCGGGGGCCAGCGCGGTCGTCGAGGGCGTCGGCGACCACGGCTGCGAGTACATGACCGGGGGTCGCGTGGTGATCCTCGGCCCGGTCGGCCGCAACTTCGCGGCCGGGATGTCGGGCGGGTTCGCCTTCGTGCTCGACGAGCACGGCAGCTTCCGCGAGAACGTCAACCCGACGATGCTCGACCAGCTCGAGGATCCCGACGAGGCCGACCTGATCGAGCTCCGCGACCTGATCGCCGAGCACGGCGAGCGGACCGGCTCGGGTGTCGCCACCCGCGTCCTGGGCGACTGGGAGCACCTGTACCAGCGGTTCGTGAAGGTCTACCCGGCGGACTACAAGCGGGTCCTGGCCCAGCTGGCCGCGGAGGAGGCGGCCGTCGGCGCACGCGCCGCGACGAACGAGACCACGGAGGCCGTCGGGGCTCCGCTCGGCACCGACGAGGAGAAGATCTAGATGGGCGAGCTCGGCGGTTTCCTCAAGATCAACCGGTCCCCGGTCAAGTGGGACGACCCGGCGGAGCGCGTCGGTCGCTACACCGAGTTCATCGCGGATCGCCCGGTCGAGGAGATCCAGCAGCAGGGCGCGCGCTGCATGTCCTGCGGTGTGCCGTTCTGTCACAACGGCTGCCCGCTGGGCAACCTGATCCCCGACTGGAACGACCTGGTCTACACGGGCCGGTGGCGCGAGGCGATCGATCAGCTCCACGCGACCAACAACTTCCCGGAGTTCACCGGCCGCGTCTGCCCCGCTCCCTGCGAGGCGTCGTGCGTGCTGGAGATCAACGAGGGTGACGCGGTCACGATCAAGCAGATCGAGAACACGATCATCGACCGCGCCTGGGCCGAGGGCTGGGTCACGGCGGAGCCGCCGGCCGCCGAGTCGGGTCAGCGTGTCGCGGTCGTCGGCGCCGGGCCGGCCGGTCTTGCCGCCGCCCAGCAGCTGCGCCGGGCCGGTCACGGCGTGACCCTGTTCGAGCGCGACGAGGCCGCGGGCGGGCTGATCCGCTTCGGGGTCCCGGACTTCAAGATCGAGAAGCACGTGGTCGAGCGCCGCGTCCAGCAGCTGGTCGCCGAGGGCGTCGAGCTGCGCTGCGGCGTCGACGTCGGCAACGACGTCACCGTCGAGGAGCTGCGCGAGGAGTTCGACGCGGTCGTGCTGGCGATCGGCTCGCGGGTCCCGCGGGACCTGCCGGTCGACGGGCGCGAGCTCGGCGGCGTCCACTTCGCGATGGAGTACCTCTACGAGCGGACCCGCTGGGCCCAGGCCGAGCAGGGTGTCGACCCGCAGGTCCCGGCCCCGGCCCCGGCCGGGATCAGCGCCCGCGGCAAGCACGTCGTCGTGATCGGCGGCGGTGACACCGGCGCCGACTGCGTGGCGCAGTCGATCCGCGAGGAGGCGGCCTCGGTCGTCCAGATCGAGCTGCTGCCGGAGCCGCCCGCGACCCGTCCCGACGACCGCACCCCGTGGCCGCTGTGGCCGGCGAAGTTCCGCCTCAGCTACGCGATGGAGGAGGCCCGCGCGATCGGCAAGGGGATCCAGAACTTCTCCGTCGCCACGCTCGGCCTCGGCGCCGACGAGCAGGGCCGGGTCGCGACCCTCCGCTACGGCCAGGCCGAACCGGCTCCGCCGTTCGCGGCCGTCGCCGGCAGCGAGCGCGAGCAGCCGGCCGAGCTGGTGCTGCTGGCGATGGGCTTCCTGCATCCGGAGCAGCAGCTGCTCGACGCCTTCGGGCTCGAGAAGGACGCCCGCGGCAACATCAAGGCGGGCGCCTACGCGACCTCCGTCGACGGTGTCTTCGCGGCCGGCGACTGCCGTCGCGGTCAGTCGCTGATCGTGTGGGCGATCAACGAGGGCCGCCAGTGCGCCCGGATCGCCGATCGCTACCTGGCCGAGCAGGCCGGGCGCCGGGCTCGCCCGGCAGCGCTCTCCGGGATCTGACCGTGGCCGTGCTCCGCGGGGCCAAGGTGGCCGCGCGGAGCACCGGTACCGGCCCGTGCCACTGCTAGCGTGAGGGCGATCCGTTGATGCACGACGCCCCCGCCAGCACCCCGCCGAGCCCCGCCGAGCCCCGTCCTACCGGGAAGCGGGAGCGGACCAAGGCGGCCAACCGCGAAGAGATCCGGGCCGCCGCGATCGACGCCTTCACGGAGCTCGGCTTCGGGGCGACCACGGTCCGCGACATCGTCCGGCGGACGACTCTCGCCTCCGGCACCTTCTACAACTACTACGCCGACAAGGACGCGATCCTCGTCGAGCTGTTCGGCGAGCACGTGCGCGAGGCGGGCGAGCGGATGGCGGTCGCACGGGCCGCGGCGACGACCCCGCGGGAGGCGGTCGAGCTCGGGACGGCGGCCTACTTCCGGCTGCTGATGGAGCGGCCCGACCTGCTGGCGATGTTCCGCCGGAACGCCGGGACCGTCCGCTCGTACGCCGCTTCCGACCTGCTCGCGGTGATCATCGACAGCCTCCGGGCGGACCTCGACCGGCTGCTCGCCGAGACCGGGGTCAGCGGGATCGACACCGAGCTGCTCTCGGCCGGGGTGATCGGGGCGGGGATGGAGATCGCGATGCGCTTCGCCGAGCGTGGCGGCGACGATCCCGAGCCCGCGATCGCCGTTCTGCGGGCGCTGCTGGTCGACGGAATCCTCGGGCGGCGTCCCGACGCCTGACCCGCCCGCGGGCGCGCCGGTCGGGGAGCACGGGCGGGGGCCCTGGTCACCTACAATGGACCTGTGTTCTGTCGCCATGGTCGCCGTGAAGATCGATGTGTCATCTGTCGGGCTGCCAAGCGCAAGAAGGAGGAGGGCACGGCGAACGCCGGACGGATCACCGTTCCGACCCGCACGACCAGCTCACGTGCCGCCTCGCGTTCGGCCGCATCGAGCGCCGCCGGCTCCCGCCGCGCCGGCTCCTCCGCCGGGGTCCGCGTCAAGAAGATGACCCGCCACGCCAAGGACGGCTGGTCGCACGAGCTGCTGCCGGGGATCCGCTCCAGCCGCGAGGTCGAGGACCTGCTGACCCAGGTCGCCCGGGCCCACGCCCGGCTGCAGCGGTTGGAGAGCGACCCGCCCGGCCCGTACGCGACGGTCAAGGCGCTCGCGGCCGGCGACGCCGCGGACCGCGAGGAGGCGACCTGGCTGCTGTTCCAGATCGCCTACTACGGGCCGCTGGAGGGCGACGAGCCGTTCGCCGAGATCGACCGCTTGCTGGTCCGCTGGGACGACCCGCTGCCGGACGCGGCCGCGCTCGAGAGCGCCAGCGTCGGTCCGCGCGGGGCGCACACCCACGACCGCGGGACGGCCACCCTGGCCGGCTACCGCGAGTGGGCGGCCCGGGTCGGCGGTCAGCTGGCGGGGCTCGGCGGCTCGGGCACCGACGCCGCTCGCCGCTTCGACGCCGCCTACCGGGCGCTCGCGCTTCCGGGCCTGACCCGTCCGGCACGCTACGAGTTCGTCGTGACCCTCGGCGTCTTCGGCCTGCTCGACGTGGCGCCGTGGTCACTGCTCCTCGACATGGGCCGCGACTCGGTCTCGATCGCGGCCAAGCGGGCGTTCCTGACCGGCGACGCGGTGTTGTTGCAGCGCCGCTTCGGTGCCTTCGCGCGGGCGCTCGGGGTGCCCGTGGCGGCCTTCGACCTCGCCCTGGGCAACTGGGAGCTCCGCCCGAGCCCGACCGCGCCGCTCGGCTACCTCGTCGGTGGCGTTCCGGTCGATCCGGATCCGGCCGAGGTCCAGATGCTGGCGAACAAGCTCGATCTGCCCGGCGACGACGAGGACGAGTCGTCGGACGACGACGAGGGCGCGCCGGCCTCGAACGACGGCGCCACTGTCGGCTCGGCGGCCGCGGCAACGGCCGACGAGTCCTCGGCCACCGACTGAGGACCGGCAGGACGACGAGCGGCGCGCGCCGTTCGTCCAGAGGAGGTCTGGCGCGGGACGTCATCCCGTACGCTGTTCGGTAACTGCCGCTGGTTTGGTCTGCGCGGCTTCCGAAAGGACCTCCTCGATGTTCCGTTCCCCCTCAGGCGTGCTCGCGGCCTCCGTCGTCGCCGCCTGTGCCCTCGTCGGTGCCTCCTCGGCCCAGGCAGCCGTGACCTTCGCCGACCCGGTCACCTACGCGACCAACGGCGGCGAGATCTGGTCGATGGCCGTCGACGACTTCGACGGCGACGGACGCCCCGACGTCCTCGCGCCGGGCATGAGCCCCATGTCGGGCGAGCTCGGCTCGCTCAGCGTGCTGACGTCGCGCGGGAACGGCAGCCTGCGGCCGCCTGTGGTGTCTGCTGGCGGCGCCGAGTCGTCGGTCGTCAGCGGTGACTTCAACGGTGACGGCAACGCTGACGTTGCCACCGCTTCGGTGTTCTGGAGCGGTGCGCTGCTGAGCCTGGGCGACGGCGCTGGGGGCTTCGCTCCGGCGACCACCGTGCCGGGAGTCGACGGGGTCTTCGCGATGGCCGTCGCCGACCTCAACGGCGACGAGCGGCTCGACCTGATCACCGCGGCGGAGGGCGGCAACCAGTTGCACGTCCTGTTCGGCGATGGGGATGGCACCTTCACCGACGGACCCGTGTTGCCGCTTGGGGACGACACGATGGTGTCGGCGATGGCCGTCGGTGACTTCGACGGCGACGGCGGTCACGATCTGGCGCTCGTCGACGGCTGGCTCGGCAAGATCGATCTCCTGCGCGATGCCGGTGGCGGGACGTTCGCCGCGGCGGGGAGCTTCGAGCTGTACTCCCCGCAGGCGATCTCGGTCGTCGATCTCGACGGCGACGGCAAGGACGATGTGCTCGCGACGAGCCGCTGGGACGACGTACTGGCGCCGATCATGCAGACCGACGGCGTCTTCGCGCCGGGCGCCACGGTCCCGTCGGGGGGCGAGCCCTACGCGCTGAGCACGGCCGACATCGACGGTGACGGCAAGCCGGACGTGACCACGGCCAACTACGGCGACGGGACCTACAGCTTCCAGCGCGGCCTCGGCGGTGGGGCCTTCGCCCCGCCCGAGACCGTGAGCCTCGGCCCCGACGACTACTACCCGCACGCGCTGGCGACCGCCGACTTCGACGGCGACGGCAAGCTCGACATCGTCGTTGGTGACCAGAGCAGCCGGGTCTCGATCGTCCGCAACACGAGCGTGCCGGTGGCCGCGACCGGGACGACCACGCTGGCCTTCCCGGACCAGCCGCGCAACACGATCGGCGCGCCGCTCTCGGTCACGGTCCAGAACACCGGCTCCGCCCCGCTGCACGTCGGCGCCGTGCGGCTGTCCGGGACGGACGGCGACGACTTCCTGGTCGGCGCCAACGACTGCACGACGCCGGTGCCGGCGGCGGGCAGCTGCCGGATCAGCGTCCGCTTCGTGCCCTCGGTCGAGGCGGCCCGCACGGCGACGCTGACCGTGGCCAGCGACGGCGGACCGCTGTCGGTGGCGCTGACGGGCACCGGGACCGCCTTGCCGGCCGGTCCGACCGGTCCTGAGGGACCGGGTGGGCCGATGGGGCCGGTCGGTCCGCAGGGGCCCGCCGGGACGAACGGCACCAACGGGACGAACGGCGGCGACGGGAGCGATGGCACGAACGGCGCTGCCGGGCCGGCCGGTGCGGCGGGCCCGAGCGGCCCGCAGGGTCCGGCTGGCCCGCTCGGGCCCCAGGGGCCGGGCGGGGCAAGCGGTCGTGCCGCGCTGACGGTGGTGCTCGCCGAGGCACGCTTGCGGGGGACGGCGAAGACGCGGGTGCGGGTGGCGTTCGGCGCGACCCTGCCCGGGACGGCGGTCCTGACGGTCAAGCGTGGCCGCAAGACGGTCGCGACCAAGCGCCTGACCGCTCGCGGGGTCGGTGCCGCGTCGCTGAAGCTGCCGAAGCTCGCGCGGGGGAGCTACGCGCTGCAGCTCGTCTACACCGCGACCGATGGCCAGAAGAAGACGGCAACCGCCCGGCTGACGGTGGCGAAGGCCCCGGGGCGGTAGCCGAGGGCGCGCCGACCGGAGGGTCGGCGCGCCGCGGACGGTCCTGGATCGGTTCGACTGAGACGGTACGTATAGCCAGTGGTGGACGGCGTTTACGTCGAGTTCGGGGGGTGAGATGCTGTCGCCCGGCGGGTCACTTCGGTACCGCCTGTCCCGTCCTGTCCCGTCCTGGTTGGTCCCGTGTCGCTCGATCCGTTCCCAACGCCGCCGTCCGCGCCTGACCCGTCGTCGCCCGCGGAACCGAACGCCGATCCGCGACCAGCGGCCCCTGAACCGGGGGCGGAGCGCGGCCGGCGCCGGAGGCGACCACGACCGCGGCCGTTGCCGGGATCCGGCCGGGAACGGTCTCGGCCGGGGCGACGCGCGCTCGACCCCGAGCGGACGCTGGCCGACAACGCCGCCGTGATGCTCCGCAGCGCACGCCGGGTGTCGTGGTGCGAGGACGACGCCCACGACGCGGTCCAGGCCGCGGCCGAGCGGTTCCTCGGCCACCGCGGGACGATCGATCCGGCGACGGTCACCGGCTGGCTGGCGACGGTCGCCCGCAACGAGGCCCTACGCCTGCGGGAGCGTCGGGGGCGGACGACCTGGATCGAGGACGACGACGCGCGCCTCGTCCACACCGCCGACGGGCCGGAGGAGCTGGCGACGCAGGATGACCGGATGGCGTTGGCGCGCGAGGCGCTGGCCGGGCTCAAGCCGCACGAGCGGCAGGCGCTGCTGCTTCAGGCCGAAGGCCGCAGCTACGCCGAGATCGCCAGCGAGCAGGACTGGTCGAGAACCAAGGTCAACCGGTTGCTGACGGAGGGCCGCGCCAACCTCCGTCGCGGCGTCGAGGGGATCGTGGCCGGCGAGGGCTGTGCCGCCGCCGCACCGCGGATCACCCGGCTCGCCAGCCGGCAGGCGTCGCCGGAGGACCTGCTGGCCCTGCGCCCGCACCTGCGGCGGTGCGGCAGCTGCCGGGCGCGGCTGCGTCGGGCCCGGGGCGGGGCCTGGAGCCTGCTGCCACCGTTCGTGCTGCCCGTGCTCCTCCGGCTGGAACGGACGACGAGCGCGACGCCTCCGGCCCGGACCCGGACGGCCGAGCTCGTCGCCCTGGTCCTTCCTGCCGGCGGCGCCACGAGCGAGGCAGGCCTGCTCGCCGCCACCGGCCTCGCCGCGATCGCGCTCGGGGCAGGGGCCGTCGTCGGTGGCGCGGGGGAGGAACCCCCGACCGCGCCCTCGCGGGAGGCCGCCGTCGTGGCGCGCGCGGCGCTGACGCCGTCGCCGGGCGGTGCGTTGCCGGCGGGCGTGGTGCTGGCCCGTCCCGGAGCCCGGCCGAGCAGCAGCCGCACGGTCCGGCGAACCAGCTCGTCGTGGGGGAGGTGGCAGTGCCCGTCGTCCTCGGCCTGACGGAGGGCGTGGA
>NZ_JBWDOG010000030.1:0-23943 GCF_056269115.1 Patulibacter ginsengiterrae
CATCGCCGCCGCGACCGGCAGCTCGGCCGGGTCGCCCGCGTCCGCGACCCAGGCCGCGTGGTAGGTCAGGATCCGCGCGAGCTGGACGTCGCGGAGCATCTGCGCCGCCCCGTGCTGGACGGCCTGGAAGCTGCCGACCGGGACCCCGAACTGCTTGCGCTGCTTGACGTACTCGACGGTCAGGTCGAGCGCCCGCTGGGCGACCCCGACCAGCTCGGCCGCGACGATCACCGTCGCCCGGTCGAGCCCCGCACCGGAGGCGGTCGCCGTCCCCCCGAGCCACTCCGCGCGCCCGTCGGGATCCTCCTCGGCATCGAGCGCGGCGACCGGCACGCGGCCGTGGCCTCGGGTCGGGTCGATCGCCACGATCGACTCGACGATCCCGCTGCCCGGGCCGTAGAGCGCGACCGGACCGCCCGCCTGGGCGACGATCACGAGGCCGCTCTCGTCGGCGCCCGGGACCGGGACCGCGTCACCGGTCAGGGTGACCGCGCCGCGCAGCTCGCCGCTGGCGAGGTGGCCGAGCCAGTCCTCGCGCTGCTCGTCGTTGCCGTCGTGCTGGACGAGCAGCCCCGCGAGCGCGCTGCCGAGGAACGGCACCGGCGCGACCGCGTAGCCGAGCTCCTCGACGATCGAGGCCAGCTCGATCAGGCCGAGTCCCTGGCCGCCGTGCTCCTCGGCGATCGCGATCCCCGTCCAGCCGAGCTCCCCGAGCTCGCTCCAGAGCGCGGCGTCCTCGCCCTGCGTCCCGCTGCTCCCGGCCGCGGCGAGCAGCTCGCCCATGCCCTGCGGCGCGTCGCTCTCGCCCGGCGCATCAGCGCGACCGGCCTCGGCCGCGGCGCGGACCTGCGCGAACGACGACCGCCCGGCGAGCAGCTCGCGTGCGGACCGCTGGATCTCCTGCTGGTCTTCCGACAGTTCGAATCGCATCTCTTCTGCTCCTACCGTGCCCGCGGGAGGCCGAGCACGCGCTCCGCCACGATGTTCTTCTGGATCTCGGTCGTGCCGCCCTCGATCGAGTTGCCGCGGGCCCGCAGCAGCTCGTAGGCCCACGGCGCGTCCTCGGTCAGTGCCGCCGAGCCGAGGATGTCGACGGCGAGCTGGACCAGCAGCTGGTTGGTCTCGCTCCACAGCCACTTGGTCAGCGAGCCCTCCGGGCCCGGCTGGCCGTACTGCTCGATCGCGGTCAGGCCCTTCCAGGCGGTCAGCCGCAGCGCCTCGGTCCGCACGTGGAGGTCGGCGAGCCGGTCGGCGACGATCGGGTCGGCGGCCTTGCTGTTCTCCACGGCGGCGGCCACCAGCCGATCGAGCTGCTGGCGGAGCCGGACCTGGAGGAAGAACGCGAGCCCGGCGCGCTCGTTCATCAGCGTGGTCAGGGCGACCTTCCAGCCGTTGCCGACCCCGCCGACGAGCATCGAGTTGGGGATCCGGACCTGGTCGAGGAAGATCTCGTTGAACTCGGGGCTGCCGGTGATCTGGACCAGCGGGCGGACGTCGATGCCCTCCTGCTCCATGTCGAGCACGAAGTAGCTGAGGCCCTTGTGCTTCGCCGCTTCGTCGTCGGTGCGGGCGACGAGCATGCACCACTTCGCGTACTGCGCGCCGGAGGTCCAGACCTTCTGCCCGGTCACGAGCCAGTCGGACTCGGGATCGTCGGGGTCCTCGCGAACGGCCTTGGTCTTGACCGCGGCGAAGTCGGAGCCGGCGTCGGGCTCGCTGAAGCCCTGGCACCAGGTCTCGTCGGCGGACAGGATCGTCGGCAGCAGCCGCTCCTGCTGGGCGGCGTCGCCCCAGACCATCAGCGTCGGCCCGGCCAGCAGCAGCCCGAGCACGTCGGCCGGGAGCGGGGCGCCGGCGCGACCCAGCTCCTCGAAGAAGATCGCCGTCTCCGAGAGCGTCGCGCCGCGACCGCCGACCTCCTTCGGCCAGTGGACGCCGGCCCAGCCGCCGGAGTGGAGCGTGCGCTGCCACTCGCGGCGCCAGGCCCACTGCTCGTCCTCGTCGTGCGGCTCGGCGGGCAGGCTGCCCGCCGGCCCGTGCTCCTGCAACCAGGTCCGGAGCTCGTCCCGGAAGGCGAGCTGCTGGTCGGTGAAGGTCAGGTCCACGGCACTGCTCCTCGGTGGTCGTCGTTCGACGGAAGGGGAAGATCGGGGGTGGCGGGGCCGGTCAGGACCGACGCCGCGCAGTCGCAGAAGACGTCCGCGAGGTCGCCCAGCCGCTCCGCCTGGCCGGCCCGGACCTGCTCGGCCGCCAGCTGCTCGGTACCGGCGCAGAGGACGCGGAGCGCGTCGACCGGCGGCTCGCGCAGCTCGGGGTGCTCGCGCCGGGCGGCGACGAAGGTCTGACGGTAGCGCCCCGCGAAGGTCCGCAGCGCGGCGTCGCGGGCGGCGAGCGCGGCGGGACCAGCGAGCTGGACCTCGAGCAGGTAGGCGCGGGCGAACTCCGGCTCGGCGGCCAGCGTCTCGAGGTAGGCCAGGATCCCCGCCCGCAGCTGGGCGCGCCAGCCTTCGGCGGCGGCGACGGCCGCGTCGATCCGGGCCCCGAGGACCTCGACCCCGTGGCGGTAGGTCTCGACGAACAGCTCCTCCTTGCCCCCGAACTCGGCGTAGAAGGTCGAGCGCGAGACCCCGGCGGCGCGGACGACGTCGGCGACCGTGGTCCGCGGATAGCCGCGCTCGGCGACGATCCGTGCGGCGGCGTCGAGCAGCCGTGCGCGCTGCGGCGGCAGCGACCCCGGGCGGGCCGCGGCGAGCAGCGGGTGCTCGGAGAGGAGGGAGCCCGAGGCCACGCCCGTACCTTACGGGTACAGGTCAGTACTCGGCAAGTACAGGCCGTCGACCGCGAAACGGGCAGCAGCCCTCGACGGTCCGTCCGGCCCGGGATCGGTGGGCCGCGGTGTACGCTCGGCACAGCCGCCGTACGTTTCCCCCGCTCCGCCGATCTCCCTCTCGGCGGATCCGGCCGGCCCCCGATCATGTCCCCCTCCCCTGCGCGCGTTCGTATCGACCTCGCCGACGCCGACCGCCTGCCCTTGCGGGTGGCGAACGCTCCCCTGCCGTCGCTGATCGCGCTGCTGGCCGACGGCTACCAACCACGTGCCCGGGTCCCCGCCGCCTGGCGCGCCGCGATCGGCGAGCTGCTGCCCCCGCGCGCCCGGCCCGCGGTCGCCCCGGTCGTCTCCCCGCGCACCCCGAGCGTGCCCGACTCGCTGGTGCCGATGCCCGACGCCCACGTCGTCCCGCTCGACGAGGACCTCGACCGGATCGTCTCCGCCGACCACGGCCTGCTGCTCGACGAGCTGAGCCACGACCTCGGCCCCGAGCTCCCCGACGAGTGGCAGATCGTCGCGCGCCGCACCACGGGCTGGGTCAGCACCTACGCGGCGGCGCTCCAGCACGCCGGCCGTGCCCTCGAGCCACTCTGGCGGGACGCCGGGGGCCTCCGCGAGCGTGAGCTGGAGCGGGTCGGCACCGCCGTCGCCCGCGGGGCGCTGCCCGAGCTGCTGGCCGGCCTCCATCCCGAGGCACGGCCCGAGGACGGCGGCGAGGGCGCCCTGCTCCTGCCCGACTACCACGACCACCTCGACCTCCACATCGGCCCCGAGGGGCTCGTGCTGGTGCCGATGCTGACCGGGACCCCGCGGCTGATCGTCCAGCACCGCGGCGACCGGCTGACGCACATCGCCTACTCGCTGCCCGGCCGCGACCGCCTGCTCGACCATCGGATCGACGCCCGCCCACCGGCCCCCGACGCGCTCGAGGCGTTGCTCGGGCCGGCGCGCGCCCGGGTCTTGCGCCAGCTCGACCGGCCGGCGAGCGCCGGCCAGGTCGCCGAGGCCCTGCTCGCCGCCCCGAGTGCCGCCACCCACCACCTCGCGGTGCTGGAGAAGGCCGGGCTGGTCGTCCGCGAACGCCAGGGGCGGCACGTGATCGCGTCCCGCACGACCCGCGGAACCGAGCTGCTCGCGCTCTACGAATCGAGCGGCTGAGACGGATCGGGCCGCGGGCGCCCCAGCGGCTGAGGCAGTCCATCCCCTTCGCGCGGGCCGCGGGCTCCCAGAACGGTACGTTCGCCGGAGGCGCGAGATCGAGCGCACCGTTCTACCCCCTGGAGCCCCCAGAACGGTGCGTTCGCCGGAGCGAGGGATCGAGCGCACCGTTCTCCCCCGCGACGTTGCCCCGGTAGCTCCACGACGGAGACGGGCCGCCCTCTGCCGGCGCGGTGCAGCGCGTCCCCGCGCCTAGGGCGTCAGCCGCCGCTCGAGCTTGGCCAGCCGCTCGTCCCAGCGGGCACCGGCGTTGACCATCCAGCCGATCGCGTCGGTCAGCCGCTCGGGCTCGAACCGGTAGCGCAGCTCGCGGCCCTCGCGGGTCGCCGTGACCAGCCCCGCCTCGGCCAGCGTCGCCAGGTGCTTGGAGACCGCCTGGCGACTGACGGGCAGCTCGGCGGCGAGCGCCGAGGCGGTGACCGTCGGGCGCTCGGAGAGCGCCCGCACGACGCTCCGGCGGGTCGGGTCGGCGAGGGCCGCGAAGACGGCCCCGGCGGCGGCGTCGCGCTCGCTGTCGACTAGGCGCACGAGAGCGCGACCATTCGCGGCGAGCCGCCACCCAGGTCACCGCCGGGCACCCCGAGGGCCGTCCCGACCAGCTCCGTCCCGACCGCCAGCAGGACCCGCTCGGGCAGCTCGAGGACGACCAGCCGGGTGCCGCCGGCGACCTCGTCGAGGGTCAGCTCGACGATCGAGGCCGGGCCGTCAGGCTCGTGCCACCGCAGCACCAACCGCCGCCGGTCGGCGATCTCCTCGACGGTCGCGCGCCGCTCCTCGCCCGTGTCCCAGCGCAGGATCCCCTCAGCGCCCTCGCGCAGCTCGAGCTCGACCTCGTCGGCCAGCCACTCGGCCAGGCCGGCCGCGTCGCCGAGCATCGCCCAGGCCACGTCGCGCGTGACGGGCAGGACGATCTCGCGGCGAACGACGGGCTCGTCGGGCCCGAGCGGCCCCGCAGCGGAGGCGCCGTCGCGAGGACCGGCGGGGCCGCGGACGGCGTCGGTCTCGTCGGGTCGATCGTGCTGGCTCATCGGTGCTCCTCGTCGATCCTGCGGCGACCCGATCGGACCGCGTCGCCGCGTGCTCCCGCCAGCCTACACGCAACCGATCAGTTGCACATCTGGTAGCGTCGAACACGCAACCAAATGGTTGCGCTTTGGCCACGACGGCCCCGACCCGGAGGTCCCCATGCCCCTGATCCCGATGGTGATCGACCAGAGCCCGCGCGGCGAGCGCTCGTTCGACATCTACTCGCGCCTGCTCAACGACCGCGTCGTCTTCCTCGGCGGCCAGATCGACGGCGACCTCGCCAACCTCGTGATCGCCCAGCTCCTGCACCTGGAGTCGGTCGACCCCGAGAAGGACATCCAGCTCTACGTCAACTCGCCCGGCGGCGACGTCTACGCCAGCTTCGCGATCTACGACGCGATGCAGTACGTCCGCTGCGATGTCGCCACGATCTGCTCCGGGATCGCGATGTCAGGCGGCTCGATCGTCCTCTGCGGCGGCGCTCCGGGCAAGCGGGCAGCGCTGCCCAACAGCCGGATCCTCGTCCACCAGCCCCACGGCGGGGTCCAGGGCCAGTCGTCGGACATCGAGATCCACACCACCGAGATGCTCTGGATGCGCCGGCGGGTCGAGGAGATCTACGTCGAGCACACCAACCAGGACCAGCCGACGGTCCACCGCGACATCGAGCGAGACCGATTCATGTCGCCCGACGACGCCCGCGAGTACGGCCTGATCGACCGCGTGATCCGCCATCGCAGCGGCACCCGGATCACCGGACAGCGGCCCGATCTGGCCTGACCCGACGAGGTCCGGAAGCGGTCAGCGGGAGCGGTCGTCACCGCTCGACTTCGACAGCGTCGCCCGCCCGTGCCACCATGCACGGATGGGCGACCCGACCACCAATCCACCGACGCTGGCTGCCGTCGAGCAGGCACTGCGCGCATCGTGGACCGCCGACACCTCCGCCGAGCGCGACCACTGGACGGCCGAGAACCCGACGCTCGGCCAGAGCGCGGTCTCCTCGATCGTCGTCCGGGCGCTGTTCGGCGGTGAGATCGTGATCGCCTCGGTACTCGACCGCGACAGCCAGCCGACCGGCGTCGAGCACGCCTGGAACCGGCTGCCGTCCGGCGAGGAGGTCGACTTCACCTTCACGCAGTTCCACGACGGCGAGCAGCTCGGCCCGGAGACCGTCCGCGAGCCGCCGATCACCGGCGACCCGGACCGCGCCCAGCGGCTGGCCGACCGCGTCGCGAAGCTGCTCGACCGACCGGTGAAGCTCTAGCCCGCAGGCCCGCTGGCTACAGGCCGGCGGTCGCCAGCCGGCCGATGATCTCGTCGGCGTAGCGCGTGTAGAAGGAGAGGTCGAAGACGACGTCGAGGTCGAGACCCTCGCAGCGCGGGTCGGCCGCGGCCAGCTCGCGCAGCGGCGTGCGGGTGTCCCAGGCGCGCTGGGCCAGCTCCTGCGCCGTCCGGTAGGCCTCGTCGCGAACGAGCCCCTTGGTCTCGATGAGGGCCAGCAGCAGCCGCTGCGAGAACAGCGCGCCGGAGGTCAGGTCGAGGTTCTCGAGCATCCGGTCCTCGTGCACGACCAGACCGGCGACGACCCGCGTGGCGAGCGACTGCATGTAGTCCAGCGCGATCGTCGCGTCGGGCAGGATCACGCGCTCGGCGCCGGAGTGGGAGATGTCGCGCTCGTGCCAGAGGGCGACGTTCTCGACCGCGGCCTGGGCGTAGCCGCGCAGCACGCGGGCGAGCCCGGTGATCCGCTCGGTCGTGATCGGGTTGCGCTTGTGCGGCATCGCCGACGAGCCCTTCTGGCCCTTCTTGAACGGCTCCTCCGCCTCGCGGACCTCCGTCCGCTGGAGGTGGCGGATCTCCGTCGCCAGCCGCTCGAGGCCGGCGCCGGCGAGGCTGATCGCCTGCAGCAGCTCGGCGTGGCGGTCGCGCGGGATCACCTGGGTCGACATCGGCTCGGCGGCGAGGTCGAGCCGCTTCAGGACGCGGGCCTCGAACTCCGGCGAGGTCGCGGCGTAGGTGCCGACCGCGCCGGACAGCGCGCCGACGGCGACCTGCTCGAAGGCGGCCTGGAGGCGCTTGTGGTTGCGGTCGGCCTCGAGCGCGAAGCCGGCCAGCTTGATCCCGAAGGTCGTCGGCTCGGCGTGGACGCCGTGGGTGCGGCCGACGCAGACGGTGTGGGCGTGCTCGCGGCCCTTGGCGGCGAGCGTCTCGGCGACCTCGCGGGCGCCGCGGAGGATGATCGCGCCGGCCTTCTGGATCTGGAGCGCCAGCGCCGTGTCGAGCACGTCGGACGAGGTCAGCCCGTAGTGGATCCAGCGTCCGCCCTCGCCGGCGTCGGCGGAGAGCACGTCGACGAAGGCCGCGACGTCGTGGTCGGTGATCCGCTCGCGCTCGTGGACCGCGGCGGCGGTGAAGGTCGCCTTGCGGATCGCGACGAGGTCGTCTTGACTGGGGCCCTCATCCCGCCCCAAGAAGACGGCCATCTCCTCGCAGGCGGCGACCTCGACCTCCCGCCAGGCTTCGAACTTCGCGTCGTCGGTCCAGACGGCACCGATCTCGGGGCGGGTGTAGCGCGGGATCATCGCTCCTGATCATCGCGGATCGCACGCGTACGCGGCCTCGCGAGCGCGGTCGGGGCGGCATCCGGGCGCCGCGGGGCCACGATCGGCGGCCGGACCGGCCCGGATTCCCGTTCCGGCATAGTCGAGGACATGCTCCACGAGGACCGCCGGCGGGCCGAGTCGTTCGGGACCGACGCCGAGCAGTACCACCGGATCCGCCCGCGCTATCCCGCCGCCCTGGTCGACGCGCTGCTGGCGCCCGGCGTCGTCGACGTGCTCGACGTCGGCTGCGGGACCGGGATCGCCGCGCAGCTCCTCCGCGATCGTGGCTGCCGGGTGCTGGGCGTCGAGCCGGACGAGCGGATGGCGCGGGTCGCCCGCGACGGCGGCCTCGACGTCGAGGTCTCCGCCTTCGAGCCGTGGGACCCGGCCGGCCGCCGCTTCGACCTCCTGATCAGCGCCCAGGCCTGGCACTGGATCGACCCCGATCGTGGGGCGGTCAAGGCCGCCGAGGTCCTGCGCGACGGCGGGAGGATCGGGATCTTCTGGAACCTCGGTCGGCCCTCCGCCGCGCTGCGGGCGGCGCTGGTCGAGGTCTATGCCCGCCACGAACCCGAGCTGGAGCGGTACTCGGTGCTGCTGGGCCACAGCGACGAGCGGGTCGACGTGACCGAGCGCGCAATCGTGGCCAGCGGCCGCTTCGGCCCGCCGGCCCGCCGTTCGTGGCGCTGGGTCCGGCCGTACGCGACGAGCGAGTGGTTGGAGAACCTGGTCACCCACAGCGACCACCGGACCCTGCCCGCCGAGCGCCAGGCGCCGCTGCTCGCCGACCTCCGGGAGCGGATCGACGCGCTCGGCGGCACGATCGAGATGACCTACGAGGCGACCCTCGTCACCGCCGAGCGGCGCGCCGTCCCGCAGTAGCATCGGCCGATGCCGCGCGCCAGCCCGACCGGGTCCGGTTCCCCGCCCCCGGTCCTGCTCGGGCGCGCCCCCGAGCAGGCGCGACTCGACGCGCTCGTCGCCGCCGCGCGGGCCGGTCACGGCGGCGCGCTGCGGATCGTCGGTGCGCCGGGCGTCGGCAAGAGCGCGCTGCTCGACGCGATCACGCCGAGCGACGTCTCGGCGCTGACCGCGGTCGGCTTCGAGAGCGAGGTCGAGCTGCCGTTCGCGGGCGTCGACCAGCTGCTGGCCGGGTTCCCCGCCGCCGAGCGACCACGGGGCCTGCGGCTCGCGGCCGACGCCCCCGAGGCCGCGCACGACCCGGCCACCCCGCTGCGGGAGCTCGCGGCGCTGCTCGCGACCCGGGCGCCGCTGGTCGTGCTCGCCGACGACGTCCAGTGGCTCGACCCGTCGTCGCGGATGGCGATCGCCTACCTCGCCCGGCGCGCGCCGTGGCTCGGCATCGTCGTCGTCGCCGTCTGGTCGCTGCGCGGCGCCGCCCCCGAAGCCTGGCCGGGCGTGCCCGAGCTGGTCCTGGGCGACCTCGCCCGCGAGGACGCCGTCCGGCTCGCCCGGGTCGGCGGGCTGACGCCGTCCGTCGCCGAGGCCGTGGTCGCCTCCGTCGGCGGCAATCCGCTGGCGCTGGTCGAGACCCGCGCGGTCCTGACCGCCGCCCAGCGCGCCGGAAGGGCGCTGCTGCCGGACCCGCTGCCCGTCGGCGAGCGACTCCAGCGGGCCTACGCCGGACGCGTCGCCGAGCTGCCGCCGCCGGCCCGGACGGCGCTCCTGCAGGCGGCGGCCGGGGCGCCGGCGACGATGGTCGCCGAGGCGCTCGAGGCGGCCGAGGACAGCGGCCTGATCCGCCTCGCCCCGACGTTCGCCGGCCCGGCCGAGGTCCCCTTCGTCCACCCGCTCGCCCGCGCCGCGGTCTACCACGCGGCCAGCCCCTCCGAACGGCGGGCCGCGCACCGGGCGATCGCCGCCGCGGTCGCCGAACCGGAGCGCTCGTGGCAGCTCGCGCTCGCGGCGCCCGCCCCCGACGAGCCGCTCGCGGCCCGCTTGGAGCAGCTCGCCGGCGAGGCCCGCCAGCGGGGCGCGCCGGCGACCGCCGCCGCCGTGCTCGAACGGGCGGTCGCGCTGACCCCGGACCGCGTCCGGGCGACCGGCCGCGCCAGCGCGGCCGCCGCGCTGGCGCTGGTCGCGGGTCAGCCGGAACGGGCCCGCGCGCTGCTCGACCCGCTGCTGCCGGCCACCACCAAGCCCGCCGCCCGCGCCGATCTCCAGCTGCTGCGCGGGATCGCGCTCTACCAGGCGGGACGGCCGCGCGACGCCTGCGCGCTGCTCGAGGCGGAAGCCGCGGCGATCGCCCCCACCGACCCGGCCCGCGCAGCGGGGCTGCTGACCCAGGCCTGCGTCGCCCTGCTCGGTCCCGGGCCGATGGAGCGGCTCGCCGCGCTCGCCGCCCGCGCCCGGGAGCTCGCGCCCGCCGGCAGCGAGAGCTTCCCGCTCCTGATCGAGGCCGAGGTCCGGGTCGCGCTCGGCGACCACGACGAGGCCCGGACCCAGCTGGCCGCCCTCGAGCCCGCGCTCGCCGCTCAGGACCCGGCCGCTCCCGGGCACGAGCTGCTGGTCGTCGCCGGGCTCTGCCGGCTGTGGCTGGGTGACCACGACCAGGCCGGGGCGCTCCTGACGCGACTCGTCGAGGCCGGCCGCGCGGCCGGCGCGGCGAGCCTGCTGGCGGCCCCGTTGGCGGTGCTCGCCTCGCTGCACCTGCGCCAGGGCGAGCTGTCGCGGGCGACCGAGTGCGCCGACGAGGCCGCCGAGATCGCCGACACCGGGCTCGGCGGCTTCGGCCTGACCCTCGCGCTGTCGGCGGTCGCGATGGTCGCCGCGCACCGCGGCGACGACGAGGTCTGCCGGCGCACCACCCGGCGGATGCTGGCGCTCGGCTCCGACCTCGAGCTGACCTCGACGCTCGCCGCCGCCGAGCAGGCGCTCGGGCAGCTCGAGCTCGGGGCCGGCGACGCCGTCGCCGCCGCGGCCCACCTGTCCCGCGCGCTCGCCCACACCCGCGACCACGGCACCCGCGACCCCGCGTTCCTCTTCACCCACGCCGACCTGATCGAGGCGCTCGTCCGCAGCGGTCGCCCCGACGAGGCCCGCGGCGTGCTCGTCGAGCTGGAGCAGGGGGCAGCACGGACCGGGGGCGCCTGGGCCCGGGCCGCGGTCGCGCGCTGCCGGGGACTGCTCGGTCCGGAGGCCGAGATCGACGGCCAGCTCGCCGCCGCCCTGGCCGCCCACGCCGACCCGCCGATGCCGTTCGAGGCGGCGCGCACGCGGCTCGCGCTCGGCGAGCGGCTGCGCCGGATCCGGCGCCGCAGCGACGCTCGCGAGCAGCTCGCCGCCGCCCACGCCGCGTTCGAGGCGATCGGCGCCCGCCGCTGGGCGGATCGCGCGGCCGCGGAGCTCGCCGCGACCGGTGGCCGCGGCGGCGGAGCGATCGTCACCGCGCCGCGGCTGGCGGTCGCGCTGACCGCCCGTGAGCGCGACGTCTGCGCGCTGGTCGCGGAAGGGGCGACCAATCGCGAGGTCGCCACGACCCTCTTCCTCTCGCCCCGCACCGTCGAGCACCACCTGCGGCTGGCGTACCGCAAGCTCGACGTCCGCTCCCGGACCGAGCTGGCGGTCCGCTGGAACGCGGGCGACGGCGACTGAGCCGGTTCGCGACGCCGCCGTCCCGCCGCACGGGCCCCGACCCCCGCCGACCGTCCTGCCGATCGGCCCGCGGCGACGGGATCCGCACACGCTCCGACTAGGCTCGACGCATGAGTTCCCTGCAGTACCCGCAGATCCTCGAGGATCCGCTCCGCAACCGCGGAACGGCGTTCACGGCGGAGCAGCGCCGGGTACTCGGGCTCGACGGGCTGCTGCCGCCCGCGATCGAGACGCTCGAGCAGCAGGTCGAGCGTGCGCACGCCGTCTTCCGCCGGCGGCCGCGGCCGATCGACAAGTACATCGACCTGCGGACCCTGCAGGACACCAACCTCGTCCTCTACTACCGGCTGCTCGTCGAGCACCTCGAGGAGATGCTGCCGGTCGTCTACACCCCGACGGTCGGCCTCGCCTGCCAGAACTTCCACCGGATCTTCCGGCGCCCGCGCGGCCTGACGCTCTCGTACCCGATGCGCCACCGGCTGCCGGAGCTGCTGAACAACCGCCGTCAGCGCGACGTCGACGTGATCGTGGTGACCGACGGCGAGCGGATCCTCGGGCTCGGCGACCAGGGCGCCGGTGGGCTCGGGATCCCGATCGGCAAGCTCGCGCTCTACACCGCGATCGGCGGCCTCGACCCGGGCCGCACGTTGCCGATCGTGCTCGACGTCGGGACCAACAACCAGGACCGGATCGACGACCCCGGCTACCTCGGCTGGCGTCACGAGCGGATCGACGGCCCCCGCTACGACAGCTTCGTCGAGCAGTTCGTGACCGCGGTCGAGGCCGAGATGCCCGACGCGATGGTCCAGTGGGAGGACTTCGCGTCGCACAACGCGCGCCCGATCCTCGACCGCTACCGCGACCGGATCTGCTCGTTCAACGACGACATCCAGGGCACGGCGGCGGTCGCGCTCGGGGCCCTGATCGGCGCGGTCAAGGCCGCGGGCAGCCCGCTCCACGAGCAGCGGATCGTGCTGCTCGGCGCCGGCTCGGCCGCGATCGGGGTCGCCGACGAGATCCGCCAGGCGCTGATCGAGGAGGGCCTGACGCCGGAGGACGCCCAGCGCCGGTTCTGGGTCGTCGACGTCGAGGGGCTGCTGACCGGCGACCGCAGCGACCTCAGCGACGCTCAGCGGACCTACGCCCGCGACGAGTCGGACCTGCGCGGCGCCGGCCTCGCCGACGTCGTCCGGGCCGTCCACCCGACGGTCCTGATCGGGCTCTCGACCGCCCACGGCGCGTTCACCGAGGAGATCGTGCGGACGATGGCCGCCCACGTCGAGCGGCCGATCATCTTCCCACTCTCGAACCCGACCGCCCGTTCCGAGGCCGACCCCGCGGACCTCGCCCGTTGGACCGACGGCAAGGTCCTGATGGCCACGGGATCGCCGTTCGCGCCGGTCGAGATCGACGGTCGCACGGTGCCGGTGACGCAGTCCAACAACGTCTACGTCTTCCCCGCCGTCGGGCTCGGGGTGGTCGCGGCGCAGGCCGCCCGGGTGACCGCGCCGATGCTGCGGGCGGCGGCGCGCGAGCTGGGCTCCCACTCCCCCGCGCTGCACGACCCACGGGCGCCGCTGCTGCCCCCGATCGCCGAGCTGCGCGAGCTGACCGACCACGTCGCACTGGCCGTGGCGACCGCCGCCGTCGCCGACGGAGTCGCCCCGCAACGCGGCGAGGACGACCTCCGCGAGCGGATCGCCCGTACTCGCTGGGAGCCGGTCTACGACCGCTGATCGGATCGGGGTGCTGCTGATGCAGGTTGGCGTTGCCGGGCAACGCCAACCTGCATCAGCCGCGCCCCCGACGGGCCGGTGGCGGCCCGCCGGCTACCGCCGCCCCCGCACCGCCGCCCTCACCCGCGGCGGTAGAGCCGCGTCGTCAGCGGCGCGAAGACGACGGTCAGGGCCAGCGCCGTCCCGAGCACGATCGCGATGTCGCCGCTCGCCGCGTTGCCCTCCATCAGGCCGCGCGACGAGGACGCGAGGAACGAGATCGGGTTCGCGTTGACGAACGCCTCCAGCCCCGCCGGCAGCGTCTCCGGATCGACGAAGACGTTGGAGAGGAACGTGAGCGGGAAGATCCCCATGAAGCCCGCGTTCATCACCGCGTTCGGCGACCGGAGCAGCAGCCCGATCGTCATGAAGACCCACGAGAGGCCGAACGCGAAGACGATCACCAGCGCCAGCGCGGCGATCACGCCGACGACGCCCGCCTCCGGCCGGAAGCCGAGGATCAGCCCGAGGACGATGATCACGACCCCGGCGACGAGGTAGCGGACGCAGTCGCCGAGCAACGAGCCGACCAGCGGCGCCGGCCGCCAGATCGGCAGCGAGCGGAAGCGGTCGACGACGCCCTTCGTGAGGTCGGTGTTGAGCGCGACGCCGGCGTAGACGGTGGTGAACAGCACCGACATCACGAGGATGCCGGGCAGGATGTAGTCGAGGTACGCGCCGGTCGAGCCGGCGATCGCGCCGCCGAACAGGTAGGTGAACATCAGGACGAACATCACCGGCGTGATCGTCACGTCCAGCAGCTGCTCGGGCACGTGCTTGACCTTGAGCATGCCGCGCCAGCCGAAGGCCAGCGCCGCCCGCAGCGGGCCGGGCGCCGGCGGGCGCGCGGTCGAGGAGATCGCCTTGCGGACCGCGGCCTCGTCGGCGACGGCGGTCACATCGGTGTCGGTCGGTGTCGTGCTCATGCTGCCTGCTCCTCGTCGGTCGAGTCGGTTCGTGCGTCGGCGCCCGTGGCGTGTCCCGTGAGGGCCAGGAAGACCTCGTCGAGGCTCGGCTGGCCGAGCGAGAAGTCGGCGATCTGGATCCCCGAGCGCGAGAGCAGGGCGACCGCCTCGGCGGCGCGGTCGGCGTCCTCGCACTGGGCCGAGAGCGCGGCCGGGTCGGGCTCCAGCTGGACCGCCCCGAGCGCCCCGGTCAGGACGCGCTCGGCGGCCGGGCGCTGCTCGCGGTCCAGCAGCCGCACCTGCAGCGCGCCGCCGCCGACCGAGGCCTTGAGCTGACCCGGCGCACCCTCGGCGATCACCCGGCCGTGGTCGATCACGGCGATCCCGTCGGCGAGCTGGTCGGCCTCCTCCAGGTACTGCGTGCACAGCAGGATCGTGGTCCCGCCCTCGACCAGCATCCGGACGATGTCCCAGACCTGGTTGCGCGAGCGCGGGTCGAGTCCCGTCGTCGGCTCGTCGAGGAACATCAGCCGCGGCGTCACGACGAGGCTGGCGGCGATGTCGAGCCGCCGCCGCATCCCGCCGGAGTAGCCCTTGACCAGCCGCCCGGCCGCCTCCTCGAGCCCGAACGCCTCCAGCAGCTCGGCCGCGCGGGCCTTGGCCTCACGCCGCCGGAGGCCCAGCAGCAGCCCGAGCAGGACCAGGTTCTCGCGGCCGGTCAGGTCCTCGTCGACCGAGGCCAGCTGGCCGGTCAGGCTGACGGAGCTGCGGACCGCGTCGGAGTCGCGGACGATGTCGTGCCCGAAGACCCGGGCGTTGCCGGCGTCGGGCGCGATCAAGGTCGCGAGCATCCGGATCGTCGTCGTCTTGCCGGCACCGTTCGGACCGAGCACCCCGTAGACGGAGCCGCTGGGGACGACCAGGTCGACGCCGTCGACGGCGCGGGTCCCGCCGAAGGTCTTGACGAGCCCGGAGGCTTCGATCGCGAAGGGGGATTGGGACGTCATGGGCACCTCGCCGGTCGGGGACGGCGGCCGAAGGGGCCGCGTACGGACCGAGACGGGCGACGCGGCCCAGACTCATCGCAATCCGCCAGATCAACGGGAAGGCGCCACCTTCAGGACACGGGGGCGGCCCAGTATCGCCCGCCCCCATGCCCTCCGTGGCCCCGGAACCCGCGGCCCCTCGGACGACGAAGACCGCCCCGATCGCGCCGACGGCGCCCCCGCCCGAGGGCCCGCTATCCCGCCTCCGCCGGCCCGCTCACCGGCCCGCCGACGTGACTGCGGTACCAGCGCCCGAGCACGATCAGCGTCTTCGTCCCCGTCACCTGCCCGCCCCGCCGCAGCTGGTTGACGACCCGCTGGAGGGCGATCACGTCGTCCACGCGGACCCGCACCAGCAGGTCCGGATCACCGGCCGTGGTGTAGGCCTCCAGCACCTCGGGCATGCTCATCACCGCGCTCAGCATCTGCTCGACGTCGGTGTCGCCCTGGATCCGCAGCTCGGTGAAGGCGTCGAGCGCCGGCTCGACCTTGCTCTCGTCGAGCACGACGGTGTAGCCGGCGATCACCCCCAGCCGTTCCATCCGATCGATCCGGCGCTTGACGGGCGCCGCCGAGAGGTGGACCGCCTCGGCGATGTCGCGTACCGTGCGGCGCGCATCGGTACGCAACAGGTCGATGATCTGACGGTCTACGGCATCGAGGTTGGGTTTCTCGATCATGCCCCCACAGTAGCCATGCGAGCAGTTTCTTGCGTGGCAAGATCGCCCGACGCAACTTTCGTGCGCCAGACGCCGAACCGTGAGCCGCGTCCTGGACTTCTGCGACCGCCGCCACACATATTCGGGGCATGACAGGACCCTCGGGGGAGCCCCCGATTCTCGACGTCCGCCGCGCCGTCTCCCGTCCCGACGTCAGCCTCGACGACAAGTACCTCGCCGATCGCGGCCCCGCACTGCTCTCCGGCATCCAGGCCCTGGTCCGCTCCACGCTCGACGTCCGTCGCCTCGACGAGCGCCACGGCCGCCGCACCGGCGTCTTCGTCTCCGGCTACCAGGGCTCGCCGCTCGGCGGGCTCGACCAGGAGCTGCTGCGCGCCCGCCGCCACCTCGAGCCCGCCGGCATCGTCTTCACCCCCGGCCTCAACGAGGAGCTGGCCGCGACCGCCGTCAGCGGGACCCAGATGCTGAGCGAGCTGGAGCACCGGCGGGTCGACGGCGTGACCGGATTCTGGTTCGGCAAGAACCCCGGGCTCGACCGCGCCGCCGACGCGATCCGCCACGCGACCCTCAGCGGCACCGCCCCGCTCGGCGGCGCCGTCGCCTGGATCGGCGACGATCCCTCGAGCAAGTCCTCGACCGTCCCCAGCTCGTGCGAGCCGATCTGCCGCAGCATCGTGATGCCGCTGCTGGCCCCGGGGAGCGTCGAGGAGCTGCTGGAGTGCAACCTCCACGCGGTCGCGATGTCCCGCCACGCGGGGCTCTGGACCGCGGTCAAGATCGTCGCCGACATCGCCGACGCGAGCGCGACCGTCGACGTCGGCGCCGCGCTCGAGGCGATCCCCGACCTGCCCGAGCGGACCGCCAGCGAGCGCCCGGTCCTGCTGCCCCCGGGCAACCTCGACGTCGAGCTGGACCTGATGACGCTCCGGCTGGAGCGGGCGATCGAGTACGCCCGGGTCGCCGACCTCAACCGGATCCGCTTCGAGCCGAGCCGCCCGGAGCTGGCGATCGTCGCCGCCGGCATGGGCTACCAGGCGATCCTGCGCGCGCTGGAGGACCTCGGGCTCGACGAGTCGCAGTGCGAGCGGCTCGGGATCCGGCTCGTCCAGCTGCGGATGCCGTGGCCGTTGGCCGCCGAGGACGTCCGCCGGCTGACCGCGGGCGTCGAGCGCGTGCTCGTGGTCGAGGACAAGCTGCCGTTCGTGGAGTCGTTGCTGAAGGAGGCGCTCTACCGCCGGCCCGACGCCCCGGCGATCCTCGGCAAGCAGGACGCCGACGAACGACCACTGCTGTCCGCCCGCAGCGCGCTGAGCACCGACGACGTGGCGCGCGCGATCGTCCGGGTCGTCGGCGCGGACCGGGTGCCCGCTGCCGCGACCGACCGGATCGCCGCGATCGACCGACCGGCCCTGCCGATCAGCCGGACCAGCGCCGCCCTCCCGAAGCGGACCCCGTACTTCTGCTCCGGCTGCCCGCACAACACCTCGACCCGCGCCGACGAGGATCAGCTCGTCGGGGTCGGGATCGGCTGCCACATCATGGTCGCGCTCGACGACGGCGACCGCCGCGGGCAGCTGCTGGGGATGCCCCAGATGGGCGGCGAGGGCGCCCAGTGGATCGGCCTGGCGCCGTTCACCGACGACCCGCACTTCATCCAGAACATCGGCGACGGGACCTTCCACCACTCCGGCTCGCTTGCGATCCGCGCCGCGGTCTCGGCCGGGGTCGACATGACCTACCGGCTGCTCTACAACGACGCCGTGGCGATGACCGGCGGTCAGACGCCGCAGGGCAACATGTCGGTGCCCGAGCTGACGCGCTGGCTCGCGAGCGAGGGCGTCAAGCGGGTCGTGATCACGACCCCGGAGCCCCAGCGCTACGACGGGATCGCGCTCTCCCCGATCGCCAGCGTCCGCCACCGCGACCGCTTGCAGGAGACGCAGCGCGAGCTGGCCGAGGTCGCCGGCGTGACCGTGCTGATCCACGACGACGAGTGCGCGACCGAGAAGCGCCGTCGCCGCAAGCGCGGCAAGCTCGAGGCGCCGCCGGAGCACGTCCACGTCAACGAGCGGGTCTGCGAGGGCTGCGGCGACTGCGGCGAGCAGTCGACCTGCCTCTCGGTGCTCCCGGTCGAGACCGAGTTCGGGCGCAAGACCCAGATCCAGCAGTCGTCGTGCAACCAGGACTTCAGCTGCCTCAAGGGCAACTGCCCGTCGTTCCTGCTCGTGACCCCGAAGGACGGCAAGCTCCGCAAGCCGGAGCGGCCCGAGCTGACGGTCCCGCTGCCCGACCCGGTCCTGCGGGTCGCCGGCGACGTGCTCGTGCGGATGCCCGGCATCGGTGGCACCGGCGTGGTCACGATCTCGCAGATCCTCCAGATGGCGGCGCACCTCGACGGGCGCTTCGCCGCCGGGCTCGAGCAGATCGGGCTCGCCCAGAAGGGCGGTCCGGTGCTGTCGGACCTGCGGATCTCGCGGCGGCCGGTCGACGGGCAGCTGCGGGCCTCGGCGCGCCGCGCCGACGTGCTGCTCGGCTTCGACCTGCTCGGCGCCGCCGCCCCGGAGACGCTCGCCGTCGCCGACGTCGCCCGCACGATCGCCGTCGTCAACACCGCCCGGACCGCGACCGCCGGCCAGATCACCGATCCCCGGGCCGCGACCGCCCCGGTCAGCGCCCCGCTCCGCCGGATCCGCCAGGTCACGCGGGTCGACGACGAGCTGACCTTCGATGCGCTGGCGCTCGCCGAGCGGCTGTTCGGCGACCACATGCCGGCGAACATGCTGCTGGTCGGGGCCGCGTTCCAGCACGGCGTGCTCCCGATCGGGCTCGACGCGATCGAGCAGGCGATCCGCCTCAACGGGGCCGCGGTCGAGGCCAACCTGATCGCGTTCCGCTGGGGCCGTGCGGTCGCCGTCGACCGCGACGCGGTCGAGGCCCTGCTGGCCGACGCCGAGGCCGCGGCGCACCCGGTCGCGGTCGTTGCGGCCGACCCGCGCGCGGCGTCGCTGGTCGCCGCCAGCGGCGCCGACGGCGAGCTGCGGCGGCTGCTGGAGGTCCGCGTGCCCGAGCTGATCGCCTTCCAGCGCCCGGCCGTCGCCCGCGACTACGTGGCCGAGGTGATGCGCGTGGCCGCGATCGAGCGCGAGCGGACCGGGGGCGACGGTGGCGCGGTCGCCGAGGCCTACGCCCGCGGGCTCTTCAAGCTGACCGCCTACAAGGACGAGTACGAGATCGCCCGGCTGCACCTGGAGCAGCTCGAGCAGCGTAAGCGCGAGGACCAGTTCGGCGCCGACGCGAAGGTCCAGATCATGCTCCAGCCGCCGTCGCTGCGGGCGGTCGGGATCCGCCGCAAGCTCAAGCTCAACGCGACCTGGGCGCTCCCCGCGCTGCGACTGCTCTACGCCACGCGGGGGCTGCGGGGGACCCGGCTCGACCCGTTCGGCCGGGCCGAGATCCGTCGCCTGGAGCGGGCGCTGATCGGCGAGTACCGCGCGCTGGTCGCCTCCGCGCTCGGCCACCTGACGGCCGACAACGTCCGCCAGGTCGCGGAGCTCGCCGACCTCCCGGACATGGTCCGCGGCTACGAGGAGGTCAAGCTCCGCAACGTGGTCGCGTTCCGCGAGCAGGCGGCGGTCCTGCTCGACGACCTCGCCCACGGCCGCCAGCGGAAGGGACCGGTCGCGCTGCCGATGGCGCGGGTCGGCTGAGCGGCGTCCGGGACGCAGGCGCGGCGCGGCGTCAGACGAGCCCGCGCCGTCGCGCCCGGAACCAGACCGCGATCGTGGCGGCGTCGACGATCTCCCCGTCGTCGATCGCCGCGTCGAGCTCGTCCGGCGTGACGGTGCCGGGCACGAGCAGGCCCTCCTCCTCCGGCTCCGGGGCCGTCGGCCCCGGGGTCAGGTCGGTGGCCAGCCAGGCCGTGAAGCGCTGGTCGGCCATCCCGGGCGCGAAGGCCATCTCCCCCAGCGGCAGCATCCGGCCGGCGACGAAGCCGGTCTCCTCGCGTAGCTCGGTCCGCGCGATCGTCTCCGGGTCGACCCCCTCCGCCTCGACCGCCCCCTGCGGCAGCTCCCAGCTCCAGGCGCCGAGCGGGTAGCGGTACTGGCCGACGAGGTGGACGTGGGTGCCGTCCCAGGGGACGACGACCGCCGCCAACGGCTTCTCGACCACGGCGTAGATCCCGGGCCGGTCCTCGCCGTCGGGACCGGTCCGGACGATCTCGTCCTCACGGACCGTCATCCACTTGTTGCGGTAGACGACCCGCGTCCGCACGGTGCGCGGACGCGGGCTGCCGGAGCGATCGAGCGGCACGTCGGACGCTCGCGGGCGCTCAGGCCTTGACGGGAGCGGCGCCGTCGCCGACGCCGAGGATCCGGATCGCGAGGTGCGCGGCGTTGCGCGGGTTGTCGAGGCCGACCGAGGCGACCGGCACGCCGGGCGGCATCTGGACGACGGAGAGGATCGCGTCGAGGCCGCCGGCAGCGGAGAGGCTGCTGGTCAGCGGAACGCCGACCACCGGCAGGTCGGTGTGGGCGGCCGCGACGCCCGGCAGCGCGGCGGAGAGGCCGGCACCGGCGATGATCACGCCTAGGCCGCGCAGGCGTGCGTTCTTGCAGTAGTCGGCGACCAGCTCGGGGTCGCGGTGGGCGCTCATCACCCGGATCTCGAAGGCGATGTCGTGCTCGGCGAGCACGGCTCCGGCCTTCTCCATCATCGGCAGGTCGCTCTTGCTGCCCATGATGATCCCGACGCGCGGGGCGTCACCGGGAACCGCCGCGGCGTCCTCGAGCTGCTCGGTCTGGGGGTCGGTCGATGCGGGGGTGGCGGCCACGGTGATCTCTCGCGTAGTCGGAGGGGGAAACGGACCCGACCAGCCTAGATGGTGGCGGCCTCGCGCCGCCCGGCCGGGCTCAGCCGAACCGCTCGACCGCCCGCAGGGCGATGTCGCGGCGCAGCTGGCGGCCCGCGAAGCGGACCCGGTCGGCCCCGGCGTAGGCCGCCTCGCGGGCGCTGGCCGGCGTCTCGCCGAGCGCGGTCACGTTGAGCACGCGGCCACCGGCGGTGACGATCCGGCCCTGCTCGTCGCGGGCGGTCCCGGCGTGCGTCAGCTCGGTGTCGCCCGGCAGCTCCGCGAGGCCGTCGATCGGGTCGCCCTTGGAGGCCGACGCGGGGTAGCCGGCCGAGGCCAGGACCAGCGTCACCGCCCAGCGCGGGTCCCACTCGAGGTCGGTGCCGTCGAGCCCGCCGAGGGTCGAGGCGGCCAGCATCAGCGCGAACAGGTCGCTGCGCAGCCGCGGCAGCACGGCCTGGGTCTCCGGGTCCCCGAAGCGGGTGTTGTACTCGAGGACCTTGACCTCGCCCTCGTCGATCATCAGCCCGGCGTAGAGCACCCCGTGGAAGGCGATCCCGCGGCGGTTGAGCTCGTCGACGATCGGCTGGTGGACGGCGGCGGAGATCTCGGCCGCGCGGGCGGCATCGACCCCGACGACCGGCGAGTAGGAGCCCATCCCGCCAGTGTTCGGGCCCTCGTCGCCCTCGAAGATCCGCTTGTAGTCCTGGGCCGGGGCGAGCGGGATCGCGCGCTGGCCGTCGCAGATCGCCAGCAGCGAGACCTCCTCGCCGTGGAGGAACTCCTCGACGACGACCGCGGCGTCGCCGAACTGGTGGTCCTCGAGCATGTCGACGAGGGTCGCGCGGGCGGTCTGCTCGTCCTCGGCGATCACGACCCCCTTGCCGGCGGCGAGCCCGTCGTACTTGAGCACGACCGGGAACCCGAAGCGGGTCGCGACGGCCATGCCCGCGTCGACGGTCGTGACCGTCTCGTAGCCGGCGGTCGGAACCCCGGCGGCGATCATGATCTCCTTCGCGAACGCCTTCGACCCCTCGAGCCGCGCGGCGGCGGCGGTCGGGCCGAAGGCGGGGATGCCCGCGGCGGTCAGCGCATCGACGAGCCCGGCGACGAGCGGGACCTCGGGGCCGACGGCGACCAGGTCGACCGCCAGCTCGCGGGCGAGCGCGACCAGCGCCGGGACGTCGTCGACCGCGACGGCGTGGAGCGTGGCGTCCTCCCCGATCCCGGGGTTCCCGGGGGCGGCGTGGACCTCGAGCGCGGTCGCGCCGTCGTTCTGGGTGGAGCGGAGCAGCGCCCGGACGATCGCGTGTTCGCGACCGCCGGCACCGACGACGAGGACCTTCGGCATGCCGCGCACGGTACCGGCCGGACGGCCGGGTCCGTGCCGCGGGCTCGCCGCCGCGGCTAGCTGGCCGGGGAGCCGTCGCTGAAGAGCGTGGCGCTGCGGAGCTTGCCGTTCTCGACGGTGGCCCGGGTCCAGGCGACGGTGAAGCTGCCGCCGGGCAGGCCAGCGATCGCAGCCGAGCCGAAGGCGTTGCTGCGGTTGAGCAGCTGCGTGTCGTTGAGCTGGTCGAGCGTCTCGGGGTTCCCGAGCACGCCGCCGGCCGGACGCACCGCGACCTGGACCGCGACGCCGCGGTCGCCGTTGGAGCCGCCGATCGGGCGCTCCTGCTCGCGGACGAGCACGAGCCCGGTCACGCCGCCGGCGACCGCCGGAGCGAGCCCGTGGACGCGGCCGGCCGCGGCGATGTCGCGGGCGGGGCCGAGGCCGCCGGAGGTCTCTGCCTCGGCCACCCGCGGGATGTCGTGGGCGGTGCCGTCCGCGACGCTGCCGACGGTCTGGCTCCAGGCGACGGTCGCGCGGTTGTCGCCGTCGATCGCGGAGACGAGCGAGCCACCCGGGGCGCGGACCGTCGTCCCGCCGGTGTCGATCGCCTTCGGGACGGCGAACCGTCCGGAGCCGTCGCGGGTGGTGGCCCGGACGACGTAGGGCTTGGTCCGTTCGCTGGCGTTGTCCTGCTCGCCCCAGGCGACCACGGCGCGGCCGCGGTCCCCGACCGAGGCGGTTGCGGCCGAGAAGCCCGGTCCGCCGCGACGGAGGGTCTGGACCGGTCCGAGCTTGCCGGTGCGGACGTCGAGCGGCCGCGCGAACAGGCGCCGGGTCTTGTCGCTGGCGCCGGTCTGGAAGACGAGCACGGTGGTCCCGCCCTTGCCGGTGGCGAGCGCGAGCAGCCGGCTCGAGCGCGAGCCGCTCATCAGCTTCGGCTCGCCGAGCCGGACGGTCGTGCCCTGCTTCGTCGTCGCCTTGCGCCAGGCGGCGTAGACCCGGACCACGCCGTCGTCGCCGACGTCGCTCCAGGCCATCACGAGGTTGCCGTTCGCGGTCCCGGCGATCCGGACCGGCTCGTCGAGGACGGCGGTCGCGTCGGAGCGCTGGGTGCCGAGCGAGGCGTCGGCGGCCGAGCCGACCGAGACGCCGAGGCTGTAGCGCGGGAGCGTGATCCGCTTGGTTCCGCCCTTGCCGTTGGGGACGGTCCGGCTGACGTTGCCGAGCGAGCGCGCGCGACCGAAGGCGAGCTGGTCCTTGCCGATCGCGACCGGCTCGACGAGCACGCCCTTGACCGTGCGGCGCCCGTCGGGCTCGGCGGTCGCGGAGACGCCGAGCAGGCGGGTGTCGATCGCGCCGCCCTTGGCGGTGACGCGGGCGTTGACCAGCCGCGCGCCGCTGCCGTCGACGGTCACGCCGGCGACGCCGACGCCGGTGTCCAGCTCGACCGGGTCCGTCCACGCAGCCGCGGCGGACGCCGGCAGCACCAGCCCGGCAGCGACCACGGAGGCGAGGACGACGGGCCGGAACGAACGAGAGGGTGACGGGTGGGGCACGAAGACTCCTGGAACGGGCGGGGGTGGACGGAGCCGGGACAGGTCCCCATCACCCATCGAAAGTAACGCACCGAACGCATGTACCCCACCGGTTCCCGCACCCGAATGGCCGTTCGATCGAGTGTTTCCGCGCCGCAAACCACGGCCGCCACGGGCCTCAGGCCGATCCTACCCCCGGTCCCACCACCGGGCCGCCCTGCAAGGCCGCACCCAGCACCACGGACGATCCGTCCAGCCGGATTCGTCGGCGAGGTCGGTCCGTAGAGCCGCGGCGGCGGCGTCCGAGGCGGGACCACCGATGGCGAACCGGAGCCCTTCCTGGCGAGTACGGGCCGGGCCCATCGACGATGTCACCGGCTCCAGGAGCGCCCGGGAGAACCTCGCCTCGATCGTCGCCCTGGCCTGGCCAGGGCGAGACACCAACCGCGGCAGTTGCGTCTGAGGTGGCCGTAGGCCGAGCAGGTCGGTGCGCGCGATGCGAGAGGTGGGCGCTAGCCCTGCCGAGCG
>NZ_JBWDOG010000031.1:0-22325 GCF_056269115.1 Patulibacter ginsengiterrae
CAACAGTTTTCGAGGTCGTCGACTGGCACTGGTAGACGGGAGATCCTCGCGGCTATCACGTCCCTATCCCGTTGCGGGAGCGGCGACGGCCTCGCTGGGCAGCTCGGCGAGGCGGGGCTTCGTTCGCTTATTGCTTTCGCTTTCGCCTTCTGTTACGGTCCTCGGCATGAGCGACGACGGCATGGATCAGGGGTCTCGTGGTGGCGCCGAGCGGCGGACCGCCGGGGCGTCCGATCGGCCGGCGGGCTCGCCGGGGCATCGGCGTCCGACCCAGAAGCAGCGGGTGCTCGCCGTGCTGCGCGTTCGTCCCTCCGGGGTCAACGAGACCGCCTTCGCCGCACCGGCCGTGATCGACGGCGGTCAGCCGGTCCAGCGCGTGGCGGCCCGGATCTGGGAGCTGCGGCAGGAGGGGCACGAGATCGTCTCGCGCCGCGAGGGCAACGGCACGGCGACGTATGTCCTGCGGGGCGCGGTTGCGCCGGAGCTCGGGCTCTCGTCCACGACGGCTTCGGCCGCGTAGTAGCGAGATACGCCGGAATAATGGCTAGACTCGTTAATCTGTGGTCGCGACGTCACGAACACCGCTCCCCCTTCCCGACCGATCCGTCGAAGGACCGGCCGCACCCTGCGCGGCCCCGACGGCTCAATTACGGAACGCCGGCGGCGCGCTGCTGCGTCGCCGGCGGTCGCGGGGCGGGGTCCTCGACGTGCGACCACGCACCTGTCACAACGACCCGGCTGGGGTGAGCTGCTGATGACGATTCCCTGGTCCCCGATGCCGGCGGAGCAGCGAGCGGTCCGGCAGGCCGGCCCGCTGCTCGACTCCTGGCAGTTCCAGCAGGCGATCGCCCACTGCCTCGAGCGGCGGCTCGTGCCGTGGCTCGACGAGGCTGGGCGCCAGCAGGGCACCCCGGGCCTCGTGCCCCGCCCGGGCTGGATCGGCGTCTGGCACGCCGAGGCGCCCGCGCTCGCGGCGCAGAGCCCGCGCGTGCTGGTCTCGGCGCGCAAGATGGAGCGCGACGCGCTGCACATCGACGGCGGCGTCCACTGCTGGTGGAAGCTCGAGGTCGAGGCGGCTGTGCTGCTCGAGGATCGCGCCGAGGCCGAGCGCCTGGCCGGGCTCTACGGCGCGGCGATCCGGGCCTGCGTCGGCCTGAGCCTGGTCGAGGACTTCGAGCAGGCGATCGACGTCCGCTTCCGGCGCGAGCGGCACGTGATGCCGGAGCCGGACGCGCTGCAGATGCCCGGGATCAGCATCCAGACGTTCGGGGTCCTTGCCGGGCCGCTCTTCTCGCTCAGCGGGTCGCTGGCGCCGGCCTCCGAGGCGCCGACGACCCCCGACGACCAGGGCGACCAGCCGACGGTCGCCCGGACGCACCTCGAGCTGGACGCCTCGGCGGACCTCGGGGCCTGATCGATGACTTGCCGGGATGGCGGAACGGTAGACGCGGCGGGCTTAAACCCCGCTGTCTGGGAGGGCGTGCGGGTTCGAGTCCCGCTCCCGGCACTGCAGGCAGGTGGTGAGGACGACGGCGGCTTCGGTCGGGTGTGGAGGCCGCTCGGGCTGGCCCGGGTCGTGCCCGCGGGGACGGCGGCATCCGGTCTCGGCCTCGAGCTGGTGCTCGGTGCCGACGGGGAGCGTGCGGTCCTCGTGGACGGCGCTCATATCGGTGGCGATGATGCCCCGCTACTGCCTATTGGTCCAGACGCGGGGTGGCGTCCGTGAATCTGTCCTGGATCGCTAGTAGAGTGACGCAGCACGTCATGCTGACAGTTGATTTAGCTATCAGTCGGGGGGTCTGATGCCTCGGCTCATCCCTACCGCTGCGTCCTCGCTCGTCGCCGGCCCCGTGCCGGCCGCGAGCAGGGTCGCGGTCGCCGTCAGTGGTGATGACGCGCATCGACTCATCACGACCGGGCTCGCGATCGCGACGCCCGGATTCGCCTCCAGCGCCCCGTTCCGCGGGGCCACGACCTCAACTGAGGAGACCTAATGCCGTTACCCGGCCAGGAGATCAACATCCACGACGTCGCTGCCGGAGCCGGCAGCCTCGCCGCCACCGGTACCTGCTTCTTCCTGGGGCAGACGCCCCGGGGCCCGCAGGAGCCCGTCGAGATCACCAGCTACGGCGATCTGCTCCGGATCGCGGGCGACCGCCCGGCCAACGGGGTCCTCCACGACGCCGTCGAGACCGCGTTCGCCACCGGGCTGGCCCGGGGCTTCCTCGTCCGCGTGGTCGGCACCGGTGCCGCCGCCGCGACCTTCGCGCTTCCGGCCACCAGCGGGAGCGCGCTCACCGTGACCGCCACGTCGAGCGGCCTGTGGGGCAACGGCCTCAAGGTCGAGGTCGCCGATGCCGAGCTCTCGCGCGTCCGGCTGATCGTGACGCTCGACGGCAAGACCCTCGAGCAGTCCCCGGCCGCGACGACCCGCGACCAGCTGCTGGCCTGGTCCCACGACCGCGCCCAGTACGTGACGCTGACGGCGGGGGCCACCAACGGCCTGCCGACCGTCGCCCTCGCGAAGTCGCTCGCCGGTGGCCTGGACGGCACGATCGACGCCGCCTCCTACCAAGCGGCGCTCGACCGGATCACGCCCGAGCACGGCATCGGTCAGCTCACGGCCCCGTCGATCCCGGCCACCCCGCCGAGCCTCACCGACGACGTGCACGCCGCGCTGCTCGCGAAGGCCGCCGACGAGCAGTGCCTGCGGTTCGCGGTCCTCGACGCCAACCCGGCGCTCGAAGCCGACGACCTCGCGTCCAGCGCGCAGACGCTGACCGGTCTCGGCCACGGCGAGTGGGGCACCATGGTCGCCCCGCGCGTCCGCGTCCCGGCCCCGGCCGGCGGCATCCGCTGGGTCCCGGCCTCGGCCTTCTGGGTCGGTCGTGCGTCCTACACCGACGCGACCGAGGGCGTCGGCCAGCCGCCGGCGGGCCAGGGCTTCGGCGAGCACTCGCACGCGCTCGACGTCGAGACGGTCTACAGCGACGCCGATCGCGAGGCGCTGAACGACGCCGGCGTGATCGTGATCGCCCGGATCAACGGCGCGCCGCGGATCTACGGCGCCCGCACGCTGGCCGACACGACCGTCCATCCCGCCTACCGCTGGGTCAACGGCAGCCGCGTCGTGATGCGCTACCGCGCGCTCGCCCAGAGCGTGCTCGAGCGGTTCGTGCTGCGGCGCGTCAAGGGTGACCGCAGCATCCTCGTCGAGCTCTCCGGCGGCCTCAACGCCGTCGCCGAGGAGGAGCGTCTGGCCGGGAACCTCTACGGCGCCACGCCGGCCGAGGCCTACCGCAACGACACCCGCTTCCCGTCGGTCAACAGCCAGCAGTCGCTGGCGGACGGCTGGCTCAAGGCCAACGCCGAGATCCGTACCCCGCCGGTCGCCGAGCGCGTCCAGCTGAACCTCGTCGTGCGCTCGCCCGGCGACAACATCACCAACGCGTAGGAGAGCCTGATGGCGACCGTACTGACCTCGAGGAACCACAGCATCACCCTGAAGGTGGGTGACACCGCGATCTCCGGCCCCTGGAAGACCTTCACCGGGGGCGGCATCAAGAGCGCGGGCACCTTCAACCGCCCCGGCGGCATGGCCGACCGTCAGGCGATCGGTGGCGTCACCGAGCGCGAGAACGTCAAGATCACGCGCGAGTTCGACTACGTCCGTGACGCCGGTCTCGTCGGCCCGGGCGGCCTGCTCGACACGGCCGTCGAAGAGGGCCACCCGTCGGTCGTGATGGTCCAGCGCCTCGACGCCAACAAGCGGCCCGTGGGTGACCCGAAGCCCTACGTCGGCATGATCATCGTCGCCGAGGACTCGGATCTCGACTCCGAGTCCGGCGCGGTCCAGATCATGACCGTCGAGTGCACGGCGCTCTAGGGGGCTGACCATGGAGATCGTGAGCCCTGACCTCGACACCGACGACGCGGTCGTCGTCACCGAGCCGTCCTTCGGCGCCGGCCCCGCGGCCGAGTCCGCCGCCGACGGCGGCGGGCACCAGTCGATCCTCGACCGGGTCCGCGCCGCCGCGGCCGGGGCTCGCGAGAACCGCACGTTCGACCTGCCGCTGCCGGAGACGGTCGGCGGCGGGCTCGGTCTGCGGCTCGGCGTTCCGCGGACCGCCGAAGTCACCATCGCCAACGACTGGGCCGACGACGTCGACGTCGAGCGGGATCTCGGGTTCCTGGCCCGCAACGCCGAGTGCGTGACCGCGCTCTCGGACGACGGCGGCACCTGGGAGCCCGTCGACGGGCTCTCGGTCCAGGAGCTGGCCCTGGCTTACGGCACCAGCCTGCGGGGTGCGGCGCCGGTCATCCGCGACGACCGCGACGCGGTCCGTGAGCTGTACCTGTCCGGTACGCCGCCGCAGGTCGAGGCGCAGCTGGTGGTCGCGGCGGCCCGGATCTACCGGCTGTGGGCGCAGGACCCTACGTTGGGGCTCTGACGGCCCCGCCCGACGAGGACGTAGAGGAGACGGTGGCGATGCTGCTCGCTCTGCCCGGTGGTGGGGCGGCGGCGGTCGCCGTCGCGCAGGAGTCGGAGCCGGCAGCCGTTCGCTGGTGGATCGCCCGGGCGAACCGGGCGGCCGGGCTCGCGGACGGCCGGGAACGGCAGAACATGGCCGAAGCATTCGGTGAGGAAGGGAACTGATGGCGACCAAGGACGAGGCGCTGCGTCAGGCAGAGAGGCGCGGCAACGAAGCGGCACGAAACGTGCCCGGTGGGACCCCGCAGCACGACGCTGCGGCGGAGGCGCTCGAGCAGGCCCGCAAACGCGCCGGGTTGTCGTCGAACGTCCTGTTCGAAGGACCCTCCTGGCCCACGCCAGGTCAGTTCTTTGCGGGCCAGCTTGAGCAGACCGAGCCGCCGAAGAAGGGCGACTCCTTCTTGGGCGGACTCACCGGAGCCATCGTCAATCCGCTCAAGCTCTCCGGCAGCCTGGGGTCGGGCGACACGATCGTGACGTCGCTGGAGCAGGCTCGCGACCGAGCAAGGCGAGGCGGTCGTCGCCAGCGGGCAAGTGGAACCCCGCCAACCCTCGGACGACGCGTTGCTCGTGGTGCGGCGGTCGGCAGCGCGGCGCTGGGGCACTACGCCGCCGACAAGGCCTATCAGCATCTCTTTGGCGAGAACCCGCTGATCGGCGGGAAGTTGGGCGAGAATCCCTTCGAGTTCCTGGGCCAGATGTCGACGCTGAACCGGCTGGCGAGTGGCGCAGAGAAAGGCGTGCGAAAGCTGGTTCCCGGCGAGGCGGAGGAGCCTCGTCGCGAGACGGGCGACCAACGCCGTCGACGTCGGCAACGTGAGCGTCACCGTCGCGCTCAGCGAAAGGACCGCCGCAGGAACGCTGGCGGTGGACGCAATTCGAATCGGCGTCGCAACCGAACTCCCAGGGAACGTGGGTTGAGCATCACCGCTCGCAACGCCGAGCGTGAGGTGCTCGAGGCCCGCGCGCGTACGGCAGCGAGGCTCAAGAAGGGCGCCGGGGGAGCATTGCTGCTCACCGGTGAGCAGATCTTCGGCGACGGCGTCTTCGGGGGCGAGGATGCCCCGCTCCTGAAGGGGCTCGATGCGGCGGGCAGCGTCCATGGGGCGAAGGACCTCCAAGAGGGGCTGCGGAAGGCAGAGCGGAAGGTGGCGGAGAAGGCCGCCAAGCGGGCTGCCACGCAGGGTGCCGAGCACGCCTTCATGAACACGGTGCTGCGGTGGGGCGTGAAGGGGGCCGCTCGCGGGGTCCCGTGGCTTGGTTGGGGGCTCGCCGCCAAAGACGTTCTCGATTTCGGCAACGAGGCGGTGAAGAAGCTCACCGGGTTCGACGCCAAGGCGGCGGCGAAGAAGAAGCTGAACGAGGTCGAGGACACGGCGTACGACAGCGCGCCGCCGAGCGTTCGCGGCGGATTGGTGGCCATGCCGTTCCTCGCGAGTGGGACCAAGAAGCTCAACGAGGCATTCCGATGGGGCGCCGGGCTGCTCAAGCGGGACAAGCACGAGGACGACGCTCCGCTCGACCCGGAGTTCGCACGAGACTGGGTCAGGCGAGCGAGAACGTCGCCGAAGTTCGACCTGCCGTCGTGGGCCGCACGTCCGAAGGACACGAAGGCGAGCGCGCGTGCCGCAGCGGCCGCGCGTCGGCAGCAGGCCCGCGAGCGTGCCGGGCGGCCCGGGGCGGCGAAGGACCCGAGGCTCAATGTCAAGTTCGGCGGGGGCACGCCGGACGCTCGGTCGACCCGAGCTGCAAGGGCGTCGCGTAGTCGCCCAGCGGTCTCAGCACGGCCCGCGCCGCAGCTCCAGATCGTGCCGGCCGTGAGCCTGGCCCAGCCCAACCACCAGTGGAGCGCTCCGCAGCCTGCGCCGTCGAAGCCCGCGCCGCGGAAGCGCAAGGCCCCGGTGGCGGCCCGGCCGGCCTGGCAGATGGGGCTCGGCCAGGGCGTGTATCTGAATCCAACGGTGCTGCAGGTCGACGGCAGGGTCCTCTACCGGTCCGTCGCCGCGCAGCAGGAGCGAAAGACCCTGGCACGCTGATGGCACCGAAGAAGGACAGGAAGAAGCCGACCAAGTTCCACGTCAGCAGCCGGGAAGCGCGCGGGAAGCCGGACTACGGGTGGGTCCGCCTACGGGTGGCCAAGGGCAAGCTGAGCGTCCATCTGCGCCTCGACGATCAGCCGGCGACGTTCGACTCGCAGGTTCCGCGGCTCGAGGAGGTCGAGGTCCCCTTCCGGATGACCCGCACCTGGTGGGCCGGGCAGACCGGCGAGCGGCTGACGATCCCGTGCCTCCTGGACGGGTGGCCGGACACGTCGGTCGAGGAGCAGATCGCCGAGCTCGAGACGATGGCGAAGCCGAGCTTCGCGGGGCGCCCCTGGGGCGAGCCGCGGCCCCTGCGCGTCACCGGCATCGTGCCGGGCGCGAGCAACCGTCTCTGGGTCCTGACCGGGATCGAGCAGGGCGAGGCGATCTGGCGCGAGAAGCACCGGGTCCGCCAGCACTTCGTGCTCAAGCTGACCCGCTGGGTCGACCTCGACCGGGCCGACATCGACGCCCGCAAGAACCAGCGCAAGGCCAACGGCGAGGTCGCGAAGCGGACGGCGACGGTCGGCAAGGACGAGGACCTCGCGACGATCGCGGGCCGCGTCCTCGGTGACCAGGCCCGTTGGCGGGAGATCGCGAAGCTGAACCCGCACAGCGTGGGGAAGCGAAAGGTCCAGCGCCGTTCCACGACCGATGTCCGGCGCGGCGAGACGCTGAAGATGCCGAAGACATGACCGGCAAGCTGCCCAAGCCCATCACGCTGAAGTCTTCGGCCACGCTGAAGGTCAAGAAGAAGGCCAAGAAGACCGGCTACGACGCAAGGCCCTGGCTGCGGCTGGTGCCCAAGCCCGAGCCGGCCGAGTTCAGCAAGGTCCGTATCTACCCGCAGGACGCACCCGTCGTGACGCTGGGTGGCCAGGTGACGGCGACGCAGCTGCGGATGTCGCTGGACGAGGCCGCCACGCTGACGGTCACGATCGCCGGGCCGGCCGGCGACCTCTCGCTGATCGGCCTCGACGCGATCGGCAACCACCACCTCCTGCAGGGGGTCGACGCGCGCTGGCGTGACGTGATGTGGCGGGTCGTGCGGATCGAGCAACTCGGCAGCAGCTGGAGCCTGATCTGCGAGGACCGGATCGCCTCGTACCTGCGGGCGCACAAGCGGCCGATGACGGCCTCTCGGTCGTCCGTGACCCGCGCGCAGTTCGTGCGGCGGCTCGCGCTCGCGGTCAAGGCCGGGGGCGGCATCCCCTGTTACATCCCCGAGTTGAAGGTCAAGCAGGGGGTCTACAAGGAGAAGAAGCCGGGGAAGGCGCGGGCGACCCACAAGGGGCCGTCTGGCGGTGGCTCGTCGGGTTGGGGCTCCCGTGCCGACGAGGTGAAGGTCCGGGGGGCGACCGCGAGCCGCGTGCAGCGCGACTGCCTGAAGGACGTCCTGAGCACGGCCGTGACCCTTGGCGCGGGCCGGCGCGTGATGATCGCGTGCGTGATGGCGGTGACCGAGGCGTCCCACGCCGGGCTGCCGAAGTACACGCGCTCGACGGCGACGTCCGGCCGTGGTCACCTTCTGCACCGGGGCCCGTTCGGGCAGACGCCTGCGTGGGGCACCGACCGCGAGATCCTCGACACGGAGAAGGCGACCCGCGCCTTCCTGCTCGGCCGCAACGGCAAGGAGGGCTGGAAGCAGGTCCACGGCTCGCTGCACGCCTCGGGAGGGGATCTGGGGGAGATGGTCGACGAGGTCCAGGAGTCCGACATGGCCTTGACCCTGCGGTGGCAGACGGAGGCGACCAAGACGGTCGACCTCTGGCTGTCGCGGAACGAGGCCGCCGACGAGGACGACGACGAGACGGACGAGCGCGCCGATCGCAACTACCGCGGGCAGTACAAGTTCCGCACCAGCGGCGAGGACGGCCCGATCAACTGGTGGGACGTGACGGGCGCCCTGGCCGAGGAGGTGCGGTGGCACCGCTGGGCGGTCAACAACACGCTCGGCTTCGCCACCGAGCGCGAGATGATCCGGCAGAACCCGGTTTGGGAGATCAACCGCGAGCAGGAGGAGATCCTCGATCTGGAGTGGTCGTGGGACTACCGCAAGACCGCGGCCGAGCTGAAGGTGCGGGTCGCGCTGCCCGATGCGTTCGCCCTGCTGCCCGGGATGGTCGCGATGGTCGACGACGAGCGGCCGGTCTCCGGCCGCTGGCTGGTCGACACGATCGACGTCGATCCCCTGCACGGGAGCATCGCCGAGGTCGTTCTGCGCCGCGCGCGGGGCAAGCGGCTCGAGCCCCGCTAGTCGAGGTGCGTCTGATGGATAGCGTAGTCTGTTGCTCTGATGGCTGATCTTGCTGGATTAGGGATGGGTGGCCGGCGCATGAGCGCCGCGTCTCCCGTGCTGCACCGGGCCGAGGTCCTGGCCGCACCGGCCGACCTCGGGGACCCGCTCAGCGTCCGTCTGCTGTCCGAGCCCCGCGAGCTCCGCCACGAGATCCGCGACTGGGCGCCCTGCGGGAGCGTCCTGCCGGCGGTAGGCGATGCGGCTCTCGTGGCGGCCGACGACGAGGGGCGGATGTGGCTGGCGGAGTGGGTTCCGTCGCGGATGGACTCCGGCGAGCCGGGCGGCGGTGGCGCTGCCGGCGACGTTCGGCACGTTCAGGGCGAGGCGCTCCCCACCTGGACGATCCCCTGGCCCTCGACCCGCGCCGTCCCCCCGAACGTGACGACAGTGGTCGGCGGCTCCGTGGTGGTCGCGGACGTGGCGTACAACGAGTCCTCCCGGACCGTGACCGTGAACTTTGGCGCCCCGACCGCGGGCCGCGCCTACCTGACGTGAGGACCTGCGCATGAAGCTCGGCAACAATCTCGACGTAGCGCTCTACCAGCTCATCCGGGCTCGGCTAGAGAACCTTGCGGCCGATCCGACCTTCGTCTCCGGCGAGCGGGGACGGCTCTGGCTGGACCCCAGCGGTCGCTTACGCCTGAACAACGGCTCGAGCGGCGTCACCGTGCGCGACTCTGCGGTGCAGATCGTCAACGGCGACATCGCGAGCGCTGCGGCGATCGACCTGGGGAAGCTGGCCACGGACCCGCTCGCCCGGGCGAACCACACCGGCACCCAGACGTCGAGCACGATCTCGGACTTCGGCTCGGCCGCCAATGCTGCGCTGGCGACGGCGCTGGCGTCGAACACGACCACCGACCGGGCGCGGGCGAACCACACGGGTACACAGGCCGCGAGCACGATCTCGGACCTTGCCGCGGTCGTCAAGGCGTACCGGCTGAGCGAGTTCGTTGCTCCGAACGCCGCCGTGTCGCTCGGGAATCAGCGGATCACGAGCCTGGCTGTCCCGACGGCGTCAACCGATGCGGCGACCAAGGGCTACGTCGACGGCATCGCCCAGGGACTGGACCCGAAGAAGGGCGTCGTCGCGGCGACGCCCTCGGCGCTGCCGACGAACACGATCACGGCCAACACGATCACGGCGAGCGTCAACGCGGTGCTCCCGAGCATCGACGGCATCCCGTTGGCGGTCGGCGATCGCCTCCTCGTCAAGAACGAGGTGGTGGCCGCCAACAACGGCATCTACACGGTGACGAGCCTCGGCTCGGCGTCGGCGCGCTGGGTCCTGACCCGCAGCGACGACTTCGACACCTGGGCCAAGGTGCCCTCGGCCTTCGTCTTCGTTCAGCGTGGAACGACGCAAGGCGACACGGGCTGGACCTGTGCCTCCGACCAGGGAGGCACCCTGGGGACCTCGGCGATCACGTGGGTGCAGTTCTCGTCGGCGGGGGTCGTCGTCGCCGGCACGGGGCTTACGAAGACCGGGAACACCCTGTCGATCGCGAACGCCGGCGTCGGCACGGCACAGATCCAGGACCTCTCGGTCAGCGGCGCGAAGCTGCAGTTCGAGGCCGTGACCCCCGAACGGCTGGCGAGCGACGTGATCGTCGACATGGCGGTGTCCGGCGAGACGTACGGTCTCGGCTTCGGCGACTCCACCGCCCCGACCACCAACCTGCGCGTGGTCCTCGACGAGGTGACCTTGACCGCGGCCGAGGCGTCGCTCGCCGACTCGCGCGGGAACTTCGTCCGGCCCCTGAAGGTCGCCCCCGGCGGCATCGGCCCCAACGAGCTCGCGAGCAACGCCGTCAACCTGACGACCACCAAGGTCACGGGCACCCTGCCGATCGCCAAGGGTGGCACCGGCGCGACGACCGCCGTGGCCGCCCGAGCCGCGCTCGCGGCGATCGGCAAGTACGACAACGGGGCGACGCACGCGACGGGCATCACGATCGCGATCCCGGCGGCGACGCACGGCCTCGGCAGCGGCCGCGGCAAGCTCGTCTCGACCGTCTTCGAGGCGACCGGAGAGGTCGTCCATGCGGACACGACGATCGCCACCAACGGCGACGTCACGATCACCTTCGGGCTCGCGCAGGCGGCCAACACCATCCGCGTCGCGATCTTCGGCTAGGAGGAGGACGGATGCCCCGCAACATCGGTGCCGTCGGCACCTTCGGCCCCACCGTCCCGGCGCTGCCGACGAGCGACCTGTTCGACGGCCGCACCTGTGTCTTCGGCGGCGTCGGCTACGTCGTCGAGGGCGGCGTATGGGCCACAGCCCGGCAGGGAACCACGATCGGGGACATCCCGATCGGAGCGGTCCAGAGCTGGACGTCGTCGCTTCCCCCGGCCGACTACGTGCTCGCCAACGGCCAGCGCCTCGCCCGTGCCGCCTATCCGGAGGGCTACGCATTCGCGGAGGCGGCCGTCGCCGCGGACGGCGCGTCGTCGCCGTGGACCGTTCGCACGACGGACGCGACGTTCACCGTTCCGAACCTGGCCGGCGCCTTCGTGTTCGGCGCCGGAGCGAGGCCCTTCGGGCAACGTGGGGGCGCCGAACAGGTCCTCTTGCAGGCCGCGCAGTCGGGGGTCCATCCGAACGGGACGACCAAGTCGGCCGGTCAGCACGGGCACAACATCACCGGTTCGTCGCAGGAGGGCGGCGGGACGCTGATCACCACCGACTGGACGGGAGTGGCCGGAGTCGGCGGCTGGGGCGGTCACCTCGGACGCCTCAACGGGGGCCAGTACCTCGAGTACGTCACGGCCTCGCCCGCAGGCGACCACGGACACGGGCTGAACGCCCTCAACGCGACCGTCGCCCACGAGAACATGCCGCCCTACCTGGCGCTGGCGTGGATCGTGCGGATACGGAACAGCGCCAACCCCGGTGCGGCGGCCTCCACGCAGGGAGCGTTCTCGGCCTACCGCAGCGGACCGGCGGCGCTCGCCGCAGGAGCACAGGTGCCGTTCGACGCGGTCGAGTTCGACGTCAGCTCCTGGTTCAACGTCGCCACAGGGCGATTCACGCCGCAGGCCGCGGGTCTGTACCGGCTGTCGTGGTCGGTCGGCGGCCAGGCGATCAGCGAGGGCGAGTACTTCCAGGCGAATCTCGGGAAGAACGGGGCCTCGTCGCGGAGCGGCGCGTCGGTCCAGTACGGAGCGGCGCTCCCCGTCTCCTCGGGCACCTGCACCGTGCAGGCGAACGGCACGACGGACTACTTCTCCGTCTCGGTCCAGCACAACCGCGCGACGGCCTGGCCCCTGAACGTGGGCATCGGGCCGTGCAACTTCCAGGGGGAGAAGATCGGATGACCAGTGAGCCAACCTTCCGGTGGCCGATACGCCTCGATCCCTCCGGCTCGACGGCCGTCTGCGGCGGAGACTCGGCGACCGCCGTCCTCGAGTCGGTGGCCCGGATCGGCACGCTCGAGCTCGGCCAGCTGCCGTTCGCTCCGGAGATGGGCCTGCCGGCGCTCGAGCTGCTGACGGGCGACCCCGACCCGGGGCTGATCGAGGCGGCGATCGAGGAGCAGGAGCCCGATGCGGCGGTCACCGTCGTGCGGATGCCCGACCCGTCGCGGGGCGAGGGCTGGGAGCGGTTACGGATCGAGATCGGCATGGCAGGAGAGGAATCTGATGGCGAGTGACGAGAGCTACATCTTCGAGGCGCTCGAGGCTGACCCGGAGGCGATCCACGAGGCCTCGATGGGTCGCCTGGCGGAGTTGCTGCCCGAGTGGCGGCAACGGGATACCGCGCTGGAGGTCCTGGTCGACCGCGCGCGGGCCGACCAGACGGCGCTGCTCGTCGACGTGATGTCGGACGTGCTCGCGTCGATCATGGGCCAGGTCGTGCAGACGGTCGGGATTGCGCGCGACATGCCGCGGCCGGCCACCGGGGAGATCACCGTCAAGACCGATGGCTTGGAGACCTACCGGCTGCCGTCCGGCGCGACGATGGTCGGCTACCTGCCGGACCAGACGGCGGTGGCGCTGGTGACGACGGACGACGCCACGATTCCGGCCGGCACGACCACCGTCTCGGGCATCCCGGTCCAGACGACGACCGAGGGGTCGTTCGGCGAGTTGGTGGCGCCGCAGCCCCTCGAGCCGGATCAGGCGTACAACTGGCTGGAGTCGTTGTCGTTGGACGTGGTCCGGTTCGGTTCGGACGGCGAGACCGACGAGGAGTACCTCGACCGCGGCTCGCGCCGCCTGCGGCTGCTGGCCGACCAGCTCGTCGTGCCGGAGGACGTGGCTGCGTTCGTCCGCGATCTGCCCGGCGTCGGCCGGGTGCTGGTGCTCGACCAGGTCCGGGTGACGGTCGAGAACGACCCGGAGGACGCTGCCTACCCCTACTCGGCGACCCCCGACGAGCCGCGCTGCCTGACCGTCGTCGTGACCGGACCCAACGGGGCAGACCCGGGCGAAGGCATCCTCGGCTCCGTCCGCAAGGCCCTCGAGGCTCGACGCGAGGCCAACTTCGAGTTCTTCGTGATCCCGCCGAAGTACGTGCCGGTGACGATCAAGCTGCGGGTGGCGATCTGGCCCGACGCCTGGCCCGCGGGCGACGTGAATGCGGTCGCGCCCATGTCGGCCGCGGCCGTCCGCGAGCGCCTCACGGCGTGGCTCGCCCCGGGCTCGTTCGGCGCTCGTTCTCGCATCTCCGACGACCAGCGCTGGTCGGAGACGTCGACGTTGCGGATCGGCGAGATCGTCTCCGTCGCGGACGGGGTGGAGGGCATCGACTACGTCGACCCGACCCAGGTCACGATCGACGGCGTCAATGCGGACAAGCAGTTCGACGTGCCGGTGGTGGCGTTGCCGGACCCCGGGCGCACGTCGATCGAGGTCGAGCTCCGGGTGCGGGAGCCGTGAGCGCCGTCGCCGTCTCCCGTCCGGGCGAGGTGCCCGTCCCGCCGCGGCCGATGTCGCGTTTCGCGTGGGAGCTCTACCGCTCGCTCGGCCCGTTGACGTACCCCGATCCGGAGAACGGCTGGGTGCTCGCCTCGCTCGTCGAGGCGTGGACCACCGTCGAGTCATGGCTGGACGACGCCTCGAGGCCGGCCCCACGGACCGGCGAGCCGCCGTGGTCGGCGGTCCTCGACCCGGATCGCTGCCCGTGGTGGGCGCTGCGCTGGTGCGGGCAGGCCTACGGGCAGCAGCTGCTGCCGATCCTCGGCGCGTGGCAGCGTCCGGCACCCGAGGTCGAACGGCGCTGGCGGCGGCAGATCGCCGACCGCCTCGGCTGGCGGCGCGGGCACCCGGACGCGATCCTCGCCGCCGCGCTCCAGTTCATGCAGGGCCAGAGCCGCGTGCGGCTGCGCGAGCGCTACGACCCCAACCAGGGAGCGGCCGTCGACGCGCCCTACCACCTGCAGGTGATCGTCCGCGAGTCGGACCTGATTCCGGGCACGGACAAGGCGCTGCGGCAGGCGGTCAAGGCGGCCGTGCCGATCGGGCTGATCGTCGACATCGCGATCCGCAACGAGCGCGACTGGGACGAGGTCGTCGCGAGCTACGACGATTGGGACGCCGCGATCGCGGCGAACAACAGCTGGAACAACTTGATTGACGGAGGCTAGGCAATGGCACGAGACACCACCCCCCGTGGGGTTCCCTTCTATGCCGGCGGCGACCGGCCGGCGGGCATGGACCAGCAGAAGGATCTTGCGGTCTGGATCGACAGCAACGTAGCGAAGGTCCACCAGGGCGGCACCGAGAGTCGTCCGGCGACACGCGAGCCCAAGAAGCTGTTCTGGGACAGCACGACCAAGGAGCTGCTCTACGACGACGGGACCTCGCTCGAGACCGCGATGCCGCGGACGGCTGCGGGAGACCTCGCGGGGACCTGGCCGCAACCGACGCTGGCGCGGGTCAGCAGCGACAACCTGCCGCTCCACACCGACGGAGCGCGGCGGCTGATCCGCGAGACCCGCAACCTGCCGGCGTCGGCCACGGGCGTGGTCGAGCTCGGGTCCCTGATTCACCAGGGAGTGACGGTCTCGGTGACGCTCGCCTACCTGGCTACGGGCGTCCAGCGAATCGCGCGCTACGAGCTGGCGGTGGTGCCGGCGAGCGACACCGGCTGGCGGTCGGTGGCGCAGGCCGCCGCCGCTGGTAGCGGCTCGGCAGCGGTCCGGATCGAGGCCCGCGAGGTCGACGGCGTCCTCTTCCTGCGGGTCCGCGAGGCGGCTGCGGGCACGGGCCGGTCGGTCGTGGCGACGATCGACGTCGAGGGACGCTCGAGCAGTTGGACGCCCGCCACCGGGACCAGCGAGCCGACGGTGGCCACCAACACCTGGACGGCCGGAGGGCCGATCAATCCGACGGGTCTGCTGCCGATCGGCGGCGTACTCGACTGGCCGGCGACGACGGCCCCATCGGGCCCTGCCGAGTGGCTTGAGCTGGCGGGGCAGAACATCTCGAAGTCGTCGTGGCCGGAGCTGTTCGCCGCCTGGGGCATCACGGGCCAGACGATGAACCTGCCCGACCGGCGTGGGCGCGGGCCAATCGGGGCGGGGGCGGGCGGCCCCGGTCTGTCGCCGCGGTACGTCGGGGGGATCGGTGGTGTGGAGACGCACCCCCTGACGGCGGCCCAGAGCGGCACCAACGGCAACGGCACGACGCAAGCCGGGGGTGGCTTCTGGGGGGCCGTCGGCGGACAGATGCAGGCTGGCTTCGCCAACAGGACCTATGAGAATGCGGGGTACTACGCCGCCCAAGCCTTCGGCATGCCGGACACGATGCACTCGCACGGTCTCAACGCCCGAAACGCCGACGAGCCTCACCCCAACATGCAGCCGTTCATCGTCACGCGCTACTTCGTCCGGGCACGATGACGGTGACGACGAACGGACGATCGGGCGACGGCCGCGGCGGGACCGCGGCCGCTCGCCTCGTGGGGGAGGTCGCGGCTCGCGCATGACCTCGCCCGAGATCACGATCATCCTGCAGCGGCTCGGCGAGCTGCACGCCGACCTGCGGGAGATGCGCCGCGACAGCGGCGCCGAGCACCAGGCCGTCCGCGAGGACCTGGCCGCGCTCGTCGAGCGCGTCGAGCGCGTCGAGACGCGCGACCAGGCCGAGCTCGGGCGGGCCGAGGGGCGCCGGCGGATCTGCCGGCAGGCGGCGGCGTTAGCGACCGGCGCCGCCGCCTTCGGCGCGGCCGTCGTCAGCGTCCTGGCCGGAGCGGGGTTGCTGCCGTGAGCATCGGCTACCGGACCTTCGCCGGGCGCGCGGTCTCCGCCGAGTGGCACGTGATCCTGACCGCCGCTCGCGCCGCCAGCGTCCGCTTCGTGCTCAACAGCGGCCACCGCACGCTGGCCGAGCAGCAGCACCTCTACGACCTCTACCGCGCCGGCCGCGGGAACCTGGCCGCGCGGCCGTCGGCGAACGCACCGCACATCCGGGTCGGCCGGATCGACCACGCGATCGATGTCGACGCGCTCGACGGCGGCGCCGGCCGGCTCGCCGCCTGGCTCGGCGCCCGCGGCCTCGCCGTCACGTTCCCGGTCCCGGGGGAGGCGTGGCACATCGAGGCCCCGTCCGCCGCCGCGCTGCGGCAGCTTGCCCGGGCGCTCGCCGATCCGCTCGCCGGCTACCCGCTGGCCGAGCGGACCGCCATCCGTCAGTACGACGACTGGCGCCGTCGGAACGTCAATCCGGCCGGCCGCCGGCGCCTTCGGGCCGAGATGCGGCGGATGGCGATCCGGATCGCGTCGGCCGCCGACCGCACCGGCTGGGACCGCCTCGACCGGCGTGCCCGCCACCGCTCTCTCACCTCACGTTCCTAGGAGTCCTCTGTGTCCGCCACCATCGCCCCCGTCGAGTCCGCCCGCAGCGTCGCGACCCAGCACCCAACCGGCGCGTCCGCGGCCGCGGTCGTCGTCCTGCTGTGGGTCGCATCGGCCATCGGCCTCGACCTGCCGGCGGACGTCGCCGTCGCGATCGTCCTGCTCGTCACCGTCGCCGTGTCCGCCCGCTCGCCGCGGGTCACCGCGCTGGTCGTCGAGGACCACGAGACCGCGGCGCTCGCCGTCGACGACGAGGTCGCCTCGTGAGCCGCGCCGCCGACCTGCTGCTCGCCCGCCGCGCCAAGCGCCACGGAGCCAACTACAGCCTCCGGATCGTGCTCGAGGCGCGCCGGGCCGGGATTCCCGTCTCGCTCGGGTTCGCGCTGATCGAGCAGGAGTCGGGCTTCCGCAACATCTGGGGCTCGGACCGCACCGCCGCCGGCTCGTGCTCGGGCGGGATCTGCGGGCACAACCGGCTCGTCGTCACCAAGCAGCGCTACCTCGAGTACAAGCGGACCCGCGGCCAACTCGGCATGCAGGGCGTCGGCCCCGCCCAGCTGACCTGGTGGGAGCTCCAGGACGCCGCCGACGGGCTCGGCGGCTGCTGGACGCCTCGGCACAACATCCGGGTCGCGTTCGGGCAGCTGGCGGCGCTGATCGACGCGCACGGCAAGGCCCAGGGCATCCGCCGCTACAACGGTGCCGGCCCGGCCGCCGAGGCGTACCGCGAGTCGGTCCTCGCCCGCGCCAGCGCCTGGCACCGCCGGCTGGCCTGATCGTCGGGCGGGTGGGGGCGTCGTCCCGGCGCGGCCTGCGTCCCGGCGTCGCCTGCTTCCACGCCTCGCCCGCCTCGCCCGCTCGCCCCGTCCCCCGCTCAGCCCGCCGGCGGCCGCGGCGTCGTCGACTCCGACGTCGCCCGTGCGATCCGCTCGATCGTCCGCTCGAGCTGGGTCAGGCGGTCCTCGATCGGGCCGAGCTCGCCGCTGCTGCGGCGACGCAGCGGGTCGACGACCTCGGCGCCGGCGGTGGTGCGGTCATCGCCCCCGAACCCGTGCCGGAGCCACCAGGTCGGGACCTGGCAGTGGGCGGCGATCGCCTCGAGCTTGCGGTCGATGTCGGGCGTCCCGGGGCGGAGCGTGCGGAGGCTGCCGTGGGCGAGACCGGGCGCGTCGAGCGCCTCGGCGAGCTCGCCGAGGCCGCGGTGCCCGCCGAGGATCGCAGCCGCCCAGACGCGTCGTTGGAGCGCGCGGGCGGCCTCGTCGGTGGACAGGTCCTCGGTCACGGGCAGTTGCCTCGATTGGGGATGGCGTGGACGCTCGTTCGATCGCCCCAGTGGCTAGCAGGGGCTTTGTCCGCAATTGACCCGAATCGAACGTACGTTCTGGTCTGTGGCGTCCGAGGGGCGTGGCACATTGTCCACCTCGCCGCCGACCGCACCGCCCGGCGACGTGAGATCACCAATTCCCGTTGGTGGCGATAGAGGCGGTCTGGAGCGGAGAAGCTGACCATGCAGCCCCCGATCCTGGTGAGTGAGCTCGGCGACTCTGACAGCCGGGAGGTCCGTCCAGAGGATGCCTTGCGTGAGGCGTGGGAGGTCATGTCGAGAGCGGTTGAAGCGGCGTCGGTCGACGCGCTTGCGGTCGAGGGGCTCACCCGGGCCGATGCTGCTGATCTGCGTCAGGCGATCCGGCTGATCCAGCGTCTCGCCGCTCGGCCTCATCTGCAACTTGCTCCAGGTGATCGAGGAGCGCGGCGACGGCTTGGTGGGGCCGGGGGCTGATCACGCCGGCGTGCTCGAGCTCCTCGCGGAGGGCGATCAGCTCGGCCTCGAGGCGGTCGAGCCGCTCGCTGGTCGGCGGCGCGGCCGTCCGGCGGCCGCCGCGCGGGGTCGTCTGCGGTGTCCAGTCCGGCCAGAGCTCGTCCGGGGTCAGCTCGAGCGCGCTCGCCAGGCGCTCCATCATCGGCTCGGTGATGCTGCGGCGGCCGCTCTCCCAGGCGCGGATCGTCTGCACGGAGGTGCTCACGCGTTGGGCGAGCTGGCTCTGGGTGAGCTCGCGCCGCGTGCGTTGTGCGCGCACGTTTCCCGCGAAGACATCGCGCGGATCGTGGTCGGGGGCGGGCGTCATGGGGGCACGGTTCTAGCAGGCCGCAAGCGAAAGCGAAAGCGGGCTGGGGTCGCCCTCGCGGTCGATTGCTTTCGCTTTCGCTTTCTGTTAGCTTCGGGGCATGGCCACCCCGAACAAGCCGCCACGGGTCACGACCCGGATGGAGCCGATCCCCGCCCGGATCAGCATCGACACCCACAGCGCCGTTCGCGACGTCGCCGACCTGCGGGGCATGACGATCGCCGAGTCCTACCGCGAGGCGGTCTCCGAATGGCTCGCCCGGAACTCGGCGGGCACACGTGGCGGGCGGGCGGCCTAGATGGCGCGCATCCGGACGCTCAAGCCCGAGTGCTGGGAGGACGAACGGGTCGGCTTCGTCTCCCGCGACGCGCGCCTGCTGTGGGTCGTGCTGATCACGATGGCCGACGACGAGGGGCGCTTCCGCGCGGTCCCGACGATGATCGCCGGCCACGGGTTCGGCTACGACGACGACGCACTCGCGGGCATCCCGGGGTGGCTCGGCGAGCTGCAGGACGTCGGGCTCGTGCGCCTCTACGGGGGCCCGGGGGATGCGCGGAACGCTCCGGAACCCCCGGGGCCGTCCCGGGGACCGTTCGGTTGCCTGCCCAAGTGGCAGCGGCACCAGCGGGTCAACAAGCCGTCACCGAGCCGGATCCCGCCCGCTCCGGAGCTTCCCGGGGGCGCCCCGGATTCGGCGGGGGAGCCCGGGCCTCACGCGGGCGCGCCGGAGCAGGACCAGGGATCAAGGACCATGGAGCAGGGAGCGATGGAGCAGGGAGCAGCCGCGGGCGGACGTGGGACCGAGCGGTCCGGCGGTGAGGCTGCGCCGCCTGCTGCTGCGCTGCTGACCCTGCCCGAGTCGATCGAGGATGCCTGCGACACCCTGGCCGCCGCCGGTCTGCACGTCCACGACCGGACGACGGTCTCGCGGTTGGCCGCGCAGCACCCTGACGTCGACATCGTCGAGGCCGCGATCCGCTGCGCGCACTGGGGCCGCGGTCGGCGGATCAAGCACCCGCTCGCCGCGCTGCGGACGATCGTCGAAGGCGACGACGCGCCGCGCCTGCCGTCGGGGACCGAGGCGCGCTTCGCGCGCTTCGACGAGAGCACGATCGTGGACCGGGACTATGCACGTGGAGCCTGAGAGCCGGACCTGCGTCTGCGGGCGGCAGTTCGTCGTCGACGTTGGCCTGGTGCCGGCCCGGTTCGCCAGCGTGCTGCTGTCGGCCTCGCGGCTGTGCCCGGCCTGCGCGGCGCAGCGGCGGGCGGTCCAGGAGGCGGCCGACGAGGAGCGCGAGCGTCGCTCGTCGCAGGTCCGCGCCGATCGCCATCTCCGCGAGTCCGGGGTGCCGGCCGACGCCGGGATCGCGCTCGACGAGGCCCCGGGCGAGGCACGCGACGCCAGCCGCGCGTGGGCCACGGGGAGCGGGCCACCGATCCTGATCCTGTCCGGGCCGATCGGCGTCGGCAAGTCGACGCTGGCCGCCGCGGCGTTCCGCTACCGGCTGCGGTCCCGCCCGGGGTTCTGGCGGACCGTCCCGGTGCTGTTCGCGCATCTCTCGGCCGGGTTCGGGAGCCGCCGCCACGACGACGCGGTGGCGCTGCTCGACGGGCGCTACATGCTGGCCCTCGACGACCTCGACAAGGCCCGCCCGACCGAGTACGCCGCGCAGCATGTGTTCGCGGCGATCGACGGCTGCTACGCCAACCGGACCCCGCTGGTCGTGACCACGAACCTCTCGATGGGCGGGCTCGCGAGCCGCTGGCCGGAGCCCTACGGCGAGGCGATCGCGTCGCGCCTGACCGACCGGGCGCTGGCGCGGGTGGTGCGGCTGGAGGGCGACGACCGCCGTGGTCGGTCCGCCGCCTGGGGCGACGCCGGAGGGGGCAGCGGTGGAGGCTGAACGTCCGCCGGCGGGGGTCCGGGCGCGCTCGCTTCCCCTCAACCAGCGGCTGATGCTGACGACGACCGAGGCGGCGGCGATGCTGGGGATCAGCCGCGACCTCTTCCGGGCCGAGGTCGCGCCCGAGATCCGGCCCGTCCGGATCGGGCGGCGTCAGCACTGGCCGGTCGCCGAGCTCGAGCGCTGGGTCTCGTTCCACATGGAGCGCGCGGCCTACGACTGACGTCGGGGCTGCTGCGCGATCCAGCGGTCGATCGTCCGCCGCGCCTCGGCGACGTGGTCGCCGGTGGCGTGGCCGTAGACCGCCAGCGTGACGCCGGGCACGAGCGGCGTCTCGTGCCCCGCCAGCCGCTGCACCGCCGGCAGCGGGACCCCGGCGGCCAGCAGCCACGAGATCCAGTTGTGGCGGAGCGTGTGGGGCGTCGGCCGCGGCTCGATCTGCTCCCAGGCGGCGCGGGTGGTGCGGTAGAGCCGGTCGTAGCGCGCGCGGATCGTGCGCCCGGCCGAGAACAGCGGGCCGGTGGCGACGCCGTGGGCGTCGAGGTCGGGCAGGAGGACCGCCAGGATCGGGACCTCCCGCCGAGCGGCCGCCGTCTTGCGGCCGTCCTCGTGCTCGCCGAGCCGGAGCACCATCGCGTCGCGGTCGACGTCGTCGGCGTCGAGCGCGGCGATCTCCGAGGCCCGGGCGCCGGCGTAGGCCCCGAGCGCGGCGAACAGCCGGGCCTCGGGGTCGGCGACCAGGTCGAGCAGCTCGCGCATCGCCGGCGGGTCGCGGATGTCGGGCGTTCGCGACCGGACCCGCGGCAGCTCGAGCCCGCTGACCCGCTGGCCGGTGCCGCGGCGCGAGGCCCACCGCGTCAGCGCGCGAATCGCCGTCGCGACCGCGTGCTGCCGCGACGGCGAGACGCCGCTCTCGGCGAGCTCGTCGATCAGGCGCTGGACCGTCGCCGCGTCGAGCTGCTCGAGCGGCGCGTCGCCGATCCGCTCGAGCGCGTGGGTCCGGATCGCGCTGTCGTAGTCCTGGAGCGCGCGGGGGCGGTACTCGGTGCCCGAGCGGGTCCGGGCGACGCCGGCCTCCGCGGCCCGCAGGAACTGGCGCCAGCCGTCGCGGACGGAGAGCGCGTTCGGGTCGTCCTGCTGGTCGTCCCCGCGGGGCGGCAGGTTGTCGGTGATCGCGTCCCGGCGCCAGCTGCGCGCGGCGCTGAGCGAGCGCAGCGTCGGCGAGTAGCGGCGCTGGCCGGAGAGGGTGGCGGAGGCGATGAACGCGGGGATGCGGCAGGTGCAACGCTTGCCGTCGCCGGCGCGGCAGGCCGTCTCGTGGCGCTGCTTGATGCCGCGTTCGACGGTCACGTCGTAGCTGTTCCGCCCGGCCATGGTGGCGGACGCTATCCCGCCGGGCGGCGGACGCTATCCCGTTGCTATCCCGTGTGCGCGCCATGCGACGCCGTTTGACGCCGAATTCCCGAGAACGGGTCGGTGACGCCGAGCACGCCGCTCGTCCGGTTCGGGGCGACCTGAGAACGAAGAAACCCCCGCTCTCGCGGGGGTTTCTTGTTCTGGAGGCGGAGGGGGAGGGATTCGAACCCTCGGTAGAGGGGGTACCCCTACAACAGTTTTCGAG
>NZ_JBWDOG010000032.1:0-21306 GCF_056269115.1 Patulibacter ginsengiterrae
GGGTGCCTTCTTGGAGGGCTAGGTGTCTCGCAACTCCCAGCCTCTCCGAAGGGCACCCGGATGAACAACCTCCCTAGGAACTACACCTAGGGCCCGTCGATGAGCGGATGATCGAGCAGCCACGTTCGACGGAACGCCGGCCCACCCTGGGCCAGGCCGGCGATCTACCCGCCACAGCGAGCACGATCGACGGAACGCCCACCCGCCCCGAGCCCGACGGCGATGGCACAGCGTGACGCACCACTCACGCTCGCTTCCTACGGCGTCGTAGGCTACTCTCCAGTAGCCCTTTCGAGCGACGAGGATCCCTCCGCGATGAGCAACGCAGCCCCGACGGTCTCCAGCACCTCCTCCGCCCCGATCCCGGACGAGGTCCGCGTCGCGATCGTCGGCAGCGGCTTCTCCGGCCTCGGCATGGCCGTCGGCCTGCTCGAGGACGGCGAGCGGGACTTCGTGATCCTCGAGAGCGCGAGCGACATCGGCGGCACCTGGCGCGACAACACCTACCCCGGTTGCGCCTGCGACGTACCGTCGCAGATGTACTCGTTCTCGTTCGCGCTGAACCCGGACTGGACTCGCGCCTTCGCCAGCCAGCCGGAGATCTGGGCCTACCAGCAGCGCGTGACCGACCAGTTCGGGATCCGCCCCTTCGTCCGGACCGACGCCGAGGTGACCGGGGCGACCTGGGACGACGCCAGCCAGCGGTGGCAGGTCGAGACCGTCCGCGGGACCGTCAGCGCCCAGTTCCTGGTCGCCGGCACCGGCCCGCTCTGCGAGCCGAAGTACCCGACGCTCCCCGGGCTCGAGAGCTTCAAGGGCAAGAGCTTCCACTCCGCCCGTTGGGACCACGACCACGACCTCGCCGGCGAGCGCGTCGCGGTGATCGGGACCGGCGCCTCGGCGATCCAGTTCGTCCCCAAGATCCAGCCCCAGGTCGAGCAGCTGACGCTCTTCCAGCGGACCCCGCCGTGGGTCCTGCCGCGTCCCGACCACGCGATCTCGCCGGTCACGCGCCGCGTCTTCGCCCGCTTCCCGGTCGTCCAGCGGCTCGCCCGCCTCAGCATCTACGTGCGCCAGGAGATCTTCCTGCTCCCGTTCAGCTACGTGCCGAAGATGCGCGAGCTGCCGCGCAAGGTCGGGCTCCGCCACATCGCCAAGGGGATCCCGAACGACCCCGAGCTGCGGGCCAAGCTGACCCCCGACTACCAGCCGGGCTGCAAGCGGATCCTGCTCTCCAACGACTACTTCCCGGCGTTGGCGGCCCCCAACGCGAGTGTGATCGACAGCGGCATCCGCGAGGTCCGCGAGCACTCGATCGTCGACCAGGCCGGGGTCGAGCACGAGGTCGACACGATCATCTACGGGACCGGCTTCCACGTCACCGACCAGCCGGTCGCCGAGCGCCTGACCGACGGCGACGGCCGCAAGCTCTCCGAGCACTGGGCCGAGGGGATGGAGGCCTACCGCGGGACCACGATCGCCGGCTTCCCCAACCTCTTCATGCTGGTCGGGCCGAACACCGGGCTCGGCCACAACTCGATCATCTACATGATCGAGTCGCAGGTCGCCTACGTCCGCGATGCGCTCCGCCAGACCCGCCAGCGCGCGATCGCCACGATCTCGCCGCGGCCGGAGGTCCAGGAGGCCGAGAACCTCGCGATCCAGAAGCGGCTCGAGGGCACCGTCTGGAACGACGGCGGCTGCGCGTCCTGGTACCAGGACGCGCGCGGTCGCAACACCACGCTCTGGCCCGAGTTCACGTTCACGTACCGGCGGCGGACCCAGCGCTTCGACATCGAGAGCTACCAGCTCGAGAGCGCCCGTCAGCGGGACGCCGTCGCTGCCTGAGCCTGGTTCCCGGCGTTCCCCGGACCACGGGGGACGCCGCCGTCAGATCTCGATCGGCGACCCGATCGTCAGCGTCCGCTCCGGCGGCAGCCCGAAGTAGTCGACCGGGCTCGCCGCGTTCCGCTCGAGCAGCACGAACAGCCGCTCGCGGAAGCCGCGCAGCCCGGACCGCCGGTTCGGCACCAGCCGCGCCTGCGAGAGCACGTAGACCGCCCCCTCGACGTCGAGCTCGGGAACGACCCCGTCGGCGACCGCTCGTCGCAGGGCCCGCGGGACGTCCGGGCGGTCGAGAAACCCGAACCGGAGCGTCAGCGACACGACCGTCGGCTCGGCCGCTGCGTGCTCGGCCGAGATCCGCTCCCCGGGCGCGACGTGCGGCACGGCGACCGTCGCGACCGACACGATCACGACCCGCTCGTGCAGCACGTGGTTGTGCTCGACGTTCTCGCGCAAGGCCAGCGGCACCGTCTCGTGTGCGGCGTTGAGGAAGACGGCCGTCCCGGGCACCCGCCGCGGTGCCGGGACGCGCCACGGCAGCCCCTCCACGAATGCCGGCAGCGGCCCCTCCTCCGCCCGCCGGCTCACGGCCAGGCGTCGGCTCCCCCAGCGCCAGGTCGTCAGCAGCACGAAGATCACCGACGCGATCAGCAGCGGCAACCAGCCCCCGTGGACGACCTTGGTCAGGTTGGCCGCGAAGAACGCCAGGTCGATGACCAGCAGGACCCCGATCCCCGGCACGAGCAGCCGCAGCGGAACCCGCCAACGGTGACGGGCGACGACCGCGAACAGGACCGTGGTCACGACGAAGGTGCCGGTCACCGCGACCCCGTAGGCCGACGCCAGCCGGGTCGACGACCCGAAGCCGACCACGATCGCCACCACCGCCGCCAGCAGCCACCAGTTCACCGCCGCCACGTAGATCTGGCCGATCTCGTGCTCGGAGGTGTGCCGGACGGTCAGCCGCGGCAGGTAGCGGAGCTGGATCGCCTGCCGCGTGATCGAGAACGCGCCCGTGATCAGGGCCTGGGAGGCGATCACCGTCGCGATCGTCGCGAGCACCACCATCGGCACCTGCGCCCACCCCGGCACCAGCAGGAAGAAGGGGCTCGAGATCGCCGTCGGCGTGTGCAGGATCAACGATCCCTGACCGAGGTAGTTGAGTCCGAGCGCCGGGAACGCGACCAGGAACCAGGCCCGCCGGATCGGGGACGCCCCGAAGTGGCCGATGTCCGCGTAGAGCGCCTCCGCGCCCGTCACCACCAGCACGATCGACCCCAGGGCGATGAACGCGATCGCGGGATGGTCGCCGACGAAGGCGAGCCCGTAGGTCGGCGAGAGCGCCCGCAGGATCTCCGCGTGGCGGGTCACCTCGGCCAGCCCGACGGCCGCGATCGAGGCGAACCAGAGCGCCATCACCGGCCCGAACAGCCGGCCGACGAAGCCGGTCCCGAACCGCTGGATCGAGAACAGGCCGATCAGGATCGCGACCGTGATCGGGACCACCATCGCGCCGAGCCCGGGGGCCACGACCTTGACCCCCTCGACCGCCGAGAGCACCGAGATCGCCGGGGTGATCATCCCGTCGCCGTAGAAGAGCGCGACCCCGAGCAGGCCCGCCAGCACGAGCGCACCCTTGACCCGCCGGTGCCGCAACGGTGCCGCCCGGACGAGCGCGGTCAGGGCCATGATCCCGCCCTCGCCGTCGTTGTCGGCCCGCATCACGAAGCTCACGTACTTCAGCGACACGACCACCGTCAGCGTCCAGAGGACGAGCGAGATCACCCCGTAGACGTCGCCGGTGGTCGCCCGGACCGCCCCGTCGTCGGCCGAGAAGACCGTCTGCATCGCGTAGAGCGGGCTGGTGCCGATGTCGCCGAAGACCACCCCGAGCGCCGCCACCGAGACCGCGATCGGCCCGGCGCCGACCTGGACCGCATGACGGGTCCCGTCGTAGCGCCCCGGCGGACGCCCCCGGGCCGCGGACGCCGGGACGCTCACCGCCCGACCTCGGTCGGCTCAGGCCGACGGCGCGGCGTCGCCGTAGTGCGTGACCAGGGCGGTCTTCTCGCGCGGGGTCAGGTCGCCCCCGCCCTCGATCCGCGGTGCCCGCCGCACGTGCTCGCGGGAGAACGGCACGACCACGCCGTCGGCGGTCGACTCGGCCTCCGCCATCGGCACCACCGCCGTGCGCACGCAGACCCGCCGGATCCGGACGAGCGCCCAGTCCCGGCGAGCGGTGTCCGCGTCGACGTAGATCTCCTCGATCTTCCCGATCGTCGTCCCGTCGGAGCCGACCAGGCGACGGCCCGGCCACCCGTGCATCTCGGCGTCGGTCGGCATCGTGCTCCACCGTAGCGCCGATCCACCGCCGCGACCAGAGATTCGTGGTGCCGGCGGCGCTAGGCGGCGCTGCCGACGCGCTGGCGCGTCGCCCGCCGCCACTGCTCGGCGCAGTCGGTCGAGCAGAAGCAGCGCAGCTGCTCGTCGTGCTCCCCGACCGGCGCGACCGCGACCGTCGCGTCGACCGGCAGCCCGCAGACCGGGTCGACCACCGAGTGGCCGCCCTCCGTCCGCAGCATCTCGATCTCGTAGACCGCGACCGGCTGCGCGAAGCCGTCGATCGTGACCGGATCGTGCGGGAGCGTGCTCGCCCACGCCGGAACCGTCGCGTCGGGGTGCGCCGCCATCAGGATCTGGTGGTCGTCGGCGAGGTCGCAGAGCCGCGCGGCGGCGTTGATCACCGCCCCGACGTAGTCGTCGCCGTCGAAGACGATCACCGATCCGCGGCAGATCCCGGCCCGCACGGCCAGCGGCGTCGCCCCGGTCAGGTGGTGGCGGATCTCGAGCGTGGCCTCGGCGATCGCGCCCTTGTCCCCGCTGGCCAGCATCACGCCGTCACCGAGCCACTTCATCACCCGCACGCCGCGGCGGTCGGCGGCACGGCGGACGACCGAGCGCATCATCGAGAGGACCGAGACGGCCTCCTCGTCCCCGTTGCGCTCGGTGTAGGCGCTGAACCCACAGAGATCGATGAAGGCGAAGCAGCGATCGACCCGCATCAGTGGGCCACGCGATCGGTATCGGAGGACGGAAGCAGCACGACGAATCCCCAATCATCGACGATCTGGGCTCGAAGTACCGTCCCCGTCCGGCCTCCACCCCCCGGAACGGGGGTTCGTACCGGCTCCCTACCCGAAGGTCGGCTCGGCCCCCGCCTCCGGACCGGCTTCCGGGCCGTTGTCGGGCTCGACGAGGTCCGAGACGTCGTAGCGGGGACGGTCGCCCCACAGCGACTCGAGGCGGTAGAAGCTCCGGGTCTCGGGAACGAAGATGTGGACGACCACGTCGCCGTAGTCGAGCAGGATCCAGCGCGCCTCCTGGACGCCCTCGGTCCGGTTCGGCAGCAGGCGCGGCTCGCCGTGCTTCATGCCGTCGTGGATGCTGTCGTGGATCGCCTTGGCCTGCCGGTCGGTCCGACCGGTGCAGATCACGAAGGCGTCGGTGTAGGCCGACGCTCCGCGCAGGTCCACCGCGACGACGTCGAGCGCCTTCTTCTCCCCGGCGAGCTCCACGATCCGACGGACCAGGGCCTCCAGCTCGGGATCGGGCGGCAACGCGTCGTCAAGCGCGTCAGGGGACGAATTCTGGGTGATGTACGTGCGCTTGCTCATGCTTTGGTACCTGCACGGTAGAGCCCTTGGGCCATGATGCGCGCTTCGACTCCCCGCGGGACCAGGTGGCGGATGGTCCTTCCGGCCCGAACGCGGTCCCGGATCAGGGTCGAGGAGAGCCCCATCGCGGGCATCTCGAACGGCAGCAGACGGTCCTTCGCGTCGACGCCGAGCCGCTCGACCGCGGCGGCCGCCCGCGCGTGCGTATCGGTCCCCCGCTCGGCCACGCCGATCGCCGCGAAGGCGAGCACGTCGCGCGGCCGGTGCCACGACTCGAGCCCGGCGGCGGCGTCACCGCCCAGCAGCAGCACGAACTCGTCGTCGGGCTGCTGCTCGCGCAGCTGGGCCAGCGTGTCGGCCGTGTAGGACGGGCCCTCGCGGTGCAGCTCGACGTCGGAGACGGCCAGTCGCCCCTCGTCGTCCGCGACCGCGACGCGGCAGAGCTCGAGCCGCGCCTCCGGTCCCGGATCGGCATCGACGACCTTGTGCGGTGGCCGCGAGGCGAGCACCAGCCGGACCTCGTCGAGCCCGAGTGCGTCCCGGGCGCACTCGGCGAGCACCAGGTGCCCGAGGTGGGGCGGGTTGAACGTCCCACCGAGGAGCCCGATCCGCACCGCCGCCTGCTCCCGCCGGCCCGCCGCCCGCTCAGGGACGGACGTGGCCGTCCCCGCGCACCAGGTAGCGGTAGGTCGTCAGCTCGCGCAGGCCGATCGGCCCGCGGGCGTGGAGCTTCTGGGTCGAGATGCCGATCTCCGCGCCCATCCCGAACTCGCCCCCGTCGGTGAAGCGGGTCGAGGCGTTGACGTAGACCGCGGCCGAGTTGACGCCGCGCTCGAAGGCGCGGATCGCTCCCGCATCGCGGGAGACGATCGCGTCGCTGTGGCCGGAGCCGTGCTCCTCGATGTGGTCGATCGCCGCGTGCACGTCGTCGACGATCCGGACGCCCAGGATCAGCGCCAGGTGCTCCGTGTCCCAGTCCTCGTCGGTCGCGGCGACGACGGTCGCCCCGTGCCCCTCGACCAACGGCCGCGCCTCGTCGTCGGCGCGCAGCTCGACGGCCGAGGCGGCCAGCCGCTCTGCGATCCGCGGCAGGAAGCTCTCGGCGACATCGCGGTGCACCAGCAGCGTCTCGGCAGCGTTGCAGGCGCTCGGCCGCTGGACCTTGCTGTTCTCGACGATCTCGACCGCCTGGTCGAGATCGGCCGCAGCGTCGACGTAGACGTGCCCGACGCCGGCCGCGGCGAAGATCACCGGCACGGTCGCGACGCCCTTCAGCGCCGCCTTCAGACCCTCGCCCCCGCGCGGGACGATCAGATCGACGTAGCGGTCCTGTGTCGCCAGCTCGGCCAGCTCCTCGCGCCCGCCGCCGCCGACGATCTGGATGCTGTGCTCCGGCAGCCCGGCGCCTTCCGCCGCCTGCGCCGCGACCTGCGCGAGCACGGCGTTGGAGTGCAGGGCGCTCGACGAGCCGCGCAGGACGATCGCGTTGCCGCTCTTGATCGCCAGCGCCGCGGCGTCGATCGTGACGTTCGGCCGCGCCTCGTAGACGACGGCGACGACCCCGAGCGGAATCCGCTGGCGGGCGACGTCGAGCCCGTTGGGTAGCCGGAAGCCCTCGATCGTCTCGCCGACCGGGTCGCGCAGCGCGATCACGTCGCGGACGGCCTGGGCGATCCCGGCCAGGCGCGGCTCGTCGAGCCGCAGGCGGTCCATCAGCGCCGTGCTGAGCCCGCTCTCGCGGCCGGCGGCGAGGTCGCGGGCGTTGGCCTCCAGGATCTCGGCCGTGCGCGCTTCCAGCGCGTCGGCGATCGCGTGGAGGGCAGCGTCCTTGGTGGCGGTGTCGACCGCGGCGAGCCGTCGGCCGGCGGCTCGCGCCTGCCGGCAGATCTCGGTGACGGATCGGACCTCGGTCGTCGTTGCGGCCATCGGCCCATCGTACGGGGTCGCCGTACCGGTCCTGCTCGCGGCGGGGTCAGGAAGGTGCTGCCGGACGCCAAACGGCCGGGGATCGTTCCCCGGCCGTGGGCCTCCTCGCTCCTGCCGCGCGGGAGCGCCGGCGGCTACTTGATCTCGCTGCGGAGCAGCCGAACGGCGCCGACGGCCAGCGGCAGCACGATCCAGAGCACCGAGGCGACGACGATCTTGCCCCAGTCGTCGCCGCTGGCGGCGCCGCTCGAGAGCGGCTCGAACGCCACGCCGGTGTCGAGCCACTTCCAGGTGCTCTCGAGGCTCTTGATCATCCCGCCGAGGACCGCGAAGACGGTCGGCAGCGCGAAGTAGGCGACGATCGCGACCGGCGAGCTGCGGAACAGCAGACCGAAGCCGAGGCCGATCATCAGGCTCAGCTCCTGGAACAGCAGGGCCTGGTAGATCTGGGCTCCGGAGAGCGACCAGCTGCCGTCGCCGTCGGTGGCGACGACGGTCACCAGGTTGCCGAGGAGCGCCGCCAGGACGCTGATCGCGAACGCGGCCAGGCCGAGCAGCAGCGCCGCCCCGACCTTGCTCTGGACGACCCGCTGCCGCTCGGGCACGAGCGCGAAGGTCGCCAGCGCGGTCCGCTGCGACCACTCGCTGGTGACGAGCAGGATGCCCATCACCGGCAGCAGGATCCCGAGCGGGACGAGGGTCAGCTCGAGCGCGCCGGCGAGCGTGCGGTCGGACATGTCGCCGGTGAAGGCGCGAACGATGCCGAGGATCGCCGAGATCGCGACCGCGGCGATCAGCAGCCAACGACCCGAGCGGGTGTCGGCGGCCTTGCGCAGCTCGACGGCGACCAGCCGCCGCATCGTGGGCGGCGAGAAGCGCCGGAGCACGTCCTGCCGGTCCGGGGCCTTGCCCGCCCCGCGGGCGGCGGCCTGGGTGTCGGTGACGGTGCTCATGCGACCTGCTCCTGTTGGGGGGTGGCTTCGCCGGCGGTCAGCTGGAGGAACATCTCCTCCAGGCCGGCGGTCTCGGCGGCGCGCAGCTCGGTCAGGATCACGCCGCCCGCGGCGGCGGCCCGGCCGACGGCCTCGGTGTCGCCCTCGACGAGCTGGGCGCCGTCGGTGGTGTCGGTCGACGGCAGCCCGGCCGTGGCCAGGGCGCGGCGCAGCGCCGCGCGGTCGGTGGCGCGCACCAGCACGCCCGACGACGCCAGCAGCTCGTGGAGCGCGCCGTCGGCGACGATCTTGCCGCCGGCGATCACGACCAGCCGGTCGGCGATCGCCTCGACCTCGCGCAGCAGGTGCGACGACAGCAGGACGGTGCCGCCGCGGTCGGCGAAGTCGCGCAGCAGCCCGCGCATCCAGTGGATGCCCTCGGGGTCGAGGCCGTTGGCGGGCTCGTCGAGGATCAGGATCCGCGGGTCGCCGAGCAGCGCGTGGGCGAGCCCGAGCCGCTGGCGCATGCCGAGCGAGTAGTCGCCGACGCGGCGGCCGGCGCGCGGCCCCGCGAGCTGGACGAGCTCGAGCATCTCCTCGACGCGCTCCTTGCCCAGCCCGAGGACCTGCGCGGAGAGCGTGAGGACCTCGCGGCCGGTGCGGCCGGCGTGCTGGGCCGAGGCGTCGAGCAGGACGCCGATCTCGCGGCCCGGGTTGGGCAGGTCGCGGTAGGCGACGCCAGCGACGGTCGCGTGGCCGGAGGTCGGCGGGGCGAGCCCGCAGATCATCCGCATCGTGGTGGACTTGCCGGCGCCGTTCGGCCCGAGGAAGCCGGTGACGGTCCCCGGCTCGCAGCGGAACGACACGTCCTGGACGGCGGTGTGCTCGCCGTAGCGCTTGGTCAGTTGGTCGGAGACGATCACGCCATCCAGACTGGCGTGCCCCCGGGGATCCCACATCGGCCAACGGTCGTTGCCGGCCCCCGTCTTTGGTCGGTCGACGGCCGACCTTCGGCGCGTGGTCGTTGCCCGCGCGGGCCCGTACGCTTGGGGCATGGGCTCCGTGGCTCCTTCCCCCGACGCCGCGGACGGCGGCGCTCCGGCCCTCGGGCGGCGCAGCCTGTTGCGACTGGTGCCGTCGCTGCTGCTCGCCGGGGACCGCGACGCCGTCGCCGAGCGCCCCCGCCCCCGGACCCGGCGCGACTGGGCGGTCGACGTCGTCTGCTTCCTGCTCGCGTTCGGGATCGGGCTCGGGACCTACTTCGACCAGCATCCGCACGGGCCGGCCGATCCGCTCGCGACGGTCGACCTGCTCGTCGGCGTCGGCCTCTGCCTCGGGCTCTGGGGCCGTCGCCGCTGGCCGGTCGCGCTGGCCCTGGCCGCGACGGTGCTGACGGTCGTGTCGAGCTTCTCCGGGGTCGCGATGCTGATCCTGCTCTTCACGCTCGCGGTCCACCGCAGCTTCCCGATCGTCGCCGTGATCGCCGGGCTCAACCTGCTGACGCCGATGATCTCGCTGAAGATCTACCCGGACGACACGACCCCGTACTGGGGCGCGTTGATCGTCATCGACGCGCTGATCGCGGCGGTCGTCGCCTGGGGCATGGTCGTCCGCGCCCGCCGTCAGCTGCTGCTCTCGCTCGAGGAGCGCGCCGTCCGCGCCGAGAGCGAGCAGCACCTGCGGGTCGCCCAGGCCCGCGACCACGAGCGGGCCCGGATCGCCCGCGAGATGCACGACGTGCTCGCCCACCGGATCTCGCTGTTGAGCCTGCACGCCGGGGCGCTCGAGTTCCGGCCCGACGCGCCGCCGGAGGAGGTCGCCCGCGCGGCCGGGGTGATCCGCGCCAGCGCCCACCAGGCGCTCGAGGACCTGCGCGAGGTGATCGGGGTCCTGCGCGAGGGCGGCGCCAACGGCGACGGCAGCGACGCCGGCGCCACGACCCGCCCCCAGCCGACCCTGACCGACCTGCCCGCGCTGCTGGCCGAGTCCCGCGCCGCGGGGATGCGGATCCGCGACGAGGTCAGCGTGCTCGACCTCGCGAGCGTCCCCGCCAGCACCGGCCGCAACGCCTACCGGGTTGTCCAGGAGGGCCTGACCAACGCCCGCAAGCACGCCTGGGGCACGACCGTCGACGTGCACGTCTCGGGCGCCCCCGCGGCCGGGCTGACCGTCGAGATCGTCACCCCGGCGCCGGTCGGCGAGCTCGACGGCCCCGGAGCGCTCCAGATCCCCGGGGGCGGGACCGGGCTGATCGGCCTCGGCGAGCGCGCGACGCTCTCCGGCGGACGGCTCGAGCACGGGCCGCTGCCCAGCGGTGGCTTCCGTCTGCGAGCCTGGCTGCCGTGGCCCCTGTGAGCACCCCGATCCGTGTCCTGCTCGTCGACGACGACGCCCTCGTCCGCGGCGCGCTGCGGCTGATGCTCGACGGCGGCGACGGCGTGCGCGTGGTCGGCGAGGCCTCCGACGGCAGCGAGGTCCCCGAGGCCGTCGCCACCCACCGCCCGGACGTGGTCCTGATGGACATCCGGATGCCGAAGGTCGACGGCCTGACCGCGACCGAGGAGTTGCGGCGCGGGCATGACGACGCCCCGGAGGTGATCGTCCTGACCACCCTCAACGCGGACGATCAGGTGCTGCGGGCGTTGCGGGCGGGGGCCGCCGGCTTCCTGCTCAAGGACACCGCCCCGGCCGAGATCCTGCGGGCCGTGCGGCTCGTCGCCGCCGGCGAGGCGATGCTCTCGCCGACGGTCACCCGCCAGCTGATCGAGCACGTCGCCGATCCTGCCGTCGACGCCCGCCGCAGCCGCGCGATCGAGCTGCTGGAGGCCCTCACCGAGCGTGAGCGCGAGGTCGCCGTGGCGCTCGGCCAGGGCAAGTCGAACGCCGAGATCAGCGCCGAGCTGTTCATGAGCGTGGCGACGGTCAAGGCCCACGTCTCGCGCGTGCTCCAGAAGCTCGACCTCAACAACCGCGTCCAGGTCGCGCTGCTCGCGCACGACGCGGACCTGACCTGACCTGACCTGACCTGATGGAGCGGTCGGTGACATGGGACGACCAGCTCGTCCGCCGCGAGCCGTACGAGAACGGTCCCTTCGTCCAGCGGGTGCTGCAGTGGCTCGAGGTCGAGGGCTTCGACGGTACCCCGCGGTTCGTCGGCGTCGACGACGACGGCCGCGAACTGGTGGCGTTCGTGCCCGGCCACGTCCACGACTCCGAACTGCTGCTGTCCGATCCGCAGGTCGCGAGCCTTGGCCGCCTGCTGCGGCGTGTGCACGACGCCCTGGCCGGAGCCGATCTGGCCGACGGCGAGGAGGTCGTCTGCCACGGCGACGCCGGACCGCACAACGTCGTCTTCCGCGGCGACGAGGCGGTCGCGCTGATCGACTGGGAGGATGCCGCCCCGGGCGACCGGCTCAGCGACGTGGCGGACGTCGCCTGGTGCCTGCTCGACGAGCGCTGGGAGCACGGCTCGCCCGACGCGGCCGCCCACCGCATCGCCGTGTTCTGCCGCGGCTACGGCTGGGACGACGTCTCGGAGGTCGTCGACGCGGTGGTCGTCCAGGTCGAGGCCGCGCGCGCCGACCATGCGGCCCTCGGCTTCGAGTCGTCCGTCGGGCACTTCGATCGCCTGCTCGGCTGGCTGGACGAGCACGGTCAGCGACTCACGTCGGCCTGAGCCGCCAACGGGCGGTCGGGACCGCCCCCGCGGTCGGCGCCGGACCTAGAGGACCACGAGCCGGTCGCGGTGGACGGCCTCTTCGGCCGCCGCCGGCAGCAGCTCGCGGACACGCTCGCTGCGCTCCCCCATCACCTGCCGCAGCGCCCCGGAGCTGTAGCCGCTGATCCCCTTGGCGACGACCTCGGTCCCGCAGCGGACCTCGACCGCATCGCCGACCTGGAAGTCGCCGTCGACGCCGACGACCCCGACCGGCAGCAGCGAGGTCCCGTCGCGGGTCAGCGCGCGACCGGCCCCGGGATCGATCTCGATCGTCCCGCTCGACGGCTTCGCGTACCGCAGCCAGAGCTTGAAGCTCGACCAGCGCGCCTCGTCCGCGAGGAACGTCGTCCCCTCGCGCTCGCCGGCCACGATCCGCCGCAGCGCGTCGGGGCGCAGGCCGGAGGCGACCACGGTCGGGATCCCCGCGGCGGCGGCCATCTCGGCGGCCAGGACCTTGCTGCGCATCCCGCCGGTGCCGTGCGACGAGGTCGTCGTCCCGACGTCGTTGTCCGCCAGCGCCTGCTCGACGTCGTCGATCTCGGAGACCAGCGTCGCCGTCGGGTCGTGCCGGGGGTCGGCGCTGAAGAGCCCGTCGGTCGAGGTCAGCAGGATCAGCCGGTCGGCGCCGAGCATCATCGCGACCTGGGCGGCGAGCAGGTCGTTGTCCCCGAAGCTGATCTCCTCGGTGGTGGTCGTGTCGTTCTCGTTGATGACCGGGACCGCGCCGAGCTCGACGAGCCGCGCGAGCGTCCGCCGGGCGTTGACGAACGCCTCGCGGTCGCCGAGGTCGTAGAGCGTCAGCAGGACCTGGGCGGCGAGCAGCCCCTGCTCGGCGAAGAGGTCGTCCCAGGACCGGAAGAGTCGCCCCTGCCCGACGGCGCTGGCGGCCTGCAGCTCGTCGATCGCGGTCGGCCGGACGGTCAGGCCGAGGACCTCCAACCCGCGGGCGATCGCCCCGCTGGAGACGATCACGAAGCGGTCGCCGCCGGCGCTCGCACGGGCGATCGTGGCGCAGAGCTCCGCCAGCGTCTCCTGCCGGAGGCCGCCGCCGTCGTCGGCGACGACGCTGGAACCGAGCTTGACGACGGTCAGGGACATCGCCCTGGAGGGTAGTCGGCGAGCGGTGGTCGGCGCCCAGCCAGTCGGACGTCGGCGGGCGAGCGAGCGAGGGTCCGCCGCCGGGTCCGCCGCGCGTCCACGCCCGTCAGTCGGACGTCAGCGCCAGCAGCAGCACGATCAGGCCCACGAACGGCAGCGCCGTCCGCAGGTGGTTCCAGGTCGTCCAGTCGGCGGCGTAGATCGCCCACTGCCGGGCCGCCCCGGGCGCCTGCGGATCGAGCTTCGCCAGGGCGTCGTTGCGGGGCACGTGGTACGCCGCGGTGACGACGACGGTGCCGAGGTAGGCGAGCCCACCGGCCAGCCGCAGGCCGGCCCCTGGGGTGTCCCAGCGCAGCCCGGCGGCCACGACCAGGCCCAGGGCCGGCAGCGCGGTCAGCATCAGCACCGCCACGAAGGCGCCCTTCGGGGCCGCCGTGTTGATCGCCTGCATCGCCGCGATGCCCTCCGCGGGCGGTAGCCCGCGGAGGCCGCGCATCACGAAGCTCGAGAAGGCGAAGAAGACCCCCGCCACCAGCGCCGACCCGAGCGCGGTCGCCCAGGTCAGGCCGCGGATCAGCTCGACGCTCATCGTTCGACGACCTGTTCCCGCCCGGCCCAGATGCCGCTCGCGGCCGTCTCCCGCGCGTAGTCGGAGAAGTCCCGCGGGGCGCGCCCCAGTGCCCGCTCGACGCCGTCGGCCAGCGACTCGTTGCGGCCGTCGAGGACGTCGGCGAAGAGGTGGTCGATCAGCCACACGACGTCCGCCGGCAGCCCGGCCGCCGTCAGGCCCTCGGCGAACGCCTCGCGCTCGACCGTCTCGAAGCCGATCTCCCGCCCACTGGCGGCGCTCAGCTCCGCGGCGACGTCGGCGAAGCTCATCAGGCGCGGCCCGGTCAGCTCGTAGACCTGGCCGGCGTGGCCGTCCTCGGTCAGCGCCGCGACCGCCACGTCGGCGATGTCGTCGGCGTCGACGAACGGCTCCGTGACCTCGGCGACCGGCAGCACGATCCGGCCGCCGACGACCGCGTCGAGCAGGAAGTCCTCGCTGAAGTTCTGGTCGAACCAGGCACAGCGGACGATCGTCGCCTCGAGGCCGGAGTCGAGCACCAGCCGCTCGGCCTCCTGGGCGAGCGGCTCGCCGCGGCCGGAGAGCAGCACCATCCGCCGGACGCCGGCCGCGACGGCCTGGGCGACGAAGGCGGCGATCGTCGCCGTCGCTCCGGGCACGACCAGGTCGGGCTGGAAGCTGACGTAGACCCCGTCGACGTCGCGAAGCGCGGCCGGCCAGGTCGCCGGGTCCTGCCAGTCGAAGGCCGGCGTGCCGGACCGCGAGCCGGCCCGGATCGGGCGTCCGCGGGCGGTCAGGCGCTCGGCGACGCGACGGCCGGTCTTGCCGTTGGCGCCGATCACCAGGATCGTGTCGTTGCGCTGCGTGGTCTCGTTCATAGGGCCAGTCAACTGCAGATCCATGAGACGGTCCATGGTCCAGACTCGCCGTTGCATGTGCGAGCGTCTACGATTTCGCCATGGACGCGATCGCTGACCTGCTCGACGGTCCGCGCGCCCGCGGCGCGATGCTGCTGCGCACGGTGATGGACCCGCCGTGGTCGCTGCGGATCGAGGACCACGCGCCGCTGACCGTCGTCGCCGTCGTCCGCGGCGCCGCCTGGGTGGTCCCGACCGACGGGCCGCCGGCGCGGATCACCCCGGGGGACGTCGCCGTGATCCGCGGCCCCGCGCCGTACACCGTCGCGGACACGGCCGAGACGCTGCCCCGCGTGATCATCGACGAGCAGCAGCGCTGCACGACCCTCGACGGCGAGGACCTCGCCGAGGCGCTCGGGCTCGGGATCCGGACCTGGGGCAACAGTCCCGACGGCGCGACCTCGATGCTGACCGGGACCTATCTCCAGGCCGGCGAGATCAGCCAGCGGCTGCTGGAGGCGCTGCCCCCGATGCTGGTGCTGTCGGCTGCAGAGTGGAACTCGCCGTTGATCCCGCTGCTGGCGTCCGAGATCAGCAAGGACGAGCCCGGTCAGCAGGCGGTCCTCGACCGGCTGCTCGACCTGCTGCTGATCGCCGTCCTGCGGGCCTGGTTCGCGCGGCCGGAGGCCGAGCCCCCGCGCTGGTACCGGGCGCTCGCCGACCCGGTCGTCGGACGCGCCGTGCGGTTGCTCCAGAACGCGCCCGCCCACCCCTGGACGGTGGCGACGCTCGCGGCCGAGATCGGGATATCCCGCGCCGCCCTCGCCCGCCGCTTCACCGAGCTGGTCGGGGAGCCGCCGATCGCCTTCCTGACCGACTGGCGGCTGGCGATGGCGGCCGACCTCCTGCGCGAGCCCGGCGCGACGATCGGCTCGGTCGCCGAGCAGGTCGGCTACGGCAGCCCGTTCGCACTCAGCGCGGCCTTCAAGCGCGTGCGCGGCGTCAGCCCGCAGGCGCACCGGGAGGCGGTCGCTCAGGCCGGCTGACCCGGCGGGGTCGCCGGGACCAGCCGCGCAACCTCGTGGGCGAACAGCTCGACCGCGGCCCAGTCGGTGTAGTCGACGTCCTCGACCGGCTCGTCGCGGTGCGGCGAGACCAGGCGCATCAGGACCCGCGTCGGCAGGTGGTAGCGGTGGTGCTCGAGCTTCCCGGCGAAGCTCGCCTCGACCCGTGGCCGCAGGTCGGTCTCCGCCAGCAGGTCGTCGATGTAGCCCTGGGCGGCCGCGCGAGCCTCGTCGGTGTCCTCGGCGGCGACCAGCGAGACCGAGAACAGCGCGGTCGGCAGCGGGTCGAGCTCGATCTGGTGGTGGGTCAGCCACTCGATCATCTCGACGGGATGGTGGTCGCCGTGGACGGGCGCCCCGACCACGACCGCTCCGTAGGCGGAGAGCACGATGTCGTCCTCGTCCCCGACCTCGTACAGCTGCGTCGGCACCCCGTCGGCACGCATCACCGCGGCCACCCGCTCGGCGATCCGCGCGGTGTGGCCGTGGGCGGAGACGAAGACGATCAGGCAGTTCGGGTGAGGCACGGGGACTCCCGGAGGACGCCGGCTGGAGGACGAGCGCCAGCTTCCCACCGCCGCGACCGCCCATCGGCCCCCGCTACTTCTTGACGAAGCCCTCCTCGTCGAGCCAGTCCTCGGCGACCTTGTCGGGCAGGACGCCGTCGATGTCGACCCGCGCGTTGAGGGTCTGCATCTGCTCGGTGGTCAGCTTCTTGGCGATCGGCGCCATCACCTTCTCGATCTGCGGGTGCTGCTTGAACCAGTCCTCGCGAATCGAGATCGCCGCGCTGTAGGGCGGGAAGAAGTGCTTGTCGTCCTCGATCACCTGCAGGTCGAGGCCCTTGATCCGGCCGTCGGTCTCGAAGACCTCGCCGAAGGTGCAGGTGCCGTTCCCGGTCTGCGAGTAGATCAGGCCGGCGTCGAGCCGCTTGACCCGGCTGGGGTCGGCCTTGAAGTCGTAGGTCTTCTGGACGCCGGGGAAGCCGTCGGGTCGGTTGGCGAACTCCGACTCGATGCAGAAGGTCAGGTCCTTGCCCTTCGGGCTCGCCAGCAGGTCCTTCATCTGGCTCAGCTTGGTGATCCCCAGCTTCTTCGCCGTCGACGCCTTGGTCGCGAGCCCGTAGGTGTTGTTCAGCGGCGCCTTGTCGATCCAGCGAATCCCGTTCTCCTTCAGGTCCTCCTTGGCGACGGCGTCGAACTGCTTCTGCGGGTCGGGGATCGGCTTGTCGTGGCCGAGGTAGGTGATCCAGGCCGTCCCGGTGTACTCCCAGTAGGCGTCGATGTCACCCCGGAGCAGCGATCCGCGGACGGCCTCGGAGCTGACCAGCCCGGTCTGGTCCCAGACCGATGCGCCCTGGGCCCGCAGGTACTGCACCGCGATCTGCCCGAGCACCTTCTGCTCGGTGAAGTCCTTCGACCCGAAGGCGATCTTGGCGCCCTTCAGCGGCCCCTCCCCGCCCCCGCTGTACTGGGCGGCGCAGCCGCTCACCAACGGGGCGGTCACCAGCACCGCGGCGAGGGTCGCGATCCGACGCCAGCTCATGCCGTCTTCTCCTGCCGCAGGCCGCGCGGACTCATGTACCGCTCCGCGATCGCCGCCAGCCAGTCGATGAAGATCGCCAGCGTCGCCGCGAACACCGCGCCGGTCACCATCACCGGCGCCCGCTGGTTCTTGATCCCGTCGTTGATGATGTTGCCGAGCCCGCCGGCGTCGACGAAGGTCGCCAACGTCGCGGTCCCGACCAGCAGCACCAGTGCGGTCCGGACGCCCGCGAGCATCACCGGCACCGCCAGCGGCAGCTCGACGCGCATCAGCACCTGCTGACGCGAGAAGCCCTGCCCGCGGGCGGCATCGATCAGCCCGGGATCGACGTTGCGGATCCCCTCGACGGTGTTGCGCATCACCGGCAGCACCGCGTAGAGCACGAGCGCCGCGTACGGGACCCAGGTCTTGAGCCCGAAGATCGCCACGAACAGGACCAGCACGCCGATCACCGGAGCGGCCTGCCCGGCGTTGAACGCGCCGTTGACGACCAGGCTCACGCTCCGCGAGTTGGTGCGCGTCAACAGCACCCCGAGCGGGATCCCGATCGCGAGCACGATCACGGCCGAGATCGCCACGATCTTGATGTGCTGGACGAGGTCGACCATCACGTTGTGGCTGAAGGCCGTGGCCTTGGTCGCCTCGGTGTCCCCGGTCAGCGCGTAGATCGAGATCTGGTCGAGATCCTGCTGCGAGACGTAGTAGTAGAGCCCGGCCAGGATCAGGACGATCACGGCCGGGGTCATCACGAGCTGGCGGCCGGCGCGACTCACGCGTCCTCGCCCTCGCGCGCTGCCGCGTCCTGACGCTCCCGCTCGGCCTCGATCTCACGCCGGTCGATCTCGCCGGTGATCTCGGCGAGGGTCTGGACCGGCGTCGCGTCCTGCTGCTCCGCGGCGGGGGTCACGTGCGTCTCCTCGAGCGCCGCGGTCACCTGATCCAGGCGGACCGCCCCGATGTAGGCGCCGCGGTCGTCGACGGCGGGGACGACGCCGGTGCCGGAGGCGAGCATCTCGTCCATCGCGTCGTGGAGCGTGGTCGTCTCCATCACGACCCCCTGGACCGCCTGGCCCTCGAGGTCGGGACGGCCGGGCCGGTCGGCCAGCTCGTCGCGGTGCAGCCAACGCTGGGGCCGCTTGTGCTGGTCGAGCAGCAGCGCGTACTCGCGGTGGCCCTCGTCGAGCTGGCGGATGATCGCGTCGTAGCCCTCGGGCTGGGTGAAGGCCGGGTACGGCTCCAGCTCGAGGTCCTCGACCCGCACCAGGTGCAGGCGCTTGACCGCGGCGCCGCCGCCGATGAACGAGCGCACGTAGCGGTCGGCCGGCTCGGCGAGGATCTCGTCCGGGGGACCGGCCTGGGCGATCCGCGAGCGCTCCTTGAGGACGACGACGCGGTCGCCGAGCTTGATCGCCTCGTCGATGTCGTGGGTCACGAAGACGATCGTCTTGCGGACCCGCCGCTGGATCTTCAGCAGCTCGGACTGGAGGCGGTCGCGGGTGATCGGGTCGAGCGCGCCGAACGGCTCGTCCATCAGCAGGATCGGCGGGTCGGCCGCGAGCGCGCGGGCGACGCCGACGCGCTGCTGCTGGCCACCCGAGAGCTCGCGCGGGTAGCGGCCGGCGAACTCGGCCTCCGGCAGCCCGACGAGGTCGAACAGCTCGCTGCTGCGGGCCGCGATCCGGTCGCGCTTCCAACGCAGCAGCCGCGGGACCGTCTCGATGTTCTGGCGCACGGTCAGGTGCGGGAGCAGGCCGGCCTGCTGGACGACGTAGCCGATGTGCCGACGCAGCAGGTCGGTCTTCATCGTCGCCGAGTCCTGGCCGCCGATCAGGATCTTGCCGCCGGTCGGCCGGACCAGCCGGTTGATCATCCGCATCGTCGTCGTCTTGCCGCAGCCCGAGGGGCCGACGAAGACGACGATCTGGCCGGCCGGGATCGTCAGCGAGAAGTCCTCGACCGCGGGCGTGCTGCTGCCCGGGTACTGCTTCGTGACGCCTCGCAGCTCGATCTCGACCGCGTTGCCGGAGACCATCGCCTCCCGCAGCGACTGCGGCCGATTGGTCGTGGTCGCGCCGCTCGCGGCGGTGGAGGTGTCAGGCACGGATCCCCTTCGAGATGGTGGCGCGGCCGATCGCTGCGAGCAGCGCGTCGAAGGCCAGCGCGATGAGAATGACGCCGAGGGTTCCCACGACGACCTGGTTGAGCGCGTTCGCGCCGCCCAGCTGGGAGAGCCCGGAGAAGATGAACTTGCCCAGCCCCGGCCCGTTGATGTAGGCCGCGATCGCCGCGATCCCGACCACCAGCTGGGTCGCCGTCCGGAGGCCGGCCAGGATCACCGGCCAGGCGATCGGCAGCTCGACCTTGAGCAGGCGCTTGACCGGCCCCATGCCGAGGCCGCGAGCGCTGTCGAGCACCATCCCGTCGACCTCGTTGAGCCCGGTGATCGTGTTGCGCATGATCGGCAGCAGGGCGTAGAGGACCAGCGAGATGATCACCGGCATCACCCCGAGGCCGAGGATCGCCAGCAGCACGCCGAGCATCGCGAACGACGGGACCGTCAGGAACAGGCTCGCGATCGAGAGCGCGAACCCCGAGAGGGCCGGGGACCGGAAGGTCGCGACGCCGAGCCCGATCCCGATCACGGTCGCGAACGCCATCGACAGCGCGACGATCCAGATGTGGCCCCAGGCCAGCTCGACGACCGAGTCGAAGTTGTCGCTGACGTACTGCGGCAGGCTCGAGGCGATTGGTGGTGCAAACACTTCGTTCAACGTAACCGATGCGGAATCGACATGCGCGGTTGCCGCAAACGACAACAGCAAGGGCGAACCGATCTACACGAGGTGTGCCGATCGTCTCAGGCGTCGCGCGCGGCACCCCACCGCCTCCCCGCGAGCGGCCCGCGGCGGGCACCCCGCCCGCCGGCCCGTCACACTGTCCTGGTGGAGCGTCTGGACCCCCTCGATCCCGGTGCGGCCGACGTCGCGCCCAGCGTGCCGACGAGCGATCGCAAGCCGCGCGCCCTACGACTCACGAAGGACCTCGACCTGCTGCGGGGTCTCGCCGCCGATGCCACCGGCGAGGGCCTCGGGGTCGTCCGCCTCGCGACCCAGATCGGGCGCGACAAGAGCCAGGTCTCACGGAGCCTGCGGGCGCTGGTCGAGACCGGCCTCGTCGAGCGCGATCCCGCGACCGGCCGCTACCGGCTCGGCCTCGAGCTCTACGCGCTGGCGGCGGCGACCGCCCAGCGACGGCTACTCGCGATCGCCCCGGAGGTGCTCCGGCACCTGGCCTCCGACCTCGACGAGACCGTCCACCTCTGCACGCTGCACGGGATCGACGTGTTGACGTTGCGGTCGGAGTCGCCCCCGGCCCGCGCGACCGCCTGGGGCGCCTGGGAGGGCGAGACCGCCCCCGCCCACGCGACCAGCGCCGGGCGGGTCCTGCTGGCCGGGCTCTCCCCCGCCGGGCTCCGCGACCGCTACCAGGCCGCCGAGCTGGCCGGAACTGCTCCGCGCAGCCGCGTCCAGAGCATCGAGGACCTGACCGCGGTGATCGCGGAGGTCCGGCTGAGCGGCAACGCCGTCGTCCGCGAAGAGCACGAGGAGGGCGCGCTCGGCGTCTCCGCCCCGGTCCACGACTTCCGCGGCGACCGGGTCGCGGCGATCAACGTCAGCGGTGAGCGCTCGCTGCTCGAGCCACGGATCGACGAGGTCACCGAGCGCGTCTCGGCGGCCGCCGTCCAGCTCTCGCGCTTGCTCGGGGCCCGCACCACCTCGGACGGCGCGCTCCCGCGCCGCCCGACCTGATCCTTCCGGACCCCAGAGGCGTGGCCCCAAGGCCGGGGCCCCAAGGCCCGGAGGCCCCAAGGCCCGGAGGCCCCAAGGCCCGGAGGCCCCAAGGCCCGGAGGCCCCAAGGCGTTCTCTTTGAGGTTTGCCACCGTAGTGGTGGCAAACCTCAAAGAGAACGCCGCGGCACGGCCAGCCTGCGGCCACCGCCACCCCCGCGACACGGCTAGCCCGCGGCCCCGGAGAACGCCGCGACACGGCCACCCCGCAGCCACCAGCCACCCCGCGAC
>NZ_JBWDOG010000033.1:0-20622 GCF_056269115.1 Patulibacter ginsengiterrae
GGCACCAGTACACTACGGCACCACTAACATGACGGAAAAATGTCCAACCCCGAAAGGTCAGACGTACTATTCAAAAACCGAACCTGCCAAAGAGGCAGATTCGAATAATCGAACCTGGACGTACAATCCTCTTACGAGGATCGCACGCATGCTGTTGCGTTTTCAAAGACCGACGCGCCCTTAGGACCAGGTGTTCAAACTCTGGAGGCGCACGCTTGACCGGTGTCAAGCGCGGGCTAGGCACCTTAGCACAGTCGCTTCTGCTTGTGGAGCTCTCGTTGAGTGCTCCGGCTTGGCGCTGCGCCGCGGTGACCAGCGGCTCGATGAATATACATACGGGCCCTGAACGATGTCGGCCGGGTCAGCCCCAAAACCCGGCCAGAACCGGGCCCCAGGCGCAGGCGACGGCGTACAAGCCCAGCTTTCAAGCCACTTTCGGGCCCGAAATTTCTTTCACGATCTTTTTCCCATCCGGCCCCGCCGGCCCGGTAGTGCCCAAATCGGCCCGTTTCGGGGCCACCGGACCTTTGGTCGGTCGCGACGGGAGTTCTCGAGGACGCGGATCGCTGACTTCGCGCGGTCGACCGGCTTGGGCGCGGCGCGATGCGGCGAACGACACGGAGCCCGGTTCGCTGGCTTCCCGCTCAGGCGCGGTCGCCGCGTCCTCCCCGCCCGGGCGCTGCGCGCCGCCTGACACCGGGGGAGCCGAGGCCTCGGCTCCCCCGGTCCCGCAGGTCCTCCGGTCTCCCGGTCCCCCGGTCCCCCCGGTCCCCCTACGCCAACCAGCACCCGACACCCAGCTGACGGTGGGCCCCGGCCCCTCGGTCCTTCCGGAGGTCTCGGCTTGAGCGCTCAGCGCCGGGCGCGACGGAGACGAACGGAGACCGACGCTCCGCTCAGGCGGACGTCGCGTCGCACCTGGCGTGGCCTCGAACCGTGACGAGATGCCGCCGGACCGGACGCAGGTTGGGCGCGAGCCCGGGCCCGCGAGCTCGCGCCCGCGCCCGCGCGGCCGGGGCCGACCGGCCGAACCCGCGGCAGCACCCGGGCCTTCCTCCCCCAGGCGAAGACGAGCGACGTCTCAGACGGGGCGACGCCTCAGACCGGTGGGCTCGGTCCGCCGAGACGGTTTGTGGCTCCGTCCACGGAGACCGGTGGGGCGCGGCCGCCGAGACGGCTCCCTCCGGGGTCCGGCCGTCCAACGCCCCCCGTCTTCGCCCGACCGCGGAGGCGACGGAGATCGCGAGTTGGCCCGCGGCCGGCAGTAGGGTCGGGCGATGCCCGTCGATCCGCAGATTGCCTCCCTGCTCGAGCAGCTCAACGCGAACGGGGTCGGCCCCATGTCGAGTCGCCCGCTCAGCGAGGTCCGTGACCTCTTCGCCCAGATGCTCGGGGGCATCTCCTTCATGGAGGCGCCGACGACCGTCAGCGTCGAGGACGCCGAGATCCCGAGCGACGCTGGGCCGATCGCCGCCCGGATCTACCGCCCCGAGGATGAAGGCGCCCGCACGCCCCGGCCGACGGTCGTCTTCTTCCACGGGGGCGGCTTCGTGATCGGCGACGTCCCCAGCTACGACGGGCAGTGCCGCGCGATCGCCGCGGGCGTCGATGCCGTGGTCGTCAGCGTCGAGTACCGCCGCGCACCCGAGACGCCCTTCCCGGGGGCCGTCGAGGATGCGCTGACCGCCACCCGGTGGGCCGCGGCCCGGCTCGACGAGCTCGGAGGCCGGCCTGACCGACTCGCGGTCGCCGGAGACAGTGCCGGGGGCAACCTCAGCGCGGTCATCGCCCAGCAGTTGCGCGGGTCCGACGTGACGATCGCCGCCCAGATGCTGCTCTACCCCGTCACGGACTTCGAATCCGAGCGTCCCTCGCACCAGGAGAACGCCGACGGCTACTTCCTGACCCTCGACGACATGTACTGGTTCCGCGACCAGTACGTCCCCGAGGAGGCGGACCGGCAGGACCCGCGCGTGGCCCCCGCGGCGACGGGTGACCTCAGTGGCCTGCCGCCCGCGGTGGTCGCCACCGCCGGCTACGACCCGCTGCGCGACGACGGGGACGCCTACGCCGAAGCGCTCGCCGCGGCGGGGGTGACCGTCCGCCACCTGCAGAACCCGACGTTGATCCACGGCTTCCTGGCGATGGCGCCGCTCAGCCCTGCGGCCCAAGAGGCGCGGGACGCCGCGCTCGCCGGCTTCCGCGAGCTGCTCGCCTGACGCGAACCCCATGCGTCGGTGGCGGAGGACGCCGCCACCGACCTGGCCGGTCGAGGTCGAGTGCGTTCTGCGACCTCAACCTCAGCCCACCGCCCGGCACCAGTCCGCCCGCCGCAGGGCAGGCTCGCCCCGAGCCGCGCTAGGCCTGGGGCTCGCCCCGAGCCGCGTCAGGCCTGGAGCCCGGCGCGGATCGCGTCGGCCGGGGACGTCGTCGGGCGTCCGATCAGGCGGCGGAGGTCGCCGCTGTCGGTATCGAGCTCGCCACGGGCGATTCCCGCGTCGGAGTCGGAGAGGATCTTGGCGCCGACCTCCGGCACGCCCGCGTCGAGCAGCGCCTTCGCGTACTCCGCCTGCGGAAGGTCCTGGTAGCGGACCGGCTTCCCCGCAACGGCGCTGATCGTCGCCGCGAGCTCGGTCAGGGTGAAGCGCTCGTCGCCGCCCAGCTCGTAGACCTGGTTCTCGTGCCCGCTACCCGTGAGGACCGCGGCGGCCGCCTCGGCGTAGTCGCGGCGGGTCGCGGCCGCCACCCGGCCGCCGTCGCCGGCGGCACCGAGCAGGACGCCGCGCTCGACCGTCCCGGCTAGCTGTGCCGGCGCGGTGTAGTTCTCGAGGTACCAGCTGTTGCGCAGGAAGGTGAACGGCAGGCCCGAGTCGCGGAGCAGCTGCTCGGTGGCGAGGTGCTCCTCGGCCAGGAGGATGCCCGAGCTGTCGGCCTTGATCACGCTGGTGTAGGCGATCGAGCCGACGCCGGCGGCCTTCGCGGCCGCGATCGCGTTGCCGTGCTGGGTCGCCCGCTGCCCGACCTCGCTCGAGGAGATCAGGAGCAGGCGGTCCGTCCCCGCCAGCGCCGCGGCGAGCGTGTCGGGGCGGGTGTAGTCGGCCTCGCGGACCTGGACGCCCTTGGCGGCGAGGTCCGCAGCCTTGGCGGGGGTCCGGACGGCAGCCACGATCTGCTGCGGCTCGACGCCGCGCTCGATCAGGGCGTCGACGGCGAGCCGACCGAGCTGTCCGGTGGCGGCGGTGATGGTGATGGTCATGCGGGTCTCCTGCGTTCGGGATCGGGCCGGGGAGCCGACCGGTGATCCACATTACACTAACTTTTCGAAAGTGCAATCACTTCGATCGTGCGGTGGATCTCGCCGTACGGCTGCGCTAGACTTCCCGGCATGGCCCGACCGACCGAAACGCCCGACAGCCTCGAGGCCGACGTCTTCGCCCGGGCCTGCGCGTCCCGGCCGGTCCTGCAGAACGTCGCGGGCCGGTGGGGTGTCCTGGCCCTCGCCGCGCTCGACGACGGGCCGGTGCGGTTCAACGCGTTGCGCCGGCGGGTCGACGGGGTCAGCGAGAAGATGCTCGCCCAGACCCTCCAGCAGCTCGAGCGGGACGGCTTCGTCGTGCGCGAGGTCCAGGCCACGATCCCCCCGCGGGTCGAGTACAGCCTGACCCCGCTCGGAGCCTCGGTCGCCAAGCGGCTCGTCGACCTGATCTCCGTGCTCGAGGGCTCGATGGATCAGGTCCTCGCCGCCCAGAGCGCCTACGACGCGCGCTAGCGGCCTCCTCGCGGGGCTCGTGGGGCACCGGCGCCCGGCAACGACGACGGGCGGCCCGAAGGCCGCCCGCGTGTGCTGAATCGAATTCCGAGATATCTCGGGAAGCTGCCCGGAACGACCGTCGGCCATCCTGCGGGCGGGCCCGCCCTCCGGGAAGGAGAGCGGGAACAGGTGCTGAGCTGACGACACCGAGTCAGTCAGTACCGGCTTGCCGGTGCTGATCTGGCGAAGCGATCGTCAGATCAGTACCGGCTTGCCGCTGCTGACCTGGCGAAGCGATCGTCGTCCCTGGGTAGGAGCGCATCCGAGAGCTGTGCGCACGCACTGCCGAGGATGCAGCGACACCCCCAGGGGCGACGAGGGCGAGCCAGGTTAGTAGCGGTAGTGGTCGGGCTTGTACGGACCCTCGACCGGAACGCCGATGTAGTCGGCCTGGTCCTGGCTGAGCGTCGTCAGCTTGACGCCGAGGGCGTCGAGGTGGAGGCGCGCGACCTTCTCGTCGAGGTGCTTCGGCAGGACGTAGACCTGCTTCTGGTACTTGCCGTCCTGGTTGTTCGCGAACAGCTCGATCTGGGCGATCGTCTGGTTCGTGAACGAGTTCGACATCACGAACGAGGGGTGCCCCGTCGCGTTGCCCAGGTTCAGCAGGCGGCCCTCGGAGAGCACGATGATCGAGTGGCCGTCGGGGAAGACCCACTCGTGGACCTGCGGCTTGACCTCGACCTTCTCGATGCCCGGGATCGACGCCAGACCGGCGATGTCGATCTCGTTGTCGAAGTGACCGATGTTGCCGACGATCGCCTTGTTCTTCAGCGCGGCGAGGTGATCCTTGGTGAGGATGTCCTTGTTGCCGGTCGTCGTGATGACGATGTCGACCTCGCCGATGATGTCGTCGAGGACGCAGACCTGGTAGCCCTCCATCGACGCCTGGAGCGCGTTGATCGGGTCGATCTCGGTGATGATCACGCGAGCGCCCTGGCCACGCAGCGAGGCGGCCGAGCCCTTGCCGACATCGCCGTAGCCGCAGATCACGGCGGTCTTGCCGGCGATCATGACGTCGGTCGCGCGGAAGATGCCGTCGATCAGCGAGTGGCGGCAACCGTAGAGGTTGTCGAACTTCGACTTGGTGACCGAGTCGTTGACGTTGATCGCCGGGAAGAGCAGCTTGCCTTCCTTGGCGAGCTCGTACAGGCGGTGCACGCCCGTCGTCGTCTCCTCGGTCACGCCGAGGATGCCGGCGGAGAGCTTCGTGTAGCGGTCCGGATGCGCGGCGACCGACTTGGTCAGCAGCGTCAGGAAGACCTCGAACTCCTCCGAGCCACCGGTCGAGGGGTCCGGCACGGCGCCGGCCAGCTCGAAGTCACGGCCCTTGTGGAGCAGCATGGTGGCGTCGCCACCATCGTCGAGGATCATGTTCGGCTGAGCGTCGTCGGCCCAACCGGCGACGATCTGCTCGGTGCACCACCAGTACTCCTCCAGCGTCTCGCCCTTCCAGGCGAAGACCGGGACGCCCTGGGGGCTGTCCGGGGTGCCGTTCGGGCCGACGGCGACGGCCGCGGCGGCCTGGTCGTCGGTCGAGAAGATGTTGCAGGAGGCCCAGCGGACCTCGGCACCGAGCGCGGTCAGCGTCTCGATCAGGACCGCGGTCTGCGTGGTCATGTGGAGGGAGCCGATGATCCGGGCACCCTTCAGCGGCTGGCTGGCGGCGAACTCCGCGCGGGTGGACATGAGGCCGGGCATCTCGTGCTCGGCGAGCTCGATCTGCTTGCGACCGGCGGCGGCCAGCGAGAGATCGCGGACCTTGAAGTCGTTCTGCTGAAGGACGGTGCTCATCGGGTCTCCGTGAGGTTCGTGTCGGTGGTGTCGGCGCGACGTGCGGCCTCTGCCACCAGTCGCTCGTGTTTTTCCTGCTCCCACTCCAGCCAATCGTCGGCCGGAACGTGGGCGGGACGGGCGGGCTCGGCCTCGAGCCAACCTTCGACCGCCGAACGCAGCTCGTCGTCGAGCTGCATCCGTCGGGCAAAACCGACCTCACCGAGAGCCAGTCCTTGGCCGTCCAGCAGCTCGCGCAGCGTGCGCAGCCGCTGAAGCTCACCAGGGCCGTACAGGCGGTAGCCGCCTGTCGAACGCGCGGGCTCCACGAGCCCCATCCGTTCGATGTAGCGGAGCATCCGCGGGCTCCAGCCCGAGGTCTCCGCCGCCTCGTTGATCGTCAGTGCGTCCATGCGGGACGACGGAACCTTACCACGGTCGTGTCAAGGTTACGGCGGGCCGGCCACTCGAACCCGCCGAACCGACCAGCCGGACTACCCGCGTGCCAGCCGCGCCGTTCGGCACCGACGCTAGACCGCCTCCGCGGGAACGCCGGCCACCAGCTGCGCGCGGAAGAAGTCGAGGACCTGGTCGAGCGCCTCGCGGGTGGGGTGCCCGGGGACGTCCTGCAGATCCTCGGTCACAACCGAGTGGGCAACGAGCTTGTTGCCGTGCGGGTTGCCCCGCGAGGAGTCGATCTCGACCGCCGTGAAGGCGTCGCCGAGCTCGTGCCGGAGCCGGACGAAGCGCTCCCCCGGGGAGAGCTTGTCGCCCGAGAAGCGGAGCGCCATCAGGCACGAGCCGTCGGCAGCACGCTGCTTCACCCGGGCGAGGGTCGCGTCGTCGACGCCGAGGTCGCGGCGGCGGCTGGCCGTCAGGCCGACCGGCAGCGACGGCTGGCTCAGGACCGGGGCGAGGACCCAGTCGTCGGCCATCATCGCGAGGCCGAAGCCCCCGGTCAGGCACATCCCGATCACGCCGATCCCCGGACCGCCGCAGCGCTCGTGCTCGTGGCGGCCGAGCGCCCGCAGCCAATCGGTGATCGGCGACTGACGCCGCAGACCGAACAGGTTGAACTCCTTCGACACGCAGATATGGCCGAACGTCCGCGCGAGGTTGCGCGGGTCGCGGGCGCTGCCGCCGGGGCGGCCGAACATCTGCGGAAGGATCGCGGTGCAGCCGAGGTCGACCACCCGGTCGGCGAACGCGATCACGGCCGGGGTGATGCCGGGCACCTCGGCCATCACCACCACCGCGGGGCCCTCGCCCCGGCGGTAGACGTCGTGCGTCGTACCCTCGGCCGTGAACTGCTCCTTGACGTACCGCTCGAGCCCCATCGGTTCCCCCTCGTCGCTGACGAAGGCGATCCTACCCGCGGTACTGACTGCTGGCGAGCGATCGGGCGTCGCTCCGCGTGTTCCGCGGAGCGACGCCCAGGCCGTTCGCTAGCGGTACGGCACCACGATCGGGAGGCTGTAGATCCGGGGATCGCTGGTCGCCCGGATGCGATCGAGCGCGTTGCCCTCAAGCGCGGTCGGGCGCGGCAGGCTGACGCTGAAGCTGCCGTTCGCCCGCGTCCGGAACCGCTTCAGGACCGTGGTGCGGGTGCAGGAGGTGCGGCCCCGGAGGGTCAGCGCCACGTTGCCCGGCCGCTTGCTGGTCAGGCGACCGGTCACGACGACCTCGTCGGCCGAGACCTTCTGGCCGGTGATCTCGAGGCTGCGCCGCAGGCTGACCGCCGGCGAGCGCTGCGGACCGACGGTCGCGCTGATCCGGCCCTTGCCCGCCCCGGAGACCGTCAGCGAGAACTGCCCATCGCTGCCGACCGTCGTACGGCCGACCTGACGGCTGCCGCGGAAGACCGTGACCTCGGCGCCACGACGATCGGCGATGTCGGCGATCGCACCGGCCACCCGCAGGCGGCTGCCGCTCGGACGCAGCTGGGTGATGACCGCCGACGCGGCGGCGCAACGACGCGGGGCGGCGGGCGGCGCCGGAGCGTCGACCGGGGGCCGCGGGACGGCCACGGTGATCTGGACGGTCCCGACGATCCCGCTGTCGCCCGCGCTGTTGCGGATCCGCAGGTGGACGGTGCCGCTGACGCCGGCGGGCACGACCACGGTCAGCCGCCCGTCGCTCTCGACCGTGAAGTCGGTGGTCTCGACGTCGCCGAAGAGCACCGAGGTCGTGCGGAGGAAGCCGCTGCCGGTCAGCGTGATCCGCTCACCGGACTTCGGAGCACCGTCGGAGACGGCCGCCGGAGCGGCGGGCAGGATCGCCGGGGACGACGCGCCCGACGGCAGGAAGTCGACGCGGGTGCCGGACGCCGGGGGCGCGTCGCCCTCGACCGGGATCGTCCGCGGGGCCACGCGGGCGACGGCAGCCGCGACCGCCCGCAGCGGGCCGTCGTAGTCGCCCGCGATCGCGTACTGGGTGAAGTCGGCCGGCACCGGCGGAAGCTCCGGGGAGGTCCGTGCGACCGGAGCGGTCCGCTGCGGACCCGGGCCGCTGTCCGGCGCGAGCTGGACGCCGATCGTGCCGCGCGATTCGACGTCGACGTCGCCGTAGAGGGTGGTCAGCGCCTTCGAGTTCTCGTAGAGGACGACGGCGAAGTGATCGGTCGGCGCCCCCGGACTGATGAGGCCCGCCTCGTCGTGGTAGTCGTACGGACGCGAGCGCCACTCGACGAGGAAGCGGCGGTGGCCCGGTTGGCCGAAGGTCCGGGTGAAGATGCCCTGGCCGGCCTCGGCGTCCTCCTGGACCTGGTCGTCCTGGAACGCGAACAGCGTCGGCAGCAGGTAGCCGTCCTGCGGCAGCGAAGCGCCGGAGTTGCTGTCGTTGGCGTCGTCGAGGTCGCCGAACTGGACGTTGCCGTTGCTGGAGACCACCAGCGAGTCGTGTGCCTGCCCGAAGGCCGTGACCGGGAACGGCAGGTCGACCTCCTGGACGTCGTCGTCCTCCTGCAGGCCGATGTTGGCCTCGCCCGTCAGGTACGTCTCGCCGAAGGCGTCGACGGCGGTGTAGGTGGCCGGGTCCGAGGACGCCGGGGAGGGCGCTGCGGCGTTGGCCGCCGTGGGAAGCAGACCGAGCGAGAGCGTGGCGGCAAGCGCGACCAGACGGGTACGTGATGTCACGAAGTGGACCTCGAGTTGTGGTTTGGCACCGAAATAGCGGCGCTACGTTACAAGTCATAGGCTTTTGTTCACCCCGCGGCGAGGAACACGCGCGATGATGGACCGATGGACGACCCACTTCCTGATCCCGGCATCGAAACCGCCGAGCAGACCGTCTACCGGGCGACGATCGACGGCGAGGAGGTCGGCTCCGGCCGGCTGATCCTCCGTCCCGACGGGGATCGCACCCTGGTCCAGGAGATCACCGGCGAGGCGTTCGGGCGGCTGACGGGCGAGGTCCTGATCCGCTTCCGGCGCCGCAACGGCGAGCTGCTCGCCGAGTCGCAGACGGTCGAGATCCTCGATCGCGAACGCGAGGTCCTGCGCGAGCAGGCCGCGTTCCGCGACGTCCAGGTCCCCCAGATGGGCGGCGAGGTCGCCCCCTACCCCCGCGCGATGGTGCCCGCCCCCGCGCTGGCGCTCGCGTTCCGCACCCTGCCGCTGGCCGAGAAGGCGCGGTTCGTGCCGCGGGCATGGCTGACGGCGGTCGTCCACTGGCCGATCGACATCCGGGTCGAGAAGCGCGAGAAGGTCACGGTCCCCGCCGGGACCTTCGACGCCTGGCGGATCCGTCTGCGCCCGAGCCTCGTCGACGTCGCCCAGGCGCTCGACGAGCTCTCGGCGTCGCTGGTTCCGCCGGTGATCGCGCACGTCGCGGTCGAGCCCGCCGGGCGGCTGGTCCGGCTGGCCTTCCCGACCGGTCCCGGGCGGACCGATCCGGCCGGGCTGATCGAGGCGACCGAGCTGCGCTGAGGACCTAGCTGCCGGTCCAGGTCCGCCCGTAGGCGGTCTGCTCGCTGCTGAGCCGGTCGATCGAGATCCCCAGGCTGGCCAGCTTCAACCGCGCCATCTCCGCGTCCATCTCCTGCGGGACCCGGTGGACGCCGGGCGCGAAGCGGGTCGGATCGGTGACCAGTGCCTCGACCGCCAGCGCCTGGTTGGTGAACGAGAGGTCCATCACCGACGCCGGGTAGCCCTCGGCGGCGGCCAGGTTGACGACCCGGCCGCCGGCCAGCAGGTGCAGGCGGCGGCCGCCGACCACGTACCGCTCGACCAGCGGGCGAACCTCGACCGGCGGGCCGTCCGCCGCTGCGGCCAGATCCGCCAGCGAGATCTCGACGTCGAAGTGGCCGGCGTTGGCCAGGATCGTCCCGTCGCGCATCCGCTCGAAGTGCTCGCGGGTCAGCACGTCGCGGTTGCCGGTGACGGTCACGAAGATGTCGCCACGCTCGGCCGCGACCAGCGCGGGCGCGACGTCGAAGCCCTCGAGCTTCGCCTCCAGCGCCTTGACCGGATCGACCTCGCAGACGATCACCGCGGCGCCCATCCCGCGGGCACGGGCCGCGACCCCGCGGCCGCACGAGCCGTAGCCGACGACCACGATCGTGCGTCCGGCGAGCAGCACGTTGGTCGCGCGGAGGATCCCGTCGAGCGCCGACTGGCCGGTCCCGTGACGGTTCTCGACGACCCGGTGGGTGTCGGCCTCGTGGACGGCGAGGACCGGGACCGTCAGCTCGCCGCGCTCCGCCATCGCCCGCAGCCGCAGGGCGCCGGCGCTCGTCTCCTCGGTGCCGCCGATCAGGTCGGGAGCGGCCGCGAGCGGCGCGACCGGCGGCGGGGTCCCCTCGTGCAGCAGGCCGAGGAGGTCGCCGCCGTCGTCCATCGTCAGGTGCGGCCCGGGTCCGCCGCAGGCGACGACCGCCGCCTGGTGCGCCATGTAGGTCGCCCGGTCGACACGGCGGCGGGCGTGCACCGCGACCCCGTCGGCGACGACCAGCGCGGCGGCGACCTCGTCCTGCGTCGAGAGCGGGTTGGCCGCGGCGATCCAGACCTCGCCGCCGCCCGCCCGCAGCGTGCGGACGAGGTTGCCCGTCTCCGCGGTGACGTGGAGGCAGGCCGCGATCCGGAGCCCCTCGAGCGGCCGTTCCGCGGCGAACCGCGCCCGGACCTGGGCCAGCACCGGCATCTGGGCGTCGGCCCAGTCGATCCGGGCCTCGCCGGCGATCGCCAGGCTCAGGTCGGCGACGTCGTGCGGCGGGCGCCGACGACCGGTGCGCTTGGCGAGCGGAGGCATCCCGCACGATGCTAGTCGGGGCGTCCCCGACGGTGGGCCTGCGTCGCCGCGTCGTCGATCGTTCGGGTTCTCCGAAGAGTGGGTGACTGGTTCGTGCAGACGGGGGCGAACCAGGCCCGTCGTCGATCGTTCGGGTTCTCCGAAGAGTGGGTGACTGGTTCGTGCAGACGGGGGCGAACCAGGCCCGTCGTCGATCGTTCGGGTCCTCCGAAGAGTGGGTGACCGGTCCGCGTAGACGGCAGCGATCCGGCCGCGTCGTCGATCGTTCGGGTTCCCCGAAGAGTGGGCGATCGGTTCGCGGCGACGGCGGTCGCACGCAGGCCCGGGCCTATGTGCGACGCATCCGCAGGCTGGGAAGTCGGCGGCCGCGCTGCTACTGTCGTTGGCGGCCCTACGGGCCGTCCTATGCGCCACTCCTCCTGACCGCTGCCACGAACTCGCCGACCGCTACGTGTGGTCGCCGCAGCCGTCCCACCGTCGCCGATCCCGCCGACGGGGAGTGCCGAGCCGCCCCTGGGTGCGCTCCTTCCGGAACCGATCCGACCCGCTGGTGACCTGAGCTCGCTCCGGTTGCTCCCGCGGCGGGTCCCCCGGTGCTCCTCCGTCGGCTCGCCCCGAGGAGTACCGCATGCCTGCCACCTACATCGACGCCCACAACATCACCCGCCACCACGGCCCCCGGACCGTGCTCGACGACGTCGACCTGCGGGTCGGCGAGGGCAGCCGGATCGGCCTGATCGGCCCCAACGGCTCCGGCAAGTCGACGCTGCTGCGGATCCTGACCGGCGACGAGACGCCCGACGGCGGGTGCGTCCGGCGGCTCGGGACCGTCGGCTACCTGCCCCAGTTCGCGGGCCAGGACGATCCCCGCAGCGCCCGCGAGGTTGCGCTCGACCGGCTCGGGGTGGTGGCCGCGAGCCGTGAGCTCGATCACCACGCCGCCCGGCTCGAGGCCGGTGAGCTGGAGGCGATCGACGACCACGCCGAGGCGCTCGAGCGCTGGATCGTGCTGGGGGCCGACGACGCCGAGCCACGGCTGCGGGCCGCGGCGGACGAGGTCGGGCTCGACCCGGCGCTGCTCGACCGACCGCTGCGCTCGCTGTCCGGCGGCCAGGCCGCGCGGGTCGGGTTGGCCGTGCTGCGGACCAGCCGCTTCGACGCCGTGCTGCTCGACGAGCCGACCAACCACCTCGACGCCGACGGGCTGGCCGTCCTCCGCCGGTTCCTCGCCGAGCGGTGGGGCGGCTACGTGATCGTCTCGCACGATCGCGCGCTGCTGACCGACGTCGCCGAGGAGATCGTCGCCCTCGATCCGCGGACGGGCAAGGCCACCGCCGGCGGCGGGGGCTACGCCGTCTGGGAGCGCCAGCGGGAGGAGGAGCACCGCCGCCAGCAGGCCGATCACGAGCAGGCCGTGGCCACCCGCGCGCAGTTGCGCGACGCCGTCGAGGAGACCCGACGGCGGGCGGCCAACAGCTTCAAGAAGGCCAAGACGCACCGCCACGACGGCGACAAGCACAGCGCCGAGTGGGTCCGGATGCGGGCCGACGGGATGAAGCGGCGGGCGCGGATCGTCGCCGGGCGGGCCGAGCGTGCGGAGATCCCCGACAAGCCGCACGAGGAGGCGCCGCTGCGCCTGCACCTCACGCCGGCGGAGCGGCGGGCGGCCTCGGCGTTGACGCTCGAGGGCGCGGTCCTGCGGCGCGGCGACTGGTCGCTCGGGCCGCTCGACCTCGGCGTCGCCTACGGCGAGCGGGTCCTGCTGGCGGGCGCCAACGGCACCGGCAAGTCGACGCTGCTCGGGGCGCTCGCCGGACGGGTGCCGCTCGCCGACGGCCGGAGGACCGCGGCCGCGGGCACGGTGATCGCCGAGCTCGGCCAGGCCCGCGACCGACTCGCCCGGGACGGTCGCCCGACGGCGATCGCGGTCGCCGCGCTGATCGCGGCCGGAGACGATCCGGACGTCGGTCGGGCCGGGGAGGCACGGTCTCCGGTCGGCGCCGGCACGACCGCCGACGGCCGCTGGACGCCCACGGAGACTCGCGGTGGCATCGTCGATCGGGGCTCGGCGTCGGTCGAGGTCGCCGAGCCGCCACTGCCGCCGACGCCCGATCTGGCCGCGACGGTCACCGACGCGCGGACCGCGCTGGCGACGTTCGGCCTCGGGGCCGAGGTCGTCGAACGACCGGCGGCGACGCTCTCCCCCGGGGAGCAGACCCGCGCCGAGCTGGCGGTGCTCGCCGGTCGCCGGACGACCTGCCTGCTGCTCGACGAGCCGACCAACCACCTCGACGTCGCGTCGCTCGAGGCGCTCGAGGCGGCGCTCGCCGGCTGGCCCGGGGCCCTGGTCGTCGCCAGCCACGACCAGCGGTTCCGCGAGGCGCTCGAGGTGACGCGGACGCTGACGTTGTAGATACTCGCGGGATGGACCTCGGCATTCAGGGCAGAGTGGCGATCGTCGGCGGTGCCTCCGCCGGGATCGGGCGCGCGATCGCGGAGGCGCTCGTCGCCGAGGGCGCTCGGGTCGTGCTCAGCTCGCGCGATCCGGAGCGGACCCGGATCGCGGCGGCCGAGGTCGGGGCCGTCGCGGGGATCGCCTGGGACACCGGCGACGTCGCCGGAGCCGACACGCTGATCGACCGGGTCGAGGCCGAGGTCGGCCCGGTCGACATCGCGATCGTCAACACCGGCGGCCCGCCGACCAACCCCGATCCGCTCGCCTTCGACGACGCCCAGTGGGAGGAGGCCCACCGCCACCTCGTGCGGGCGCCGATGGCGCTCCTGCGCCGGATCCTCCCGGGGATGCGCGAGCGCGGCTGGGGCCGGATCGTCAACGTCGTCTCGACCTCCGTCCGCGAGCCGATCCCGACCCTGATGCTGTCCAACGCCGAACGCTCGGCGGCGCTGGCCGCGTTCAAGACGCTGGCGACCGAGGTCGCCGGCGACGGCGTCACGCTCAACAGCCTGCTGACCGGCCGGATCGCGACCCGGCGGATGGAGTCCGTCCACGGCACGATGGCCGCGGCCGAGATCGCCGCCCGCCAGGTCGTCCCCGCCCGGCGGCTGGGCCGTCCGGAGGAGATGGCGGCCGCGGCGCTGTTCTTCTGCTCCGAGCCGGCCGCCTACATCACCGGTACCACGCTGCCGGTCGACGGCGGGATGCTGCGCGGGATCTGAGCCTAGATCCCGCGGGCGTTGCGGACGTTGGTCCGCGCCATCTCGATCATCTTGCCGACCCCGCCCGCGAGCACGGTCTTGCTGGCGGCCATCGCGAACCCGCGGATCTGCTCGCCGGTGACGTGCGGCGGCATCGACAGCGCCGCCGGATCGGTCACGACGTCGACGAGCACCGGCCCGTCGGCCTGGAGCGCCTGACGGAGCCCGTCGCGCAGGTGCTCGGGCCTCTCGATCCGGATCGCCTCGATCCCGACCCCGCGGGCGATCGTGGCGTAGTCGATCGGGTCGTGGTCGGTGCCGTAGTCGGGCAGGCCCTCGGTCAGCATCTCGAGCTTGACCATCCCGAGCGAGCTGTTGTTGAAGACGACGATCTTGACCGGCAGCGCGTGGCGGCGGACGGTCAGCAGCTCGCCCAGCAGCATCGCCAGGCCACCGTCGCCGGACAGCGACACGACCTGCCGGCCCGGCTGCGCGAACTGGGCCCCGATCGCGTGCGGCAGCGCGTTGGCCATCGAGCCGTGGAGGAACGACCCGATCACCCGTCGCCGGCCGTTCGGCGTCAGGTAGCGGGCCGCCCAGACGCTGTTCATGCCGGTGTCGACCGTGAAGATCGCGTCGTCGGCGGCAACGTCGTCGAGCGTGTCGGCGACGTACTCCGGGTGGATCGGGGTGCGCTGCTTGCGGTCCCCGGTGTAGGCCGAGATCACCTTCTCCAGCGTCTTCTCGTGCCGATCGAGCATCGCGTCGAGGAAGCTGCGGTCGGGCTTCTCGGCCAGCAGCGGACGGAGCGCGCTGAGCGTCTCGCCAACGTCGCCGTGGACCGGCAGCTCGACCGGGGTCCGGCGGCCGATCCGTGCCGCGTCGTGGTCGATCTGCGCCGTGTGGCGACCGGGCAGGAACGAGTCGTAGGGGAAGTCGGTCCCCAGCAGGATCACCAGATCGGCCTGCGCCATCGCCTCGTAACAGGCCCCGTAGCCGAGCAGGCCGCTCATTCCGACGTCGTACGGGTTGTCGTACTGGAGCCACTCCTTGCCGCGCAGGGTGTGGCCGATCGGGGCCTTGACCGTCGCCGCCAGGTCGAGCAGCTCCTCGCGAGCGTGGCGGGCGCCCGCCCCGGCGAACACCATCACCGACGCGGCCGCGTTGATCGCCCCCGCCAGCGCCTGGACCGGACCCGGCGGCGGGGTCGCGACGGCCTGCTCGGTCACGAAGTTGCTGACGCCGAGCGGGTGGGCCGGCGGCAGGTCGGCGACGTCGCCGGGGAGCACGAGGACCGAGACCCCGTTGCTGCTGATCGCGTGCTGGATCGCGATTCGCTGGAGCCGCGGCATCTGCTCGGCGCGGGAGATCGTCTCGCAGAAGCTGCTGCAGTCGACGAAGACCCGCTCGGGGTGGGTCTCCTGGAAGAAGCTGGTGCCGATCTGGGCCGACGGGATGTGGGACGCGAGCGCGAGCACCGGCGCCCCGGAACGGTGGGCGTCGTAGAGCCCCTGGATCAGGTGGGTGTTGCCCGGCCCGCAGCTGCCGGCGCAGACCGCGAGCTTGCCGGTGACCTGGGCCGCCGCGGCAGCCGCGAAGGCGGCGGACTCCTCGTTGTGGACGTGGATCCAGTCGATCCCGTCGGTCCGCCGGATCGCGTCGACGATCGGATTGAGGCTGTCGCCGACCACCCCGTAGACGCGATCGACACCCGCCTGGCGCAAGACCTGGACGAACTGCTCGGCAACGTTCACGGGACCTCCTGGGGCAGATCGACGGGGCTGCTGCCACCCTCGAATACCCGTACGCGCCTGCTGCGAAAACCGGGGCCGGGTGGCGTCCGACGCCCCCGTCACCACCCGGCCGACCGCGTACGCTGCGCCCGGCCGACCGCGTACGCTGCGCGGATGCGTGTCCGTCCCTGGCCAGCCCTCGCCCTGATGGCCGTGCTGCTCGCCGGCTGCGGGTCCTCGTCGGCGGGGGCCGGCCCCGGCGCGGCCGCCGCGACCACCACGGCGATGCCTCCGTCGGTCTACGAGCACGAACCAGCGGCCGGGGCCACCGGCGGCTCGGCCGCCGACCCGGCCGGGTCCGGTACGACGACCGCGCCCGCCACCAGCACCTCCACGGGCACCGCCGCCGCGAGCACCGGGACCGTCGCGGCCCCGCCGCCGACCGGCACCCAGGACGTCGCCGAGCCCGCGGCGGCACCCCTCCGTCCGCGGGCGGTCGCGGTCGACGCCGCCCGCACCGACCAGCGCGTGATCGCGCTCAGCTTCGACGCCGACATGACCCCGGCGATGCTCCGGCAGCTGCGGTCCGGGAAGGTCGCCAGCTGGTATGACGCCGAGCTGCTCGCCACGCTCCGCCGGACCGAGACGCCGGCGACGCTCTTCGTCAGCGGGCTCTGGGCCGAGACCTACCCGCAGGTGACGCGGAGGCTGGCCGCCGACCCGCGGTTGGAGATCGGCAGCCACACCTGGGATCACCTGGCGTGGACCAGCACCTGTTACGGGCTGCCGTCGGTCACGACGACCGCCGAGAAGCAGGCCGAGATCGACCGCACCACCGCCGCCCTGCGCCGGGCGACCGGGCGCCCGCCCGTGCTCTTCCGCTTCCCCGGCCTCTGCCACGAGCCGTCCGACCTGCGCCTGGTCGCCGCCGCCGGTCAGCAGGTCGTCGACGGCACCGCCTCCGGCGATGCGCTCCAGGACGACCCGGCGGTGATCGTCCGGACGGTGCTCGGCGCGCTCTCCCCCGGCCGGATCTTCGTGATGCACATGATGGGCGGCCCGAACGCTCCGGCCACGGCCGCCGCGGTCCGCCTGCTGATCCCGCAGATCCGTGAGCGCGGGTACCGGATGGTCACCGTCGGCGAGCTGCTGCGGCACCCGACGCGGAACGCTCCGGCGGCCCAGGGCGGCGGGGCCTAGGCGCGTGCCGCCCGCGGGCGGCACGGGAGCCAGGGGCTAGGGTCGGGCGCAGCTGGCCGGCGGCGCTCTCGCCGGGTCCGAACCAGGAGCAGTGCGGCATGGAAGGCTCGTCCAGGCAGATCGGTCCCGCGGAGGGACGCCCGCCCACGGTCCCGGAGACCACCGACGCCAGCGAGCGCGAACGGATTCGCGTGCTCCGACGGTTCGAGCTGCTGCTGCTCACCACGCTCACGTCGTTCGTGGTCCAGGGGATGGTGCCGCCGAGCGACCCGCAGCAGGTGGTGGTGACAGCCCTGGCCGGCCTCAGCCTGCTGCTGGCGGTGCGGGCGGCCGAGTTCCCCCGCTGGGCGATCCGGACGGTGGTGGTCCTCGCCGTGGTGGCGCTGGGGCTGAGCGTCCTCCACATCGTGGCGAACGCGATCGGCGACGGCGCGACCGAGCTGATGAACGCCGCCCTGATCCTGATCGCCCCGCCGTCGATCGCGATCGGCGTGATCCGCGAGATCCGGGCCAACGGCCAGGTGCAGGTGCCCGCCGTGATGGGCGTGCTCGCGCTGTACCTGCTGCTCGGCATGCTGTTCGGGTTCGTCTACGGCGCGATCGACCGGCTCGGCGGGGCCCCGTTCTTCGCCGGGGGCGAGGAGGTGACGGGCTCGGAGGCGCTCTACTTCAGCTTCACGACGTTGACGACCGTCGGCTACGGCGACCTCACGGCCCGGAGCGACGTCGGCCACACGCTCGCGGCGTTCGAGGCGCTGCTGGGGCAGATCTACCTCGTGACGGTCGTCGCGGCGATCGTCGGGAACCTGCGGCGTCCGCGGGCGGAGTCGTAGACGGGCCCGGAACGACGAAGGCCCCGGTCGAGCCGAGGCCTACTGCGATACCCCCAGAGAGAATCGAACTCTCGCTACCAGCGTGAAAGGCTGGCGTGCTAACCGCTACACCATGGGGGCAGGACGGCCCAGTGTAGAACGCCGGGCCGGTCGTCTGCCCGGTCGTCGCCGTCGCCCGCCCCGATCGTCGCGATCGCGGCCTGGTCGTGCGGACCCAGGGGGCCGGCTACTGCGCCTCGTCCTCGCTCTCCGGCTCGAGGTCCTCGGGGATCTCCTCGTCCGCCTCGCCGTACGAGTCCGCGGACGGGTCCGCCTCCGCCTCGTCGCGGCCGTCGCGGGTGATCGGGATCGTCGTGTGCTGGTCCCCGTGCGAGGCGTGCTCGATCAGCTCCCGCTCGGCCAGCTCGAACCCCTCGGACTCGCCCTCGCCGGCCTCCTCCAGCGGGGCGTTGGCCGCCCGTCGGCGCTCGAGCAACCGCTGCTCGCTGTCGCTGCCCTCGGGGATGTCGGACGTGCTCATGCTCCCCTTCTACCCGATCGGCGGGCGATCACCACGGGGACCGGCGGTTGCGTCGTCTGCCGCGTCGGAACGGCGGCTCCGTGAGCCGTTGCCGTCCCACCGGGTGCGGAACCGGGCGCCGGCCCCGCCACCACGAGGCGAGCCGGAACCCGAGCGTCGCCGCGCCGCGTGCGTGGTTAGGCTTGCGGGGCGAGGGCTGCTAGCTCAATCGGTAGAGCAAGGGCCTTTTAAGCCCGTGGTTCTGGGTTCGAGTCCCAGGCGGCCCATCGACCGCGTCCGTCCGTGCGGCGGACGCCCACAGCGCGGCCCCGTCCCGGACCTTCCGGCGGCGGGGCAGCTGGTGCGGGCGGGAGCCGACCGTGAGTGGCCGGCGGACGTCGATCCACGCCGTCGTGGAGGTGCAGCGCCGCCCGATTTCGTCGCGCTCACCGGGGCGGCGGGCGTGAGTGCACCGTTCTGGGTGCATACTCCGCCATTTCGGTGCTCTCACCGTCGGAGCGACGGCGAGAGCACCGTTCTGGAGAGGCCCTCGGCCAGGCTTCTCCACCCTGACTCTCGGCCTCGCGCGACGCCAGGACGCCGCCCCGAACGCACCCCACATCCACGGACCCGTGGGATCAACCATCTAGGCCCCGGCGAGGCGCCGCCGCTCGTCGGCGCCGTCCCACGGCGCCGAGGCGCGCTAGCCGTCCGACGCGTCGCCGGCCCGCGACCGTCGCCGGACCAGCACGACCGCGGAGACGATCGCCCAGCCGACGACGCCGCCGATCGCGCAGGCGAGCAGCGACCAGTTGCCGATGTAGGCGAGGACCAGGAAGAGCAACGGCGCGAACAGCAGGCCGTCGAAGAAGGCGTGCCGCTCCGACCAGGCCCGCAGCTGCTGGGGGCGGAACAGGGCCAGCACGAGGATCGTCCCGAAGAAGACGAGCGCGAAGAGACCGACGCCGAGTCCTCGACGGTTCGCGACCTCGTAGACCATCAGCGCGACCAGGGCGGCCGCCATCAGCTGCCAGCCGCGTGACGGCGGCGACGGTGCGGCCTTCTCGGGCGCGGGCTTCGGGCGGGACCTGCCGATGCGAGGCGATGCTACCCGGCGTCCCCTACCGACGGATGCCGCCGCGACCACGAGACCGCCCCGCGGGCGACCACCCGGTTCCTCCGGCATCCCCTGTCAGCGGACGCCGAAGCGTGACGGGCGGCCCACGAACGGAGCCTCCGCGGGCGTATCGTCAGGACGACATGAGCGAGCAGACGGACTTCACGAACCTGTACGCGATGTACGCGGGCTTCAAGGCCGCGCGCGGCCACCGGCGGGTGGGGAACGCCCTGCCGGACGGCGCGCCCGACGCCGGCCGCGCCGAGCTGGCGGCCGAGGCCGAGGCCGCGCTGACCAGCGGCGACGCGATCCTCCGCGCGAGCTACTCGACGGTCGGCTTCCGGGCCGAGGCCGACATGCTGCTGTGGCTGATCGGGCCCAGCGCCGACGCGCTCCAGGACGCGCTCGTCGCCTTCAACCAGACCCGGCTCGGGCAGTCCGTCGACCCGTGGTGGACGTCGATCGGCGTGCACCGCGAGGCCGAGTTCAACAAGGCCCATGTCCCGGCCTACCTCGAGGGGACGCCGGCCAGGAAGTACGTCTCCGTCTACCCGTTCGTGCGCTCGTACGACTGGTACCTGCTCGATCCCCAGGAGCGCTCGCAGATGCTCCGCGAGCACGGGATGATGGCCGCCGGCTACAAGGACGTCCGCGCCAACACGATCAGCGCCTTCTCGCTCAACGACTACGAGTGGCTGCTGGCCTTCGAGGCCGACGAGCTGACCCGGATCGTCGACCTGATGCGCGACCTGCGCGGCGCCGAGGCCCGCCGCCACACCCGCGAGGAGCTGCCGTTCCTGACCGGGATCCGCAAGCCGCTGGCCGAGGTCGTCGCCGACCTGCCGTAGGGCCGGGCCGATGTAGAGGGGCGCGGGGGCGCGGGTCGCGAAGGCGCGGGGCGCGCGGATGCGGCATCGCCGGGATGCGGGGTCGCGGGGTCGTCGGGATGGGGGTCGCGGGGTCGTCGGGTCGCGCGCCGCGGGGCCGCGGGGCCGCGGGGCCGCGGGCGGACGGCCGGAAGGCGCCCTGGGGTCATTTGCGTCGGCCACCATGCTCTGGAGTCATCTTGCGTCGCCTGGCGACGCGAAATGACCCCAGGCCTTCCCGGCCGAGGTGAAATGACCCCAGGCCTTCTGGGACGACGCGGAACGATGCCGGTCGCCGGTCTTCCGGCCCCTCCCTCACGGCTCGCCCCTCCCGGCGCTGCCCCTCCACCCCGCCCCGCTCTCTCCACCCCGCCCCGGCCCGCTCTCTCC
>NZ_JBWDOG010000034.1:0-9350 GCF_056269115.1 Patulibacter ginsengiterrae
CTCTTGCCTGCGTTGATTCCCGAGCTGGTCGCGACGGTGCTGACGCCGTACCTCGGGGTCGAGGGCGCGCGGCAGGCGATCGAGGATGGGGCCGTGCCGGCTGCGGCCGTGCGGAAGGTGTCCGAAGGGCACGATCCCTCCGGGGCACCGCTCGCCCCTCACGCGTAGGGCGGTCCTGAGCCACTCGCCGCGGGTCGGCGGCGTTCGGCGTCGCGAGCAGGGGGGACCACAACGTGGTCTCCTATTTGCTTCTGGTTGGCAGCAGGATCGATCATGCTGCACGGAGCAACGCAGTACCGGAGCGCCCAGATCTCAAGCAAGGACGCTCCGGCACCACAAACGCGTCCAGCTTAGCCGGACTTACTAGGAGTAAACCATATGTTTGGAAGCATGGGGAGCAAGGTCGCCCTGACGGCCGTTGTTGTCGTTGGTTCCGTCGCGATGCCGGCTGCGGCGCAGGCGGTGCCGCACTGGACGCAGGGTGGGACCACCCTCGGCAGCACGCCGACGGCCACGACTAGCGACGGTACGTTGACGCTGAACGCCTTCGGCGGCTTCAGGCTCACGTGTGGGGTGCACGCCACGGGCACCATCTGGAACGACGCGGTGACGGGTGTCGGAAAGAAATCGATTGCCGCGGTCACCTTCGCGAACCCGTGCTCGACGAACGTGCCGGGGTGCACGCTGACCGCCGCTGCTACTGGCCTGCCGTGGGCCGGGTCGCTGACCGCCGTCGGGGCCGTGATCCGGGATTCGATCGCGGGGGTGTCCGCCAGTTGGACGTACTGGGGGACCTGTCCGGCGGGTATTCCGACCGGGGTACCGATCTTTGCGGCTGGCGTGCTCGGGCCCGTCGTCGGCGCCGGCGGGATTCTGACCTTCGATGGCGGCGCGCCGAACACCGTGAGCGGACCGCTCGGCAGCGCGACGGTGACGGGAACCATGACGGTGACTACGCCCACCGGCATCTCGGCGGCTCTGTAGTCGCGCCGGGCCTGGCCGTGAGGGTCCAGGAGGTCTTGTTGAGGCAGGAGCTTCGCGATCTCAGCATCGCGTCGTTCGGCGTCTGCCGCTGAGCTTGATCGCTCGGCGGCGGATGCTGCGGCGGTCTTTTGGTCATCCCCGTCGGGACTTCAGCCTGTCGCGCGTCGGCGTTGGACGGCTGTACGACCTACCGCGAGCGCGTGAGTCTGGCGAGGCGGCCTCGGGATGATCGGGGGCGGGCGGTCCGCTCGAGACTCTTCGCTGGTGAGGTCGGGGCCCGAGGGCACCAGGGCACGCGTTCCACTAGAAACCGAAATAGGTTGCCGCCTTCAAGGACCTAACCTAAAGACGGGCGAACTGCTCGTTGCGTTTCTCTATGTGTGCAGGACGCTCCGACCTGTAGGCGACTGACCTTCCTGCGTTCAATGCGGGAGTAGTGCAGTCGTTGCCTGAGCCGTCTTTGGTCTTGGCGCTATGGCAGGCGGCGGTGCTCTCTCGGCAGCGGAAATGGGCGACCCGGCGGGCAAGGCAGTGGGTCGATGCGCCGTCGTCGGTCGTCCCGATCGACGACGTACTCGTGAATCGCTGCGGTGGCTACCTGGCCACCGAAAATGAAACCGCCGATTGCCTTGACACTCATCGAAACGCTCGTGTAGCTTGCTGACCGTGCCTTGAGGGCACGATTATCAAGCTTGCAAGGAAGCAACATCTTGCAAGAGGAAGAAGGGTCCCCGGCGCGCAAGGCACGTCGCCCCGTATTTCGTCGCGACGACTGTCGCTTCGGGGGAGACGGCATCGCATCAGGGCTCGAGGTCGCCGACGGATATCGACGCGCGGACCTCTTTCCTGCTTCCTGCTTGCGCTTGAGCGGTGTTCGAGCGCCGGCGACGCAGTACCGGAGCGCCCAGATCTCAAGCAAGGACGTTTCGGCACCACAAACGCGTCCGGCGGAAGCCGGGCCTTATAGGAGCAATTCATATGTTTGGCAATCTCAAGAGCAAGATCGCACTGGCGGCCGTCGTGGCCGTTGGCGCTGTCGCGATGCCGGCTGCTGCGCAGGCCGCGCCGCACTGGACGGTCAATGGCGTGACGATCCCGACGTCGCCGCAGACGGCCATTACTGGAGACGGGACGTTGACGCTGAATGCCGCCGCCGGCTTCAAGGTGACGTGCGGCGTGCACGTGACCGCTGATATCTGGAACGACGCCTCGGGGGTTGGCAAGAACTCGATTACTAGCGTCACGTTCTCGAATCCGTGCTCCACGAACGTTCCGGGTTGCACGGCGACCGCTGCCGCTCTCGGCCTGCCGTGGCCGAGCACCCTGACCGCCGTCGGCGCCGTGATCCGGGACTCGATCACGGGCGTGTCGTTCACGAACACCTTCGCCGGCACCTGCCCGACGGGTGTGCCGATCGGGGTTCCGATCTCTGAGACCGGTGTGCTGGGACCGATCGTGGGAGCCGGTGGGCTCTTGACCTTCGACGGTGGCACGGCGAACACGGTGAGTGGGCCGCTCGGCAGCGCCACGGTGACGGGGACCGTGACGGTTACTAGCCCCACCGGGGTTTCGGCGGCGCTCTAAGACTCGACGAGGCAGCGCCATTGTGACACTGCCTCATCGCGCAGTTCGTAGTTTGTTGAATCTTTGGGTTCCGCTGCCGCAGGTGGCGGAACCCAAAGTTGTTGTTTCCGCCGCGGGCTATGGTGGGACTCCTGGAAGACCAATTTTGACCGACAAGCTCCTCACGTCTAGTGGTGACTGGGAAACGGTGACGAGACCGCGGCGAACACGCCGCAGGCCGCGCCCTGAACGTTTCGCACTCCGGCCGGATTCCTGCTGGGTGCGCTCAGTAGAGCTCCCGTCGAGTCGCCTCAACGGCATGCGGTCGTGCTTGCCGACCTCCGAACGGAGGGTCGGCGACACCGCGCGTTACCTGCCCGTTCGTGGGCGCCAACTCCCCCTCTTGACAGTCGGCTGCGCTCGACGTGGCCTTCGTGTCGGGACAAAGTCGGCCAGAGGAGCAATACGCACCCGCACGGTGCGAGTTGCTTGGGCGGGCGGCCCTGTTGTTCATCGGCCGGCCACGCCCGACCGCGTGCTGGGCGTCGCGCCCGATGGAATCGCCGTCAGTGGCGAGTGGACCTTGTTGGGCCTTGGCCGCCGCGTGGTGGCAGGGCGCCAGCGAAATGAACGGACATGGACATGCGAAGAACAGGTGGTCGGTGTGCTGTCACGAGAGATGGTCTGGGCGACGAAAGCGGTGAAGGAACGATGAGTAGCTGGCGGGGAGTGCCGCACCACGTTGTGATTGGAAGTCGGCCGGTCAGACGAGGCCTGGCTGTCGCGGTCTCCGTGATCGCGCTAGCGGGGTGGTACGGGGAGTCGGCACCCGCGGCGTCAGCGGCGGAGGTTTGTCCCAATGCCGCGGTCCGGGCACAGCAGGACTCGACGTTCTTGCCCGACTGCATGGCGTGGGAGATGGTCAGTCCGGCGCAGAAGGACAGTGTGAGCGTAGGTCCAAATGCGTTGAGCTCCGACGGTACGCGTGCCCTGCTGCAGGGCAACGGCGGGTTTGCGGGCACGCCGGCGTCCAGCGGCTTTCAGACCGATTACGGGTCTTCACGTTCCGAGACGGGGTGGCTGACGCGGCCGATCGGTCTTCCCGCGAGCGAGTTCTACAGCGGAGCGCGCTCCGCGGATCAGTCTGCGGACCTGTCTCGTGCGCTGTTCGTTGCTCCGGTCGGTCCGATCCCGGGGCAGACGCGGTTCTACCTTCGTGGGTTCGACGGGTCGTTGGCGCCGGCGTCTCCGGCGCTGACGGCCAAGCTCGAGGTGACGACGAGTCCTCTTGACCGCTACTTCGCGCACTATGCCGGAGGCGCGAGGGATCTGTCCTCGTTCGTTTTCACGACGAACAGTGGCGTGAGTATCCTGCCGGGTTTCGACCCTGCTGGCGGCGGTAACGCGCAAAATCTGTACGAAGTTGCCGACGGGTCCTCGGTGCGTCGGGTCGATCTCGAGGATGGAGGGCAGGTCGTAGGCGCGTTGTGCGAGGGCCGGACGATCGGGGGAGATCAGCGTAGCTTCAACGCAGTTTCCGAGGATGGATCGAGGATCTTCTTCTCTGCGTACCCGACCGCGCCTTCGGCATCGACGGATTGCGGGAACAAGGGGCCGTTGCGAGTCCTGGCGCGGAGCAACGGGTCCAGCACGGTCGAGGTGTCGCAGTCGCGGTGCACGCGGGTGGAGAGCCTGCCGGCGGTGACCGCCTGCAATGCCCCGGCCGATGTGACGTACGAGGGCGCGTCGGCGGACGGCATGAACGTCTTCCTGTCGACGACGCAGCAGCTGACCAACGACGACACCGACGAGTCGCTGGACCTCTACGAATACCGCTTCGGAACCGGCGGGTCTGCGGCAACGCTGACGCGGATCTCGGCTCCGGGCTCCACGGCTCCAGATCCCGAGGCAGATGCGCAGGGAGTCACGCGGATCTCCGACGACGGCCAACGGATCTACTTCGTCGCCCACGGTCGACTCACCGCCGATACGAACGCGGCCGGGCAGAGCGCCCAGCAGGGAGAGAACAACCTGTACCTGTTTGAGCGCACGCCCTCAGACCCCGGGGGGCGTTTTGCGTTCGTTGTGACGCTTGGGGCCCCGAGCTTTGTGGCACCACTGTGGGGCGGTGATTCCCGGTTCGCGCAGCTCGCGACGGATGATGGGCGGGTACTGGTTTTTGAGTCGCAGGATCGATTGACGGCGGACGACACCGACAACGCGCTCGATGTGTTTCGCTACGACGCGGATAGCGGCTCGTTGCAGCGGGTCTCGCGCGCCAAGGACGCGTACGGCAGCAACGGCAACGGGGAAGTGCAGGCCACAATCTCCAGCCTCGACTATTCCACCGCCAGTAGGACCGGCAAATCGCTGAGCAACGTGAGTGCTGACGGAAATTCGGTGATCTTCCTCACGAAGGAGCGCCTGGCCGAGCGCGATGTCAACGAGCAAGAGGATATTTATCGGTGGCGGGCGGCATCCGGCGTCGGGCAGGTTGATCTGGTTACCGATGGTCAGGGGCCCGATCCGGGACAGAAGCCTTCCTCGCCCAAATACGGCATCAGTGCTGACGGAAGCACAGTGGCGTTCTCGACGAACCAGCGGTTGGTGGCGGAGGATGTCGACGGGGCTGTTGATGTCTACGTCGCGAGGGTTGATGGCGGGTTCTTGTCGCCGCCGCCGCCGCCCGATAGTTCGTGTTCGGGGGAAGCCTGTCAGGGCGAGTTGATCGCCGGCGCGGGGCTGCCGCCCGCCGCGCTGAGTGATTCGTTCGTAGGCCCGGGAAACGTCGCTCCTCCGGTGGCGGCGGGAGCGACGGCCAAGCCGAAGGTGGCGAAGATCAAGACGGTCCGAGGGACGTCGGCCAAGGTCCGCGTGACGGTTACCGAGAAGGGAAGGATCCGGGTGTCGGGATCAGGACTCGTTGGATCGTCGAAGGTCGCGACGAAGCCCGGAACGTACACGCTGACGGTGAAGCTGTCGAAGCGGGCGGAGCGGACGCTGCAGCGCAAGCGTCGTGTGAAGGCCCAAGTGACGGTGGGGTTCGCCCCTGCCGCCGGGGTCTCCGCCGCAGTGCGGGCACCGGTGACGTTTCGGGCCGGGACCAACAGCAAGGTGGGTGCTTCGTCGTCCCGAACCAGTCGACAAGCCAGCGCCCCGTCATCTGATGCTCGAAGGGGTCGGTAGCCATGCAGACGCAAGGGTTGTACTCGAACTGGGCCGGGCCGGTCCGCCGAATGCGCTTCCTCGTCCTCCTCGCGACGATGTTGTCGGTTGGGCTTGGGGGCGTCTGGTCCACGGCCACGGCTGATGCAGCACCGGCGCTGACGTTCAGCTCGTCGAAGTTCCCGACGAGCTTTCGTGTCGGTGACACATACGATCAGTACGACGTCTATGCGACGAACAGCGGCGACGCGATGCCGGCCGGAACGCCAGCGACCGTGGAGGTTCGTTTGCCAGCGGGCGTTTCGGTCCGCCAGGTCATTGGGGGGTACTTCTACGATGCGGAAGTCCCGTGCAGCGCCGACGGGGAATCGGTCTCCTGCACCAGTAGTGCAGGCCTGGGAGCAGGTCAGACGATTGCGCTGAGCCTTGTGCTTTCGGCGGGTGACGGCGCGGTTGGCGGCGCTGAGGCGACGATCACCGTCTCCGGTGGCGGACAGGCCGTGCCGGCGGTCTATCAGGATCCGTTGTCGATCCTTCCTCGTCAGTCGTTTGGGACCGACGACTTTTTCGCGGGCACGATCGACGAGGCGGGCGTACCGGATGTGACGGCCCCGGCCGGCGGTCATCCGTTTGCTGCTAGTGCCAACTTCACGGTCAACAACGTTGTCACCAACCAGAACACGCGTTACCCGGTAGAGACGGTCAAGGATGTCATCACCGATCTGCCGGTCGGGTTTGTCGGCAACCCGCAGACCGTTCCGACCTGCACCCAAGCGCAGCTAGCGGCCGGGACCTGTCCGATTGAGAGCCAAGTTGGAGTGATCCGAGTCGGCCTGTACAACCAAGTCGACCCGCCGCCCGCATCGCCTTACGGGGTGTACAACATGGTTCCGGATCGAGGTCATGTTGCCCAGTTTGGGGCGACCATCATTAATTACGGCTTCGTTCACATTTACGCTTCGGTTCGGAGCGACGATAATTATGGAATTCGCCTGAAGGTGAGCGATAGTCCGTCGGAGGACCCGCTGCCCCTCTCGGTTGGGGTCTCGTTGTGGGGGACGCCTGCGGATCCGCGCCACGACGCAGAACGCTTTACCTGCCCGTTCCCGGGGTTCTGCTTCCCAGGAGCCTCGAGCTCGGCGCCGGAGACGGCGTTCTTGAGCAATCCGCATGAGTGTCTGCCGGACCCGCCCGTGACGGAGCTGTTGTTGGATTCCTGGCAGCATCCGGGTGACTACAAGAGGTTCCGGTCGGTTGCCGCACCGCTGACGGACTGCGACAAGCCGGAGTTCGAGCCGACGGTCGCCGTCAAGCCGTCCGGGTCGGCTCCAGATGCGCCAACAGGCCTCAATGTCGACCTGGCATTTCCGCAGGAAGGGTTGACCGATCCCGACGGGCTAGCGCCGCCGCCATTGAAGAAGGCGACGGTCACCCTGCCCGAAGGCATGACGATCAACCCGTCGGGAGCGAACGGTCTGAAGGCATGCACGGACGACGAGTTGAAGTTGAAGTCGAAGGATCCGGTCACCTGTCCGAACGAAGCGAAGGTCGGGACCGCGACCGCGACGTCGCCGGTGCTGGCGGAGCAGCTGACGGGCGGGGTCTACATCCGCTCGCAGAACTCCGATGATCCGGAGTCCGGGGAGATGTTCCGCATCGCCCTGGTGCTGGAGAACGAGGAGCGGGGGCTGTCGATCCGGCTTCCGGGCTCGATTCGTGCCAACAAGGACACCGGTCGGCTCGAGACGACGTTCGACAACAACCCGCAGCTGCCGGTCTCGAATATCAACCTGCACTTCAAGGACGGTCCGCGGGCGCCGTTGGCGTCGCCTCCGACCTGTGGGGAGAAGACGGTCGATACGCAACTGACCTCCTGGGGCGGGCACACCGTCAACCGGAAGAACAGCTTCACGGTCGACTGCGTGCCGAACCTCGGTGGCTTCTCCCCGACGTTCAAGGCCGGGGTCGTGAACCCGATCGCGGGTGCGGCCTCGCCGTTCACGCTCGGGATCGGGAAGCCCGACGGGAACGCCGACCTCAACGGTCTGCGGCTGGAGATGCCCGAAGGGCTGCTGGCCACGATCAAGGGCAACCTCGGTACGCGGATCGGTACGGCAACGGTTGGTGCCGGTCCGGGATCGCAGCCGTTCTGGTTGCACGGGCCGGTCGTGCTCGAGGGCGCCTACGGGGATGCTCCGTACTCGCTGCGAGTGACGGTGCCGGCGAAGGCGGGCCCGTTCGATCTGGGTGATGTGGTGGTGCGGCAGAAGATCTATGTCGATCCGCACGACGCGCACGTGACGATCGTGAGTGATCCGTTGCCGACGATCGTCAAGGGTGTTCCGGTTCGGTTGCAGAACCTGAACGTGGCGGTCGATAAGCCCGGGTTCATGCGCAACCCGACCTCGTGTGCGGAGAAGACGATCAGTGGCACCCTCGGTGCGGCCGGTGGCCAGACCGCGGCGGTTAGCTCGCGGTTCCAGGTCGGTGGCTGCAAGGATCTGCCGCTGAAGCCGCAGCTCGAGCTCGAGATGCCCGACAAGCGGGCGACGACGCAGGGGAAGACGACGCCGTTCTCGGCGACCGTCCGTCAGACGAGTGACCAGACGGCCCTGAAGAAGGTCGTCGTGACGCTGCCGCCGACGCTCTCGCTGATGGCGGAGAACGCACAGGCGCTCTGCAAGCCGGCGGAAGCCGCGGCGAAGAACTGCCCGGCGGGGTCGATCGTCGGCAAGGCGTCGGCGACCACGCCGCTGCTGGATGAGGCCCTGACGGGCAACGTCTACTTCGTCGAGGGCCTGCGGACGACGGCGACGGGGAAGACCGCGAAGACGTTCCCGAAGCTGTGGGTGGCGTTGCGCGGCCCGATCGCCCTCGACCTGTGGGCGGACACGGACGTCAAGAACAACCGGCTGATCAACACGTTCGGGTTCGTGCCCGACGCGCCGATCTCCTCGTTCAAGCTCGACATCGCGGGCGGGAAGTACGGGATCCTCGCGGTTGCCTCGAACGACAACAAGGCGGACGTCTGCAAGGGCGAGCAGATCGCCGACGCCGTCTTCGACGGGCAGAACGGCAAGCAGGTCACGATGCGGCCGCGGGTGATCACCCCGTGTGGCTTCGGGATCGTGTCGCAGCGGTTCTACTCGACCAAGGTCAAGGTCCGGGTCGGCGGGATCGGCAGCGGGAAGCTGACGGTCTCCGGCAACGGGATCAGGAAGACGACCCGCACGATCACGTCGTCGAGGGTGGCGACGGTGACGGCGAAGCTGACCGCCTCCGGCAAGCGGTCCTACAAGGGCCGCAAGGCCCTGAAGCTCCGGGCGACGTTCACGCCTGCGGGCGCCGGTGCCAAGCCCACGACCCGCACGGTGACGCTCAAGCGGGCGGCGGCGAAGAAGGCGAAGAAGGCCGCGGCCAAGAGGTAGCGGTAGGAGGCGGTCCACCGAGAGGTCGGGTGTTGCGGGAGTCCCGTCCTGCCCCCGGCCTCCGGTGGGGCCGTAGCCAGTACTCGCATCGTGTGGGTGGGAACCGCCCGTCGAGGGTTTCCCTCAGTGGCGTGTGGACGCTCTACTATGGGACGCCAGGTCTCTCTATGTCCCGTCGTAGTCGCCACCCGGATAGCGATCGTCGTCGTC
>NZ_JBWDOG010000035.1:0-7233 GCF_056269115.1 Patulibacter ginsengiterrae
CAAGTTCACCGCGCCCAAGGCCACGGGTTGTGGCAACACGTTCATCGATCGCCCGCTGGTGACGTTCGCGCTGAACGCCAAGATCGGCCTCAACGCGGCCTCGGGCGTGAGCTCGGCGGTCCTGAATGGGGCCAGCAAGCTCGCGGGTGCGGCTGACGTGAAGGCCAGCGCCGGTAGCTGATTGAACTCTCTGCCCGGGGGCGGCAAAGCAAGTCCTTGCTGTTCCCGGGTCGGGGTTGCAACGCACGACAACGAGGAGGGCTAGCGTGTTTACGCGGGCTCGGCGGTTGCGACGTTTAGGGCGGCCAGGCCAGATGGTCAAACCGTCCACAAATAGTCACTCCATGAGGGAGAATTGTATGTTTACGAAGATGAAGCTGGCCATGACGGCCACCGCTGCGGCGGGTCTGCTTGCTGTTGCCGGTGCCTCCGGCGCGAGCGCCGCGACGATCTCGGGAGGGGGCTCGTTCGCCGCAAACGCGGGGGCGTCCCGCCTGGTCATTACTACGGGAGCTGGCATCCCCCTGAACTGCACGACCACGGGTGGCACCGGCACGGTGAGCAACGGGACGTTCACCCCGCCCGCTGCCGTCGGAACGATCATCCCGACGTTCAGCAGCTGCCTCGGGCCGTCGGCCCTTCCGTTCACGGTTCGCTGCAACAGCTCGGGCACGCCGACCCCGGATCCGCTGTCGACCGTTCCGGCGACGCTGTCGATCACGGGCAACCCCGTTGCCGGTACTACGGCGGGTGAGATCACCGGCATCAGCTGCGTGGTGCGGTTCTCGGCCAGCTGCTACGCGTTCATCACGGGTTCCGTGAAGGGCAGCTACACGAACCCGGGCGGCGGCATCAACGGCCGTCTCTCGATCGTGGGGCCGAACACGGCCGGCAACCAGACGCTGACGGTCTCGGGCAGCACGTGCACGAACGTGATCCCGAACGGCTCCGCCATGTACGGCGCGCCGGTCGCGGGCACCCCGACCGGCCTGACGGATCTGACGTACACGCTGACCACGACGGGCCCGACGATCACCTGAGGGTTTCGGTCAGCAACCGGCTCTCGTTTGGGCGTGAGGCAGTAGACGCCCTTCGAGGTCTGGAGTTGAAGCGGTGAGGCGGGCGGCGCGTAGCGATACGCGCCGCCCGCTGTGCTTGCGGGCCGTGTCTTCCTCTTGGTTGCGGATGACGTACCCGGAAGTGCGCATGGCGTACCCGTTCAAGCTCTCGCGGCTTGACAAATGCGACGTAGGCTGAGATAACGGCGTCGTTTCCGTTGACGGTTCACGACGGCCCGTTCGAGGTGCGCGGGTCGAATTCATGGGGAGAGCAGAGTGCAAGAACGCAGCGGTATATGGATTCTTCCGGGGGCGCCGGGTCGCCCCGCGCGATCCAGAGGTCGGGGCCGTCAAGTCACCCTGGCGGCACTGGCGACGGTAGTCGGCCTCGGGACGGCGGCGCTCGCGGCCGCTCCCGTGTCAGCGGACCAGCCCTGGGGCTTCGAGCAGGTGACGCCGCTGAAGAAGGGCGGGGGCACGGTCTCGGGCTCCGACACCTTCCAGGCCGGACCGGACGGCAACTCGTTCCTCTATACCGCCGATCTGCCGTTCGCTGATGTGCCGGCGGAGTCGGTGCCCAAGTACACGCGGTACATCGGGCGGCGCGGGAGCGAGGCCTGGGCGAATCGGGCCCTTGATCCCCCCTACGGCCCGCACCCGGTGCAGACCTACAGCCAAGCGGTCGCCGGGACCTCAAGCGACCTGTCTCACGCACTCGTGGCGTCGACCCAAGCGCTCACGGCAGGGGCGACGCAAGGAGGCGGAAACCTCTACATGCGGGACACCCGTACGGGCGGGTTGACATTGGTCGCCACGAGCGACGACCCCCAGCTGGCTCAGTCCTTCATCGGTCTGCAGGGCTTCCTGAATGTGAAGTTCGTCGATCCCGATGGCAAGTCGGCTCTGTTCCAATCGGCGGTCCCACTGGTCCCGGGCGTTCCCGCGGGAGGGTTCGTGCTGTACAGCTGGACCGTCGAGGGTGGCGTTCAGGCGGAATCGGTGCTGCCCGACGCCGACGGCGGCGGGATCGTTGCTGCGAGCGGTGCCGGAAATATTGCCGAGAGCGGCGTACGGGATTCCGTGCCCCACACCGGAGGCCTCAAGCACGTCTACTTCACCAGCTACCCCGCGCCCGCCTTCCTTACGGGGCCGGCCTTCGTGCGGACGAGCGGTGAGACGCGTGCGGTCTCCGTCTCACGAATTCCAGGGGCTCCATCCGCTCCGGTTGCGGCACAGGTCGACGCGGTCGGCAAGGACGGCCGGTATCTCCTCTTCCACACGGTGGGTGCGGGGACGCCGCCACTGACCGAAGACACCCCGGAGACGCCTGGCGCATCGTACCTCTACCGCTACGACGCCGACGACGATTCCTTGACATACGTGGGAACGATCGGCGTCGACTACAGCGGAACCAGCTCGGCTGTCATGCAGATGACGCAGGACGGGCAGACGGTGGCCTTCCAGAGCCCCTACGCACTCGCCGGTGCCGGGACGGAGGGCCAGCAGAACATGTACGTGTGGCGAGGAGGCGCCCCGCGGTTCGTCGAGTCGGTCGATCCCTTCGCAGATTCCCCGGGCAGTCCGCCCGCGTTCCTTCGTCTGCTGAGTCCCAACGGTCGGTATCTGTCGTTCACCGACAACTCGCCGGCGACGGCGGCGCGGTTCGGCTACGACAACGTGAGCTCCCGCTGCCCCGACATCTGGACGGGCGGACCGGGACCGTGCAGCCAGGTCTACCGCTTCGACGCTGACCAGAACAAGCTCGAGTGCGTCTCGTGTCGGCCGGACGGGGCGAAGCCCAAGGGGAACGCCGGCGACCCTGCAAGCCCGTACCCCGGCTTCATTCGGTTGAACAGCCACCAGGCGCAGACGGTCACCGACGACGGGACGGTCTTCTTCACCACGCCGGATGACCTGGTGTCGGCGGACGGAAACGGCACGACCGACGTCTACGCGTCCCGCGGCGGCAAGCTCGAGTTGGTCTCGCGGGCGAAGCAGGGCTTCAGCGCCCGGTTCCTCGACGCCAGCCCGGACGGCAAGTCGGTCTTCTTCGCCACCGACGACCCGATCGCGCCGACCGATTCGGACCGAGCGGTCGACGTCTACGTGACGCGCGAAGGTGCTGGCTTTCCGTACACCGCACCAGACGTGCCTCCGGCCTGCTCCGGCGGCGACTGCCGGGATCCGCTGACAGCGTCGTTGCTTGCGCCCCGGGGGCCGGGGACGGATCAACCCGGACTTCCGGACGACAACCCGCCGTCGCCGGCGGCCCCGAGGGCGACGGTGAAGGTCGTCCGCGGCGTGCTGAAGGGCTCGCGGTTGCGGCTCACGATCACGACCTCGGATCGCGGTCGGGTCAGGGTCTCCGGTGCATCGATCAAGGCCACCACGCGAGTCGTCGGGAAGGCGGGGACCTACACCGTCTCGACAGCACTCTCGAAGTCGTCGCGCAAGGCGCTGAGCAAGAAGGGGCGAGTGGGTGCCCGCGCGCGGGTCTCGTTCACCCCGCCCTTCGGCCGAGCGGCCGTCAAGACGTACCGCCGAACCTTGAGGAAGTAGCGCCGTGCACATGTCAGGCATCAAGATGAACAGCGGCAATCGAGGTCGCCGCGTCGGCCTTCTCATGGCCGCCGGGGTGGCGAGCTTCGCCTTCACAGCACCGTCGGCGTCGGCGATCGAGTTCGAGAGCTTGGGCGCATCGGTGACGGACCTCTCGGGTGCGTCGACCCGCCAGGCGGGCTCACATCCGGACGTACGGCTGAAGTTCACGGTCCCGTCGGAGAATTCGTCGGACCCCAACTCCGACCCGAAAGAGTTGATCCACCAGCTCCAGCTGGACCTTCCGCGTGGACTGGTGGGCAACCCGACCGCGGCTCCGACCTGTCCGGAATCCGGCCTCAAGGCTGCGGCCGACGGCAACGCCGCCGTCTGTCCCGTCGGATCGCAGGTCGGCGTCGCTGGCGTGATCGCGCTCGACGGCGTTCCCGACAAGCGGCCGGTGTACAACATCACCGCGCCGGCGGGGACGCCCGGGCTCTTCGCCTTCAACTACCTGGGCGTGGTCGTGAAGATCTCCCCCACGGTCAGGGCCGGCGATTTCGGCATCACCATCGACTCCGGGACGATCGCGCAGGCCGCGCGGATCAAGGGAGCCGACGTGACGCTGTGGGGCGTGCCTGCGGATCCGGTGCACGATGTCGATCGGGACAGCGGAACGTTCCCGGGCTTCTTCTTCCCGCCCGCGTCGAGCCAGAGTCCCCGGCTCCCGTTCCTGACGCTCCCCACGTCGTGTCCCGGCACCGCCGAGGTCACGACAGCGAGGCTCGATGGCTGGCAGAGCATCGGGGCGTTCACCACCCAGAGCTTCTCGAGCGACCTCGACGGCGCCCCGTTCATCAGCACCGGTTGCGACAAGCTGCCGTTCGAGCCGTCGATCGACGTGGAGGCCACGTCACGGCTGGCCGACTCGCCGACCGGTCTCAATGTCGACCTGAAGGTGCCCCAGAGCAACGCGCCCGACGGGCTCGCGACGGCACACGTACGGGACGTCTCGGTGGCTTTGCCGCAAGGGATGTCCGTCTCGCCGGCCTCGGCGGCGGGCCTTGGGGCGTGCGCTCCGGGGCAGATCGGCATCGGCAGCGACGCCGCGCCGAGCTGCCCGCGCTCGTCGAAGATCGGGACGGTCTCGATCGACACGCCGCTCTTGGCTGAGCCCCTGCAGGGCGATGTGATCCTGGCGTCGCCGGACGACAATCCGTTCGGGTCGCTGCTCGCGCTCTATCTGGTGGCCGAGGGATCCGGCGTGACGGTGAAGCTGGCCGGCCAGGTCGACGCGAACGCGGTCACGGGTCAGCTGGTGGCGACGTTCAACAACAACCCGCAACTGCCGTTCAGTGCCATGCATCTGAAGTTCGACGGTGGGCCGACGGCGCCCTTGGCGACGCCGGCCAAGTGCGGCGAGTACACGACCTATGCCGACATCAGCTCGTGGGCGTCGGACAAGCTGGTCAAGGTCAGTTCGCCGATGGTCATCGACCAGGGCTGCAACGACGGGGGCTTCACGCCCGGAGTCGCCGCGGGCAGCGTGAACCCCGCGGCCGGGAAGAGCACGGCGTTCTCGCTGATCCTCGACCGACCGGACCGCCAGCAGAACCTGGCTGGCATCGAGACGACGCTTCCGCCGGGGTTGCTTGCGCAGCTGCGCAACGTCGATCCGTGCCCGGAGCCGCAGGCTGCGGCCGGTAGCTGTGGTCCGCGCAGCCGGATCGGCCAGGTGCACGTCGACTCGGGGCCGGGTTCGGCACCGCTGCCGGTGAAGGGCAACGTCTACCTGACCGGTCCCTACGGCGATGCGCCCTACGGCATGTCGATCGTGGTGCCGACGGCCGGCCAGGCCGGGCCGTTCGATCTCGGCAACGTCGTCGAGCGGGCCAAGATCTACGTCGATCGCGGCGACGCCCACGTGAAGGTGGTGGCGGATGCACCGCCGACGATCATCCGCGGGTTTCCGCTGCGGCTCCGCCGGGTGAACGTGCTGGTCGATCACCCGGCGTTCATGTTCAACCCGACCGGGTGCAAGGCAACGACGGTCGATACGGTCGTGTCGAGCACCGAGGGGTCGCGCCACGGCGTGCGGTCGCCGTTCCGCCTGGCGGGTTGCGGTGATCTGGTGCAGGACCAGAAGCTGAGCCTGCGCTTCACCGACAAGACCCAGACCAAGCCGGGCAAGCATCCCGGGGTCAAGGCGGTGGTGACGAGCCCCGGCAAGGGCACGAACCTCAAGCAGGTCGTGGTGAAGCTGCCGCTGTCGGTGGCGCTGGACTCCAACAACGCTCAGGGGTTGTGCAAGCCGGAGCAGCGGATCGCCCGCAACTGCCCGAAGGCGTCGATCGTCGGGCAGGCGACCGCGAAGTCGGTTCTGCCGGATCCGCTGAAGGGGCCGGTGTACTTCGTCGAGGGCACGCGGAAGACGAAGTCGGGCAAGACGACCTCGGCGTTGCCGAAGTTGTGGATCCCGCTGTCCGCCAACGGCATCACGATCGACCTCGACGCGTCCTCCGACGTCGACAGGACCAAGCGGTTGGTGACGACGTTCGCGGGCCTCCCGGACGCGCCGATCAGCTCGTTCGTGCTGAACATCGACAGCGGCAAGCACGGGATCCTGGCGATTCCGCCCAGCAAGCAGGGCGGTACGTGCACGCGAGACCGCACGATCGACATGCAGCTGACGGGCCACAACGGCAAGGTCCTGCAGCGGGCGATCAAGGCCAGCGTGGACGGCTGCAAGAAGGCCAAGAAGTCGACGAAGAAGGCCACGAGGAAGGCGGCAACCAAGAAGTCGACGAAGAAGGCCGTTCGCCGCTGACGGCGGAGGGTTTCCGATAGCGGCCCGCCTCCGATGCGCTTGCACCGGAGGCGGGCCGCTTCTGCGTGCGGTGGCCTCACGTCGTCGACCGGCGTGTTCCGCCGCGCACGCATTTCCTCGAGGTGCCCGTCGCCCGTCGGGCCGCTGAACGGGGCTCTGGTGTGTCCGGGCGGGCCGTCTGGGCAATTCCGGTAGGTCCCAAGCCTGCAGGCCACTATCAGACGCGAGGAGCCGATATGTGGCCGACTCCGCGGAATCACTTGACGCTGTACTCACAGTGTGATCAACTGCCGCTGGGCCGCTTTGGAGTTGTAGATGGCTACACGAGGATCGTGTGCGTGTACAACTTTGGTTTCGGCCTGGGGTATACGGCCTGAGTCGCTTCCTGTGCGACGACAAAGCGCCGTGGGGGCCGGCCTTTGGCCGTCTCGCTGGCACCCGGTGCGGCGATCGCTCTCCGTGCGTCTGGCGGGCGCCTCTATCTCGACGAGTCGCGCAGGAAACACGAATAGATAGGGAGCACAATGAAGACCATTCGGACGATTACGGCCCTCGCGACGACGGCTGCAGCACTTGCGGTGACCGCCAGCTCGGCCTCGGCGGGGGTGCCGACCGGCGACTTCGCGCCGTTTAGGTACTGCCCGTACAACGACACGACGCTGACGCAGTGCGTCTACTCGGATACGAGCTCTGGCTCGATCAAGCTCGGCAACCAGACGGTGCCGATCAACAAGCATCTGATCCTGCAGGGTGGCCTGCGGGTGATCGACGGCGACAACACGACGTTCGTCGATGCCGTCGGTGCCGACA
>NZ_JBWDOG010000036.1:0-4715 GCF_056269115.1 Patulibacter ginsengiterrae
CTGCCGGCGGAGGTGACCTCCTCGGCCGGGCTCGACGTCGTCTGCCACGCCGCCGAGAGCTTCATCTCGCGGCCGTTCAACGAGCGCGAGTCCGCCCCGCCCCGTCCGCCCCGGCCCGGCCTGGCGTCCGCCCCACACCCACCCCGCGGCCCCACCCCGGGGCCCACGCGGCCGTTCCGCCCCGCTCCGCCTCCAACGCTGGCAGGATCGGCCGGACGGACGAAGGCGAACGAGAGCGAGCACGGCATGGGCGCGGCGAGCGGCAGCGATGGGGACACGACCGAGGCCGGCGCGCGGCCTGCGGTCCGGGTCGAACGGGACGGGCCGGTCACGACGGTGATCCTCGATCGCCCCGAGGTCCGCAACGCCGTCGACGGCCCCACCGCGGCGGCGCTGGCCGCCGCCTTCCGGGCCTTCGAGGCCGACGACGAGGCCGCGGTCGCCGTGCTCTGGGGTGCGGGCGGGAGCTTCTGCGCCGGGGCCGACCTCAAGGCGATGGGGTCGAGCGACGGCAACCGGGCGTTGCCGCACGGCGACGGGCCGATGGGGCCGAGCCGGATGCTGCTCGACAAGCCGGTGATCGCGGCGGTCTCCGGGCACGCGGTCGCCGGCGGGCTCGAGCTGGCCTGTTGGTGCGACCTGCGGGTGGTCGAGGAGGACGCCGTCTTCGGGGTCTTCTGCCGCCGCTGGGGCGTGCCGCTGATCGACGGCGGAACGGTCCGGCTGCCGCGCCTGATCGGGATGAGCCGGGCGCTCGACCTGATCCTCACCGGCCGCGCGGTCGACGCCCGCGAGGCGGAGGCGATCGGCCTCGCCAACCGGGTCGTGCCGACCGGGACGGCGCTCGCGGCCGCCCAGGCGCTCGCGGCCGAGCTGGCCCGGTTCCCCCAGATCACGATGCGCGGCGACCGCCGCTCGGCCTACGCCCAGGAGGGGCTGCCGCTGACCGCGGCGCTCGACCGCGAGTTCGCGATCGGGGCGGAGAGCCTCCAGCAGGCGTGGGAGGGCGCGCAGCGGTTCGCCGAGGGCCGCGGGCGCCACGGGGACTTCGACGAGCTCTAGCCGCGCGGCGGGGCCAAGGCCGTTGGGCGCGGGAATGGCGAGGCGGGTGGTGGGGCCCCGGCGGCGGTCGGGACCCGGACTGATGCGGATCTCCTGTCGTATGGGCCCGAGATCCGCATCAGCACGCGGACCGCGGCCACCTGATGCAGATTGGCGTTCACGGGCAACGCTGATCCGCATCAGCCTCGCCTCGCCTCGCCCCGCCTCGCCTCGCGGTCGCGGTCGCGGCCTCGGGGTCAGTCCGCGGACCGCTCGACCATCACCGAGGTCGACTTGACGAAGGCCGTCGCCGCGACGCCGGGGGCGAGGCCGAGCTCCTCGACCGCGTCGCGGGTGATCACCGAGGTGATCCGGTGCGGGCCGGCCTCGATCTCGACCAGCGCCATGATCCCGTCGACCTCGACCGAGGCGACGATCCCGGCGAACCGGTTGCGGGGCGAGAAGCTGTCGCCGACCGACGGCCGGAGCGGCCGCTCGGTCAGCCGCGTGATCTCGCTGACCGGCACCCGCCGCTGATTGCGCTCGTCGCGCACGGTCTCCAGCTTGCCGTTGCGGTCCCACCGCCGCAGGGTGTCGGCGCTGACGCCGAGCGCCTTGGCGGCCTCGCTGATCGAGACGTCGGTGCTCATCGCCCGATGCTCGCACGCCCGCCGGGCCAAAGCCAGGCGGGAGCGCCGGCGTGGGCCGATGCGGTCGCCGGGCGCGCGTCGCCGAGTCGGTCGGTCGACCCGTGCCGTGGCGGGTGCAGGCGGACCCTGCCCCCGGCGCATGCCGATCGCTGCTTAGGCAGTGCGTGGGCCGTAGTGGGTGAACGTTTGAACCACTGGACCACCGAATGCGCTAGCGTGGCGCTTCGATATGAGGGGCTCTGTCGACCGGTGGCCGTAGGATGGCCGCTGCACGGCGGGCCTCAATGTCGCTGAATTGCCTAGGCAGTCAGCGCCACGGGTGTCCCCACGACGCCCGTGCCGTGAACACCGCAACGACGAGGAACGGCTCCGTGAAGCTGACACGACCCACGATCACCGCGACGGCCACCGCCATCGCGCTGCTGGCGCTGACGGCGACGCCAGCGCTGGCGGACCAGATCCGCGTCCAGAGCACGACCGACACCGTCGACGCCGGCCTGGTCGAGGGGCTGTTGCGGCCCGCCTACAAGGCGGCTCAGCCCGACGACGAGCTCGCCTACACCGCCGTCGGGACCGGCAAGGCGTTGGACAACGCCCGCGCCGGCCTCGGCGACGTGGTGATCACGCACGCCCCGTCGCTGGAGAAGAAGTTCTCCGACGAGGGCTTCTCGCTCGAGGGTCCCGGCCGGGCGATCTTCTACTCCGACTACGTGATCGTCGGGCCGAAGGCCGATCCCGCCGGTGTCAAGGCGACCGCCAACCACGACGCGGTCGCCGCGCTCGAGCGGATCGCCGCCGCGGGCGCCAGCCACCAGGCGAGCTTCGTCTCTCGCGGGGACAACTCCGGCACCAACGTGCAGGAGCAGCTGATGTGGCAGATGACCGGCTCCGCCGTCGTCAAGCAGAAGGCGGCCAACGCCGGCTCCGCGACCGACCGCGACGAGCCGGGCAGCGGCGGCAGCTACCCGTCGTGGTACGGCAAGACCAACGTCGGGCAGGCCACCAGCCTCCAGAAGGCGGACGTCTGCTCGTCGGCCGAGTTCCCCGACGGCGGCTGCTACACGATGGTCGACCGCGGGACGTTCAATCGGCTCGACAGCTCCGGCACGATCACGAAGCTGGCGATCCTCAGCGAGAACAACGACGGCAGCGCCCGCGGCGGCAAGGACCTGCTGATCAACCCGTTCAGCGCCTACATCGTCAACGCGGCGAAGCTGCCGGCCGGTGCGCCGCCGGTCAACGTCGCCGGCGCCCGGCGGTTCCTCGACTTCCTGACCTCGGAGCGCTTCCAGACCGCGGTCGACGGCTTCCCGACGGCGACCAACCCCGCCTTCCGCGGTGACGCCTTCCCGTCGATCAGCGTCGACGCGGCGCTGCCCCCGGCGACCACCCCCGGGGCGACCGTGACCGTCGCCCTGACGCTGCGCAACCGCCAGCCCGGCGCTCCGGCCGTCAACGGCCAGCCGGTCCAGCTGCAGGCGTCGACCAACGGCGGTGCTACCTGGACCGACGTCGGCGCGCCGCAGCCGACCGACGCCGCCGGTCGCGTCGGCTTCACCACCACGGTCGCGGCGACGACCCGCTACCGGGTCTCGCTCGGACGCTTCCAGGCGACGATCTGGAACAGCTTCAGCCCGAACACGCAGGAGATCGGGATCGTGACCGTCGTCGCGCCCGCGCCCGGCCCGGCTCCGGGTCCCGCTCCGACCCCGACCCCGACCCCGCGGGACAGGACCGCCCCGAAGGTCTCCAAGCTGAGCCTGACGCCCCGGCGGCTGACGCTGCGGATCAACGAGGCCGGCAGCGTCCGGGTCACGATCGCCCGTCGCACGGTCACGAGCGTCCGCCGCAAGGGCAAGGCGGTCCGCAAGACCAGCTACCGCACGGCCAAGGCCGTCCGCGGCAGCGTCAAGCGGGCCGGCACGCTGAAGCTCAGCTGGAAGCGGGCGCTCCCGCGTGGCCGCTACCGGGTCAGCGTCCGCTCGGTCGACGCCGCCGGCAACGTCCGCACCCAGCGGCAGCAGCTGACGATCAAGCGCTAGCCGGTGCGCCGCGGCCGCGACGACGGGGGGACGGGACACGGGCGTCGCCGCTCGGCGCCCGCCCTCGCGGTCGTGACCGCTGTCCTGCTCGCGGCGCTCCCGTCGCCGGCGGGCGCCGCGAACCCGTCCGGCGGGCTGCTGGTGCGGGTGCTCCCGCACGCCGGCGACGGGGGCGTCTCCGACCTCTACGTGAGCCCGGGAGAGCTGGACCGGGCGAACGACGTGGTCGACGTCCGGTACACGAAGCGCTACCTCCGCCGCGAGGGGGAGACGGTGTCCGAGACGAGGGTCGAGAAGCTCGCCGGCAGCTCGGCCGCCGCCGTCGCCGAGCTGGCCGGCGTCCCGCGCGCGAACGTCGATGGGCTCGAGATCCGCTCCCCCGGCGACAGCGGCAACGGGACGCCGTTGGCGTCGCTGAGCCGCAGCGAGGTCGTCGACGGCTTCCTCGGCGACCCGTTGACCGCGACCGACGGCCAGCCGCGGCTGCTCATCTTCCGGAACATCAACGCGGCGACCGGCGGCGAGCAGTCCGTCTTCCGTCCGCTTCGCGGGGAGGGCGACGCCAACCCGGTCGAGATCGTCCCCAACGGCGGCCAGACGCTGCGGGTCTCGATCGCGACCGTCGCGGGCACGGTCGCGGTCAGCGTCGCCGCCGACCGGACCCAGGTCGACCCGCGGGAGCCGGTCGCGCTCACGGCCCAGGTCGCCGGCGGCCCCGGCAACGTCGCCGGCGTCCGCTGGGTCTACGGCGACGGCACGGGCAGCAGCAGCAGCGAGCTGCGGCCGACCCACACCTTCGCCGAGGCCGGCAGCTACCGGATCCGGGCGATCGTGACGACGACCGACGGCGCCTCGGGCGTCGGGACGGTCGACGTGCGGGTCGGCCCGCCCCCGCCGGCCGACCCCGGCACCGGCGCGCCCGAGGGCGGCGCCGACGGGGCGGGCGGCATGCCGGGCGCCGGCACCGGCGGCGCGGGCGCTC
>NZ_JBWDOG010000037.1:0-2500 GCF_056269115.1 Patulibacter ginsengiterrae
TGGCTCCACACCAGCCGCAACCAGTGTCTCGTAGCCTCCCACCTATTCTGAGCGAAATGCATCGAACCCCAATACCAAGATGTAGTAAAGGTGCACGGGGTCTTTCCGTCTAGCCACGGGTACTCGGCATCTTCACCGAGACTGAAATTTCACCGAGCCCCTCGTTGAGACAGCGTTCAACTCGTTACGCCATTCGTGCAGGTCGGAACTTACCCGACAAGGAATTTCGCTACCTTAGGACCGTTATAGTTACGGCCGCCGTTTACCGGGGCTTAGTTTCGCTGCTTCGGATTGCTCCTAACAACTCCACGTAACCTTCCGGCACCGGGCAGGCGTCAGCCCCTATACGTCGTCTTACGACTTTGCAGAGACCTGTGTTTTTGGTAAACAGTCGGTTGAACCTATTCACTGCGGCCCCCTCATGCTCCACCCGCAAGGGGCTTCACACTATCGGGGCGCTCCTTCTCCCGAAGTTACGGAGCAATTTTGCCGAGTTCCTTAACGAGGGTTATCTCGATCACCTTAGTATTCTCTACTTTCCCACCTGTGTCGGTTTTGGTACGGGCGCGCGCAACCTCCCTAGAGGCTTTTCTTGGAGCCATGGCGTCAGGGACTCGCCGGCGCGAACGCCAGCTGCCATCGTGCCTCAGGTTATGCGGATCCGGATTTGCCTAGATCCACCCCTACGCAACTTGGTGCAGGACTACCATCGCCTGCTACCCCTAGCCTCACTCGTCCCCCCATCAGTCAAACGGGTGCGACGCGGTACAGGAATATCAACCTGTTATCCATCGACTACGCCTTTCGGCCTCGCCTTAGGTCCCGACTAACCCTGAGCCGACGAACGTTGCTCAGGAATCCTTAGGAAATCGGTGGAAGGGATTCTCACCCTTCTTTCGTTACTTATGCCAGCATTCTCACTTCCCAAGCCTCCACGGCTGGCTTACGCCGCCGCTTCAATGGCTTGGGAACGCTCTCCTACCGCTCCCACTTACGTGAAAGCCCGCGGCTTCGGTGGCATGCTTGAGCCCCGTTGAATTGTCCGCGCCCGAACACTAGACCAGTGAGCTGTTACGCACTCTTTCAAGGATGGCTGCCTCTAAGCCAACCTCCTGGTTGTCTATGCACTCAGACATCGTTACCCACTTAGCATGCACTTAGGGACCTTAGCCGGCGATCTGGGCTGTTTCCCTTTTGACGCTGAAGTTTATCCCCCAGCAACTGACTCCCCGGGTAGACGTATCGGTCTTCGGAGTTTGCCTGGTTTCGGTAATCTGGTAGGACCCCTAGACCAAACAGTAGCTCTACAGCCGACACGCAAATTTACCGGAGGCTATACCTAAATATATTTCGGAGAGAACCAGATATCACTGAGTTTGATTAGCCTTTCACTCCGACCCACAGGTCATCCCCGCAAATTTCACCTTACGTGGGTTCGGTCCTCCACGAGGTCTTACCCCCGCTTCAACCTGCCCATGGGTAGCTCACTCAGTTTCGGGTCTGCCGCGTACGACTAAAACGCCCTATTCGGACTCGCTTTCGCTACGGCTCCGCTCATCGCTTAACCTTGCCGCACACGAGCAACTCGCTGGCTCGTTATGCAAAAAGCACGCCGTCACACCACAAAGGATGCTCCGACCTCTTGTAGGCACACAGTTTCAGGTTCTATTTCACTCCCCTTCCGGGGTTCTTTTCACCTTTCCCTCACGGTACTAGTCCGCTATCGGTCACCTGGAAGTACTTAGCCTTGGAGGGTGGTCCCCCCAGATTCAGTCCGCGTTTCACGGGTGCGGACCTACTCAGGAACAGCTGCGAGAGACTCCACAGTTTCGGCTACGGGACGTTTGCCCTCTATGGTGCGCGGTTCCACGCGCTTCGCCTACCATGAAATTTTGTAACTCTCGGCCAGCCAACTACGACTGACATCGCTGCCCTACAACCCCGAACACGCAACGCGTAGCTGCTTACACGTGCTCGGTTTAGGCTGATCCCTTTTCGCTCGCCACTACTCAGGGAGTCTCGGTTGATTTACTTTCCTCGGGGTACTGAGATGTTTCACTTCCCCCGCTTACCTCTACCCACCCTATGTGTTCAGATGGGAGTAACGCCACATTACTAGCGCTGGGTTTCCCCATTCGGAAATCCACGGGTCAAAGGCTGTTAAACGCCTCACCGTGGCTTATCGCAGTCGTCCACGTCCTTCATCGGCTCCAGGTGCCAAGGCATCCACCGTGTGCCCTTACTATCTTGACGGTGATCCCAGCTACGCCTTGCATAAGAACGTAGCCGGGGTGATACCCGTTCCCACACCCGGCGTTGGAGTCGGATGTGGGAAATTATCGCTGTGTAGTTTTCAAAGACCGCCAAGAGGGCAAACAACCAAAACGGTTGTCCGGTCTCTCAAAACGCAACAGCACGCAAAAACGCCCCACCCGAAGGAGAAGCGCCACGACCAGGTCCGGTCAACATTCAGGAACCACAACCAAAAAGCTGTGATCTG
>NZ_JBWDOG010000038.1:0-3670 GCF_056269115.1 Patulibacter ginsengiterrae
CGACGCCGTCCTGCTCGGCGGCGCGGGCCACCACCGCCGCCGGATCGCGAACGTGATCGCGCCGGTGCCGGCGACCGCCGAGGCCTGAGCGAGCGAGCGGGCGGCGGGGCGAGGGACGGCCCCGCCGCCGACCGGTTCGATGCGACGCCGTCGGCGTCCACGAACCCGGTCGGCGGCAGGGGCCGCGGGGCGACCCCTTGCGCCCCGACGTCGAGCGTCCGACGCGGGCGGCTAGCGCTCGTCGGTCGCGAGGGCGACGAGCAGGCGGCCGACCACGAACCGCATCTCCTCGCGCGCGGCCGTCGGGTCGTCCGCGCGGGCGACGTAGAGCGCGGCCTCGTCGATCGCGCCGATGATCACGTGGGCCAGCGGCTTGGCCGGCTGTGCGGGAAGCCGCCCGACCTCGATCGCGTGCGCGATCATCGCCTCGACCAGGCCGACGCCGTAGCGCATGCCGATCTCGCGCCAGCGCTCCCAGCCGAGCACCGACGGGGCCTCGATCAGGACGATCCGCTGGACCTCCGGGTCGGCGCAGGCGTCGAGCCAGGCGTTGGCGCCGAGCTCCATCATGGCGATCGGATCGACCGCCTCGTCGGCCCGCTCCTCGGCAGAGACCACCGCCGCGATGCGGGCCATCACGTCGGCCTCCACGGCCTCGAAGACGGCGGCGAACAACTCGGTCTTGTCCGCGAACTGGTGGTACATCGCCCCCCGCGTGACCCCGGCGGCGCGGACGATCGCCTCGGTCCCGACGCCGCTGAAGCCGTGCTCCGCGAAGAGCGGCCGGGCGGCGTGCACGAGGGCGTCCTTGGTCGCGGCCGAGCGATCGGCCTGGGTGCGGGGGCGATTGACTTTCATACAGGCAGTACGTATGTTGCGGAGCAGGTGTACGTCAACCTACTCCGAGGAGCAGTCCGCATGCCCACCGTCACCCTCTCGCACGGGACCGTCGAGTACCGCGTCGCCGGCCCTCCGGACGCCGCCAGGCCGGTCGTCTTCGTCCACGGCTTCCTGGTCGACGGCGCGCTCTGGGCCGGAACCGCCGCGGCGCTCGCCCGCCACGGCGTCCGGTCGTACGCGCCGACCTGGCCGCTCGGCTCGCACACGATCGCGATGGCGGCCGACGCCGACCAGTCGCCGCGGGGCGTCGCCCGGACGGTGATCGAGTTCCTCGAGGCACTCGACCTCGAGGACGTCACCCTGGTCGGCAACGACTCCGGTGGCGCGATCAGCCAGTTCGTGGTCGACACCGACGCCTCGCGGGTCGGCCGGTTGGTGCTGACGAACTGCGACGCCTTCGACCAGTTCCCGCCGGCCCCGTTCGACCGGTTGTTCCGTCTCCTGAGCACGCCACGGCGGGTGCGCCTGGCGCTCGCTCCGATGCGGCTGCGCGTGCTGCGCCACTCGGCGCTGGGCTTCGGGCTGCTCGTCGATCGGCCGCTGCCCGCCGACGTGACCGCGCGCTGGGTCGCACCCTGCCTCGACGACCCGGACGTCCGCCGCGACACCGTCGCCTTCCTGCGGGCCGTCGACCCCGGTGAGCTGCTCGACGTCGCCTCGCGGCTGTCGGGCTTCGCCAAGCCGGTCCTGTTGGTGTGGGGCAGCGCCGACCGGTTCTTCCGGGTCGACCTCGCGCGGCGACTGGCCAAGGTCCTTCCGGACGTGCGCCTGGTCGAGGTCGCTGGCGGCCGGACGTTCCTGCCGCTCGACGAGCCCCAGCGGGTCGCGGACGAGATCGTCGCGGCCGGCTTCGGGGCCTCCACACCGGTCGCGGAGGCCCCTGTGCGCGAGGGGGCCGGGCGCTAGTCGGCGGAGACGGTTGCCTCGGAAGCCGGCGAGCGGGCCGGCGCGACGTGCGCCGGCCCGCCCACGACGTCCAGCTCGCGCGGATCCTGACCTACCACGCGGCCTGGGTCGCGGACGCGGGCGACCCGGCCGAGCTGCCGGTCGCGGCGGCGATGGCCAAGGCCGCCGCCTCCGACGCCGGCCGGACGGTCACCGCCCAGGCGATCCAGCTCCACGGCGGGATCGGCTTCACCTGGGAGGCGGACCTCCACTGGCTGATGAAGCGGGCGCAGATCGACGCCGTCCTGCTCGGCGGCGCGGGCCACCACCGCCGCCGGATCGCGAACGTGATCGCGCCGGTGCCGGCGACCGCCGAGGCCTGAGCGGTCGGCGCCGGCCATCGGCTGTGGGACGTTGCCGCGTCGGCGGCCCACAGCGGACGGTCGACGGGGTTGCACTGCTGGCCCCCGGAGGGCTTCAGCGCCGCTCGGCTCGGGAGAGAGCCGAGCAGCGCTGAACGTCAGCAGTTCGCCATGATGAACTGCCGGACGGAGTCGAAGTCGGCTGAACGAACGGCCTCGTTGAGTTGGGACGCCCAATCTGCCTTGAAGGTGCCCCGGAACGTAGGCCACGTTGGAATGGTCTCCAAGACCCTGATCGTCTGCCCGCTAGCTAGCGAACCTGACGTGGAGGTGGAGTAGACGTACCACTTGCAAGCTGCGTTGAACTCAACGACGGCCTGCATGGCAGCGCGATTGTCGCCGCCCGTCTCCGCAGCCGCTTCCCAGTTGACAGAGATCGGCAAAGGAGCAGGCGTAGGTATCTTGGCGGCGAGCTCGGCCCCGACCCGCCTGAGATCCGAGACATCGGAGTAGTGGGGCGAGAGCGCGGCGCCGTCGATCGAGACCTGAGGAGCTGAGGACAGAGCGCGAGCCTGGTCCACGGAAGTCCGAGCCGTCGCGGCGGCGTTTTGGGACTGCGGCCCGGCCGTATCGGTAGCCACTGCGGACGCAACGAGGCCGAAGGCCGCTCCCAACGTGACGGTCGACGCGATCATGTACTTGCGGTAAGAACGGAGATTAGTGTGCACGGTGTATCGCCTAGTAGAGAAAGTTGCCGTAGAGCCCCGACTGCGTTCCGAAAAGGGAGCGGCCCCGCAGGGCGATGCACGCCGGTGCGTGGTCAGAACCGACGTACGAAATTGTCTTATAGGCGGTGTAATGCGCGCCAATATCGACGATGCCGAACGCGGCGTAATCGCTGCACGAGTTCGTACTGACCCTCGTCGAGTGTGCGGTGTCAACGGTCCAGCGGAATGCCTGGCCCCCATCTCGACCGCTTGTCTGGTAGTGATTCCAGGTCGAGGCACTGCCTTCCAGCAGTGTCCAGGGCCCGACTCCAACGCTGGCTGCAGATGAGGGTGCTGCGCCGATGAGTGCTCCTGCGGCCACAGCGATACACGCCCAGCGGGACGCACGGTTACCAATTCTCATAGATCCTCCTGGTGTTCGGGACGCCGAGGAGGATATCTAGCCTCTAAGTTTTGCGCAAGGCCGAACGTGCGTTTGATGGGCTGGGAACGGTTGATAGATGCAGCTAAAGCGTCAATCCTGCCCATAGTCTCGTGGTTTCCGCGTTTGGAGGGCGCAGCCCGTGGGTTCGCCTTGGCGTGCCCCGCGGTGGCGGTGCAGCCTCGCGACTGCGGCGCACTCCAAGTCTGGCGTTGTCAGTTCGCCGCGGGTGCCGGCTCGGTGCCGACTGGGATCGGCATGGCTGGTGGTCGGCGGGCGGGCCGGGCCAGCGCCAGCGGCCGCCGGCCCCAGAGCGCGCCGGCCAGCAGCGGGCCGCCGACGAGCGCGCCGAGCCGGGTCGCGTTGCCGCCCAT
>NZ_JBWDOG010000039.1:0-1092 GCF_056269115.1 Patulibacter ginsengiterrae
CCTAGGTGTAAGGGCTAGGGAGGTTGTTCCGGTCTAGGTGCCGGGTCCCGGAGGGACCCGGCAGGCCGGAGGCCTGCCGTTCAACGAGGCATGGGGTCGTCGATGGTTGTAGTTCAGCAGCCAGCCCGCAAGGCCCGCAGTTCGCTCGATCGAAGAGCCGTAGATCGGGCCGTAGGCCCAGCCCTCGAGCATCGTCCGGATGAACCGCTCGGCCTTGCCGTTGGTCTGCGGGTGATACGCCGGCGAGCGACTGTGCCGGATCGCGTTGGAGCGACAGAAGACCCCGAAGACCCCCGAGACGTACGGCGATCCGTTGTCGGTGTGCAGCCGCTCGCAGTGGATGCCGTGCGCGGAGTAAAACGCCAGCGCGCGCTGCACAAATCCCACGGTCGTGGTGCCTTTCTCGTCGGCCAACACCTCGGCGTACGCCAGGCGGCTGTAGCCGTCGATGGCGACGTGCACGACCTCCCAACCGGTCTGCAGACGCCGCACCCCGGACCCATCGGCTGGTCGCGGCTTTCCTTTCCGACAGCGATTTCCCGTCACGCGGTGCCCGGCGCCGCCAACGATCCGGCCGAGCTTCTTCGTATCCAGATGGATCACCTCGCCCGGCCGATCGACCCGAAAGACCTTCGCGGGCTCCAAGCCGATGCGACCCAACCGACCCAGCCCTTCCCGCTTCAACACCGCCGAAACGGTCGAGCTGGGCATCGAGAGCAGCTCCGCGATCTGCGGCCCGGAGAACCGCAAGCCACGCAGCAGACGGATGGCTTCGACCCGCCCCGCTGGCGTTTGGTTCGGCGACCGCCTGGGCCTACTGGAACGGTCCCTCAGGCCCGCGGGTCCTTCGGCTTGCCAGCGCGCCCACCACTTGCGGCAGGACCGGTCGCTCGCTCCGATCGCTGACGCGATCTCCGCAAACGACCGGTCCTGCCGACGCAGCTCGACAACGCGTTCTCTGCCGCGCAACGAGAGCGCGGCGTTACCGTGGAGGTTCATTCGGGTGCCTTCTTGGAGGGCTAGGTGTCTCGCAACTCCCAGCCTCTCCGAAGGGCACCCGGATGAACAACCTCCCTAGGAACTACACCTAGG
>NZ_JBWDOG010000040.1:0-953 GCF_056269115.1 Patulibacter ginsengiterrae
ATGTTGGCTTAGAAGCAGCCATCATTTAAAGAAAGCGTAATAGCTCACTGATCGAGTCGTCCTGCGCGGAAGATGTAACGGGGCTCAAGCCAGTTACCGAAGCTGCGGATTCACAGTTCTGCTGTGAGTGGTAGGAGAGCGTTCTGTAAGCCTGAGAAGGTGTCTTGAGAAGGATGCTGGAGGTATCAGAAGTGCGAATGCTGACGTGAGTAACGACAATGCGAGTGAAAAACTCGCACGCTGAAAGACCAAGGGTTCCAGTCCAACGTTAATCGGGGCTGGGTGAGTCGACCCCTAAGGCGAGGCCGAGAGGCGTAGTCGATGGGAAATTGGTTAATATTCCAATACTTCTATGTAATGCGATGAGAGGACGGAGAAGGTTAAGTCAGCCTGGCGTTGGTTGTCCAGGTGGAAGGTTGTAGGCATGTATCTTAGGCAAATCCGGGGTACTCTATGCTGAGAACTGATAGCAAGCTGTACTTGTACAGTGAAGTGGCTGATACCATGCTTCCAGGAAAAGTCTCTAAGCTTCAGTTACATAGGAATCGTACCCGAAACCGACACAGGTGGTCAGGTCGAGTAGACCAAAGCGCTTGAGAGAACTCTGCTGAAGGAACTAGGCAAAATGGTACCGTAACTTCGGGAGAAGGTACGCTGCCGACGGTGATAGGATTTACTCCTTGAGCTATTGGCAGCCACAGAAACCAGGCCCCTGCAACTGTTTATTAAAAACATAGCACTCTGCAAACACGAAAGTGGACGTATAGGGTGTGATGCCTGCCCGGTGCTGGAAGGTTAATTGATGGGGTTAGCGTAAGCGAAGCTCTTGATCGAAGCCCCAGTAAACGGCGGCCGTAACTATAACGGTCCTAAGGTAGCGAAATTCCTTGTCGGGTAAGTTCCGACCTGCACGAATGGCATAATGATGGGGGCGCTGTCTCCAGCAGAGGCTC
>NZ_JBWDOG010000041.1:0-942 GCF_056269115.1 Patulibacter ginsengiterrae
TCTTTTAGTGCTCGTGCATACTTGTTTAAATAGAACGCATTACTGGTCATGGCAATACGTTCTAAACCGTGTGGCTTGAGCCGATTCAAAGCATCAATAAAATTGACTACGCCTTGACGCATCAAAGGCTCTCCACCTGTTAAGCGAATGTGCCGAATGCCTAAACTGACCATCATTTCACAAAAGGTGGCTTTGTTGCACAAACCTATCTGTAAAGGCTTTTTTAGCGATATAATTTTCAAATGAAGAAGCCTACACACAAAATCTACCGCACAACCAATTGGCCCGCATATAACCGAGCACTCATGAGTCGCGGAAATATTGCCATTTGGTTTGATCCTGCTACGCAATGGTATGCGCCATCAAAAGGCAAACAAGGGCGAAATCAAACCTACTCCGACGCAGCCATCCAATGCTGCTTAATGATTAAATCCTTATTCCGTCTGTCTTTACGTATGGTCACTGGCTTTGTGCAAAGTCTGATTAAACTTTGCGGATTAAATTGGATAGCTCCAGATTACACCACGCTTTGTAGAAGACAAAAGCATATTGATATTGTAATCAGCTACCAAAAAAGTAGCGATGGGCTGCATCTACTCATGGACTCTACAGGCATGAAGTTTCTAGGTGAGGGCGAATGGAAACGCAAGAAACATGGACCTGAATATCGTCGCCAATGGCGTAAACTTCATATTGGTATAGATGCTAAAACCCTACAAATACGAGCAGTTCAGCTTACAACCAATAATGTCAGTGATTCACAGGTGCTTGGTGATTTACTTAATCAGATTCCACAAGATGAGCAGATTAACTCTGTTTATACCGATGGAGCTTATGACACCAAGCAATGCCGTCAGGTCATTGCAGATCGGCAAGCGCATGCAATGATTCCACCTAGAAAAAAATGCGAAACCATGGAAAGATACAAAGAGCAAGCAGCTC
>NZ_JBWDOG010000042.1:0-932 GCF_056269115.1 Patulibacter ginsengiterrae
CTTAGCTGGCGGTCTGGATTGTTTTCCTCTTGACTACGGACGTTAGCACCCGCAGTCTGTCTCCCGGATAGTACTCATTGGTATTCGGAGTTTGCATCGGTTTGGTAAGTCGGGATGACCCCCTAGCCGAAACAGTGCTCTACCCCCAATGGTATTCGTCCGAGGCGCTACCTAAATAGCTTTCGGGGAGAACCAGCTATCACCGAGTTTGATTAGCCTTTCACCCCTATCCACAAGTCATCCCCTGGCTTTTCAACGACAGTGGGTTCGGTCCTCCAGTTAGTGTTACCCAACCTTCAACCTGCTCATGGATAGATCACCCGGTTTCGGGTCTACACCCAGCAACTAAACGCCCTATTAAGACTCGATTTCTCTACGGCTCCCCTATGCGGTTAACCTTGCTACTGAATGTAAGTCGCTGACCCATTATACAAAAGGTACGCAGTCACCGAACATGTCGGCTCCCACTGCTTGTATGCATGCGGTTTCAGGATCTATTTCACTCCCCTCACAGGGGTTCTTTTCGCCTTTCCCTCACGGTACTGGTTCACTATCGGTCAGTCAGGAGTATTTAGCCTTGGAGGATGGTCCCCCCATATTCAGACAAGGTTTCACGTGCCCCGCCCTACTCGACATCATCATATCAGCCCTTTCGTGTACAGGACTATCACCCACTATGGTTGCACTTCCCAGAGCATTCCACTAAAACTGATATGACTTAATGGGCTTTTCCCCGTTCGCTCGCCGCTACTGAGGGAATCTCAATTGATTTCTTTTCCTAAGGGTACTGAGATGTTTCACTTCCCCTCGTTCGCCTTGCAACACTATGTATTCATGTTGCAATACCTACCTTAAAGTAGGTGGGTTCCCCCATTCAGAAATCTCCGGATCAAAGGATATTTGCCGCCTCCCCGGAGCTTTTCGCAGGCTAT
>NZ_JBWDOG010000043.1:0-910 GCF_056269115.1 Patulibacter ginsengiterrae
CGCTGCTGACCGCCGGCTGCGGTGACGGCGGCTTCACCCCCGGCTTCGGCGTCGCTCCGGCGTCGCTCCAGGCGGGTGCGTTCTCGCCGCTGTCGGTCGCGTTCTCGCGTCCGGACCGCAGCCAGTTCCTGTCGGGCGTCAGCGCGTCGCTGCCGCAGGGCATGACGGCGAAGCTCCGTGGCGTCCAGCGTTGCAACGAGGACGACATCGCCGCTGAGCGTTGCCCGGGTGGCTCGCAGATCGGGACCGTCGCGGTCAAGGCCGGCCCCGGTGCCGCGCCGTACGCGCTGTCGGGCGCGGTCTACCTGACCAACGGGTACAAGGGTGCGCCGTTTGGGATGGTCACGATCGTTCGCGCGATCGCCGGCCCCTACGACCTCGGCAACGTCGTCGTCCGGCAGGCCCTGAGGATCGATCCGGAGACCGCCCAGGTGACGGTCGACAGCGATCCGCTGCCGCAGATCAAGGAAGGCATCCCGCTCCGCTTGCGGGACCTGTCGATGGACATCACCCGCAAGGGGTTCATCCGCAACCCGACCTCGTGCGAGGGCAGCTCCTTCGGCACGAAGCTGACCTCGGCCGCCGGTGCCGTTGCGTCGCCGTCGGCGAAGCTGACGTTCGCTGGTTGCAAGGAGCTGAAGTTCGGGCCGAAGCTCAAGCTCTCGCTGGGCAACAAGACCCAGATGGGCAAGTTCAAGCACCCCCGCCTGACCGCGGTCGTGCGGCAGAACAACAACGAGGCCGGCCTCAAGTCGACCTCGGTCACGCTGCCCAAGGCGCTGGCGCTGGCGGCCGACAACGCGCAGGGTCTCTGCGAGACCGCTGACGCGCTGACGGACAAGTGCCCGAAGGCCTCGATCGTCGGCTCCGCGACCGCGGAGACGCCGATCCTGGACAAGGCGCTGAAGGG
>NZ_JBWDOG010000045.1:0-661 GCF_056269115.1 Patulibacter ginsengiterrae
TCCCTCAGTGGCGTGTGGACGCTCTACTATGGGACGCCAGGTCTCTCTATGTCCCGTCGTAGTCGCCACCCGGATAGCGATCGTCGTCGTCGAATCGTGCAGGCCACCGTGGATGTTGCGGCTACGGTGGGGTTCAGCAAGATGACGGTGGCGGATATCGCCAGCACCGCCCGCGTTGGCCGGCGCACGTTCTCGTGGTATTTCGAGGACAAGCATGCGGCTTTCGAGCTCGGCTACCGGGAGATCACCCAGGATCTGCGGATGGCGGTCCAGGAGGCGGCCGACAGCGAGTCGGAGCCAGTCTCCCGGATTCATGCCTGCCTGATGGCGATAGCGAACTTCCTGGCCGAGGATCCGACGCGGGCGACCGTGCTGCTGGTCGAAGGTCATGCTGCGGGCATCGACTTCGTCGAGATCCGCAGCGAGACGATGCGCCGGCTGATCCAGCTGTTGATGGAAGCCACCAGCGAGCTCCCCGATCCCGGCGGCGACCGCGAGGTGATCGCCCAGCGTGTTGCCGGCGGACTCCATGAGGTCGGCTATTCGCGCGCCCTCCGGGGCGAGGCGCACCTCTTGCCTGCGTTGATTCCCGAGCTGGTCGCGACGGTGCTGACGCCGTACCTCGGGGTCGAGGGCGCGCGGCAGGCGATCGAGGATGGGG
>NZ_JBWDOG010000046.1:0-650 GCF_056269115.1 Patulibacter ginsengiterrae
GGAGGGGGATTTAGAATTAATGAGCTGGCGATGACTTACTCTCACATGGGAAACCCCACACTACCATCAGCGCTAAGAGGTTTCACTTCTGAGTTCGGGAAGGGATCAGGTGGTTCACTCTTGCTATTGTCGCCAGCACAACTGTTTATGACTATTCGTTGGGTCTAACCTCAGAGCAGTGCTCTTCGTGCCTAACTTTCATCAAATGAGTTATTAACAGGTATATTTGAGTTGGATATTTTATCTAGCTTTATAACTAAATCAAGTTGTTTGCAGTGATTTGAACCACAACACCAACTGTTTGGGTGTTGTATAGTCAAGCCTCACGAGCAATTAGTATTGGTCAGCTTCACATATCACTATGCTTCCACATCCAACCTATCAACGTCGTAGTCTTCAACGGCTCTTTAGAGGACATAAAGTCCTAGGGAAATCTTATCTTGAGGTAGGCTTCCCGCTTAGATGCTTTCAGCGGTTATCCCTTCCGAACATAGCTACCCGGCGATGCGACTGGCGTCACAACCGGTACACCAGAGGTTCGTCCACTCTGGTCCTCTCGTACTAGGAGCAGATCCTCTCAAATTTCCAACGCCCACGGTAGATAGGGACCGAACTGTCTCACGACGTTCTAAACCCAGCTCGCGTACCTC
>NZ_JBWDOG010000047.1:0-629 GCF_056269115.1 Patulibacter ginsengiterrae
GGCTACACACGTGCTACAATGGTCGGTACAAAGGGTTGCTACCACGCGAGTGGATGCTAATCTCAAAAAGCCGATCGTAGTCCGGATTGGAGTCTGCAACTCGACTCCATGAAGTCGGAATCGCTAGTAATCGCGGATCAGAATGCCGCGGTGAATACGTTCCCGGGCCTTGTACACACCGCCCGTCACACCATGGGAATTTGTTGCACCAGAAGTAGGTAGTCTAACCGCAAGGAGGACGCTTACCACGGTGTGGCCGATGACTGGGGTGAAGTCGTAACAAGGTAGCCGTAGGGGAACCTGCGGCTGGATCACCTCCTTAACGAAAGATTGACGATTGGTAAGAATCCACAACAAGTTGTTCTTCATGACGATGTATCTGAGGGTCTGTAGCTCAGTTGGTTAGAGCACACGCTTGATAAGCGTGGGGTCACAAGTTCAAGTCTTGTCAGACCCACCATGAGCAAGACTTAAAGCACTGCTTTAAGGCGAAGCGCAAGGCAAACGAACGTGAGTGAGTGCGCAGGCTATAATCTGATACATCGAATCAAAAATGATAAGCTGGGGACTTAGCTTAGTTGGTAGAGCGCCTGCTTTGCACGCAGGAGGTCAGGAGTTCGACTCTCCTA
>NZ_JBWDOG010000048.1:0-621 GCF_056269115.1 Patulibacter ginsengiterrae
CGAACTGTCTCACGACGTTCTAAACCCAGCTCGCGTACCTCTTTAAATGGCGAACAGCCATACCCTTGGGACCTGCTTCAGCCCCAGGATGAGATGAGCCGACATCGAGGTGCCAAACACCGCCGTCGATATGAACTCTTGGGCGGTATCAGCCTGTTATCCCCAGAGTACCTTTTATCCGTTGAGCGATGGCCCTTCCATACAGAACCACCGGATCACTAAGACCTACTTTCGTACCTGCTCGACTTGTGGGTCTCGCAGTTAAGCGCGCTTTTGCCTTTATACTCTACGCGTGATTTCCGACCACGCTGAGCGCACCTTCGTACTCCTCCGTTACTCTTTAGGAGGAGACCGCCCCAGTCAAACTACCCACCAGACATGGTCCTCGTCCCGGATAACGGGACAGAGTTAGAACCTCAATATTACCAGGGTGGTATTTCAAGATTGGCTCCACCGAAACTAGCGTCTCGGTTTCAAAGCCTCCCACCTATCCTACACAAGTAAGATCAAAGTTCAATGTCAAGCTGCAGTAAAGGTTCACGGGGTCTTTCCGTCTAGCCGCGGGTACACCGCATCTTCACGGCGAATTCGATTTCACTGAGTCTCTGCTGGAGACAGCGC
>NZ_JBWDOG010000049.1:0-598 GCF_056269115.1 Patulibacter ginsengiterrae
TCTGTAGCAAAAATATATTACGTGCATCTGGATAACCAGGTTATTCGACACCAATCACATGATTCTGCCGCATTAATAACGTCGCCAACATATATAATCCATGCTGACTCCCTACGGTTAACAAGATTTCGTTCTCTTGAGCCATGATGCCTCGCGTGGGCAAAATATGCTGACGGATTGCATTTATGAGATAAGCGTCGTCCCCCTGTTGAGTAATATCTTGTGACCATATTGAGGCATCTTTTGCAGATAAGGCACGTAATGCACATTCCCTCCAAGCTGAAGCAGGAAAGCTTTCCGCATCTGGCTGACCATAAATAAAAGGATAGGAATAATTCATCCAATCACTTGGTTTAGTTAAATGCCTTTGTGCTGAAGGTCGTATACAAAAGCGAGCACCCCAGGTCGTCGCTTTTGATGTAGTCCGAATGGTTTTACTCTCACTACTATCAATCTGGAAATTTAAACAGACAAAATGTCCACTCCGCTGTTTAGATTCCAAAATTCGCTCAGCAACCAATTGTTGATACGCAATGGTGACCGTATTTCTACCAACACCCAGTTGTTCAGCTAAATCTCGGCTAGAAGGTACCGCCAT
>NZ_JBWDOG010000050.1:0-588 GCF_056269115.1 Patulibacter ginsengiterrae
TAACAATGTTAGATCAAAATACTTCAGCTCAATTAAAAACACTTCTTGAACGCCTTGAAGCTCCGATTGAATTGGTTGCGACTTTGAACGGTTCTGAGAAATCAGACAAAATCAAAGAATTGGTTGAAGAGGTTGCAGCACTGTCTCCGCTGGTGACTGCACGTTTTGATGGTCAAAACTCACGTGCACCTAGCTTTGGTGTGGCAAAAGCCGGTGAAGAGCCTCGTGTCTTCTTTGCGGGTTTACCGATGGGACATGAGTTCACCTCTTTGATTTTGGCATTGTTACAAACCTCAGGTTATGCACCCAAAGTATCGGATGAAGTTTTAGCTTCAATCAAAGCTTTGGGCATCCAGTCTGACTTTGACGTCTTTGTGTCTTTAAGCTGTCATAACTGTCCAGACGTGGTGCAAGCGTTGAACCTGATTGCTATTTACAACCCAGGCACGACAGCAACTATGATTGATGGTGCATTCTTCCAAGATGAAGTTGAAGAACGCAAAATCATGGCTGTACCGATGGTGTTCCAAGACAATAACCATATCGGTCAAGGCCGTATGACCTTGGAAGAAATTATTGCCAAACTGG
>NZ_JBWDOG010000051.1:0-568 GCF_056269115.1 Patulibacter ginsengiterrae
CTCACTCAGCAACACTTCAATTCTGGCTTTAAAATAGTTCGATTGTACCCCGAGAAAATCATTAACAGCAGCCCGCTGAGCCTCGTCCACTTGTTTAAATGGATCAACCTCCCACAGTTCATTAACATTGGAAAAATGCTCCAAATTGGCCTGTCTTTGCTTTTGTAAATTTTGAATAGCAGATACATCCAACTTAGGATCAATGCTAGCCAACACCAGCGCAGGTGCAGTATTTACATTCACCTTTAACTCATTGCTCGGCAAAGCACTCACATAAGGTGCAATCAGTTGATAGTTGCGCCCCTCAAAACCCCGCACCAACTTCAACTGTTCAACATTATAAAAAGTACGATTTGGCGCCAAGTAACCCTGAGCTAAACTTTGATAATAAGCAGATTCAGCACCCATCGGCCCACTGACTTCATCATCTTCATCTTGCCAATCAATCACTGCTTCTGAAAGCTGTGCAGGCAATCCAACACGTACCAACAGCTTTTCAAACCAAAGTTTTGCAGCCTCATTCGGCTTTTTATCCGACTTAACTAAAGCATTTAAATTAAATTTACCC
>NZ_JBWDOG010000052.1:0-567 GCF_056269115.1 Patulibacter ginsengiterrae
GAAATAGGGATGGCTTGATAATTCAATGCTAAAAAATTGCGCGGCCCCATTTGTACTGCCCGTCCGCCAACGACATCCATTCCGTGATTGACAATTTTACGCATGGTTTCGGTGGCATAGTATTTGGCCATAGCTGTCATCACAGCAGGTTTTCCACCTTCATTTAAACCACAAGTCACCATATAGCGAAAAGCTTCTAACATATACGCACCGCTGGCAATATCACTGGTGGCTTCTTGCACGCCTTCAAAATGTCCTACAGAAATTTTAAATTGTTGGCGAACTTTGGCAAAAGCACCGACACTTAAATAGGCCATTTCAGCGGAAGCAGTGGAGAGCGCTGGCAGTGAAATCCCACGACCTACGGCTAAGCACTCCATCAGCATGCGCCAACCTTTACCTGCATTTTCCACCCCACCAATAATCCAATCGAGTGGGATAAAAACATCTTGTCCATCGACCGTGCCATTCATAAAGGGTGAACCGGGATTATGTCGTGCACCGACTTGGACACCGTCATGACTAGCAGGTAATAAGGCGCAGGTAATGCCATATTCAGTTTTGCTT
>NZ_JBWDOG010000053.1:0-523 GCF_056269115.1 Patulibacter ginsengiterrae
TTAAGACAATACACCTATCTTTGAATTCTATTCATCTTACTCTTTAAATCATTTGTTTGGACTCTGACCTATGACAACCCCGCTTAACGAACGTCGTATTGCAAACGCAATTCGTGTATTGGCAATGGATGCTGTGCAAAAAGCAAACTCTGGACATCCAGGTGCGCCAATGGGGATGGCTGATATCGCTGATGTGGTATGGCGTGAGTTTTTCAACCATAACCCGACTAACCCTCAATGGGCGAACCGTGACCGTTTTGTACTATCAAATGGTCATGGCTCTATGCTGCAATATGCGTTATTGCACCTTACGGGCTATGATTTATCAATTGAAGATTTAAAAGCATTCCGTCAACTGCACTCTAAAACGCCGGGTCACCCAGAATTAGGTTATGCACCAGGTATTGAAACTACGACTGGCCCACTTGGTCAGGGGATTGCAAACGCAGTTGGTTTTGCTCTAGCTGAAAAAACTTTAGCAGCGCAGTTCAACAAAGATGAGATGAGCGTTGTTGACCATTTC
>NZ_JBWDOG010000054.1:0-516 GCF_056269115.1 Patulibacter ginsengiterrae
CATGCGGCGGTGCCAACCACCAAAAGTGATGAGACTAGGAAGGCCGCTGCTGCCATATGGGCAAATCGGTAGGGGAAGGATGGGTTAAACACAATTGCCCACCAATCTGTGGGGACAATAATGCCATTTTCGATGGGCTTTGTTGCACAAAGATTTGAAATGCAAAGCGCCCCTAATTGAGCCAAATTTAAGGCGTAACTTGGGTAAGTGGTCGACCTAATTCCGTAAATCTGTTAAGGACTGCTACACGTGCATGGATTTCATTCACTTGGCTATCAAAACTCCTTGCACTGAGTTTATCTCCTAATAATTTGATGCAATGCATCTTAGTTTCAACCAAACTTCGCCGATGATAGCCTGACCATTTTTTCCATAGTGTCCTGCCTAAACGTTTAATTGTTCGAAGTAATTCATTTCGCTCTAGCGAGCTACTCTTTGTATCTTTCCATTGTTTCGCATTTTTTCTAGGTGGAATCACCGCATGCCCTTGCCGATCTGCAATGACCTGACGGCATT
>NZ_JBWDOG010000055.1:0-512 GCF_056269115.1 Patulibacter ginsengiterrae
GCGCTAAACGGTCTTGTTGAACGTTTTAACCTTCAAGGTCAACGCCTTGGTGAGGTGGTTGCTGGTGCTGTTCTTAAGCACAGCCGTGACTTTAACATGACCCGTGAATGTGTACTAAACACTGCACTTGCACCAGAAACACCTGCTTACGATATTCAACAAGCATGTGGTACTGGCTTACAAGCAGCTTTCTTAGTTGCCAACAAAATCGCACTGGGCCAAATTGAAGTGGGTGTGGCTGGTGGTGTAGATACGACTTCTGATGCACCAATTGCGTTTGGTGATGGTTTACGTAAAGCATTGCTTGAACTCAACATTGCAAAAACGGGTAAAGACCGTTTAAAAGCTTTAACTAAAATCAACCTAAAAGACTTGATGGATGCGCCAAAAAATGGTGAGCCACGCACAGGTCTTTCTATGGGTGATCACCAAGCTATTACTGCGCTTGAATGGGGTATTGCACGTGAAGCACAAGACGAACTTGCTGCATCTTCACACCAAAAAATGGCTGC
>NZ_JBWDOG010000056.1:0-503 GCF_056269115.1 Patulibacter ginsengiterrae
AGTTGACACTGGCCTTAAATCAGAAGGTATTGTTGACCGCGCTGAATTCTTAAATGAACAACGCGAACTTGAAGTTCAAGTTGGCGACACTGTTGATGTTGTTGTTGAAGCGCTTGACAACGGCATGGGTCAAACAGTTTTATCACGTGAAAAAGCGAAACGTGCTGAAACTTGGACTAAACTTGAAAAAATCTTTGAAGACGGCGAAATCGTTACTGGTGTTATCTCTGGTAAAGTTAAAGGCGGTTTCACTGTTGACATCGGTCCAGTTCGTGCGTTCCTTCCAGGTTCTTTAGTTGATACTCGTCCTATTCGTGATACTACTCACTTAGAAGGTAAAGAGTTAGAATTTAAAGTAATCAAACTTGATGCTAAACGTAACAACGTTGTTGTATCTCGTCGTGCTGTTATGGAAGCTGAATCTTCAGCTGACCGTGAAGCTCTTCTTGCTCAGCTTGAAGAAGGTCAAACAGTTACTGGTACTATCAAAAATCTTACTGACT